>NZ_JAPCJG010000001.1:813877-1062050 GCF_027707985.1 Aeromonas sp. QDB03 | reverse complement strand
TGGCAAATCGTGCGTATCCAGCACACCGGCTTGCAGCCGCAGGCGCTGGAAGAGGAGGGGGGCAGCGGCCCCACCGTGTACCACAACGAATTCGGGGTGGTAAAAGCGAGCACCACCTGGCGGGCGTGCATCGGCAGCCCAGAGGCACCCCACAAGCCGATGGTGGATGGCCCGCAAATCGCCATGGTGGTGGGTCCGGAAGGGGAGGAGATTTACTGCGACGAGCACGGCCGGGTCAAGCTGCAATTCCCGTGGGACCGCTACGGCTCGAGTAACGATCAGAGCTCCTGCTGGGTGCGAGTCTCGCAAGGTTGGGCCGGCGGTCAGTACGGCATGATGGCGATTCCGCGCATCGGCCACGAGGTCATTGTCTCGTTCCTGGAAGGGGACCCCGACCAGCCCATTGTCACTGGTCGCACCTACCACGCCACCAACCGGTCGCCGTACGAGTTGCCGGCCAACAAGACCCGCACCGTGCTGCGCACCGAGACCCACCAGGGTGAGGGTTTCAACGAACTGCGCTTTGAAGACCAGGCGGGGCAGGAAGAGATTTATATCCACGGTCAGAAAGACCTGAACGTGCTTATCGAGAACGATGCTGCTTGGCACATCAAGCACGACCAGCATACCGATATCGACAACGAGCGGGTGACCCGCATCAAGGCCAATGACCACCTGACGGTAGAGGGTGAGAAGCGCGACCAGATAAAAGCCGACTACTCGCTGACGGTGGATGCCAGCCTGCATCAGAAGCTGGGGCAGTCCCTGCTGGTGGAAGCCGGGCAGGAAGTGCATATCAAGGTGGGCGACAAGCTGGTGCTGGAGGCGGGTTCTGAAATAACCCTCAAGGGAGGCGGCAGCTTTGTGAAAGTGGATCCTAGCGGCATCAAGCTGGTGGGCCCCGCCATCAAACTCAATGCCGGCGGCAGCGCAGGTTCAGGCTCTGGCTGGGCAGGTCAGCCTCCCATCATCCCCAAAGGCGTGGAAGTGGTGAAAGCCCCTGAACTGGTTGAACTGGTCAAGGCGATTGCCACCGAGAAGGCGATGGAAGCGTTGCTCAAGGCGCTGGAGCCCGATAGCGATTATCAGCCCTCCGCTTGATGTTCGACGAACAACTTAGGATTGAATAACAAAGATGAAAATCGTCTATCCCATGCAACTGGCTGGTGAAAACGGCTCCAGCGAGATTGCATCCATCGAAGAGTTTATCAAGAAGATCAATGGTCTCAAGAACGGTACCTTCCCGATAGGCCGCAACCGTATCTGGCACGGTGGCATCCACTTCAGTAAAAGCGGAGGCTGGCACCCGAGCGGCGCCGTACGTGCCATTGCGGACGGGGAGATCGTTGCCTACCGGTTGGCAACCAAACCGGCCAAGGCAACCCGTAGCCCCGAAGCAGGAAAACCAGGAGACGGTATTGAGCTGTATACCTCCCCTTCGTTTTGTCTGGTACGTCATCGCTACGAAGCCGGTGAGCAGAACAAGAATCGTCTGACTTTCTACAGCCTATACATGCACATCGCCTGTGAGAACAGCTACAACAGTTCCGAGGCTGCGCGAGTAATGGTTAAGGGGACAGGTGTGTCCACCTATGAACCTGTGGTCGAGGGACATCCTCCCAAGCTGACACGTCGGCTGTCTGGCGATAAACCTGTCTATGCGAAAAGGGGGGCTGAAGTGAAGTTGGTCGGCCAGGAAGTGAAGAACCTGTTTAACCACAACGATGAGCCCCACGATTACTATTTGGTGCACTACGTTGATGACCCGGACAGCCTGTTCCATATTGCGGCAAGCCAATTACAGCAGGAATTTCCACAAAAGCCGAAGTGGATGACACCACCAGAAGGCAAACCGGCTCGCCATAAGGTCCCTGGTAATACATGGCTACGTAAAACTGCTGACACCACAGTGGGTAGCATGGGGTTGCCTGCTGGCAGTGAGGTGGTGGTATCCACTGAGCCACCACAGATGGTGAACCTCAATGGCGGCACGACTGAGTTTCGTAAAGTACAGGTGTTCAAGGCGGGTAGTGGTACCGTCAAAGATAGCGCCAATCAGGTGATGACCAATGCCAGCAAAGGGGCCACCGGTTGGCTGGCAAAAAGCAAGATGGGGGCCGGACTGACCGCTGAACCTAGTATCCCTGTCGAATTCAAAGGCGATACGGTTGTTGACCGCAGCGCAAACCCGATACCGGTGCAGGCCGGAGAGATCATCGGTCATTGGGGTGAGCATGAGCTAGCTACTGCCGGAGCCAGCGGCTTCGAGAAGGATACCGACAGCAAAGCAGTGCACTTTGAGATGTTTGTTGCGAAGAATGACAAACAGGCGCTTGAAGATTGCATCAATAACAAGGCACGGGTAACTGGTGGCCAGGGCTACTTGCTAGTAAAGAAAGAGGTCACTACCTATCGCCTTACCAACGATAGTCAACATGGTTTTCACGGTGTAGCGAATTTTGGGCCACAGGTCTTACCGTTAGCGGTGAAAGAGTCTGATATTGTCACTCACGGTGCCAACAACTTTGTGAAGGTGCGTGAACGGACTGCTGCGGACGGGGAGTTGGCTGGCGAGTTCGTATTGCAGGGTAGTGATGTCGAAGTGGTCAGTCAGCACGACTGGCACAAGTTGGGTGTCAAGTTGGTCGATGGCAGTAGTGACCCCGACGGATTTTTAGATAAAGCTGATACCGAAGGTAAAGAAGGAGGCGAGTTTTTTAGCACTCTCTATGACAAGCTGGTGACAGACAGGGACAACGATGGCACCCTGAGCGGCAATGATATCAAGGCCGCGCTGGCCGATGAGGAATTGGCGGGCAAGTTGCGCATGTTGTTTATCAAGCACAAAAGCGAATGGGTAAAGCCAGGCCAGGAGTGGCCGCGCTTAAAACAGGAGTTGGCTGAGCAGCCGAAACTCTATGAATATGCCATGCAGGTACACAACAATATGGCGTGGATGGAAGATGCCAGTAAGATATTGGGTGATATCAAGCCTTGGTTTATTCATCCTGCGGGGATGATGGGGCTGGTGGCTGACCCTGTCTCTGATGATGAGATGGATGAAAAATGGTTCATAGTCACCAAGGGGCAGCTTACATTTGATGCAGAAGGAAATGATGTTGAAAATAGTACTTACTTCTCAAGAAAAATCCATTGGCCAGGTAATAGTGAATCTGGTGTAACCATTGGTCGTGGCTATGATATTGGAAGTCGCTCAAAAGAAGATGTATACCGTGATTTATCTGACTCAGGGGTCCCTGATAATATCGCCTCATTAATATCTGCTGGTGCAGGAATCAAAGGGGGGGAGGCATCTAATTTTGTTTCAGAAAATAAAGATTCAACCTTAATAACTAGGAAATCACAACATCGCTTGTTTGAAAAAATATACCCTGATTATGTTCTCAGGGCAAAATCAAACTATGAACGCTGGACTACAGCTCAAAGTATTCAGGATGCTAATATCCCAGGTGTATCTATATCTGATAAAACCAATTGGGAAAGCTTAGATGATAAGGTTAAAGATGTTATTGTTGATTTAGTTTATCAGGGTTTTACGAAAGGCCCCAGACCCATGGTCTATGGCATGTTAAATGACAGACAAAAATACGCCGATTACATCAAAAACAACCCCTCCTTGAGCCAATATGAGCCTGGGCGTAACAGAGCTAAATATCTAACTGGAGAATAACTGTGAAAAGACTATCTTTTGCTCTTTTTTTTATATCATTGAGTGTGTTTTCAAACACAGATCGTAATTGTGATATCTCTGAGCCATCTACCAATCTTGCTGCTTGTTATGAAAGTAAATCAAAACAAGCTGATGCTGAGTTAAATAAAACATATAATAATTTAAAATCTACATTGTTATCTAGCGGTTATGATAAGCAATCTAAAGAAAAATACTGGAGTCAACTGGTTCAATCCCAAAGATATTGGATTAAGCTCAGAGATGCTCAGTGTTACGCGAGGGGAGCTTTTTTTGAAGACAGTTCTATTGCTCAACTGATAGAAATTAAAAAATGCCTTATGAATGTAACAAAGGAAAGAGTGTTTTTTTTGAATAATGAGATTCAATTCATTCATGATTTACCTTGATAGGCAAGGCTGATGGCCAAGGACGGCTCTGCATCAGTTTTGTGCCCATCAGATGGTTGTGTAGCATATATTTACAAAGCAACATATTAGGCAAAAAATATAGAGGTAAGTGGCCTGTCCAAGTCGCTTCTTTAATTTTAACGGTAGTTATATTCAGTCCAGGCATCCATCATCGGGAGGCGTTGATCCAGTAAGTCCGTACGGTGGGAAAATCTGGGAACCCAATATTTTTGACTCTGCTAGATACTCAACCATTTACTCCGCAGGAGATGGGTGAAAAGTGGTATGGACGGCTTTGTCGAGATTGGCGAGGTTTTGTTGAGCAGAGTATTATAACTATAGAGTAACTTAAATGAATAAATATTTGGTCTTGGTTTATATTCTGTTTTCTTCTATTTGTCGTGCTGAAGATGTCGGCATAGACTATCGCTGCTTTGTTAGTACAGATGGTAAAATTAAAATGCGAATGATGTGGGCCTCCACTGCGGGTTGGGTTGGAGGATATGTTCAATATGGGAAAAGCAAAGATAAAATAACTATAGTTCAAGTGAATTATGAAGAAGAGACGAATGATGAAGGTCGACCATATGCTGTTAATAGTGACTGGGTTGAAATAATTGATGGCAAGGTAAGTGGACGGTATCACTTTGGTTACCAAGGTGCTAACTTTGACAATGTTTTTTATATAAATGCTAAAGGAAAGAAATTTTATTTTTCTCAGGCATTATAAAATTATGAGGATTGTTTTTGATTGCGGTGGTTGTGAAATACTGAGGCGCCTTATTCATCGGGTGTACAGATCTAGTTATCACCTGACGGCGTTGTTGCCCAAATCAACCATCAAGTCATCACTTCCCCAGCTCCGGGTGACAGTTACACTCGGGGCTTTCTGACTGGCAGGCCAGGGTATTCAGTTTGTTTATGGCGCTTACATACGCTATGACTTCCTCCACTTGGCCGTTGTAGTTACGCAGACTAATTTTCCCCGCCAGCAACTGCTTGAACCGATATTACCTAGTAGGCATTGATAATAGTGAGTGAAAATTTGTGAGGTCATAATGAGGAGGTATGGTTTTTTCATTTTAAATTTAATCTTTCCCACTTTGTTTGTGAGTGCAGCTGATTTTATTCAAGGGCCATATAGGATAAGTAATGATACAGCGAGCGTTAAAATCGAGAAAAATGATGACATAAACTGCCCATTATCTATGGTTATATATGATAAATCATCACATTATGAGTTGGATAAAATATGTGAGAACGGCGATTACCCGAATCTCAGGAGCGTTTTTTTCTTTACTCTGAAAGGTGTTAATCATATAGGAACTATAGTTTCATGGCATAATAAGCATCAGGCAGAAGGGATTGATGAGACAAATTTTGAAGTTAAGATTTATAAAAATAACGCTGGTGGAGAATATACTGTTGATAAGGTAAAGACTTTGGATCCAGTTTTAAGTGGCACAGAGGATGGGGCTGGTGATGGAACATATAAGTTTAACAATGCAATATCGGTAAAGAAGTATATGAAAGAAAGATATGGTTAAGAGTTTGGCAAGGTGCGATAGACATCCTGTGAGAATATGGGGGGGCACACCTTTTTCATAGCTGTTTAGCTGCATGTCAAAGAGTATTGCTGGCAGCTGGTAAGCTGGTAGTAGCATGCACAAATATAGTTACCACCTGATGCCGGTCTCAAACCGGTGTCTTGCTTACACCACTCTAAGAGCGCACCTTCTTCGGTACCAATTTCAGAGCCTTCTTGAGCATGCAATAAGGGGGCCTGTCCCTCCATCATTAGGCCCTGACAAGATCACTGTTTGTTGTAGTGTCCAGGTAGCTGTTCGGGTCTGTTTGAATCCTCCTGGTCGGTTCGTCCGGGTAGCGCTGATCGAGCAGGCGACTTTGCTCGTCATTGAGCACAATCGTCTGTTCTTGGTGGTTTTCTCGAGGCGCAACAAACGTCGTATCTGGAGTGCAGGTCGTGACATTGCCATTAGGCCACACACACCACCCGTACCGGCACTAATGCCTCCTTTGAGACCCATTAAAGACATTTTGCCAGCAACCATCAGGACGTAAGAAGAGAGGGTTATTTCTACTGGATTTAAACAGATAGGATTGAATGTTTTCTGAAAGGAGATAATGGGGTGGCTGATGGGGCTCGAACCCACGACAACCGGAATCACAATCCGGGACTCTACCAACTGAGCTACAGCCACCACTGAAGATATCCATCAATGCCCTGCATCGGAGAGATGCATGTCATCAATGGCGCGCCCTGCAGGATTCGAACCTGCGACCCACGGCTTAGAAGGCCGTTGCTCTATCCGACTGAGCTAAGGGCGCATTGCCTCGACAAGCCTGGCGGCATGTCGAAAAACCTGGTCGGTGATAAAGGATTCGAACCTTTGACCCTCTGGTCCCAAACCAGATGCGCTACCGGGCTGCGCTAATCACCGAAAATCTCGTCTCCAGCATAGCGACAGCGGCTGTACTGGGCAACGGGCCGGCATCATACCCAAGCGGGAAAGCCAGCGTCAACGAATTTTTCCACCAATGAATTCAAATGCCTACTTATTGCCCTCCATGCGAGAGCCGCTAACACCCGTGGCAAAAAAATGCGACAATGCGCGGCAGTTGAACACATGGTGAGTGAAGAACGATGTCTGCCAAAATCATTGATGGAAAACAGGTTGCGCAAACGATTCGCAATCAGGTCGCAGCGCAAGTCCAACAGCGGTTGGCACAAGGAAAACGGGCGCCGGGCTTGGCGGTGATCCTGGTCGGGGTGGATCCTGCCTCGCAGGTCTATGTCGGCAGCAAGCGGCGCGCCTGTGAAGAGGTGGGCTTTATCTCCCGCTCTTACGATCTGGACGCGACGGCAAGCCAGGAAGAGTTGCTGGCACTGATCGATAAGCTGAATGAAGACGCAGACGTTGACGGTATTCTGGTACAGCTCCCCTTGCCGGCTCACTGCGATACGACTCAGGTATTGGAGCGTATTCGTCCCGACAAGGACGTGGATGGTTTCCACCCCTACAACGTGGGTCGGCTGGCACAGCGTATTCCGGCACTGCGCCCCTGTACGCCCAAGGGCATCATGACGCTGATTGAAGCGACCGGTGTAAAAACGCACGGTCTGCATGCGGTGGTAGTCGGGGCATCCAACATCGTCGGTCGGCCGATGACGCTGGAGCTGCTGCTGGCAGGTTGTACTACCACCACCTGTCACCGTTTCACTCAGGATCTGGAAGATCAGGTTCGCCGTGCCGACCTGCTGGTGGTGGCGGTTGGGAAACCCAACTTCATTCCGGGTGAGTGGGTCAAACCGGGGGCACTGGTGATCGACGTGGGTATCAACCGGTTGGCGGACGGCTCTCTGGTTGGTGACGTTGAGTTTGAGACCGCGCGCAATCATGCCTCCTTCATCACGCCTGTGCCGGGTGGGGTGGGTCCCATGACGGTTGCCAGCCTGATGGAAAATACCCTGAGCGCCTGTCAGGACTATCACGACAGCGCGCAATGATCTCTTTCTAGTCTGCTCGGGGGAACGAACTTCTCCTGTAAATTGCAGCAATAAAAAAACCGGCAACTTTGCGGCTTGCCGGTTTTTTTATTTATCCAGTTCGACTCTTACATGTTCTGTGCTTCGTTTGGCACAATGACAGAGGCGTGATTGCCTTTCGGCCCCTGCTGCAGTTCAAAGTTGACTGCTTGACCTGCTTTCAACGTCTTGTAGCCTTCCATTTGTATCGTGGAGTAGTGGGCGAAGATATCTTCACCACCTCCTTCCGGACAGATAAACCCAAATCCTTTTGCGTTGTTAAACCACTTGACTGTTCCGGTTGCCATACATCTACATCCTTTTATTGATTACCTTGAAGTCGTTGAGTAACCTGCGCCAGCCCTTTATAACTAGTAACATAGCCCATAGCAGACGGGCGCCGATTAGCAAGTAACCAATCTAGTCTAACTTTTGAGCGAGTCAAGGAGTTGTTAACAACTGATGTGATCTGGTTAACAAGTCTATTGACAATCTTGTGTTAGGCGGTAGTAATCTAGAGGTACCAAAGCGCGATTATGAGCAAGCAGAAAGAACTCTTTGCTAATGAAGAGATTGCAGAAGCAGAGAAAACCAAGCTGCAACCGCCACCCATGTACAAGGTCGTCCTGAACAACGACGACTACACACCGATGGAGTTCGTGGTGGAGGTGCTGCAAAAGTTCTTTGGTATGGATTTGGACAAGGCCACTCAGGTGATGCTGAGCGTGCATTATAGTGGTAAGGGAGTCTGTGGCACGTTCACCGCCGAGATTGCCGAAACCAAAGTGGTCCAGGTCAACACCTATGCACGTAACAACGAACATCCACTGCTGTGTACCATGGAAAAGGCTTGAATCTGATGACTTGATGGCGATGACGACACCACATTGTTGCTGTACTAGGGGAGGTGCCTATGTTGAATAAAGATCTAGAAAAGACGCTGAACGAGGCTTTCAAACTGGCCCGTGACGAGCGCCACGAATTCATGACTGTCGAGCACCTGTTGTTAGCCCTGCTGGATAACAGCTCAGCCCATGAGGCGCTGAGTTCTTGTGGTGCTGACGTGGAGCTGATGCGCAAAGAGATCAGCGCATTCATCAGTCAAACAACCCCGCTTATTCCCCGTGACGATGAAGATCGTGAAACCCAGCCCACGCTGGGCTTCCAGCGGGTGCTGCAACGCGCCGTGTTCCATGTCCAATCATCGGGCAATACGGAAGTCAGTGGTGCCAACGTGCTGGTTGCCATTTTTAGCGAGCAGGAGTCCCAGGCCGCTTACTTCCTGAAAAAGGCCGAGATCAGCCGGCTGGACGTGGTCAATTTCCTCTCCCATGGCGTGCGCAAAGACAGCAAGCCGGACAACAGCAGCAACAATGCCGAGTCCGACGACGATGTGTCTGCCGCCCAGATAGAAAGCTTTGCCACCAACCTCAATCAGCTGGTGCTGGAAGGGCGTATCGATCCGCTCATCGGACGGGATCAGGAGCTCAACCGTACCATCCAGGTGCTCTGCCGTCGTCGCAAGAACAACCCCTTGTTGGTCGGTGAAGCCGGGGTGGGCAAGACGGCCATCGCCGAAGGGCTGGCCTATCGTATCGTCAAGGGCGATGTGCCCGAGGTGATTGCGGGCAGCACTATTTATTCTCTGGACATGGGCTCGCTGCTGGCGGGGACCAAATATCGCGGTGATTTCGAGAAGCGCCTCAAGGTGCTGCTCAAGCAGATCGAGCGCCAGGAAGGGGCGATCCTGTTCATCGACGAGATCCACACCATCATAGGGGCAGGGGCTGCCTCCGGTGGTCAGCTGGATGCGGCCAACCTCATCAAGCCGCTGCTCTCCAATGGCTTGCTGCGTTGTGTCGGCTCCACCACCTATCAGGAATACTCCCAGATCTTTGAGAAGGACCGTGCTCTGGCGCGTCGCTTCCAGAAGATCGATATCGTCGAGCCCAGTGTGGACGACACTACCCGCATCCTGATGGGGCTCAAGAGCCGCTATGAGGCTCACCACGGGGTGCGCTACACCGTCAAGGCCATCCGCGCAGCGGTGGAGCTCTCTGCCAAGTACATCAATGATCGCCATCTGCCTGACAAGGCGATCGACGTGATCGACGAAGCTGGTGCCGGGCAACGGCTGCTGCCGGCGAGCAAGCGTAAGAAAGTGATCAATGTGCAGGAGATCGAAGCCATTGTGGCCAAGATTGCTCGCATCCCGGAGAAATCAGTCTCGTCTTCCGACAAGGAGGTGCTGAAGAATCTGGAGCGCAATCTCAAGATGGTGGTATTTGGTCAGGACAAGGCCATCGAGGTGCTGACCGATTCCATTCGCTTGTCACGTTCGGGCTTGGGTAATGAGCGTCGCCCGGTGGGTTGCTTCCTGTTCGCCGGCCCGACCGGGGTGGGCAAGACCGAGGTCACTCAGCAGTTAGGCAAGGCACTCGGCGTCGAGGTGCTGCGCTTTGACATGTCGGAGTACATGGAACGCCACACCGTCTCCCGCCTGATCGGGGCACCTCCCGGCTATGTGGGCTTTGAGCAGGGGGGACTCCTGACCGATTCGGTACTCAAGCACCCGCACTCAGTGGTGTTGCTGGACGAGATCGAAAAAGCGCACCCGGATGTGTTCAACCTGCTGCTGCAGGTGATGGACAACGGCACCCTGACCGACAACAACGGGCGCAAGGCGGATTTTCGCAACGTGATCCTGGTGATGACCACTAACGCCGGCGTGCAGGAGACCCAGCGCAAATCCATCGGCTTCCAGCAACAGGATATGAGCCACGATGCCATGGCGGTGATCAACAAGACGTTCAGCCCGGAGTTTCGCAACCGGCTCGATCACACCATCTGGTTCAATCATCTGGATATGACTGTGATACATCAGGTGGTCGACAAGTTCATCGTCGAGTTGCAGGTACAACTGGATGCCAAGGGCGTGTCTCTTGAAGTGTCCGAGGGTGTCCGCCACTGGTTGGCCGAGAAGGGATATGACAGGGCCATGGGAGCGAGACCCATGGGGCGGGTCATCCAGGAACACCTCAAGAAACCCCTTGCCAATGAGATCCTGTTCGGATCCTTGGTCGATGGGGGGGTAGTGAAGGTTGAGTTGATAAATGACAGCCTCAGCTTTGACTATCAGGTCAATGTTGAAGCTGTTTCCCACTAAGCTTAACGCTGTTGGAAAACCACAAAAAACCCCAACCGGAAGGTTGGGGTTTTTTGCTGAATTCCTGGCTTAGCGAGAGCGGAAAACAATACGTCCCTTGGAGAGGTCGTACGGAGTCAGAGCTACCGTTACTTTGTCCCCAGTCAGGATACGGATGTAGTTTTTGCGCATCTTGCCGGAAATATGAGCGATAACCACGTGACCATTCTCCAGTTCCACACGGAACATGGTATTGGGCAGGGTTTCGAGAATAGTGCCCTGCATCTCAATACTGTCTTCTTTAGCCATTGAATCCTCTTGATAAGCCACAACAAAAAATCCGCTGGATCATGCCGGATTTAAGGCTATGTGTAAAGTTTACTCGGGCTTGCTGTCGATATTTTTCCATTCCCCCTGTATCAACCGTTCATGGGGCAGATACTGGCGCTTGTAATTCATCTTGCGGCACTCCTCCACCAGATAGCCCAGATATAGCCAGCTACGACCGGTTCTTCTAGCCAGTTCCAACTGGCTCAGAATGGCGAAGGTACCGAGGGAGCGATCGGCATGGGCCGGGTCGAAAAAGGTGTACATGGCGCTGAGGGAATGGGGCAGCAGATCCGTGGTAGCGACCCCGATCAACCGGTTATCCTTGCGCATTTCCAGATAGAGGGGCGGCATCCAGTCACAGTGCAGGAAGCCCTTGTACTGGGTACGGCTGGGGGGATACATGCTGCCGTCATGATGGCGTTCGCGAATGTAGCGCTCATAGAGCTGGTAGTACTCTGGCTTGTCGTCGTAGCTGAGTACCAGCTCGATATCCTGATTGAGCTGGCGGATCCGCTTCTGGCTGCGGCTCGGCACGAAGCGCTCGCTGTGGATGCGCAGGGACTGGCAGGCATTGCAGGCCGGGCAGTGGGGACGATAAATGTCGTTGCCGCTGCGCCGAAAGCCGGCCGTCAGCAGGCGTTCGTAGCCGCTGGCATTGAGCAGACTGTGATCCATCAAGACCAGCAATTGCTCCTGCTCATGACCCAGATAGCTGCATTGGTGCTTCGGGGTCAGCCCTACCTTGAGGATCACTTCTTCGGTCATAGCAAAATGCTCCCCGTTTGCCAGCAATTGGCCGCCAGCGGTTGTCGGCTCAGTTGTGCCAGCGTCGTCAAAAATTGGCGTCTTGGCCACTCTTCTATTCCCAGGGTGGCCAAAAAATCGTTCTGCATCTGGCAATCGATCAAGGCGCCATTATGGCAGGCGAAGTGCCGGCAGAGGGCCACCATGGCCAGTTTGGCGCCGTTGTCGATACGGCTGAACATGGACTCGCCGCAGAACACCCGGCCGAGGGAGAGACCATAGAGGCCGGCTTGCAGCTTGCCCTCCTGCCAGATCTCGATGGAGTGGGCATGGCCAAGGCGGTGCAATTGTCGATAGGCGTCGATCATGGGTGTGCTAATCCAGGTTCCACTGGCACTGCGACGGGGCGCGGCGCAGGCCGCTATAACCTCATTAAAGGCGCGATCGATGGAAATATCGAATGAGGTACCACGGATAAATTTGCGCAGGGTGCGACCGATGTGCAGCTGTTCCGGCCGGATGACGCCTCTGGGATCCGGTGACCACCACAGCAGCGGCTGGTGGGGTTCATTCCACGGGAAGATCCCCTTGTGGTAAGCTGCCAGCAAGCGGGCAGGGGAGAGATCCCCGCCGATCGCCAGCAGGCCGTTGGGTTCCTCCAGGGCATGCTCGGGGTCGGGAAACCAGCACAGCTCATCATCCAATTGGGTAAGATAGCGAGACATAAGGTAACGAGGTTCATAGATGAAGGCCATTATCCTGATAGTATCCAGCTTGTTTTGCTTTGTCACTGCGCCCGCCTTGGCTCAGGTCTACGAGCGCAATACGGCAAGGCCCGTGAATCAGGTGGTGTTTGGCCAGGTCGAGACGGTGCGCAACATCACCCAGCGCCAAATTCTGGAGTCAGAACACTCCGGCTGGAAAACCCTGGGCGGCGCCGTCCTGGGCGGGCTGCTTGGCAACCAGTTTGGTGGCGGTCATGGCCGTGAAATCGCTACTGCGGTCGGCGCATTGGCGGGGGCGGCTGCGGCGCAGCAGTATCAATCGGGCGGCAGCGTGGTGGAGAACAAGCTGGTGGAGCTGCTTATTCGCAACGAGCAAAACGGGCTAGTGAACGTCATTCAGGATTACGATCCGGCCATGGTGTTCATGAACGGCGACAAGGTGCGCATCCTCTATTTCGACGATGGTGTGCGGGTGGACAAGACCTATTGAAGCAGGCGCTGGCTCAGGCGGTCATCAAGGGGGGAGAAGTGACCCGACACGCTGCCGGCTGGGCAAGCTGTCGGGCGGGTACTACACGGAGAACATCTGGCGAGGTAACGTCAGGCCGATGAGTCCTGCGACACTATCTTGTCACGGCCGGTGTTCTTTGCCTGATAGAGCAGGCGATCCGCCTCGCTCAGTGCCTCGTCCATGGAACCGCGCCCGACCTTGATCACGCCGAAACTGGCGCGTACAAACAGCGGCGTCTCCCTGGACAGCGGTTGCTGGCGCATCTGCTGGCGCAGCCCCTCCAGCCGTTTGAGCAGCACCGGCACGGTGCAGTGGGGCACCATCAGGGCAAACTCCTCGCCACCAAAACGGGCGATCATGGCATCGGGGAAGAACTGGGTGAGCAGCCGGGTGAGGTGGCAGAGCAGCTGATCGCCGATGGCATGACCCCAGTGATCGTTGACCTGCTTGAAGTGATCCACATCGAGCACGCACAGCGCAAGCGGCGTCTCCTGACGCTGGTGCTCCTCAAACCATTTCTGTCCTTCATTGAACCAGTAGCGCCGGTTGTAGAGCCCGGTCAGGTAGTCGCGATTGGCCGACTCCTGGATGCTGTTGAACTGCTCCAGCGCTTCCAGGTTATGGCTGACCCGGCATTGCAGCTCTTCCGGTTCGAACGGCTGGTTGAGGAAGTCGTTGGCACCCTGCTTCAGGTAGCGGGCAGAGAGGCCGCGCTTGTCCGACACCGAGATGCCGATGATGGCGAGCTGCTGCTTGCTGTAACGCTCGCGCAGCATGCGCACCAGGCTGATCCCGTCAATTTCTGGCATGTAGTAGTCGACCAGCACCAGCCGAATGGCCGGGTTCTGTTCGAGCTGGGCCAGGGCCTCGCGGGCGTGGCTCGCCTCATGCACCTGCAGCAGCTGCTTGCGCAACTGGGCCATGGTGCGGTGGCGGGAGGTGCGTGAATCATCGACCACCAGTACTTCGATGCGTTGGTTGAGGTAGAGGCGATGAACCAGGCTGACGGCGTATTGCAGGGAGTGGCGTGAATCCTTCATCACATAGTCCAGTACTCCCGCCTCCAGCCAGGCTGCACGCTTCTCCTCGCTGATATCGGCAGTGAGGATCACCACCGGCAAGCCCCGCTCCAGCAACACCTTGACCGCTTCCCCGCTGGGGGCATCCGGCAGGGTCAGATCCACCAGTGCCACCACGTACTCTTCTCCCCGACAGTGGCGGGCACCCTCCAGGGTATCGAATGCATCGATCTCCAGCCCGGTTTGCTGGGCAATGGCCTGGATCAGCATCCGTCGAATGGTCAGACTGTCCTCGACTATCAATATTTTCTGTTTCATCCGGCTCCTTAAAGTAAAAAGGCATGCCTCGCGGCATGCCTTTTATATCCCTTGTGCTTATTGCGCGTCCAGATAGCGCTCGGCATCGAGGGCGGCCATACAGCCGGTGCCGGCCGAGGTGATGGCCTGGCGGTAGGTGTGGTCAGCCACGTCACCGGCGGCAAATACCCCTTCGATACTGGTCTGGGTGGCGAAGCCGTCGAGGCCGCCACGCACCTTCAGATAGCCGTTCTGCATATCCAGCTGGTCGGCGAAGATCTGGGTGTTGGGCTGGTGACCGATGGCAATGAAGACGCCCATCAGTGGCAGGTCGGTGGTGGTGTCGTTCTGGGTGTTGCGCAGACGCACACCGGTCACCCCCATGTCGTCGCCCAGCACTTCGTCCAGAGTCTGGTGGGTGTGCAGTACGATATTGCCGCTGGCCACCTTGTCGTGCAGACGCTTGATCAGGATCTTCTCGGCGCGGAACTCATCGCGACGGTGAATGAGGTGCACCTTCTTGGCGATGTTGGCCAGATAGAGCGCCTCTTCCACGGCGGTGTTGCCGCCGCCGACCACGGCTACTTCCTGATTGCGATAGAAGAAGCCGTCACAGGTGGCGCAGGCGGAGACGCCGCGGCCCTTGAAGGCCTCTTCGGAAGGCAGGCCCAGGTACTTGGCGGAGGCACCGGTGGCGATGATCAGCGCATCACAGGTGTATTCGCCGTTGTCGCCCTTGAGACGGAACGGACGCTGGGTCAGCTGCACTTCATTGATGTGATCGAACAGAATGCGGGTATCGAACTTCTCCGCATGCTCTTTCATGCGCTCCATCAGGGCCGGACCGGTCAGACCCTCGGGGTCACCGGGCCAGTTCTCCACTTCGGTGGTGGTAGTCAGCTGACCGCCTTGCTGCATGCCGGTGATGAGCAGCGGATTGAGGTTGGCACGGGCGGCATAGACGGCGGCAGTGTAGCCCGCCGGGCCTGACCCCAGGATCAGCAGTTTGCTATGAGTGACTTGGCTCATAATGTGATTTCCGAGACGTGATGAGTTTGCGCGATTGTAGGTAATTCGTGATAAGGGGTCAAAGGCCAGTGAGTCGATTGCATCAATCGGCTGGCGGGGTGGGGGGCAGGGTAAGAAAGGTCTGAAAACATGCCCTGTCGCGGAAGGCTCCACAACCGGGCTTGGCGCGCCTTGATAAGGAGCACAACGGCTCTCTCGCCATGGTGATGTGAGAGGTGGCGCTTGGTATCCGCTGGCGCTTACCGGGCGTGGCGCGCATTTCTATTGATAAGGTGGGGAAGGGCGCTTGCAGCCGCGTTTGCCAGCGGGCGCTATCCGCTCGGCTGATCCTGTCCGCTGGTGTGGCGGCGATATAAGCGCGATTGACAAGTTTTGGCGCAGTGGCCCTCGCTGTCGGCAGCTTTGCTGCACAGAGCCTCAGGCCAAGCCCGCCCCATGAGGATGGGGGGCACACATTATCAGGCTGCGCACTGACACGAGGTGGAAGCGCGTGTTGGCCGCTCTCCCGATGGGCACATTCACGATGGCGAATCCCCGTTATCCTGCAGGGCGAATGCCAAATCATTGCCGGGCAGTTGCGACGAAGACGCAGGGAAGGGGGAGTCATTATGTTTTGAGTCTGATGGATACGCTGGCCGCGGTGAAAATTGCTGCAATGCAGGACAAAATAGCGACAGTGGCAGCGTGATAATCTGCACCACCTGAATCAATGCCGCTTCCTGCGCCGCTTTGGGCGAAAACAGTATGGTTTCGTGCTGTCAGTTCACGTACACTGGCCACAGCCATGCCTACGCGGTATTCATGGTTTTTTATTTCTTTAGGTACACCGATAATCATGCTATCCCTCGACTATCGATTGGTGGTTTATGTTGCAAGCTAGTTTGGCAACATTTGCGCCTTGCATATTCAGGTATTGACAGGATTTGTGACCATAATTATAAAATGACTGGTGATTCTTACCAAAAAATAGCCAAAGGATGGAATAAATGATGGAAGCTAAGAGTCGGCTAAAGGATTTGGACAGGATTGACCGCAACATTCTGAATGAGCTGCAAAAGGATGGCAGAATTTCGAACGTTGAGTTGTCCAAACGAGTTGGCCTGAGTCCTACACCGTGTCTGGAACGGGTTCGTCGCCTCGAGCGACAAGGGTATATCGAAGGGTATGCCGCCATTCTGAACCCTCATTATCTGGACGCGTCTCTGCTGGTATTCGTGGAAATTACCCTCAATCGCGGTGCCCCCGATGTGTTTGAACAGTTCAACAAGGCTGTTCAGGTGCTCGAGGAGATCCAGGAGTGCCATCTGGTCTCCGGCGATTTCGACTATCTGCTCAAGACCCGAGTCAGCGACATGTCGGCCTATCGCCGTCTGCTGGGGGAAACCCTGCTGCGTCTGCCCGGTGTCAACGACACTCGCACCTATGTGGTGATGGAAGAGGTCAAACAGAGCAGTCGTCTGGTGATCAGCACCCGTTGAGTCGGGTTATGCTGTGGCTTGCCAGCCTTGCGACAAGTCACGACATTCAGAAACGAGCGGCCGGTCCGCTCGTTTCTTCTTATCGAGTCGGTTGTGAATATGGCCGCCACGCCAGGCACTGGCTGACAACCGGTGGGCTTTTCAGGGATACTAGGCCCCCTTATCCCCCTGCATTACATGTTTTCAGAAAGGAGCCGGAGTTTGGCCGATAAAAAGCTGTTTACTCCTTTATCAGGTACACAACGGATCTTCGAAGCCGTCTTGATCGCCATCACTCTGATGGCTGCCTATCTCTTGCTTGCCCTGTTGTCCTACCACCCCGCCGATCCCGGTTGGTCCCAGACCTCCTGGCAAGGGGAGGTGAAAAACCTCGCCGGCAGCGCGGGGGCCTGGCTCGCCGACATCACCATGTTTACCTTCGGGGCGTTTTCCTATCTGGTTCCTCCCTTGGTCGTGCTGCTGGGCTGGAGCCTGTTCTGGCGTCCAAGCCGGCTGCTCGATGTGGATTACCTCACCCTGTCGGTGCGCATCGTCGGTTTCGTGCTGACCGTGCTCGGCATGTCCGCCATCGCCAGCATGAACTTCAATGATCTGCAGAATTTTTCCGCCGGCGGCCTGGTGGGGGACGTGATCTCCTCCGCCGTGGTGCCGCTATTTGGCGGGGTCGGTGCCAACCTGATGCTGCTCTGCTTCGTGGCCACCGGCATCACCCTGTTCACCGGCTGGTCCTGGCTGACCATCGTCGAGCGGATCGGCGCTGCCTGCACCGGTTCGGTCAGCGCCGTTTACCATTTTCCCACCACCCTCGGCCGCTGGCTGACCGGTGGCTGGCGCCAGCCTCGCGTTGAGGGGCCGGATCCCTTGCTGGAAGGGGGCGTGGGTGCCATCGAACTCGATGACGAGGAAGATGAACCGCACTCCAGCTGGACCCGTCGTCCCAAGGAGAAGGCCAGCGCCAAGAGCCAGAAGGCCAAGTCCGATGAGTGGCTGCCCGAGCTTGACGAGGATACCTTCCAGTTCGACCCGCAGTTTGACGATGAAGATGACGAGCCGGCCCCGGTGGCCAAGGCCAAGCGTGCCGCCACCAACGGCGCTCGTCGTCAGCCTGCCTTGGTCACGGCCGATGACGAGGACGATGATCTCGACCTGCCCTGGGCAGAAGGGGATGAAGAGGCGCCTGCGCCGGCGGCTCCCACGCCCGGCAAGCCCAAGCGCCGCCTGCAACCTGGGCTGCCCCCCTTGCCCAGCATCGAGCTGCTGGACCGTCCGCCCGCCAAGACCCAGATGATGAGCAAGGACGAGCTGGAGCGCATGGGCCGACTGGTGGAGGCGAAACTGGCCGACTACAACGTGCAGGCCAAGGTGGTGGGCGTCTATCCGGGCCCCGTCATCACCCGTTTCGAACTGGATCTGGCGCCTGGTATGAAGGCGAGCAAGATCACCAACCTCTCCCGCGATCTGGCCCGCTCTCTGTCGGCCAGCAGCGTGCGGGTGGTGGAAGTGATCCCGGGCAAGACGTTCGTCGGGATCGAGCTGCCCAACCGGGTGCGTCAGACCGTCTATCTGCGCGAGACCCTCGATTGCGACGCCTTCCGCGATAGCCGCAACCCGCTCACCATGGGGCTGGGTCAGGACATCGCCGGCGAACCCGTGGTGGTGAACCTCGCCAAGATGCCCCACCTGCTGGTGGCCGGTACCACCGGCTCCGGTAAGTCGGTGGGGGTGAACACCATGATCATCTCCATGCTCTACAAGTCGACGCCGGACGATCTGCGCTTCATCATGATCGACCCCAAGATGCTGGAGCTGTCGGTCTACGAGGGGATCCCCCATCTGCTGACCGAGGTGGTGACCGACATGAAGGACGCCGCCAACGCCCTGCGCTGGTGCGTGGGCGAGATGGAGCGTCGCTACAAGCTGATGTCGGCGGTCGGGGTGCGCAACCTCAAGGGCTACAACGACAAGGTGCTGGCGGCCATCGAGGAGGGCGAACCCCTGCTGGATCCGCTGTGGCGGCCGGGCGACTCCATGGACCAGATGCCGCCTGAGCTGGAAAAACTGCCCCATATAGTCGTGGTGGTGGACGAGTTTGCCGACATGATGATGATCGTCGGCAAGAAGGTGGAGGAGCTGATCGCCCGTATCGCCCAGAAGGCGCGGGCGGCCGGTATTCACCTGATCCTCGCGACCCAGCGTCCGTCGGTGGATGTCATTACCGGTCTCATCAAGGCCAACATCCCGACCCGTATCTCGTTCCAGGTGTCGAGCAAGATCGACTCCCGTACCATCATCGATCAGGGCGGTGCCGAATCCCTGCTCGGCATGGGCGACATGCTCTACATGCCGGCCGGTACCTCCAACCCGACCCGGGTGCACGGCGCCTTTGTCGACGACCACGAGGTGCACAAGGTGGTGGCGGACTGGAAACTGCGCGGCGAGCCGAACTACATCGAGGAGATCCTCTCCGGTGAATCCGGCGGCGAGGGCGGCAGCGGCGAATACGGTGGTGGTGACGACGAAGAGCTCGACCCCCTGTTCGACGAGGCGGTGGCCTTCGTGGTGGAGTCGCGCCGCGGCTCGACCTCCAGCGTGCAGCGCAAGTTCAAGATTGGTTACAACCGGGCGGCCCGTCTCATCGAGCAGATGGAAAACCAGGGCATCGTCAGCGCCCCGGGCGGCAATGGTCAGCGCGACGTGCTGGCCCCGCCACCGGTACGGGACTAAGCCTCACCCCTCTATCATCCTGGCCATGCCCCTGCGGCGTGGCCTTTTATCGAGATAGCCGTTATGAAAAGCGTGATGAAAAAACAACTGTTGATGGGCACTGTGCTGCTGGTTGCCAGCAGCCAGGTGTGGGCCGACGCGGCCAGCGATCTCAAGCAGAAGCTGGCGGGGGTGAGCCTCTTCTCCGCCAAGTTTGCCCAGACCGTCTATGACAGCAAGGGCAAGGAGCTGCAGCGCGCCGGTGGCGATCTGCTGGTGCAGCGCCCTAATCGCTTCAACTGGCACACCACCTCGCCGGACGAAAGCCTGATCGTGGCCGATGGCAAGGATGTCTGGGTCTATGATCCCTTCGTCGAGCAGGTGACCGCTCTCAAGATGAAGGATGCCGTGCTCAACACCCCCTTCGTGCTGATCGCTGGCAACGACAACAGCCTCTGGAAGAACTATGACGTGACCCAGGAAGGGGATGTCTATACCGTCACCAGTCGCAATCAGGACGAGCTGATCGCCTCCTTCCGCATCACCTTCGACAGGCAGAACAACATCAGCCGCTTCGACGTGAAAGAGGCCCAGGGCCAGTGGAGCGAGTTCACCCTGAGCAACTTCAATCGCAAGCCGGTGCTCAAGGGCAACGAATTTGTCTTCAAGATCCCCAAGGGGGTCGCGCTGGACGATCAGCGCTGATGAGCAGACGGTCGCTGGATTTCTGGTCGGCCCGTCTGCCAATGGCGACGGGCGTGACGCTGGGGGTCAATACCGATGAGTAACCTCTTGTTGGATGTCTCGTCGACCCGTTTTTCCATGGCGGTATGCGTGATACTGAACGGTCAATACAGATGAGCAACTTGTCGCTGGATTTCTCGTCGGACTTTCGTCCGTTGGCGGCCCGGATGCGGCCGCAAACCCTCGAGCAGTACATAGGTCAGCAACATATTCTGGGGCCTGACAAGCCCCTGCGCAAAGCGATCCTGGCCGGCCACTGCCACTCCATGATCCTGTGGGGGCCTCCCGGTACCGGCAAGACCACGCTGGCTGAACTGATGGCGCATTACTGCCAGGCCGAGGTCGAGCGGCTCTCGGCGGTCACCTCCGGCATCAAGGAGATCCGCGCCGCCATCGACAAGGCCAAGGAGAACAGCTGGCGCGGAGTGCGCACCATCCTGTTCGTGGACGAGGTGCACCGTTTCAACAAGAGCCAGCAGGATGTGTTCCTGCCTCACATAGAAGACGGCACCATCACCTTCATCGGTGCCACCACCGAAAACCCCTCGTTTGAACTCAACAACGCGCTGCTCTCCCGGGCCCGGGTCTATCTGCTCAAACGGCTGGAGGAGGAGGACATCCTCACCCTGATCGATCAGGCGATGCAGGATGCTCGCGGGCTCAATGATCCGGCGCTGACCTTCGCCCCCGGGGTGAAGGAGGCGCTGGCCAAGGCGGTGGATGGGGACGGGCGCAAGTCCCTCAACTACCTGGAGCTGCTGGCCGACATGGCCGAGCCCGATGGCAGCGGCCACAAGCTTATTGACAGTACCCTGCTGGCCGCCGTGGTGGGGGAGCACGTGGCGCGCTTCGACAAGGGGGGCGATCACTTCTACGACCTCATCTCGGCGGTGCACAAATCCATTCGCGGCTCGGCGCCGGATGCGGCGCTCTACTGGTATGCCCGCATGGTGAGCGCCGGTTGCGATCCACTCTATATTGCCCGCCGGCTGCTGGCGATTGCCTCCGAAGATGTGGGCAATGCCGACCCCCGTGCCATGCAGGTCGCCCTGTCGGCCTGGGACTGTTTCCACCGCATCGGACCGGCGGAAGGGGAGCGGGCCATCGCCCAGGCGATCGTCTACCTCGCCTGCGCGCCCAAGAGCAATGCGGTTTACACCGCCTGGAAGGCGGCGCTTCACGATGCCAAGAATCTGCCGGATTTCGAGGTGCCGCCGCACCTGCGCAACGCACCGACCAAGCTGATGAGCGAGCTGGGCTATGGCGCCGAGTACCGTTACGCCCACGACGAGCCCGGTGCCTATGCCGCCGGCGAGCAGTACTTCCCGCCCGAGCTGGCCGGCAAGCAGTACTATCAGCCCACCGATCGCGGCCTTGAGAAGCAGATTGGCCAGAAGCTCGACTATCTGCATCAACTGGATCGGCAGAGCCCGCGGCAACGGGACAAATAGTGGTGCGGCTGGCGGCTGGTAGCGAGCCTCTCCCGGGTCTGTCTTACCGGGTTGCGCGTTAATTGGTCAGCCGATTTGATCCAGGTCGTCATCCCCCGGAAAACAGGGCAAAACGGGCGCAATAGTCCCTGTTCGGGCGGGGGGGCGGTCTGATACACTGGCCCTCTGACCCCGCTTGTCTTGGCCTGGTGCCATCTTCTTGATTTCGAAAGCCTGCTCACCATAGGCCCGATTCTGAAAGACGACAGGGGTGCGCCAACCGATGTTAACTTCCGGATCTGTTTTCCAGCCCGTCATGATGACTCAGGCCCAGATCCCATTTTAAAAAAGTAGGTAAACCATGCTGGATCCCAAATATCTGCGCAGCGATATCGCCGAAGCTGCCGCTCGTCTGGCGACACGTGGCTACGTTCTGGACGTAGCGGCTGTCAATGCTCTGGAAGAGAAACGCAAGGATCTGCAGTCCCGTACCCAGGAGCTGCAGGCCGAGCGCAACGCCCGCTCCAAATCCATCGGTGAGGCTGCCCGTCGCGGCGAAGATGTTGCCCCGCTCAAGGCCGAGGTCACCAAGATCAACGAAGAGCTCGAGACCAGCAAGGTCGAGCTGGATGCCCTGCTGGCCGAGCTGAAGGTCATCGCAGACGCCATCCCCAACCTGCCGAGCGACACCACCCCGGTCGGTCGTGACGAGAACGACAACGTGGAAGTGCGCCGCTGGGGCACCCCGCGCGAGTTCAGCTTCCCGGTACGGGATCACATCGATCTGGGTGAAGCGGCCAAGGGCGTTGACTTCAAGAACGGCGTCAAGCTCTCCGGCTCCCGCTTCGTGGTGATGAAGGGCCAGATTGCCCGTCTGCACCGTGCCCTGGCCCAGTTCATGCTGGACCTGCACACCCTGCAGCACGGTTACACCGAGTGCTATGTGCCCTATCTGGTCAACCCGGACAGCCTGTACGGTACCGGCCAGCTGCCGAAGTTCTCCCAGGACCTGTTCAATACCGGCATCGATGGCGAAGGGGAAGAAGAGGGCAAGGTACGCAAGTTCTCCCTGATCCCGACCTCCGAAGTGCCGCTCACCAACATGGCCCGCGACGAGATCTTCGACGAGCAGGAACTGCCGATCAAGATGACCGCCCACAGCCCCTGCTTCCGTTCCGAAGCCGGCTCCTACGGTCGTGACACCCGTGGCCTCATCCGCATGCACCAGTTTGACAAGGTCGAGATGGTCCAGCTGGTGCACCCGGAGAAATCCTGGGAAGCGCTGGAAGAGATGGCGGGCCATGCCGAGAAGGTGCTGCAGCTGCTGGAGCTGCCGTATCGTGTGATGGCGCTCTGTACCGGTGACATGGGCTTCTGCGCCGCCAAGACCTACGATCTGGAAGTGTGGCTGCCGGCCCAGAATACCTACCGCGAGATCTCCTCCGTCTCCAACTGCACCGACTTCCAGGCACGCCGCATGCAGGCTCGCGTGCGCATCGATGGCAAGCCGCAGCTGCTGCACACCCTGAATGGCTCCGGTCTGGCGGTGGGTCGCACCCTGGTGGCGGTGATCGAGAACTACCAGCAGGAAGACGGCCGCATCGCCATCCCGGCGGCGCTGCAATCCTACATGGGCGGCCTGACCCACATCGGGTAAGCGCTCATTGCAGACGACAACGCCATGGCATGCCATGGCGTTGTGCATTCTGGCGTCGGTCAACCGTTTCAATGGCCGTGAATGCGCTGGTTCGCCACCTGTTTGAACCGTTAACACATTTTTATCAAGCATTGCGCAATCGTTTTTGTTAGACTGCGCCGCAATTTCGCAGGACATCTTTTTCTATGGTCTGGATTGATTACGCCATCATCGGCATCGTCGGTTTCTCTGCTCTCATCAGCCTGGTGCGCGGCTTCGTCAAGGAGGCCATGTCCCTTGTCACCTGGTTCGTCGCCTTCTTCATCGCCAGCCATTTCTATTCGGATCTCGCCATCTACTTCACCTCGTTCAGCGACCCGCTGGTGCGCAACGGCCTGGCCATCGCCGCCCTGTTCGTGGCGACCCTGATCCTTGGCAGCGTGGTGAACTACGTGGTGGGGCTGCTGGTGGACAAGACGGGGCTGTCCGGCACCGATCGGGTGCTCGGCATCTGTTTTGGCGCTATTCGCGGGGTACTGATCGTCAGTGCCCTGCTTTTTTTCATGGATACCTTCACCAACCTCTCCCAGAGCGACTGGTGGACGGCGTCCAAGCTGGTGCCCGAGTTCAAGCCGGTCATCCAGTGGTTTTTCGGGTTCATGCTGAACTCATCGAGTTTTCTTAAACAGGTATAGTGACTTCGAGGTAGCAAAGACATGTGTGGTATTGTCGGTATAGTTGGCACCACCCCCGTCAATCAGGCCCTCTACGACGCCTTGACGGTGTTGCAGCACAGGGGACAGGATGCCGCCGGGATCGTGACCATTGACAGTGGAAACTTCCGGCAACGCAAGGCCAACGGCCTGGTGAAGGACGTGTTTGAAGTGCGTCACATGCAGCGCTTGAAAGGGCATATCGGCATAGGACATGTCAGATATCCCACCGCAGGCAGCTCCAGTGCCGCTGAAGCCCAACCTTTTTACGTGAACTCCCCCTACGGCATGGTGCTGGCCCACAACGGCAACCTCACCAACGCCAAGGAGCTCAAGGAGCAGCAGTTCAAGGTGGCCCGTCGCCACATCAACACCACCTCGGACTCCGAGGTGCTGCTGAACGTGCTGGCGCACGAGCTGGATCTCTGCGACAAGATGGCGCTGCGCCCGGAAGACATCTTCTCGGCGGTGCGCAAGGTGCACCAGCAGATCCGCGGTGCCTATGCCGTGGTCTCCCTGGTGATCGGCCACGGTCTCATCGGTTTTCGCGATCCCAACGGCATTCGCCCGCTGATCCTGGGTCGCCGGGTCGACGAGCAGGGGCAGGTGGAGTACATGCTTGCCTCCGAGAGCGTGGCGCTTGACGCCATCGGTTTCGAGACGGTGCGCGACGTCGCGCCGGGGGAGGCCATCTACATCACCGAGCAGGGCCAGCTCTTCTCCGAGCAGTGTGCGGAGAACCCGCAGATGAGCTCCTGCATCTTCGAATATGTCTACTTCGCTCGCCCTGATTCGTGCATCGACAAGGTGTCGGTCTATGCCGCCCGCCTCAACATGGGTCGCAAGCTGGGTCAGAAGATTGCCCGCGAGTGGGAAGATCTCGACGTGGACGTGGTCATCCCCATCCCCGAGACCTCCTGCGACGTGGCGCTGGAGATCGCCCACACCCTGGACTTGCCGTACCGGCAGGGCTTCGTGAAGAACCGCTACATCGGCCGTACCTTCATCATGCCGGGTCAGACCCAGCGCAAGAAGTCGGTGCGCCGCAAGCTCAATGCCATCAGTTCCGAGTTCAAGGGCAAGAAGGTGTTGCTGGTGGACGACAGCATAGTGCGCGGTACCACTTCCGAGCAGATCATCCAGATGGCCCGTGAAGCGGGGGCCGCCAAGGTCTACTTCGCCTCGGCGGCGCCGGAAATTCGCTTCCCCAACGTCTATGGCATCGACATGCCCACCGCCAACGAGCTCATTGCCCACGGCCGGGAAGTGGAAGAGGTGTGCAAGCTGATTGGCGCCGACGGCCTCATCTTCCAGGATCTGGAAGATCTGGAAGCGGCGGTGCGGGAGATCAACCCCGAGCTGCGCCACTTCGAGACCTCGGTGTTCAACGGTCACTACGTCACCTCCGACGTGGACCAATCCTACCTCGACCACCTCAACGCCATGCGCAGCGATGACAACAAGGCGGTGCGCGAGTGGCAGGAAGGCACCAGCAACCTGGAAATTTTTAACGAAGGCAGTTAAACGTTTTCCACGCTGGGGTGTTGCAACGAGATGGGGGCCTTGGCCCCCATTGTTGTTTCCGCTCGCCGAAAAGGGCCCGCATCTGCTTGAAAAAGCAGCGTTTGTACCAGTAGCTATGGGCAGTGGCGGCGGGATCCGCTAGCATGGGCCGCCGCCGTATCAACCCGAACAGACGAGAATTCAGATGGATGACCTGCTAGCCCCTGTGCGCCAGTTTTTGCACTGCGAGACCCCGGATGCGTGGATCGAGATGGCGCGGGATCCCGCCTGGTTGCCGACCCTGCTCATCGATCACGCCAACTGCGAAAACAAGGCCGCGCTCACCGCCCACAGCCTGGTGCGCCGCTACTGCCTGCCCAAGGGCAAGCGTCATTTGTTGCCCAAGCTGGAGTTCTATCGGGAGTTGGATGCGATTCCGGAAAAGGCCGAGATCCTGGGCAAGCGCAGCATGGGGGAGTCTGATCGCACCGTGTTCGAGGAGCTGTCCCGCAATCCGTTGCTGTTTCCCATGGTGCGGCTCATCCAGGAGGAGCTGCATCACTTCGAGCAGGTGTTGGAGATCATGCAGGCCCGCGACATTCCCTACGGCCCGGTGACCGCCTCCCGTTATGCCCGCAACCTGATGCAGCATGTGCGCACCCACGAGCCCGCCACCATCGTCGACAAGCTGATCATCGGCGCCTATATCGAGGCGCGCTCCTGCGAGCGGTTTGCCAAGCTGGCGCCCCATCTGGACGAGGAGCTGGGGCGTTTCTACGTCTCCTTGCTGCGCTCCGAGGCGCGCCACTACCAGGACTATCTGGCACTGGCAGAGCAATATGCGGGGGAGGACATCAGTGAACGGGTGGCCTTCTTCGGCCAGGTGGAGGCGGAGCTGATCCGCTCGCCGGATCCGCAGTTCCGGTTCCATAGCGGTCTTCCTGTCAGATCTGACGGTTGTTGACGGGCAGGGCGCTGCCTACCATTGCAGCGTTCCTACTACGAGCGACGCATTCATTTTTGAGCGCAATTCCCGGCCCCTGAGCCGGGATTTTTTTGTCTCTTTTTCAGGCGCGACGACGGTGGGCAAGGGCCAGTGTCGCGCCGCCGGGCGAGGATCAGCGGCGGTATTCGTTGTTGTAGTTCTGGATGAGGCGCCGGGTCACCTCATGCTGGGGATCGGCGAACACCTTGAGGGTCTTGCCGCGCTCCACTACCCGCCCTTCGTGCATCACCAGCACCTCGTCGCTGATGTGGCTCACCACCCCCAGATCGTTGGCCACCAGCACATAGCTCAGCCCCATGGTCTCCTGCATCTCCAGCAGCAGGTTGATGATCTGCGAGCGTACCGAGATATCCAGGGTGGAGAGCGCCTCGTCGGCCACCACGATCTTGGGGTTGAGGATCAGCGCCCGTGCCAGCGCCACCCGCTGCTGCTGACCGGCGGAGAGCATCTGCGGATAGAAGAGGGCGTGGTCCGCCAGCATGCCTACCATGCGCAGGGTCTGCACCACCTTGTCGCGGCGCTCCTCCTCGGTCATCTCGGTGTTGAGGCGCAGCGGCGTCTCCAGGATCTGGCCGACCCGGATCTTGCGGTTGAGGGAGGAGTTGGGGTCCTGGAAGATCATCCGCAGCAGCTTGCAGCGGGTCTGATAGTCACCGTGGATCATCGGCTGCCCCTCGATGGCGATCTCGCCACCGCTCGGCTCTATCATGCCCGCCAGAATGCGGGCCAGGGTGCTCTTGCCGGAGCCGGCCTCGCCGACGATGGCCAGGGTCTGGCCCACCTCGAGATCAAAGGAGAGCGGCTTGATGGCTTCCACCGCCCGGCGTCGAAACAGGCCGGTGCGGTTCTGATAGGTCTTGCACAGGCCCCTGACCTGCAACAGGGAGGGTTCGATCACTGTCCTGGCTCCTTGGTGAGAGGGCATGCTGCCACGCTCTGATACGGGATTGAATTCACTTTTTGGGCTCTTCCATGTTCAACGGGAAGTGGCAGCTGAACTGGTGCCCCTTGATCTTGCTCATCAGCGGGGTCTGCACGCACTGCTTCTGGGCATAGGGGCAGCGGGGGCCGAGCCGGCAACCGATGGGCAGGTGCTGCAGGGGCGGAATGACGCCGGGCAGGGTTTCCAGGCGCGACTTGTGGCGCACCAGCTTGTCAAAGTCGGGGATCGACTTGAGCAGCGCATCGGTATAGGGGTGGTGCGGCGTCTCCAGGATCTGCTCCCGGGTGCCCACCTCCACCATCTGGCCGCAATACATCACGTTGATGGTGTCGGTCAGGTTGGCGATGGCGGCGATGTCGTTGCTGATGATGAGAATGGTGGTGTTGCCCAGCTTGTTCATCTTGTCCAGCAGCCGCAGGATCTGCGAATGGGTGGTGGACTCCATGGCGCTGGTGGGCTCGTCCGCCACCAGCAGGCGCGGCTGGTTGGCAATCGCCATGGCGATCATCACCTTCTGGCACATGCCGTCCGACAGCTCGTGAGGGTAGGCCCGCATCACCTTGCGGTGATCCTTGACGCCGACCCGGTGCAGCAAGGCGATGGCCTTCTTCTTGCGCCACTGGAAGCGCTGCCAGAACTGCCCTTCGAAGGAGTCGGTCGGGATCGCCTCTTCCAGCTGGGTGCCGATCTCCTCGGAAGGGTCGAGACAGCTGATGGGGTCCTGGAAGATCATGGCGATCTCGCGGCCCATGATGCGGCGCCGCTCGCGGGGCGCCATGGTCAGCAAGTCCATGTCGTTGAAGCGCATCCGGTCGGCGCGCACCGTCCAGTTGTCCTTCTGGATGCCGACGATCACCTTGGCCACCAGGCTCTTGCCGGAGCCGGATTCGCCCACCAGGCCGCGGATCTCCCCCTCGGCCAGGGTCAGGCTCACCTTGTCTACCGCCTTGACCTTGCCCTGCGGGGTGTCGATCTCGATGGTGAGATTGCGTATGTCGAGCAGAGGCATCAGTCATTCCCTTCTTTGAGCGCTTCGCGAATACCTTCACCTACCAGGTTGGTGACCAGCACGCTGAACAGGATGGCCATGCCCGGCAGGGTCACGGTCCAGGGGGCGAGATAGATGAGATCGCTCGAGTCGGCCAGCATGGCGCCCCATTCCGGTTGCGGTGACTGAGCGCCGAGGCCGAGAAAGCCCACCGCCGAGATGTCGAGGATGGCTGCCGACAGGGTGCGGGTGGTCTGGGCCACCAGGGTCTCGACGATGTTCGGCAAAATGGCCAGCCGCATGATGCGCAAGGGGGGAGAGCCGTCGAGCCGGCTGGCGATGATGTACTCCTTCTGCATCTCGGTGTGGACCGCGTTGTAGGTGGCCCGGATGAAGGGAGGGATCAGCGCCAGGGTGATGGCGATCAGGGTGTTGAACAGACCCGGCCCCAGGATGGCCACCATGATGATGGCCAGCAGCAGGGAGGGGATGGAGAGCAGGGTATCGAGCAGGTGGTGCAGCACGCTCGACTTGAGCCCCTTGCTCATGCCGCCGAGGATGCCGATGGCGGTACCCGCCACCATGGCGATCACTACCACCAGCAGGGCGTTGCCAAAGGTGAACCTGGCGCCCACCACCAGCCGGGAGAGGATGTCGCGGCCCAGATCGTCGGTACCGAGGAAATAATCGATGTTGCCGCTGTTGGCCCAGGAGGGGGCCAGCAGCAAGCGGGCGCTGTGCTGCTCGTCGATGCCGTAGGGCACCACCAGCGGGCCGAACAGGGTGATGAGCAGCAGGATCACGAAGCACCAGAGCCCTGCCATCGCCAGCGGATTGCGGCGATAGGAGGCCCAGGTCTGCTCCAGCGGCGAGAGGATCTTGAGCTCGGGGTAGAGGCTAGTCTTGTCTTGCATAGGATTCCTGGCTCCGGGTCATGCCATGAACACGTTCAGTCTTGTTTTGCATAGAGTTCTTTGCGCCGCGCCGGGTAGATGATGGTGGTGAGCAGCTCGGTGCTGACGCTGATGAAGATGACGAAGCTGGCCACCACCAGGGTGGCACCGCGGATGGCTGCGTAGTCCTGCAGGGCGATGCTGTTGATGAGCCAGCGGCCGATGCCGTGCCACTCGAACACCACCTCGGTGATCATGGCGGAGGTGAGCACGCTGCCCAGTTGCAGGCCCAGCAGCGGCAGCACCGGCGGCAGGGCGTTCTTGAGGCCGTGACGCCAGACGATCTGGCGACGGGAGAGGCCGCGGCTGGCCGCCGCCTTGATGTAGTTCTGCTTCATCACGTCGATGAGGGAGCTGCGCACGTGGCGGATCACCTCGGTGGTGGGCACCACCGCCAGCACCAGCGAGGGCAGGATCAGGTGGCGCAGAGCGTCGTGCAGGGCGGCCTGGCGCCAGGGTTCGTGGCTCATCAGCACGTCGATGAGGGCGATGCCGGTGATGGAGGGCACGTCATAGAGCAGGCTGATCTGGCCGGAGGCGGGCAGCCAGCCCAGATCCAGCGAGAAGAACATCACCACCAGCAGCGCCAGCCAGAACACCGGCACCGCGTAGCCGATGAGGCCGGCGGTCATGATGGTGAGATCGAGCGGCTTGCCCTGGGAAAGGGCCGCCAGGGTGCCGAGCGGAATGCCCACCAGCAGCGAGATGGCGAAGGCCGCCACGCAGAGGATCAGGGTGGCGGGGAAGTAGTGACGGATCTCGTCCAGCACCGGCAGGCCGGAGACGCTGGAGAGCCCCAGATCCCCGTCCAGAATGCGGCGCAGGAAGTCGGGGTAGCCGCTCCAGAAGCTGGCCTGCTGGCCGATGAGGCGCACGTCCAGCAGGTAGGCGACGAAGGTCAGCGCCAGCAGGGTGATGAGCAGCAGATTGATGCGACGCAGGATATAGAGAAACATGCTTACTCCCGATAGGCCTGGTTGAAGACGGTGCCGCCAAAGGGCATCAGGGAGAGCCCCTCGATGTCGCTGCGGCTGACCTGGGTGCGCAGGGCATGGGCCAGCGGAATGAGCGGCATCTGCTCGTTGAGCAGGGTCTGGGCGTAGTAGTAGTTGCGCAGCCTGAATGCCAGCTGGGGCGTGGTCACCGCATCGTCCAGCAGCTGATCAAACGCCGGGCTGCACCAGCGGCTGTAGTTGTTGCCGCGCTCGACGGCGGCGCAGCTCAGCAGCTGGCGAAAGAAGTTGTCCGGATCGGCGTTGTCGGCAATCCAGCCGCTGAGCAGGCTGTCGTACTGGCCCTGGGCGAGGCGGGCCTCGATGACCGGCCACTCCTGCTGCACGATTTTGAGCTTGATGCCGACCTTGGCCAGATCGCTTCGCATCAGCTGGGCGGTTTTGAGGGCATCCGGGTTGTAGGCGCGCGAGCCCGGCTGCACCAGCACCTGCATCTCGAACCCTTGCTCCAGTCCCGCCTCCTTGAGCAGCTGACGCGCCCGCTTGAGATCCGGCTGGCGCATCGGCAGGGAGGGGTTGTAGCCCCAGGAGAGCGGCGGCAGCAGGCTGTTGGCGGGCTGGCCCGTCTCGAAATAGACCGCCTGCAGCAGGTTGTCGATGTTGATGGCGCTGGCGATGGCCTGGCGCACCTGCACCTTGTTGAACGGTGCCTTGCGGGTATTGAGGGCGAGGAAGGCGACGTTCATGCCGGACTGCACCGTCAGGCTGAGGTCGGGATCCTGGTCGATCACCGACAGCTGGCTGGCGGAGGGGGTACTCATCACGTCGCACTCGCCGGTCAGCAGCTTGGCCAGCCGCTTGGACGATTTGGGGGTGATGTCGTAGATGAGCTGCTCAATCTTGGCCTCGCCGCCCCAGTAACCGGGGTGGCGCAGGTAGCGCACGTATTCGTTGTGGCGATACTCCTTGAAGCTGAACGGCCCGGTGCCCACCGGGCGGCTGTCGATGAGCCCAGGGGTGCCGGCCTTTTGCAGCTGCCCGGCATACTCGGCGGAGAGCACGATGGCGTAGTCGCTGGCCAGGGTGGCGAGGAAGGAGGCATCCGGCCGGTTCAGCTCGAATACCACCTGATCCGTGCCCTTCTTGTAGACCCGCTTGATCAGCTGATCCAGCCCCAGGCTGTAGAAGTAGGGGTATTCGCCGCCGGAGACGTCGTGATAGGGGTGCTGCTTGTTGAGCAGCCGCTGCCAGGTGAACACCACGTCGTCGGCGTTGAGGGGGCGAGAGGGGTTGAACCAGGGCGTGTGGTGAAAGGTGACTCCCTTGCGCAAGGTCAGGGTATAGAAGAGGCCGTCTTCGCTGGTGCTCCAGCGGGTGGCGAGCCCTCCCTCCAGCGCCAAGGTGTTGGGGTTCACCTCCAGCAGACGGTCGTAGAGCGGGCGCGAGCTGGCATCCAGGGTCACCCCGGAATTGGAGACCTGGGGATTGAAGGTCTGGGGCGAGCCTTCGGCACAATAGATGAGTCCCGTCCTGGACGCGTCGTCTTGTTTCTGACAACCGGTGAGCAGCACCAGCACTCCAAGCAGCAAGGGTTTGAGCATTCTCATTGTCGAACCATGTTTTTATACGAAGTTGCCGGCGACGGGGCCGGCAAGGGGTGGGTGCCGCTCTGGGGCAGGCTGCCCGGGTGATTAATCCGCATCGTTGTCACTGTCCAGCAGCTGGTATTTGCGCAGCATGCCGCGGAACTGGTGATAGCTCAGGGCCAGCAGTTGGGCGGCTTTGCGCTGATTATACTGGGATTGCTGCAGCGCTTGCTTGAGTAAATTAATCTCGTAGCCCGCCACCGCCTGTTTGAGATCCAGCGGCAAGGCGGGGGAGTCCGGTGTCATCGTCGGCGTCTGCTCCAGCTGGAGGGGGGCCGCGACCGCCGCCTGGGCCCGGGGGCGCCAGGGGGAATCGAACGGGTTGAGCACCAGTTCGGCCAGCGGCAACTGGGGGTTGCCCTGGCGGTAGATGCTGCGCTCCACCACGTTTTTCAGCTCCCGCACGTTGCCGGGCCAGGGGTAATCCAGCAGCAACTGGGTCGCCTTGCGCGAGAAACCGGCAAACAGCGGATAGCCGAGCTCCCGGGTCATGCCGTGGGCGAAGTGCTCCGCCAGCATCAGAATATCTTCGCGCCGCTCCCGCAGCGGGGGCAGGGTGATGACGTCGAAGGCGAGCCGGTCGAGCAGGTCGTGGCGAAACTGCCCCTTGTCGGCCAGCGCCGGCAGATCCTCGTTGGTGGCGCACACCAGTCGCACATCCACCTTGAGGGGCTTGGCGCCGCCCACCCGCTCGAACTCGCCGTACTCGATGACCCGCAGCAGTTTTTCCTGCACCCGCGCGCTGGTGGTGGCCAGCTCGTCAAGGAAGAGGGTGCCGCCGTCGGCCCGCTCGAAGCGGCCCTGGTGGCGTTTGGCTGCGCCGGTGAAAGAGCCCGCCTCGTGGCCGAACAGCTCGGTCTCCAGCAGACTCTCGCTCAAGGTGGCGCAGTTGACGGTGACAAAGCTTTGATCCCAGCGCGCCGAGAGATAATGTAGGCGGTGGGCGATGAGCTCCTTGCCGGTCCCCCGTTCGCCGATGATCAGCACGGGCTTGCGCAGCGGCGCCAGGCGGGAGGCCTGCTCAATGATCTCGAGAAATGCGTTGGATTCCCCCAACAGGCTTTCCGTGGCCGTGGTCATAGTCATCCCCGTGAATCGTTGAAAGCTGGTCAATCTTACCAAAAGTTGGTGATTCTAATCATTACTTGTGTGGTGCATCTTGAAAGTCGACTTATCTGCCCCATATAAATCAACAAGTTAAATTCTGTTCCAGATTGGCACACAAGTTGCCATTGTCAATGGAGAAACAACGTATGCCAACCACAGGAGTACAATCATGAGTATTTTTTCCCGCCTGGCCGACATCATCAATTCCAACCTGACGGCCCTGCTCGACAAGGCAGAAGATCCCCAGAAGATGGTGCGCCTGATCATCCAGGAGATGGAAGACGAGCTGGTGAAGGAGCGCTCCAATCTGGCCCGCTTCCTCGCCAACCAGAAAGAGATTGGCCGCCAGGTCAGCCGCCATCAGGAGCGGGTCGCCGAGTGGCAGGGCAAGGCCGAGCTGGCCCTGAGCAAGGGACGGGAAGACTTGGCCCGCGCGGCGCTTATCGAGAAGAAGAAGCAGGCCGAGCTGGCCGACGGCCTCGAGCGCGAGCAGCAGGCGGTGGACAGCGGCATCGCCAAGCTGGGGGAGGAGATCCGTCAGCTGGAAGCCAAGCTGGAAGACGCCCGAGCCCGCCAGAAGGCGATGGCCATTCGCAGCGAAGCGGCCAGCAGCCGTCTCAACGTGCAGAGCCAGGTCGCCCGTGGCGACAGCCAGGCGGTGGTGAGCAAGTTCGAGCGCATGGAGCGCCGCATCGACGAGATGGAGGCCCGCGCCGATCTGGGACAGTCCGACAAGGCGCTGGCCCAGCAGTTTGCCGAACTGGAAGCGGACGATCAGATCAGCAAAGAGCTCGAGGCCATGCGCCAGAAGCTGGGTCAAGGCGATACCACGCCGAAACAGGGGGAGTAACAGATGGAAGATCTGCTGGGTGTATTGATGGTTCCCATGGTGGTCTTCATGGTGGTGGTGGCCCCCATCTGGCTGGTGCTGCACTACCGCGCCAAGGGACGCATTGGCGCCGGTCTTGCCGATGGCGAGCGTGAACAGCTGCAGGGGCTGCTGGTGCGTGCCGAGAAGATGCAGGAGCGGGTCGGTGCCCTGGAGTCGATTCTGGATGCGGAAGTCCCGGGCTGGAGGAACAAGGTATGACGCAGTGGAGCAAAGAGGGGCGCAACCTCTATCGTGACCCCCAGCGCGGCAAGATAGCCGGGGTCTGCGCCGGTCTGGCAGAGTACTTCGGGGTGGAGACCTGGATCGTGCGGCTGTTGGCCATCAGCGGCCTCATCTTCGCCGGTTTCATCACCTTCACCGCCTACGTGGCCGCCTGGTTTCTGCTCGACAAGCGGCCGGTCACTCTCTATGAAAACGAAGAGGGGGAGTTTGCCGAGGTGCGGATGAAGGCGCGCAGCTGGCAGGCTGGTGTCACCCCTCATCAGGCGCTGGGCCGCATCGCACAGGAGCTAGATACCCTGGAGCCGAGATTGCAGCGCATCGAGAAGCTGGTGACCTCCAAGGAGTTCACCCTGCAGCGGGAGTTCAGCAAGCTGTGACCTCTGGCCCGGGTCTCGCCGATTGAGCGAGGCCCCTCTCTTGAACGGGATCCCAAGACCCGACATGGCTGGCACACCTGAAACCGACGATCGAATTGAGGGATTGAACAAGCCTTGATACGCAACACACTGGAACAAAAGTGGTCGCTCTTGCAGCACAGGGCCACAGACGTGGTGAACCGGGTACGGGATCGCCACCTGCGGCTGGCGGTGACCGGCCTCTCCCGCAGCGGCAAGACCGCCTTTATCACGGCGCTGGTCAACCAGCTGGAACACGCGGCCATCGATGGCCGTTTGCCGTTGTGGGATGCCCTGCGTCAGGGGCGCATTCTCGGCGCCCGCCGGGTGCCACAGCAAAACGCCCATATTCCCACCTTTGCCTACGAGCGCGGCCTCGACGCCCTGTTTGGCGAGCCGCCCGCCTGGCCCGAGCCGACCCGCGGGGTGGCCGAGGTACGCCTCGAAATTCGCTATCGCACCCGCCATCCCTTGCGCAAGCATCTGGGGGAGATCTCCACCCTCTATGTGGATCTGGTGGATTACCCGGGGGAGTGGCTGCTGGACTTGCCGCTCTTGGAACTCAGTTACGAGCAGTGGAGCGAGCAGGTGCGCGACCAGTTGCGCCGCCCCGAGCTGCAGGCCCTTGCCGCTGGCTGGCTGGCGCCGGAGTGGCAGGCTGTGCAGCCTTTTGAAGAGCGACCGGTCGCACAGCTTGCCGAGCGCTACACCGACTACCTGCACGCCTGCAAGCGGGAGCTGGGGCTGCACCTCATCCAGCCCGGTCGCTTTGTGCTGCCGGGGGAGTATGCCGGCGCCCCCCTGCTGCAGTTCGTGCCCTGGGTGTGGGAGCCGCCAGTTGGCGAGCCCGCCGATGGCACCCTCTACGCCACCCTCAAGCAGCGCTTCGAGCAGTACAAGCAACACCTGGTACAGGGTTTTTATGAGCAGCACTTTGCGGGTTTCGATCGCCAGATCGTGCTGGTGGATTGCCTGCAGCCCCTCAACGCCGGGGCGGCCAGCTTTGGCGACATGCAGCAGGCCATCGCCCGCATCATGGAGAGCTTTGCCTACGGCAAGAGCAACTGGTGGCGGCGGCTCTTCTCGCCGCGCATCGACAAGCTGCTGTTCGTGGCGAGCAAGGCCGATCACGTCACCCCAGAGCAGCACGGCCCCATGGTCTCCCTGCTCCAGCATCTGGTGCGCAGCGGTCGGGGTCAGGCGCGCTTTGAGGGGATCACCACAGAGTGTCTGGCGCTCGCCGCCATCAAGGCGACCGAGGTGGGCAAGGGGGTGGCCAATGGCCGTGAGTTTCCCGCCATCCGTGGCACCAGCCTCGCCGGCGAGCCGTTATTGCTGTTTCCGGGGGAGGTGCCGCCTCATATTCCACCGGCCCAGTGGTGGAACAATCAGGGCTTTGATTTCCAGGCGTTTCGCCCCCTGCCCATGAGTGCCCATCAGGCGCTGCCTCATATCCGGCTCGACGCTGCGCTGGAGTTTCTGCTCGGGGATCACCTCGAATAACCCAGGCTGTGCGGCAATGTAGGTAGCAAGGCATGGCTGCACGGCCGCGTGGAGGAGCAAGCAAAAAGATGAACGATCAGAGAAAACCGACGGTGGCCGAACCGCCTCCGCTGCAGGGCAAGGTGATCCTGGAGCCCGCCTTGACTGTGGCCAGCGACGAGCGACAGCCTGCACCCGCCCAGCGGCTGGAAGAGGCGAGTTTCGAGTGCCTCGACGAGCTGGAGGCATTCACCGAGGTGGAGCCCGCTCTCACCATCAAGCCGCGCCGGCGGCACCGGCTGCTTGGCTGGGGACTGGGGGCGGTTGGCCTGTTGTCACTGGGCCAGTATGGCGCCTTTCTCTACGACCAGTTGCTCACCACCCCGCTCTGGGGCAGCGCCTGGTTGCTGGCCTCCGGTCTGGTGGCCGTAGGCACGGCAGGTGTGGCGGGGCGTGAGTGGCTGCGGCTGCGCACCCTCAAGCGGCGCCAGGATGTGCGCTCCCGTGCCGACGATCTGCTGGCCCGTCAGGGCGTCGGGCAGGGGCAGGCTTTTTGCGAGGCGCTCGCCGAGAAGAGTGGCGACAAGGGGCGGGAGGGGTATCGCAATTGGCTGTCACAGCTCGACGAGAGTCACAGCGATCGGGAAGTGCTGACCCTCTACAGTCAGCTGGTGCTGACCGAGCGGGACAAGCTGGCCCAGGCGCGGGTGGCCAAATGGTCGGGGGAGGCCGCCGTGCTGGTGGCCCTGAGCCCGCTCGCCACCGTCGACATGATGCTGATGTTGTGGCGCAACCTGCGGATGATCGAGGACATTGCCGACGTCTACGCCATCGAGCTCGGCTACTGGAGCCGCATTCGCCTCATTCGTCAGGTGTTTCGCAACATGCTCTACGCCGGCGCCACCGAGCTGGTGACCGAGGTGGGGATGGACTTGCTGGGGGCTGAGCTTACCGCCAAGCTCTCCGCCCGCGCTGCCCAAGGGGTAGGGGCCGGCCTGCTCACCGCTCGCCTCGGCCTGCGCACCATAGAGGCGTGTCGCCCGCTGCCCTGGTGCGCGGACGAGAAACCCAGGCTTGGTGAGCTGCGCAAGCGGCTGATCGGTCAGCTGGCGGGCTACCTCAACAAGGGGTAAACGGCAGGCCAGGGGTTCGATTGTGGTTGTCACAAATTATTTACAATTATCCGCCGCAGCCGACCCTTGGGTCGGCTGCTTTTTTGGGGGGCAAACCGTTACAGTGATCCCATCGCGCAATGGCGCCACACCGCCCGGATGGCGGGTCGCAACCCAGAGGATGGAGTCACCCATGGCAAGTCTCTACACCGCCCACCAGCCGGATGAAGCGGGCACGATCCACTACTCGGACGAGGAGCACGGCACCTGGCAGATCCTGATCGCACGCCAGCTGGCGGCGCTCGAGGGCAAGGCCTGTGACGAGTACCAGGCCGGGCTGGCGCGGCTCGACCTGCCCCGGGATCGGATCCCCCAGCTGGCCCAGATCAACGCCGTGCTGCAACCGGCCACCGGCTGGTCGGTAGCGGCGGTACCGGCGCTCATTTCCTTTGACCGCTTCTTTGCCCTGCTGGCCAACCGCCAGTTTCCGGTGGCCACCTTTATTCGCCGCCGGGACGAGCTCGATTATCTGCAGGAGCCCGACATCTTCCACGAGATCTTCGGCCACTGCGCCATGCTGACCAACCCCGCCTTCGCCCATTTCACCCATGTCTACGGCCAGCTTGGCCTGCGGGCCGGCAAGGAGGAGCGGGTCTTTCTGGCGCGGCTCTACTGGTTCACGGTGGAGTTTGGCCTGCTGGCCACGGCAGACGGGCTGCGCATCTATGGCGGCGGCATTCTCTCCTCCATCGGCGAAACCGCCTATGCTCTCGGCGGCCAACCCGTGCTGCAACCCTTTGATCCCATTGAAGTGCTGCGCACCCCGTATCGCATCGACATCATGCAGCCCACCTATTTCGTGCTGCCCGAGCTTGGCGAGCTCTATCGTCTGGCGGAGCAGGACATCATGGCCATGGTGGCCGAGGCGCGCCGTCTGGGGCTGCGTCCTCCCCGTTTTGCACCGGCCGGCGGCAAGCAGGCGAGCTGAGCCGCCCGCCGGTGTTTGATTACCCCCTTTTCATCGATACACAAGGAGAGTCCCATGTCCGAACTGGCCAGCCAGCAGTGTGAAGCGTGCCGCGCCGATGCCCCCAAGGTGAGCGAGCAGGAGCTGAGCGAACTGATGCGCCTCATCCCCGACTGGCAGCCGCTGGTGGTAAAAGGTGAGCTGCAACTGCGGCGCGAATTCACCTTTCGCAACTTCAAGGAGGCGCTCGCCTTCACCAATCGGCTGGGTGAACTGGCAGAGGCGGAGTTTCATCATCCGGCAATCCTGACCGAATGGGGGAAGGTGACCGTCAGCTGGTGGACCCACAAGATAGGTGGATTACACCGCAACGACTTCATCATGGCGGCGCGCACCGACCAGCTGCTCAAATAAACGTCTGTAGATGGCGCGGGCCTGCCCGGTGAAAACGGGGCGGGCCCGCATTTTTATGGGCTGGCGCTCGCACTGGCGGGATCGAGTCTGTATTATCCGGTCATTCATAGAGTTAGCTAGGAAGTGTGTCCCGAATGCGTCTTGAAGTCAGCTGTGAAGACCGCCTGGGCCTGACCCGGGAACTGCTCGACCGTCTGGTGGAGCACAACATCGATCTGCGCGGCATCGAAATCGATACCTCAGGCATCATCTATCTCAACTTTCCCGAGCTGGAGTTTCGTGATTTCCAGCACCTGATGCCGGAGATCCGCCGCATTCCCGGGGTCTATGACGTCAAGACCATCCCCTACATGCCCTCCGAGCGCGAGCACCACGAGATTGAGGCGCTGCTCAAGGCGCTGCCGGATCTGGTCTTCTCCCTCGATGCCAAGGGCAAGGTGACCCAGGCCAACCAATCCGCCCTCACCACCCTGGCCCTGCCGGTGGAGGAGGTGCGTGGCGCGGCGCTCGGCTCCCTGGTCAAGGGCTTCTCCTTCAGCCGCTGGCTGGAAGCGAGCGAGATCCGGCCGCAGACCTGCAAGCTCAGCATCAATGGCGAAGAGTATCTGGCGGATCTGATGCCGCTGTTCGTGGCCGAAGAGAAGGGCAGACAGGCCCTGGCCGGCGCCGTGGTGGTGCTCAAATCCGCTCGCCGGGTCGGCATGCACTTCAGCGCGCTGCACGCGGTGGAAGTGGGGGGCTTTGAGCACCTGCAGGCCGAGAGCCAGAAGATGAAACAGGTGCTGGCCCAGGCGAGCAAGCTGGCGATGCAGGATGCGCCGCTGCTCATCGTCGGCGAGACCGGTACCGGCAAGGAGCTGCTGGCCCGCGCCTGTCACGGTGCCAGCCTGCGCTCCAGCCACCCCTTCATGGCGCTGAACTGCGCGGCCATGCCGGACAACGTGGCCGAGAGCGAGCTGTTCGGTTACGCCCCCGGCGCCTTTGGCAACAACACCGAGGGCAAGCGCGGGGTGCTGGAGCTGGCGAGCGGCGGCACCCTGATGCTGGACGAGATCGGCGACATGTCCCCCCATCTGCAGACCAAGTTCCTGCGGGTGCTGCAAGATGGCGTGTTCCGCCGGGTTGGTGACGAGCAGGAGGTGAAGGTCAACGTGCGCTTCATCTGCACCACCCAGAAGCAGCTGCTGGATCTGGTGCACGAGGGCAAGTTCCGGGAAGACCTCTACTATCGCCTCAACGTGCTGAGTCTGGCGCTGCCGCCGCTGCGCGAGCGCAAGGCTGACATCATGGCGCTGGCCCAGCAATTCGTCTCGCGCTTTGCCAGCGAACTGCAGCGCCCGCGCCCGCGCTTTACCCGCAACATGGCCGAATACCTGACCGCCTACCGCTGGCCGGGCAACGTGCGCCAGCTGCGCAACTGCCTCTACCGCGCCATGACCTTGCTGGAAGGGGACGAGATCGGCCCTGAGCACGTGGATCTGCCGGTGGCGGCCGACGCCATGCCGCTCATCGACGAGTGGTTCGAAGGGGGACTGGACGAGGCGGTGAAGCGCTTCGAGAGCCGGCTGCTGGAGCGGCTCTACCCGGCATTCCCCTCCACCCGCCAGCTGGCCAAACGGCTTGGCGTGTCGCACACCGCCATCGCCAACAAGTTGCGGGAATACGGGATCAACAAGAAGTAACCCCATGAATGCACTTTATTGCAGGGCTCACGCACGGGTGGGCCCTCGTCATTATTGTGATGCCGGCCCGGTCAGCCCCTTGCTCTGTCGGCTGCGCCTTGTCATGCTGCTGACAAGTTCAATACTATTTCCATCCGGCTCACCCCTCGCGGGCAACCGCCCTTCATGGGTGCTGATGTGGGCTTAAGCGCAGGCACGATGCACTCTTTTTCACTGATCCGGATCCTGGCGTGGTTGGCGCCGCTGGTTTGCACGCTGGCCCTCTCCACCGAGCCGCCCCCCCTGACCTCGGCCGAGCTGCGAGCCGAGCAGGTGCGCCAGACCGTGCTCGACATTCTCAGCTACACCCGCTGGCCGACCGAGCCGAGCGAGCTGCGCCTGTGCGTGGCGGCGCCGACGGAGTACGCCACTGCGCTCTTCTCCATCAAGCAGCAGGCCAACGGCCGGCCGGTCACAGTCCATCGCTACGACGTCGATGACAAGGCGATCGGCCCCCAGTGTGACGTGCTCTATCTGGGGGTATTGTCCCCCGAGCGACGGCTGCCGCTGTTCGAGCGGCTGCGCGGCTACCCCATTCTCAGCATCAGCGAGCACAGCACCGAGTGCGTGGCCGACTCCGTCTTCTGCCTGCAGATCGGCAAGGAGCGGATCCGTTTTCGGGTCAATCTGGATGCCCTGGCCAGGAGCGGGGTGCGGGTACATCCCGCCGTGCTCAAGCTGGCCAAGGCCGATGAGGGGGGTTCATGATCGGCTTGTTCCGCCCCCCCAACCAGCGCCTCACCTTGCGACAGAGTCTGGGACGCACCCACCTGGTGACGTCCCTGACGGCGGTCTGCATGGCCGGTGTACTGCTGACCGGCATCGCCCTGCTGGCGCTGCGGCTCTATGCGGATCACAACCTGGAACTGGTGGCGCGGGCCATCAGTTACACCAGCGAAGCGGCCGTGGTGTTCCACGACGAAGAGGCGGCCCGCGAGGCGCTGCAGGCCATCACCACCCACGAAGATGTGGCGCGGGCCAGCATCTATCTGCCGAGCGGCCAGTTGCTGGCCAGCTGGAGCCGGGCCATGAGCACCCCCTGGTCCGGTCTTGAACAGTATCTGGCGCGGCTCATTCTGCCGGGGCCGGTGGATCAGCCCATGCTGCGGGGCGGGGTGGAGATCGCCCGCATTCATCTGGTGGGGCACGGCCAATACCTGCTGCTGTTCCTGTTGCAGACCCTGCTGGCGATGCTGCTCTGCCTGGTGCTCAGCACCCTGGGGGCGCTCTACGTGGCGCGCCGGATGCAAAACTCCCTCACGGCGCCCCTCAAGGATCTGGCCCAGGTAGCCCACAGCGTCAGCCGCCAGCGGATCCTCGCCATGCGGGTGCCCGAGGCCAACATCGCCGAGCTGCACGCGCTCGGCCAGGATTTCAACTCCCTGCTCGACGAACTGGAAGCCTGGCAGGCTCACCAGCGGCGGGAGAATGCCAGCCTGCTGCACCAGGCCACCCATGACGCCTTGACCGGCTTGCCCAATCGTGCTCTGTTTGAGGCTCGTCTGGATCAGGCAGTGACCACCGGCCGGCTGCATGATGAGCGCTTTGCACTGCTCTACCTCGATTGTGATCGCTTCAAGCAGATTAACGACACCCTGGGCCATGCCGCCGGGGATGACGTGCTGATCGCCCTGGCCAGACGGATACAACATCAGCTGCGGCCGATGGATCTGGTATGCCGTCTGGGGGGCGACGAGTTTGCCATCCTGCTGACCCCCTTGTCCCAGGTGGGCGAGGCGGAAGATGTGGTAACCCGCATCCAGCAGGCCATGGCAGACCCCGTGGTACTGGGGGATGGCAGCCAGCTGCTGGCTGCCGTCAGCATCGGGATCGCGCTGTATCCGGATCAGGGGCTGACCGCCGCCGATCTGCTGCAGCAGGCGGACCATGCCATGTACCAAGCCAAACGGCTGCGTCGGGAGCTTGCGCTCCATGACCAGCTGGAATTCGATGTCTCTGCTGAGGAAAAATAACAATGAAGATCCATGTCCTGATGAAAACCGGCTTGATCGGTCTGCTGTTGAGCGTGCTGGCGGGGTGCCAAAGCGCCCCCCACGGCCTGACCGCAGAGCAGATCGCCGTACTCAAGGAGCAAGGCTTTCGCCTGACCGACGAGGGTTGGACTCTGGACTTCTCCAACCGTGTGCTGTTTGCCAACAACGCTGGTGCCCTGACCCCCAAGACCCGTGTGGTGGTGGAAAAACTGGGCAAGACCCTGCAGGAGGTAGGCTTGAACCGGGCGCGGATCGATGGTCATACCGACTCCAACGGGGCGGCGGACTATAACGATCAGCTCTCGTACAAGCGGGCGCAGTCGGTGGCCGACGTGCTGGTCTCGGTGGGTATGCCGCAGGCCAACCTGGACATCCGGGGCCGTGGTGAACGCGATCCGATCGCCGACAACAAGACGGCTGCCGGTCGGGCCGAGAACCGCCGCGTGGCGATTGTCATCAGCAATGAATGACATGGTTGTGTAGATAAAAAAAGAGCGCCTGATGGCGCTCTTTTTTGTGGCTCACAGTTATTCCTGCTTGAGCTTTTCGCGGTCGTGGTGACTGCGCAGGCGGATGTTGATCATCTCCACCGTCAGCGAGAAGGCCATGGCGAAGTAGATGTAGCCCTTCGGAATGTGCAGATCCATCCCCTCGGCCATCAGCGCGAAACCGACCAGAGTGAGGAAGGAAAGGGCCAGCATCTTGATGGTGGGGTGGTTGTCGACGAAATCGCCGATGGCCTTGGCGGCGAACATCATGATGAAGACGGCGATCATGATGGCCAGCACCATGACCGGCACGTGATCCGCCATGCCCACGGCGGTGATGACCGAATCCAGGCTGAAGACGATGTCGAGAATGGCGATCTGGATCAGGGTGCTGATGAAGCCGGACGCGGCGGCGCTCACGCTCTCAGGCTCGGCGGCGCCCTCCAGGGTGGCGTGGATTTCGTGGGCACTCTTGCCGATGAGGAACAGACCCCCCAGCAGCAGGATGAGATCGCGGCCCGAGATGGCCTCGCCCAGCACGGTGAACAACGGCTCGGTGAGACGCATCACCCAGGCCAGGGAGAGCAGCAACAGGATGCGAGTACCCATGGCGAGACCCAGTCCCAGGATCCGCGCCTTCTGGCGCTGCGCCTCCGGCAGGCGGCCGACCAAGATGGAGATAAAGATGATGTTGTCGATGCCCAGTACGATCTCGAGCAGGGTCAGGGTGGCGAGCGCGACCCAGGCGGAGGGGTCTGCAATCCATTCCAGCATGATTGAACCTTGGTTGAACTTTGATTGAGGGTTGAAGCCGCGCATTCTAACAGGGGGTTATGGCTTGTCCCAGTGGCAGGAAAAGATAAAAATGGCGGCCATCCAACGGGAGGGACATATGTTTCGTTTAGGACTCATCATCAATCCGGTCGCCGGCATCGGCGGCGCGGTCGGACTCAAGGGCAGTGACGGCATGGTGGCCGAGGCGCTGGCCCGTGGCGCCGTCCCCAAGGCCCGCGAGCGGACCCGTCAGGCGCTGCTGCCACTGTGTGAACTGGCGGACCGCTTCGAGCTGTTGACGGTGGCGGGCGAGATGGGGGCCGAGCTTGCCGGCGAGCTCGGTCTGCCTTGCCGCATCGTCTATCAGCCCGCGGCAGCAGCCACCACGGCGGCCGATACCCGCATCGCCGCCGAACGGATGCGCGAGGCGGGCGTCGATCTGCTGCTGTTTGCTGGCGGTGACGGCACCGCGCGGGACATCTGTGCGGCGGTGGGGGAGGCGTGCCACGTGCTCGGCATTCCGGCCGGCTGCAAGATCCACTCCGGGGTCTATGGGGTGACGCCCGCTGCCAGCGGCCGAGTGGCGGCCCGGATGATCGCCGGCGAGCTGCTGAGTCTGGTGGATGCCGAGGTGATGGACATCGACGAGGAGGCGTTTCGCGCCGGCAAGGTGCGCGCCCGCCATTACGGCCAGCTGCAGGTGCCCGGCGATCTGCGCTATGTGCAGGCGGTCAAGCAGGGGGGGCGCGAGTCTGAAGAGCTGGTGCTGGCGGACATCGCCGCCGGTGTGGTCGAGCAGATGGAGCCCGATACCCTCTATCTGATGGGCTCCGGCAGCACGGTGGCGGCCTGCATGACGGAGCTCGGCCTCGAAAATACCCTGCTCGGTGTGGATCTGGTGGAAAATGGCCGGCTTATCGGGCAGGATCTGTCCGCCGCCGAGATCCTGACCCGGATCCGTGGCCGTCGCTGCCGGCTGATCATTACCCTGATCGGCGGTCAGGGACATCTGTTCGGGCGCGGAAATCAGCAACTGAGTCCAGAGGTGTTGCGGGCCGTCGGGCGGGACCAGATCCAGGTCCTGGCCACCAAAGCCAAGCTGGCGGCCCTTGCGGGCAGGCCCTTGCTGGTGGATACCGATGACCCGGCGCTGAACCGGTCGTTAAGTGGTTATCTGCGGATCACCACGGGATACAAGGATCAGGTCATCTACCCGGTGGCCAACCCGGAATAGGACATCAAGGATGCGGCTGGCCTGGCGCCAGAGAGCCGTGATCAACCGGATCGCGGTTCCACTCCCCCGAATTATTTTGCCGGCAACCCCGGAAAATGAGGCTGCGTTAAATGACGATTCATGAATTTGAGCACAAGTTGTTGGGACTGATAGACAGCATGGTGGCCACGGCGACCGAGGATGAGCTGTTTGCCGGGGGTTATCTGCGCGGCCACATCTCGCTGGCGGTGGCGCGGGCCGAGCTGGAAGGCAAGACCCTGGTACGGGATGTAAAGAGTTATGTGCTGCGCAGCCTGAACGAGGCCATCCTGCAGGGGGAACTCTCCGAGCAGGACGAGAAGCTGGTGCAGGCAATGTGGATTCGTTTGCAACAACAAGCAGAAGCTTGATCGGTTACACAGTTCAAACAGAAGTTTGAGTTTATTCTTCCCTGAAGTTAGTGAAAGGTTAATAATAAGTTTCGCCTTTTGTTTCAGGGATTAAACTATGGCTTCCTCCTCGCGTATTGCCAATAAACTGCCGCTCGAAATGCTCTACCAATGGGAGCGGCAGTGTCCTGACCGAGTCTATCTGCGTCAAACCATCAACCGCGAATACCTGGACTTCACCTGGGGTGAGGTCGCTGACGAGGCCCGCCGCATGGTGACTGCGTTGCGTCAGCTGGGGCTGGTGGCCGGCGACAAGGTGGCGCTGCTCTCCAAGAACTGCGCCCAGTGGTTCATCGCCGATCTCGCCATGCAGATGGGGCAGTACGTGAGCGTGCCCATCTACCCCACCGCCAACGTCGACACCATCGAATACGTGCTGCGTCACAGCGAGGCCAAGGCGATTTTCGTCGGCAAGCTAGATGACTGGAAGAGCCAGGAGGCGGGGGTACCCGCCGAATTGCTGCGCATCGCCTTTCCCTATGACACCATGCCGGCGGCCCACCAGTGGGACGATCTGCTGGAGCAACACGAACCCATCCCGGACAGCCCGGGGCAGGCTCCGGACTCCCTGCTGAGCCTGGTCTACACCTCCGGCAGTACCGGTAAGCCGAAAGGGGCCATGCTGAGCGTCGAGCGCTACGCCTGGTCGTGCGAGAAGCTGGTGGAGGCGGTCGGGCTGTGCGAGCAGGATCGCGGCTTCTCCTACCTGCCGCTGGCCCACATCACCGAGCGGGTCTATGTCTATGGCGGCAGCCTCTATGGCCGCGCCGAGATCGCCTTCCCCGAGTCCCTCGATACCTTCATCGAGGACGTCAAGCGCTGCCGTCCCACCGTGTTCATCTCGGTGCCACGGCTGTGGGCCATGTTCCGCATCAAGATCCACGAAAAACTGCCCCAGAAGAAACTCGAGCTGCTGCTCAAGATCCCGTTCGTGTCGGGCCTCATCAAGCGCAAGCTGCAAAAGGGGCTGGGGCTGGATCAGGCGCGGGTGCTGGGCTGTGGCTCGGCGCCGGTGGCACCGGCCCTGCTCGAGTGGTACCACAGTATCGGTATCGAGATCACCGAGGCCTGGGGCATGACCGAGAACCACGCCTTCTCCACCCTCAACTACCCGTTTAGGGCCGACAAGATAGGCACGGTCGGCAAGGCGGGGCCGGGGGTCACCATCAAGATCTCCGACGAAGGGGAGATCCTCTGTCGCTGCGAGGGGATGATGCTGGGTTATTACAAGGATCCCGAGCACAGCCGTGAAGCCATCGACGAAGAGGGCTGGCTGCACACCGGCGACATGGGCAAGCTGGATCGGGAGGGTTATCTCACCATCACCGGCCGCATGAAGGACGTGTTCAAGACTGCCAAGGGCAAGTATGTGGCGCCGGTGCCCATTGAGGGGCTGCTCGGCCAGGAGCCCATCATCGAGCAACTGTGCGTGATTGGCTACGGCATGCCGCAGCCGGTGGCGCTGGTGCAGCTGGCGGAGAGCGCCATGAAGGGGGATCGCTCCAAGATCAATGCCCAGCTGGAGGCGGCCCGCAATCGGGTCAACGAGCAGCTGGAGTCCCACGCCAAAATCCGCGGCATCCTGGTGGTGAAGAGCCCCTGGAACATCGAGAACGGGGTGCTCACCCCGACCATGAAGATCCGCCGCCACCTGCTGGAGCAGAAGTATGCCGATCTCGGCGACGCCTGGTCCTCTTCCCAGAGCATCATCTGGGAGTCCTGACGGGGCCCGGCAGGCTTGCTGCTGAACACCATAAAACAACAAGGGGAGCCACTGGCTCCCCTTGTTGTTTCAGGCAACGGCAGGTCAGACCGCCTGATACTCCAGCTCGACCGAACCGAGCGCCTTGAGGGTGGCGCGGGCGGAGTCCTGCTGGCTGATCTGGCCATCCTTGCTCTCCAGCAGCACGGCGCGGCGGATGGTAGCGAGATCTTCGCCACCCAGTACCGCGTGGGCGCAGGCCATCTGCATTGGCGGCAGGCTGGGGTTGAAGGCGGCGTTTTCGGCGTAGCGACCGCAGAAGATGCGACCGTCGGCGAACTGCAGCGCCACCGCGGCATAGCCCTGGCTGTAGGGGGCGTAGCTCTGGCGGGCGGCGGCCAGCGCGGCCTGCCACAGCGGATCGTCGCTCTCAAGCGTGAGCTCGTCGTGGGCCTGCGGGCTCATCAGCGCGTCCGTGATGTCCAGATCCGCCGGGCCGAACGAGTGGGGCAGGAAGGATTGCAGCGCGCTCAAGTCATCCGGCAGGGAGACCTTGAGGATCTTGGCGGTGCTCAGCTCGTTCATGAACTGGCGGCAGTGACCGCAAGGGGTGTAGTTGACGGTGATTTCAGAGATGCCGGTCTCGCCGCCCAGCCAGGCGTTGGAGATGGCAGACTGCTCGGCATGGACCGAGTGGAACAGCCCCTGACCGGCAAACTCCATGTTGGCGCCGAAATACCAGTTGCCGCTCAGGCCGCAGGCGATGGCACCGACGAAGAACTTGGAGATGGGGGCCACCGAGCAGGCGGCGGCCAGCGGCAGCAGGGCCAGGCGCAGGGCGCGATCGTCAAGACCGGTGGCGGCCTTCAGCGTGGCGATCTGATCCGGGGTGAAGCGAGCCTGGAAATCATCACCCAGCATGGGCAGCAGCGCCGCCTTGAGCGGGGCGGACAGGGTATCGAGTGGCTTGGCAAAACGGGGATGCATAGTGTGTCCTCAAAGGCCAATTGGGGGGCCATTGTAGGGAGCAAGCTCGGCTAAATGTGTGAGCGTGCTCACGCCCTGACGGGCAAACGGAGGGGGATGGTAATGGAAACGTTTGTCTTGTGCAAATTGTGCGGCAGGTCGCACATCGGCGGGCCCGCAGGCCCGCCATCGCGGAAAAGGGTGCTCTTCAGCTCAACCAGTGGTAAATGGCAAACAGCAGGGGGGCCACGGCGGCGGTGAGGATGCCGCACACCACCATGGCCAGCGAGGCAAAGGCCCCCTGGGTGATGCCCTGCTCGGCGGAGGTGGCGGTGCCGATGGCGTGGGCGCAGGCCCCCATGGCCAGCCCCTGGGCTTCGGGGTCGGTGACCCGCATCAGTTTGAGCAGGGGGAAGCCGATCAGGGCGCCGACGATCCCCACCACCACCACCACGGCGGCGGCGATGGCGGGAATGCCGCCCAGGGACTGGCTGACGCTCATGGCGAGCGGCGTGGTGATGGATTTGGTGGTGAGCGAGGCCAGCAATGCCGGATCGGCGCCCATAAAATGACCGATCAGCAAGGTAGTGCAGACCGAGATCAAGACCGAGCTCAGGGTACAGATTAGGATGGGCTTGAGCCTGGCCTGGATCTGGCGGGCCTGCTGATAAAGGGGCAGTGCCAGCGCCACCACCGCCGGCTCCAGCAGCGCCGTGATGGGGCGGGTGCCGCTCTCGTACTGCTCCAGCGGCAGATCGAACCAGAGCAGCAGGCCGATGATGACGGCGGTGGGCACCAGCACCGGGTTGATGATGGGCCAGGGCAGCTTGCGATAGAGGGCCCGGGTGGCGAAGTAGAGCACCAGGGTCAAGGGAATGGCCAGCCAGAAGATCATTTGTTCATCCTCTGGTAGAGGCGGCCGACGGTGCCGAGGATCAGCACGATCCCGAGCACGATGCAGAGCATGATGAGGCCGAAGGATTGACGCAGCGGCTCCAGCCAGGCCACCAGTCCGACTGCCACCGGCACGAACAGGACCCCCATGTGGCGCAGCAGCAGGCTGGCGCCGAGTTCTACCCAGTGCAGTTTCACCAGCTGCAGGGAGAGCAGCACGAACAGCAGCAGCATGCCTATGATGCTGCCGGGGAAGGCAAACGGCAGGATGGCTGCCAGGGTTTTGCCCGCCAGCAGGCAGGCGACGATGACCAGAAAGTCACGAAGGTACAGCAAGGCACGTTGCGCGATCACAGGAGCCCCATCTTGGTAACGGTGAACTAAGGAATACGCCAGTCTACCAGAGAGGCCGGGTCGCGGCATTAAAACAATAACAGCTGAAATCAGTTCGTTTGAGGCTGATTTAATTGAATATTTTCAGATAGAACCCTTTTCGAACCACAAGGAGTCGCCATGACATCTCTCTTGTCCCGCCTGCGCCAGCTGGCGGACGACCACCATCTGCCCCCTTCGTTGCTGCAAACCCGCCAGTGGGAGGGGCCCCTGTGCCGGGTGCGGCTCGACAACACCGGCCGCAGCGAGGCCCGGGTCGGGCACTGGACGCTGTTTGACGGCAAGCTCGGCCTCTCGCCTGCGTGCTCCATCTACGGCGAAGGCTTCCAGATGCTGGCCCAGACCATGGGTAGCTGGCAAGCGCCGCAGCCGGTCGGTCGCTGTCCCGATGCCGGTGTCTATCGGATCACCGATGATCAGGGTTATCACACGGTGCACAACCTGCTGCTGGTGGAGCATGACAAGGGCTGGTTGCTGCTCGCCTTTGCCAGTTGTCAGCGCTTTGGCGGGGAGTTTCGGCTCTACCCCGATGGCCGGCTGCAGATCCTGATGAACGGTGAGGGGCGTGTACTCCCGGCCGGCCAGTTCTGGCAGAGCGAGGCGCTGCTCTGCCTCGAGGGGAAAGATCGGGAGGCGCTGCTGGCTGAACTGGCGCAGCGGATCGAGGCCGAGCATGGCTCGCTGATCGGCCAGGTTGGCGAACGCCCCAGCGGCTGGTGCTCCTGGTATCACTACTACGCGGACGTGAGCGCCGCCGACATTCGCGAGAACCTGCAGGTGCGTGCCGCGCGTTTCCCGGCGCTGCGCTACGTGCAGATCGACGACGGCTATCAGGCCAAGATGGGTGACTGGCTCACCCCGTCGGCCAAGTTCGAGCAGGGGGTGGCCTCCCTGGCCGCCGAGATCAAAGGCGCCGGCTGCGAGCCCGCACTCTGGGTGGCTCCCTTTATCGCCGAACCCGGTTCGCAGGTGTTTCAGGATCACCCCCACTGGTTTGTGAAGGGGGATGACGGGCTGCCGCTGCCCTCCGAGCGGGTTACCTACGGCGGCTGGCGCTGCACCCCCTGGTATGTGCTGGATGGCACCCACCCCGAGGTGCAGGCTCACCTCGAACGGGTGTTCCGTACCCTGCGCGAACAGTGGGGCATCCACTACTTCAAGCTCGACGCCAACTTCTGGGGGGCCATCCACGGCGGCCGCTTCCACGACCCGGCCGCCACCCGGGTGGAGGCCTACCGACGCGGCATGGCCGCCATCCTGCGCGGAGCGGGCGAGGGGGCCTTCCTGCTCGGCTGCAACGCCCCCATTTGGCCAAGCCTTGGGCTGGTGCACGGCATGCGGGTGAGCGATGACGTGGAGCGCAGTGGCCATCGCTATCGCCAGATCGCTCGCGAGGCGTTCTGCCGCGCCTGGCAGAACGACCGGCTGTGGGCCCTCGACCCTGACTGCATCTGTTTGCGGGATCTGCCAAGCCAGCAGGCGAGCCCTGCCGAATACCATTTCCATCTGGCGGCGCTGGTGGCAAGCGGCGGCATGATGCTGGCCGGGGACAGGCTGCAGGATCTCGACGAGGTGCAGGCGGCGCAACTGCGCAGGCTGCTCGAGCTCTGTGCGGCGCGCGCCCCTGGCGCCCGTTTCGAGTCGATGGACTTTGCCTGTGGCGAGGTGAGCCTGCCCGAGGGCGGCACCCTGCTCTGCCTCTTCAACTGGGAGGCACAGCCTCAGGAGTTCCTGTTGCCGGCAGGGGGCGAAGATTTCTGGGATGAGGGGGCAGTCGGTACCGCGCTCACCCTACAGGGGGGCGAGGGGCGGGTGATCCGTTACCGCTGAGCAGGCTGGCAATCATGATTCAGGCTCCCACGGGAGCCTGAATGTATTGTGAAAGGCGCAGCTATACCGGAGTCAGTAACGCCACTCGAAGCCGATGGCGTAATTGGCGGCGCCATAGCCCGGGATCTCGTTGCTGGAGAGCAGGGCCTTGAAGGTGAGCTGCGCAGTGAGCGGAATGCCGAGCCCCATGCCGAGGGCGACCTCGTCGTTGGTGTTGCCCATCATGTCGGCCCGGATCATCCGATAGAGCGACATGTCCTGGCTCATGTGCACATAGCTTTGGGAGGCGCGGTTGTAGAGCTGGCCGAACACTTCCAGCTGGAAACCGGCCTGGGGGGTGATGGCCAGCGGCACGCCGACGAAGTTGTAGAGATCGGAGCGGTTGAAATAGCTGTTGGTGATCTGGGGGGTAAAGTCGGTCTGCTGATAGAGGCGGCTGAAGTTGCTTTCAATCAGCTGGTAAGTCTGCTGCGGCAACTGCAACAGATAGTCGGGGACATCAAAACGCACACCCGCCATGCTGGCCGATGGCAGCAGGGCGCAGATGAGCAAACCAAAACCGGATAATCCTGAACGCATCGGATGCGGCATCCCCAAGGGTCGATAGGCCAACCGGCCGTTAGTGCAATGTTAGCGCACAAATAATTGAAACATCAGGAGTCTTTGCTCCCCTTCCCATTATGTCGCGGGGCGGGGGAGCGTACAGTCATTTAACCGTGAGGCGGGTCACATCTCACAGATTTTCGAGGTAGTGATAGAGGCTCTTGAGGATGGCAAAGTTCCGTTCGTTACCCTGATTCTGCTCGGCCAGCGCCTCGAGGCGCGGTACATAGTCGGGCAGACGGCGGCTGAAGTAGTCGCTGCAGTGCAGGCGCCAGCGCTTTTGCTCCGCTTCGCTCAAGGTGTGCGGCCAGTTGCGGGCACGGTAGCGGAACAGCATTTCCGGCAGCCGTGAGTCGGTGAAGGCAAACTCCCGCTCACCCAGCAGATCCGCCGGGGTGGCGCGCACCAGATCCATGGTGGACTTGTCGCCGTGACCGAAGAAGCCGGCGTAGAGCTGGGTATCCGGGTCGCCGTCATTGTTGCCGGCAAACTCCTGATTGAACACTTCCACCAGTTTTTCCCGCACTTCGGGGTGGGCGCGCAGCAGATCCAGGCTCTTGCGGCACTGCTCCCGGTCGATGCCAAGCTGGTCGGCACGCTCCGCCGTCAGGGTGGCGGCCGGCGCCAGCACCGGGCACTTGTTGATGTGTACCAGCTTCACCGGAATACCGGCCAGATCCCCCAGCTCCTCTTTCTTGGTGTAGAGGCGCTCGCGGATCTCCTCGCTGGTGAGCTCGATGAGCGGGGTGGGGTCGCGGGTCAGATCCACCATGATCACCGCGTTCTGGTTGGTGGGGTGCCAGGCGAGCGGCGAGACCCAGCTTGCACACCCCAGCCAGGGGGAGAACATGCCGGAGACGTGCACCAGCGGCTTCATGGTCACCACGTCGATGAGGGCCTTCACCTTGTTCTTGTTGCGAAGGTCAAACAGGTAGCCGAACAGCTTGGGCTGGGCCTTTTTCACCAGCTTGGCCATCTCGATGGTGGCCAGCACGTCCGAGAGCGCATCGTGGGCATTGGCGTGGGCCACGCCATTGGCGACGGTGAGCTTCTCCAGCTTGAAGCTCGGCTTGCCCTCTTCGTCAAACGCCCATTCGATCCCCTCCGGGCGCAGGGCGTAGCAGGCCCGCAGCATGTCGAGGATATCCCAGCGGGAGTTGCCGTTCTGCCAGGCATAGGCATAGGGGTCATAGAAGTTGCGATAGAGGGTGTAACGGGTCACCTCGTCATCGAAACGGATGCTGTTGTAGCCCAGCACGCAGGTGCCCGGGGTGGCGAACTGCTCGTGTATCTGACGGATGAAATCCGCCTCGCACAGCCCGTCCTTCATCGCTTTTTGCGGCGTGATGCCGGTGATCAGGCACGCCTCCGGCTCCGGCAGATAGTCAGCGGGCGGCTTGCAGTAAATCACCAGCGGCTCGCCGATGAGGTTGAAATCCCCGTCGGTACGAATGCCGGCAAACTGCGCCGGTCTGTCCTTGGCCGGGCTGATGCCGAAGGTCTCGTAGTCGTGAAAGAAAAATGTGGGCTCGCTGCCGGCGTGTGCTGTTTTGCTCATGTTGCTCGAGAGGGATATCCGATGACGGTGGCGCCTGGCGCCAGGGTGGGGGTGCCATGCACCTCGGTTGCCTGCATGGTAAACCATAGCGCAGGCAGAACGAAGGGTAGACCGGTCGGCTGCCGCTTTATTGGGCAGGCCTGCATCAATGGAAGATGAAAAGGAGGGGAGCAGAGTAAAAAGAGACAGCCCCGCTGGCGGGGCTGTCCAGGTTTTCTGGTGGCGGGCTCAGTGACAGAGCTTGTAGTAGACCTCGTTCCACTGCAGGGTCTGCTTGAGTTCGGGGATGCGGGTGTGCTGGTCGATGACCACGCACTCTATGCCCATGAGGTCGGCGAAGGTACGCAGCTGCTCGATATCCACCGACTGGGTGAACACCGAGTGGTGGGCGGCTCCGGCCAGGATCCAGGCCTCGGCGCTGGTCTGCAGGTCCGGCATGGGGTTCCACAGGGCGCTGGCCACCGGCAGTTTCGGCATGGCCTCTGGCAAGTCCACCACTTCCAGCTGATTGACCACCAGCCGGAAGCGGTTGCCCAGATCGATCAGGCTGGCGTTGACCGCCTTGCCGGCGGGGGCCGCAAACAGCAGGCGGGCCGGGTCGGCCTTCTTGCCTATGCCCAGATGCTGGGCATCCAGCACGGGTTTATTGGCGGCGATGGAGGGGCACACCTCCAGCATGTGGGCCCCCAGCACCAGGTTGTTGCCCGCCTCCAGGTGGTAGGTGTAGTCCTCCATGAAGGAGGTGCCGCCCGCAAGACCGGCCCCCATCACCTTGAGGGTGCGCAGCAGGGCCGCGGTCTTCCAGTCCCCTTCTGCCCCAAAGCCGAAGCCTTGCTGCATCAGGCGCTGACAGGCCAGCCCCGGCAGCTGGTGCAGGCCGTGAAGGTCTTCAAAGGTGGTGGTGAAGGCGCCAAAGCCGCCGTCGGTGAGGAACTTTTTCATCCCCAGCTCCTGGCGCGCCGCCTCATAGAGAGAAGCGCGAAGCTCCCCACCTGCCTGCACCGCCTCGGTCAGGGTGTAGGTTTCTTCGTATTCGGCCAGCAGCACCTCGATGTCGCTTGCAGGCACGGCGTCGATCACCTTCACCAGATCGCCGACCGGGTGGTAGTTCACCTGATAGCCAAACTGGATCTGGGCCTCAATCTTGTCGCCCTCGGTGACCGCCACGTTGCGCATGTTGTCGCCAAAGCGGGCGATCTTCAGGTGGCGACTGTCGTGAATGGCGGCGGCGACCCGCATCCAGTTACCCAGCTTGCGGTGGGCCTCTTCATCCTGCCAGTGACCGACCACCACGGTGCGCGGCAGGCGCAGCCGGGCCCCCATGAAACCGAACTCACGGCCGCCGTGGGCGGTCTGGTTCAGGTTCATGAAGTCCATGTCGATCTCGCTCCACGGCAGATCCCGGTTGAACTGGGTGTGAAATTGCAGCAGGGGTTTTTGCAACTGGCTGAGGGCCGGGATCCACATCTTGGCGGGGGAGAAGGTGTGCATCCACACCATGAGCCCGATGCAGCGCTCATCGTGGTTGGCATCGCGGGCTACCGCGCTTATCTCGTCGAGGGTGGTGCCGGTGGGTTTGAGCACGATCTTGACCGGCAGGCCGGCGCGCTCGTTGAGCTGGCTGGTGATGGTGTGGGCGTGATCGGCCACCTGCTTCAGGGTGGCGGCGCCATACAGGTGCTGGCTGCCGACCAGGAACCACACTTCCAGCTGTTTCATCAATTCCATCTTGGTGTCCTCTTTATGCTTTTGTCTGGCCGTAATAGGCGTGTTTGCCATGTTTGCGCTGGTAATGCTTCTCCAGCAGGTAATCGGGCAGGGGGCGGGCCGCGGGGTTGATCTGGCCGGTGAGCCAGGCCATGCGCGCCACCTCCTCCAGCACCACGGCGTTGTGTACCGCGTCCTCGGCGCTCTTGCCCCAGCTGAAGGGGCCGTGGTTGGCCACCAGCACCCCCGGCATGGTGAGGATGGGGGTCTGCTTGAGGGTCTCGACGATGAGATGACCGGTCAGCCCCTCGTAATCCTCCTCCACTTCACCCGGGGTGAGCAGGCGCGAGCAGGGGATCTCGCCATGAAAGTAGTCGGCCTGGGTGGTGCCGAAAATGGGGATGGGGCGCCCCGCCTGGGCCCAGGCGGTGGCGTGGGTGGAGTGGGTGTGCACCACGCCGCCAAGCTCCGGATAGGCGCGATAGAGCACCAGGTGGGTGGCGGTGTCGGAGGAGGGGCGCAAGGCGCCTTCCACCTGCTTGCCGGCCAGATCCAGCACCACCATGTCTTCGAGCAGCATCCGCTCATAACTGACACCGCTCGGCTTTATCACCACCAGATTGCGCTCTCGGTCGATGCCGCTGACGTTGCCCCAGGTGAAGGTCACCAGCTCGTGGCGCGGCAGATCCAGGTTGGCGACGAGCACCTGTTCCTTGAGCATCTTGAGGTTCATGCCGGTCCCCCCCGGTTGTAGAGCGGCTCGGCGGCGGCGCCCCAGGCGAGGTAGCGCTGGTAGAGGCGCTCGTATTCGGCGACCCGCTCAGGGTCAGGCTGGTGGGTGCGCTCCACGGCGCTCGCCATGTGGTGCTGGGCCTTGGCCACATCGGCGTGGATCCCGGCCGCCACGGCGGCAAAGATGGCCGCCCCCAGGGCGCAGCACTGATCCGAGGCCACTACCTGGATGGGCCTGTTCATCACGTCGGCGCAGGTCTGCATCACGGTGGCCGATTTGCGGGCGATGCCGCCAAGGGCGATCACCTGCTCCACCGGCACCTGCTGGCTGGTCATGCACTCCATGATGCTGCGAGCCCCGAAGGCGGTGGAGGCCACCAGGGCACCGAACAGGTCGGGTGCATCGGTGCCGAGGTTGAGCCCGGTGACGGTGCCCTGCAGGCGCTGGTTGGCATAAGGGGTACGGCGACCGTTGAACCAGTCGAGCACCACCGGCAGATGGGCCAGATCGCGCTGCTGCTCCCAGGCGGCGGCGAGGCTTGGCAGCAGCTCCCGCTTGTGGGCCTCGATGGCGGTGCGCAGCTCCGGATATTGGGCTGCTAGGCTCTCCAGCGGCCAGCCGAGCTGGCGCTGATACCAGGCATAGATGTCGCCAAACGCCGATTGCCCCGCCTCCAGCCCCACCATGCCCGGCACCACGCTGCCGTCCACCTGGCCGCAGATCCCGGCAATGGCCCGATCACCTATGGTGGCTTTGTCGGCGATCAGGATGTCGCAGGTGGAGGTGCCTATTACCTTGACCAGCGCATTGTTGCCGGCCCCGGCTCCCACCGCGCCCATGTGGCAGTCAAAGGCCCCGCCGGCGATCACCACCTCGCAGGAGAGGTGCAGCCGCTCCGCCCACTCCGGGGTCAGGGTGCCGACCGGCAGATCGGCGGTCCAGCTGTCGGTAAAGAGGGGGTAGTCGAGATCCTCGGTCAACAGCGGATCCAGCGCGTTGAGAAACTCGGCGGGGGGCAGGCCGCCCCAGCTCGGGTGCCAGAGGGACTTGTGGCCAGCGGAGCAGCGCCCGCGCCGAATGTCGGCCGGGGCCTGGGTGCCGCTCAGGATGGCGGGGACCCAGTCGCACAGCTCGACCCAGTTGCAGGCGGTGGCGCGCACCGCCGCGTCACTGCGGGAGACGTGCAGGATCTTGGCCCAGAACCACTCGGAGGAGTAGACCCCGCCGATGTAGCGGCTGTAGTCGGGGAACTGGCCGCCGTGGCACAGCGCCGTGATGGCCTCGGCCTCCTCGATGGCGGTGTGATCCTTCCACAGCACGAACATGGCGTTGGGGTTGTCGGCAAACTCCGGGCGCAGGGCCAGTACACGGCCTTCCTCGTCGATGGGTGCTGGCGTGGAGCCTGTGCTGTCCACCCCGATGCCGCGCACGGCGGCGCGCTGACGCGGGGTGAGCTGGCTCACTACCGCGACCACCGCCTGCTCCATGGATTCCAGATAGTCGAGGGGGTGGTGGCGAAACTGGTTGGTGACCGGCTGACAGTAACGACCGGCCTGCCAGCGCGGGTAATAGACGACCTGGGTTGCCAGCTCGGCGCCGTCGTGGCAGCGCACGGCGAGTGCCCTGACTGAATCGCTGCCGAAATCGAGTCCGATGGTGATCTGCTCGGACCTGGGGTGCTCAGACATAAGTGCTCCTGACCATCAATGAGGGGTGACTGGGGAGGAACCATAGGAGATGGACCGGATGGGCGGTTAGCCATTGGCTGCTGGAAATATGGATTTAAACGCTATGCCGGCAAGAGGGTGACGGCCATCGAAGATCCGCTATGTGATTATTTTGCTGAAAACATAGACAAAACGGCTGCAATTTCATGGCGTGATCCTGCTCTCCATTTTTCCATGTGAAAACGATTACAACTTGGTTCGCTCAACTAGCAACAACAATAACGTCCTGTTTAAGCATGTTTTTATATGGCTGCGACTTGATTGACTCAACGAGCAGCACTGCGTGGATACATGGATTGATAGAACACCTGGAGACACTCGCATGAACAAAATCGTTAACAGCATGATCGCAATGGGGTTTGCCCTTGGTATGGCAAATTCTGCTTTCTCGGCCGAGGCGCTGAAGCTGGGCTATCTGGTCAAGCAGCCGGAGGAGCCCTGGTTCCAGACCGAATGGAACTTCGCCGACAAGGCGGGCAAGGATCTCGGTTTCGAGGTGATCAAGATCGCCGTCCCCGATGGCGAGAAGACCCTCAATGCCATCGACAGCCTGGCGGCCAACGGCGCCAAGGGCTTCGTCATCTGCACCCCTGACCCCAAGCTCGGGGCCGCCATCATGGCCAAGGCCAACAGCATGGATCTGAAGGTCATCACGGTGGACGACCAGTTCGTCAACGCCAAGGGCCAGCCCATGGAGCAGGTGCCGCTGGTGATGATGGCCGCCACCAAGATTGGTGAACGCCAGGGCCAGGAGCTCTACAAGGAGATGCAAAAACGTCAGTGGGACGTGAAGGCGACCGGGGTGCTCGCCATCACCGCCGACGAGCTCGACACCGCCCGCCGCCGGGTCGAAGGCTCCTTGAGTGCGCTCAAGGCCGCCGGTTTCCCCGAAGCGCAGATCTACCGCTCACCCACCAAGGCCAACGACATTCCGGGGGCGCTGGATGCCGCCAACTCCATGCTGGTGCAGCACCCTGAGGTGAAGAACTGGCTCATCGTCGGCATGAATGACAACACTGTGCTCGGCGGCGTGCGCGCCACCGAAGGGCAGGGCTTCAAGGCCGAGAACGTCATCGGCATCGGCATCAACGGGGTGGATGCGGTGAACGAGCTCTCCAAGTCCAGCGCCACCGGCTTCCTCGGCTCCCTGCTGCCAAGCCCGGACGTGCACGGTTACAAGAGTATCCAGATGCTCCATGACTGGGTGGTCAACGGCGCCGAACCGGCCAAGTTCACCGAAGTGACCGACGTGGTGCTCATCACCCGCGACAACTTCAAGGTCGAACTGCAGAAGAAAGGCCTGTGATTGACGCCATCTAAACCCTGATACCGAGACCGGCATGGCGCAGTGCGCCATGCCGGTCGGCTGGAGTGAAACATGAATCAGTCAGTTCCTTATCTGGAGTTTTGCGGCATCAGCAAGGAGTTTCCCGGCGTCAAGGCGCTGAAGAACGTCTCCTTCTGTTGCCAGCAGGGCACGGTGCACGCGCTGATGGGGGAAAACGGCGCGGGCAAGTCCACCCTGCTCAAGATCCTGAGCGGCTTTCAATCGCCCACCACCGGGGTGGTGAAGCTGGCCGGTCAGGAGCGGGTCTTTCAGAGCACGGTCGATGCGCTGGAGAGCGGGATCGCCATCATCTATCAGGAGTTGCACCTGGTGCCCGAGATGACGGTGGCCGAGAACATCTACCTCGGCCAGCTGCCGACCCGGCGCGGGGTCATCGATCGGGAGCAGCTCTATCAGGATGCGGCCAGGCAGCTGGCGCGCCTCGGCATGGATGTCTCCCCCGAGACGCCGCTCAAGTACCTGTCGCTCGGGCAGTGGCAGATGGTGGAGATCGCCAAGGCGCTGACCCGGGATGCCAGCGTCATCGCCTTCGACGAGCCGACCAGCAGCCTGTCGTCGCGCGAGATAGAGCAGCTGTTTCGGGTCATCCGCCAGCTGCGTGACGAGGGCAAGGTCATTCTCTACGTCTCCCATCGGATGGACGAGATCTTCGCCCTGTGCGACGCCATCACGGTATTCAAGGACGGCCAGTTCGTGCGCACCTTCGCCTCCATGGCCGAGGTGGACCGGGATCTGCTGGTCAAGACCATGGTGGGACGCGAGCTGACCGACATCTATGGCTACAGCCCAAGACCGCTTGGCGAGGCTGGCCTCAAGGTAGATAACCTGATGGGGCCTGGGCTCAAGGCGCCGTTATCGTTCGAGGTCAAACGCGGGGAGATCCTCGGTATCTTCGGGCTGGTGGGGGCCGGGCGCAGCGAGCTGATGAAGCTCATCTTCGGCGCCGACAAGATGCACAGCGGCGAGATAGCGGTGTTCGGCAAGCCGGTGGTCATCGGCAGCCCCATCGACGCCATTCGCAGCGGCATCATGCTCTGCACCGAAGACAGGAAGGCGCTCGGCATCATCCCCATCCATTCGGTGCAGGAGAACATCAACATCAGTGCCCGCCGTCACCACGCGTGGGGGGGCTTCTGGATCAACCAGCAGTGGGAGGACGAGAACGCGAGGCTGCGGATCCGCGACATGCGGGTCAAGACCCCGTCTCCCCAGCAGGCCATCATGAACCTCTCCGGTGGCAACCAGCAGAAGGCCATTCTGGGGCGCTGGCTCTCCGAGGACATGAAGGTCATCTTGCTCGACGAGCCGACCCGCGGCATCGACGTCGGGGCAAAGAACGAGATTTACAACGTGATTTACGATCTGGCCAAGGTGGGCATCGCCGTGGTGGTGGTATCCAGCGAGCTGCCGGAAGTGCTGGGCATCGCAGATCGGATCATGGTCATGCGGGAGGGGGAGATCGCCGGCGAGCTTTCCCACGACGAGGCCAACGAGGTCAAGGCGCTCAATCTGGCCATGCCGGCCCGTTGACTCGCTGACCGCAACGAGATAGCACCCGGAATTTTCAGGAGAAATACCATGACAACTACTACCTCAGTCGGCCAGGCCGCCAGCGCCGCGACGGCCAGCGGCTCCCGCCTGCAACTGGCCCGCGTCTGGGATCAATACGGCATGCTGGTGATCTTCGCCATCCTGTTCCTGCTGGCCTGCGTGCTGGTGCCCAACTTCGCCAGCCTGATCAACATGCGCGGGCTCGGGCTCGCCGTCTCCATGTCGGGCATGGTGGCCTGCGGCATGTTGTTCTGCCTCGCCTCCGGCGAGTTTGACATGTCGGTGGGCTCAGTGGTGGCCTGCTCCGGCGTCGCCTGTGCGGTCGGCATCAACGCCACCGAGAGCATCACGGTGGGCATCCTGGCCGGCATGTCGGTGGGGGTGCTGTTCGGCCTCATCAACGGCATAGTCGTGGCCAAATTCAAGATCAACGCCCTCATCACCACCCTGGCCACCATGCAGATGGCGCGCGGGGTGGGTTACATCATCTCCGACGGCAAGGCGGTGGGCATCGTCGAGGAGCGTTTCTTCGAGCTCGGCAACTCCGCCCTGCTCGGCATCCCGACCCCGGTCTGGCTGACCGCCGTCTGCTTCGTGCTGTTCGGGCTGCTGCTCAACAAGACCACCTTCGGCCGCAACACCCTGGCCATGGGGGGCAATGAGGAGGCGGCGCGCCTGGCCGGGGTCAACGTGGTGCGTACCAAGATCATCATCTTCACCATGACCGGGCTGATTGCCTCCATCGCCGGCATCATACTCGCCTCGCGCATGACCTCGGGTCAGCCCATGACCTCCATCGGCTTCGAGCTGGTGGTGATCTCCGCCTGCGTGCTGGGAGGGGTCTCCATGAAAGGGGGGATCGGCAAGATCTCCTACATCATCGCCGGTGTGCTGATCCTGGGGCTGATGGAGAACGCCATGAACCTGCTCAACATCTCCCCGTTTGCCCAGTATGTGGTGCGTGGCCTCATCCTGCTCGCCGCCGTGCTGTTCGACCGCTACAAGCAGGTACGCAAGGCGCGCATCTGATCCTGTCCGACCGGTGCAGGCCCGCGCGCTGCGGGCCTGCAGAGGGTTACCCCATGGCGCACGACACATCCCGTTGTGAGCCAGTTCACCAATTTCACACGGCGCCACGCGCCGGATAGCGCGTTCCCAAGGTGAGTCTTTACAATGGCCCAAGCCGATTTTTTTACCCAAGCGCTGTTTTCCGCCATGTCCTCGATGCAAAAAGAGAAGCCGAAACAACTCAACCCCCTGCTGCCGGGCTATGCCTTTGATGTCTTCCTGGTCTCGGGCATGACCCCCATAGAGCAGGGGAGTGCGCTCGACTTCATCATCGACCGCCCTCAGGGGATGAAGGGCTTCATCGTCAATCTGACCATCAGGGGCAAGGGGCAGATCTTTCAAGGGGAGCAGGCCTTCACCGTGGAACCCGGCGATCTGCTGTTGTTTCCGCCGGCGGCAGTGCACCATTACGGCCGGGCACCGGATGCGCAGGAGTGGTACCACCGCTGGGTCTATTTCCGGCCGCGGGCCTACTGGGCCGACTGGCTCAAGTGGCCGCAGGTGACGGAGCGGGTGGGGCGATTGCAACTGGCGGATGCCGCCTTGCTCGCCGAGTTCGATGCCCTGTTCCTCGATATCGAAGAGACCCACCAGCAGCTGCGGCCCATGTCGGAGCAGCTCGCCATGAACCTGCTGGAGCGGCTGCTCATTCGCTGCTACGAAGCCTCCTCCCTGGATGCCTATCCCGCCATCGACCACCGGGTTCACCAGGCGTGCCAGATCTTAAGCGAGTCGCTCTGCGCCGAGATCTCGGTGGAGGCGCTGGCGGAGCAGGTGTTCTTGTCCCCCTCGCGCCTCGCTCACCTGTTTCGCGAGCAGGTGGGGGTGAGCATAGTGCGCTGGCGCGAGGATCAGCGGATCATGCGGGCCAAGCTGCTGCTGCAGACCACGCCGCTGTCGGTGGCCACCATCGGCCAGCAGGTGGGCTATGACGATCAGCTCTACTTCTCGCGGGTGTTTCGAAAGCGGGTGGGGGTGAGCCCCACCGAATACCGCAAGTGTGCCACCCCGCTGTGACCCCTCTTGCCTGAGGCTGCGGCCTATCTTGTCCCTTCAGCATTCACCCCATGATGGGGTGGCTGCCTGGGGCAGGGGGCCGCTGCTTTCTTCATCACTCCTCGTCGATGGCGGTGAAGCGCTCCACCAGATAGTCGATGAGGGCCCGCACCGAGGGGAGCAGGCCGCGCCGTGAGGGGAACACGGCGTGAATGAGTTCGGGCTTAGGCTCCCAGGCGGGAACCACCTTGACCAGGGTGGCGGCGGTCAGCTGCTCCTGCACCATCAACAGCGGCAACTGCACCACCCCGACCCCGGCCAGCGCCGCACTGCGCAGCGCCACCATGTCGGTGGTGACGAAGCGGGGCTGGTGGGTGAGGTCGGCATGCGCCCCCTGCGGCCCGAACAGCGACCAGACATAGTGCTGCCGCGGCGCTCCCAACCCCATGCTGGGCCAGCCGTGCAGATCCGCCGGCGCGGCGGGCAAGCCCTGTTGTGCGACGAGTGCCGGGCTGGCCACCAGGCACTGGCGACGCTGCGCCAGTATCCGGATCACCAGCTCGCTGTCCTGCAGCGGCGGCGGCCTGACCCGGATGGCCACATCGACCCCTTCGGCGATGGGGTCGACCCGCCGATTGGTCCCTTCCAGTTCGACCCTGATCTGCGGGTGACGGGCCATGAAATCCGCCAGCATGGGGCCGACATGGGTGTGCAACAGGGCGATGGGGCAGCTCATGCGGATCAGCCCGCAGGGCTCGGCCCGGGTCATCTCGATGGCGGCCTGCGCCGCCTCGGCCTCCACCAGCATCGCCTTGCAGTGCTCGTAATAGGTGCGGCCCAGCTCGGTCACCGCAAACTGACGGGTCGAGCGCTGGAGCAGCCGCACGCCGAGCCGCTCTTCGAGCTGTGCTATCCGGCGGCTGAGGCGGGATTTGGGCATGCCGATGGCGCGGCCGGCGGGGGCAAAACCGCCGTGATCCACCACCTGGACGAAGTAGTAGAGATCGTTCAGATCCTGCATAGGGTGCTCTCATCGTTCCAAAAATAGGACGCTGATGCCCAATTTAGCAGTCTACCCACCCGTTCGTCTCGAAACTATGCTGTCTCCAGTGTTCAATTCCACCGGATATGTCAGGAGCGACAGATGAAAAAGATCCTCGGTGTTTACAGCGCACCCCGTCCTCACTGGGTAGGCGACGGCTTTCCCGTACGCTCTCTCTTCTCCTACAACAGCCACGGCAAGCAGCTGAGCCCCTTCTTGCTGCTCGACTATGCCGGTCCGGCCAACTTTACGCCGACCAGCCGGCCGCGCGGGGTGGGTGAGCATCCCCATCGCGGTTTCGAGACGGTGACCATTGTCTACAAGGGCGAAGTGGCGCACCGGGATTCGACCGGTCAGGGCGGCGTGATAGGCCCAGGCGATGTGCAGTGGATGACCGCCGGCGCCGGTATCCTGCACGAGGAATTTCACGCCCCGGCCTTCAGCGAGTCGGGCGGTGAGCTGGAGATGGTGCAGTTGTGGGTGAATCTGCCGAGCCGGCACAAGATGACGCCGCCCGGTTACCAGCCCATCCTGGCGGGCGACATTCCGACGGTGGCACTGGCCAACGACGCGGGGTCGGTGCGGGTCATCGCCGGCGAGTTTGAGGGGGGCCGTGGCCCGGCTCATACCTTCAGTCCGCTGCATGTCTGGGATCTGCATCTGGTGCAGGGCAGTGTCAGCACACTCGAGTTGTCCGAAGGCTGGACCGGCGCGCTCATCGTGCTCAAGGGGACCGTACAGGTCAACGGCAGTGCCATCGCCCGGGAGGCGCAGATGGTGGTGCTGGATCGGGCAGGGCGGCAGGTCATGATCGAGGCAAACAGTGACGTTACTGTGCTGCTGCTGAGCGGCGAGCCCATCGAGGAGCCCATTGTGGGTCACGGCCCCTTCGTGATGAACAGCCATGAGGAGATAGTGCAGGCCATTGATGATTTCAACAGCGGCAGATTCGGCGTGATGCCGGAGTGATAAATGGACAAGGCCCTCCCATGAGGGCCTTGTTTTTATGAGGCTGCGGATCAGCGCTGACGGGCCTTGAACCTGGGGTTGCTCTTGCAGATCACGAACAGCTTGCCGCGGCGGCGGACAATCTGGCAATCGGGGTGGCGCGACTTGGCCGATTTGAGGGAAGAGAGGACTTTCATGACTGCGCTTTTCCTTTGTTGAAGAACTGACCGAAACGCTGGCCGAAGCGGGCGACCTGACCTTCCTTGCTGACCTGCTTCTGCTTGCCGGTATAGAAGGGGTGTGACGCACTGGAGACATCCAGCGTCACATAGGGGTAGGTGTTGCCGTCTTCCCACAGCTTGGTGCGATCGGTCTTGAGGGTGGAACCCACCAGAAAATAGGTATTGGCGGTCAGGTCGTGGAACAGAACCTGACGGTACTCGGGGTGAATGTCGGGACGCATGATGTTGGCCTCATGATTTAATTGTTATAACATAACAAATAAATCATGCCTTTGTTGAGAATAGATATCAACAATTTTTTGTCTTGTGTGATGCAGGGGCGATAGACCGAACGAGGTTCTGCCTCTCCGGCAAGCGGGGTAACCGGTCGGGTTTGGTGATGCCGCAGCAGGGTTGGCAACAAGAGGTTGATGACGGACTTTACTTTTGATTTTTACTGTATAAAAATACAGTTATAAATCATGGAGAAGTATCCTATGCGTCTGGAAATCATCATCGACAAAAAACATCAGGTGCCCACCTCGACCATGGAGGCGCTGCGTCAGGAGCTGCTCAAGCAACTGGGCGAGAAGTTCCCCGACCTGCATGTGCGGGTCGCCCCCGGCAGCGCCATGGCGCTGACGGTCAGCCGCGCCAGCAAGGAGGACAAGGAGCTGGCAGAAGCCATGGTGCAGGAGGTGTGGGAGAATGCCGACAGCTGGATGCCGGAGAGTGTTGCCTCCTGAGCCTGGTGGCCGGGCTCTCATCCAGCGCCTCTCTTGTCGAACAAAAAACGCAGCCCACGGCTGCGTTTTTTGTTGCTGCTGGGATGAGAGCCCGAGCGGATGGTGCGTCAGCACTCAGCCTTTGATCCTCAACCGTCAAAGCCCTGCCCAGCGTTTGAGACTGTTGATCTGCACCCGCTGATCGGCCTGGGCGATGTCGCCGCTGGCACGCAGTGCCTTGAGGGCGACGGGTAGGGCGACCCGCACTTCGCTGGCCGTCATGCCGGCCTGCAGGGCCGGGTGATAGGCGAGCTTGAGCAGCACGTAATCGAGCCCGGTCGGAAAGCTGTCGATGCTGTTGTCGTTGAAGATGGAGGGGAACACCTTGTCCGAATCGTTGGGCAGTCCCATCACCTGGGTGAGCTCCTCCACCACGCAGTCGAGAAAGCGCCCCTTGGCCCGGCTGTAATCCACCGGAATGATGATGGTGGCGCGGGCCATCTCACGGCGGGTATTGGTGGTGAAGTTGGCCATGCAGAGCCCCTCTTTGAGCGCGGTCTTGACGGAGGCATCCTGCCCCATGGTGCGCTTGGCCCAGCTCGCCATCTTGGCTCGTTCAGTCATGATCAGGGTGATGTTGGGCCGCTCGCTGACCAGGACGATGGGACGGCCTATGATGCCGGCCAGATGCTGGCTCTGTACTTTGACCACCTCGCTTTGCAGCGCCTTGTCGCCAAATTCGTTGACCAGCTTGAGCCGGATGGGCTGTTCCCAGCGGGAGAAGTGCACGTTCTGTTCGTGGCCGTACTCCCGCTTCATGGCGACCTCGAAGAAACTCTCGGTGAGATAGGCATCGCTCTGCCAACGCTCGGCGGCCTGCAGCCAGGGGCTCAGCAACAGGAGCGCCCCCAGCCAGCGGCCGAGCGGCCGGCGCCGGCCTGAGTGGCGCACGGCAAGATAACGGCGCAATGAAGTCATGTCTCCTCCTTGAAACAGTCGGGATCAGCGCGTGGCCCGTTCGAGATCGCGCCAGGTGAGCCAGAGCCGCAGATCAAACTCCAGTTGATGATAGTCGGGCTCCATATGCTGACAGAGCTGATAAAAACCCTTGTTGTGATCCTTCTCCTTCAGGTGGGCCAGCTCGTGCACCACGATCATCTTCAGGAAGGCCGGGTGGGCCTCCTTGAACAGGGCGGCGATGCGGATCTCGTTTTTGGCCTTGAGCTTGCTGCCCTGTACCCGGCTCACATAGGTGTGCAGGCCGAGGGCATCCTTGATCACGTTGATCTTGCCGTCGAAGATCACCTTGGCAAGCGGCGCCGAGCTTTTCAGGTAGCGGTTCTTCAGCTCCATGGTGTAGGCGAGCAGCGCCTTGTCACTCTGGATGAGATGGGTCTCTGGATAACGCTTGGCCAGCACGTCCCCCAGCTTGCCCGCCGCGATCAGCTGTTGCACCTGGGCCTTGAGGGGCTCGGGGTAGCCACCGAGGTAGGTCAGTTCCGCCATGTCTGCATTACTCGTCATATCAAAAGAGCGCCATTGTAGTCAGCGCGTCGCCGCTTGCCTACCGTTTCGGGCCTTGCCTGCGTTGGTACAATGAAAAGGGCCGTCATCGCGGGATGACGGCCCTTTTCGGTCAAGGGGGGCTCAGCGTCTGCGATAGAGGCCCGGATCCACCTCTTCATACTGGCTCACCAGGTATTGATAGAAGGCGAGACTGGAGGGGGAGCTCGGCTTCTTGAGCTCATCGGCCACCCGATCCGGCTTGGCGATGATGAACTTGGGACTCTGGCGCTTGAGGTCGGCCAGCACCCGTTCACGCACGTCGTAGGGTGGGTTGACGTTGGCAAAGAACAGGTAGGCAGAGGCCGGCTGGCGATCGGTCCAGAGGTAATATTGTGGCTGGATGCCATCCACCCAGATCTTGTCGGTGGGGCTGGTCTCGGCCTTGATCCGATCGACCCGCACCTGGGCCGGCGGGTTGAACGGCGTGCCCTTCAGGGTGCCTTCCCAGGCGTTGTTGAGCAGCAGGGCCAGCATGGCGAGCGAAGCGAGCCAGGGGGTGGCGCTGCGCACATCCCAGGCGCGCCACAGGGGCACCAGGATGAGCACCGGCAGGGCCCACAACAGGCTGTTGCCGAGCACTTCGCGCACCCGCTCCAGCGACCACTCCTTGGTGCTCCAGCCGTAACCGAGCTGCTGGGCCAGCAGCCAGCTGGCGGTCAGCACCACCAGGGAGATGCAGAGCAGGCCGAGGCCATCGGCCTGCTGTTCGCTGCGATCCAGCAGGCAGGCGAGCGGCAACAGGGCCAGCGGCAGATAGAGCACATCGTAGTGATCGAACACGTGGCCGGAGACCGAGTTGGCGATCAGGGTGAAGATGACCCCAAACAGGGTGGCGCACAGGGCCGGCAGATACCACTCCTGACGGCGCCCCATCATCAGCACGATGAAGGCGGGCAACAGCATGATGAGACCGGTGCGCAGCAGGCCGACACTGCCCACATCCGGCGAGAAGCCGTTGCCGTAGCTCCCCTCGAAGAAGATGTCGAAGGCATAGTATTTGAATTCGGCCAGCAGGTTGTGATGCTGGAAGTAGGCCAGCAGCGGGCCGCCGACGAGTGCCAGCCCGAGCAGGCTGGAGCAGAGCAGGGAGAGGGCGCAGCGCCACTGTTCGCGCAGGCACCAGTGGCAGAACAGCACCAGATACCAGGCACCCCAGAAGGCGCCGTTGTTGGTGCGCATCCAGGCGACGATGGCAAAGGTGAGCGCGGCCACCAGCGCCGGTCCCCAGCTGCAGCGCTTGTCCAGCAGCATGGTGATGAAGGCCCACTGGGCGATGAGGGCCAGATGGAACGTCCAGTCCTCGGTCATGTTGCCGTAGTAGTAGCGGGTGCCGTAGAGCGCCAGTACCGCCAGCATGCTGCCGAGCCGGGCCCGCAGGGAGAGGCCGAGCTGACCAAACGCCTGCCAGCTGGCCAGCAGCCCCAGCCAGCAGAGTGCCCACTCCAGCAGCCAGATCCCGAAGAAGCCGCCAAGGCCGTAGCCGAGGGCGTCGAGGGCGAAGATCATGGGGCCCTTGATGTCGATCATGTCCCGGTAAAGCACGCCCCCTTCGCTCCACATCTTGCCCATCACCGCAAACAGCGAGGCGTCGAAACCTGGCGCCATGCCGTGGAACAGCGGGTTGCGCAGGCAGAACAGCAAGGCCAGCAAACCGGTGAGCAGGATCACCAGCGGCCGCAGGCCCGGATTGACGCGAGGAGGGGTAAAACGGATGGCATGATTCATGGGTGACCTGTTCCTGCTGGGAAGTCTCGAAAGCGGGCCTATCTTGCCGAGCCTGACAGCACGATGCAATGGGCGAGGGGAATGTGCTTGAAATAATTTGTAAAAGTGCCGCTTTACGGCATGAAAGCGGCACGTTTTCTGACAAAACCGGCTAAAGCGATCTGGCGGGCCACCGCCAAGGGGCCCGGCAGATCCTTACCGGGTGGATGGCCCCTGATACTCCACCAGTGCCGGCGCAGCGGCGAGCTCGGGCAGATAGCGGGCCCAGCGGATGAAGGCATCCGCCAGGGTGATGCCGAGCTCCTGGTTGTGCTGGGTCAGGGTGCGGGCCAGCGCGGTATAGCCCTCCTTGCCGGAGGCGGTGTAGGCGCTGGAAACCCCCCGATAGATGGCATTGGCCTCGACCGGCTGCCACTGGCCGGGGGCGCGCTCCCACTCCAGCCGCGTGATCCGGCGCCCCTTGGGCTGGTCCGCCTGATAACAGAAGCGCACTCCGGCGGTATAGGGGAAGCTGCCGCTGCCATTGCCCGTCACGCCGTTGTTGGTGGCGTTGTCGATGGCCCCCTCCAGCGCCTCGGCCAGCTCATGACCGTGCACCCGATAGAGGGTGAGCGGGATGGCGAAGGGCAGCAGGCGGCCGGCGATGTCCGCTTCGCTAAGCGGTCCGGGTTCGAGGGAACAGCGCACCCCGCCGGCATTGTGCAGGGCGAAGTCCACCTGACCGACCTGCTCGCGGGCCCCGGCCAGCATGGCGCTGGCCACCAGGGGGGCCACCTGGCTGCCGGCCGGCAGGCTGGCATCTGGCAGTCGCTGATGGTGCAGCGGCCCGCCAAGGCGGGTCACGATGCGCTGGGTCATGGTCTCGAGCTCGGGCCGGTAGCGTTTGGCCAGCAGTTGCTCGAGCTCTGGCGCCGGCTCGCAGAAGTGCAGCCCGGCCGGCGGCGTCGAGGCAAACGGCCAGGGCTGCCAGGGCAGCCACTCCAGCTGGCCACGGCTGCGCACTACCCGGCCGTGCTGGTCAAACGCCAGCTCGCACACTCCGAGGCAGAGGGCGCTGTGGGCGGCGTGCAGGATGGCGACGCCGTTTCGCATCAGCGGATAGCTGCCCTCGCTCGCCAGACCGAGCGGCGCCAGATCCCCGAGCAGGCTGTGGGTGTGGCCACCGATGATGAGGCTGAGCTCGGGGAAATGCTTGGCCAGCAGTTTGTCCTGCTCCAGCCCCAGGTGGCTCAGCAGAATGATGTGGCGGATGCCGGCGGCCTTGATCTCTGCCAGCGCGGCCTTCAGGGTCTGCTCGATGCCGTGAAAGCGGGTATGGGGATCGGGGCTGGCGATGGCCGCCATCTGCGGCAGCGTGATGCCGAGCAGGGCGAAAGGCACGCCGTCGATGATGCGCCGGTGCCAGGGACGGCTGGCGTCATACAACTGGGGCAGGCCGCGCAGCCGCAGCGGGGCATCGGCGGGCTCCTGACTGCTGTCGAGATTGGCGGCCAGCACCGGAAAATCGAGCTGGCGCAAAAACTCCACCAGCGGCCCGTTGCCCAGATCGAACTCGTGATTGCCGATCACCATGGCGTCCGGTCGCAGCAGGCTCAGCAGGTCGGCGTTGGCGCGCCCCTTGAAGCGGTTGAAATAGAGCGAGCCCTGGAAGGTGTCACCGCCGTGCAGGAACAGGCAGGTCTGGCCCGCCGCGTCGGCTTGTCGGCGCAAGGTGTTGAGCCGGGTCAGGATGCGGGGGTAGCCACCACACTGGGTGCGCCACTCGGACTCGCCTGCGGGGGCGAAGCGCATGGGGGCGCCATCGAAATGGGAGTGGCAGTCACTGAAGTGGGCAAGTTGAACCGTAATACTCATCTCGGTCCTCCTTAGAGAAAAAAGAGCACCGAGTCTACTCCAATGGTGGGGGGAGATACCAGCCCGGCGGCAGGCCGGGCTGGTAGCGCGAGGGAGAGGCGGGGCAGCCGCTCAGGGAGCCCCGGCCAATTTAGGCAGGCACCATGATCTGGGTGGCGAGGATCACCACCAGCAGGCCGACCGCGACCGGCACCGAGGTGCGCTTGACCACTTCGAACGGAGAGAGGTTGCCCATCCCCGCACAGGCGACCACCACTCCGGAGACCGGCGAGATGGTGCGGCCCAGGTTGGAGGCCTGCAGCATGGGGATCACCAGATAGGCGGGGTTGACGCCGAGGCTGGTGGCCAGATGGGGAATAAGCTCCACGAAGGCATAGAAGGGGGCGTTGCCGGACCCCGTGGTAAAGGCGGCCAGGGTGGTGATGACCACCAGCACCAGCATGATGACGATGCCGCCGGTACCAAAGCTCTGGGCCAGATCCAGGAGGTTTGCGATGAAGCCGAGCCCCATCAGCCCCTGGGCAAACACCCCGGCACCCACCAGCAGCATCACCACGCCGGCGAAGGCGTCGGCCATGCTGCGCCAGCACACCTGCAGCCCGTCCAGCAGCTCTTTGCCGTTGCGCTTGCGGGCCAGCTCCAGCAGGGCGGCCAGCACCAGGCAGATGACGATGATGGTAACGATGTCGAGCTTGGGCCCGAGTTTGCCGTCAAACAGCAGCACCCCGATGATGGGAGTGAAGGGCAGGATGGCGTAGAAGCCGGGGGCATCGGTGATGAGATCGCTCGGGGCGACCGCCTCGTTGTGCTCGCCGGCCTTCTGATCCAGATAACGCTGCCAGAAGAAGTGAGTCACCGCCATGGCGGCGATGGCCACCAGCGAAATGGGCAGGGTCAGCTTGAAGGCAAAATCGAGCAGCTCCATGTTGGCGGCCTGGGCAGCCATCACCACGTCCCCGGAGGTGGGGGCCAGGATGATGGCGGCCGGTGAGGCGCACACCGCCGCCGCGGCGCCACGGGAGATCCCCATGTTGACCATCAGCGGGAACAGGGTGGCCATCAAGAGCACACCAAGACCGGTGGCGGAGCTCACCGCCAGCGACATGGCGCAGGCCACCAGATAGGCGGCAACCAGCAGGATGTAGGGGGACTTGATGATGCCAAGCGGCTTGCTGGCCAGCTTCACCAAAATGGTGTTGGCGCCGATGTGGCTCATGTAGCCGGCGAAGCCGCACAGCACCATGATCAGCATGCCGAGACCACCGCCCCGATCCACCAGCAGGAAGCGCACGTATTCGAAGATGTCGGTGGCCACGTGGCCGGTGGAGGTGACGCTGGTGGGCAGTACCGCCTTGCCCATCAGGGCGGTGATCGCCAGCAGCAGCAAGCCGCCGCTGAGCAACACCCCGGTGGCCGAGTAGCCCTTGAAGATGTAGCGACCCACAGCCAGGGTGACCAGGGTGCCGATAAGGAGTTCCATCATAGAGTGAGTTCCTGAGTACGAATGAAGGTGGATGCATTCCTGGCGTCAACTTGGAGGTTAATCTGGCCAATCCCGAAATGTATCGACATAAAACTCGGCGATTATTATCCAATAAGGGGTATCTCACCATGATGTTGCGCATCACTTGTGATCTTGCTTGCAAATCAATGGCGGTGCGGGGTTGCGACTTGTCAACCTGACACTTAGGCTTTGTGACGGGAGTAGGTGACAGTCGCGGGGATCGCGGTTAATCTCCTGCTTCGAGTATTAATGCGTTGATTATTAATTAAAATAACAACCCCGCCAGCAACGAGGTCAAGGCAGCAGAGATGGGAATGGTCAGCAAAGTTTTCATGGTGGCATTGATGTTGTTCGCCGCCACGGCCGGGGCCGAGAGTTCCCATTACACCGGTATCAAGGCGGTGCCTGACATCAAGGTCGACTTTCAGTTTTATCGGGTTTCCGGACCGGACGTGGCGAGCCTGGCGCGCCAGATGACCAGCGCGGGCACTGCCCGGGCCAACGGCCACATCGGCATGGCCAGCTACCAACTCTCCTGGCAGTTGCAGACCCGTCCCGAGGCGCAGCGCTGCGAGCTGGAACAAGTCAGGGTCACCACCCGGATCAAGGTGATGGTGCCGAACTGGATGGACAAGGCCAAGGCCTCCGCTGCCGAGCGCCAGAAGTGGGACAAGCTGGTGGCCGCCATGTTTGATTACGAGAGCCGCCACAAGGATATCTTGCTGGAGAGCGTCAGCCAGCTCGGCATCCAGCTGGCGCAGCTGCCGGTGGAGCGAGACTGCGCCGCCCTGGAATATCAGGCCTGGCAACGGGGGCAGGGGGTACTGGCCAGCTCGCGCCAGCGTTTCAGCCAGTTGCAGCAGCAGACCGATCACGGTCGCAAGCTGGGCCTTAACTGGCCAAAGGGCATCTGAGCCCGACAGGATTTGATCGAACAAAAAGGGCTCCCGTCGGGGAGCCCTTTTTGTTGTTGCGCCTTGCCGAGCACCTTAGCGCTCACTGGAGCGGCTTGCCCTTGAGCAGCTTGCGTACCCAGTAGCGGGCCGGGTGGAGCGCCTCCAGCAGATCGGCCGCCAGCGGCAGCGGATCGCCACAGATCTCGCTGGCCAGCAGCTCGCCGCAAAGGGGCGCCGAGCAGAGTCCCCGCGAGCCGAGTGCCCCCAGCACATAGAGACCGGGATGCAGCGGCAACGGCGCGGCGTTTTGCTGATCGCCCTGCAGCCCGGCGTAGTGATCCGCCAGCTTGGTCAAGCTGGCGACTGGCCCCACCACCGGCAGGTGATCCCGGCTGGCACTGCGCACACCGACCCGGGCCTGATTGCCACTCACATCCACCTCGGCGGGCCAGCTCTGCTGCGGCAGGCAGGCTTGCAGCCGCGCCTGGTTCTGGGCCTGCTCGTCGGCGCGAAACCCGAGGTCGGTCTGGTTGCGGCCATAGCTGGCGCCGATGCAGTGGTGATCGTGGTGGGCCGGGGTGAGGTAGCCATCGTAGCAGAGCACGGTATTGAGCTTGCTCAAGTTCACCGAGGTCGGCACATGGCTCACCTGGCCGCGCACCGGGTAGAGCGGCAGTTCGGCAAAGGGGATGAGCGCAGGCAACTGATGGCCGGCGGCCACCACCAGATTGGGGGCTTGCCAGCGGCGCCCATCACGGCTCTCGATCAGCCAGCCATCGGCCTGTTCAGCCATGGCGACCACCTCGGTATTGAAAACCACCTCAAGCAGCCCGCTGGCCTGTGCCTCCTGGATGGCGGCGCGGGTGAGATCCGCCGGGCAGAGCCAGCCCCCCTGCGGATAGCTGACGCCGCCGTGACCGCAGGGCAGGCCGACCACTTGCTCCACCTCTGGCTCGGAAAGTACCTGCATCAGCTCGGGCGGGAAGGGGCCTTGCGCCATCTTGGCCAGCTTGGCGGCGGACTTGTCGTCATAGCCGAGCTGGGTGACGCCGCACAGCGAGAAGGCAATGGGGTGGCGCTCCGCCAAGGCCAGCAGTCGGTTTCTGGCAAAGCCGAAGGCCAGCGAATAGAAGCGCGACAGGGCATCGTGCTCGCCGTTGAGCAGCGGGTAGAGGGCTCCCTGCCGATTGCCGGAGGCGCCGGTCGCCGGCTCGCCATCCTGGCACAAGAGCGTCACCCTGCGGCCCCGCTCCACCAGCGAGAGCGCCGTCATGGCCGAGGCGATGCCGCCACCGATGATCAGCACCTCGCCCGCGCGGCCGGCAGGTCTGGCATACCAGGGGGCGATGGTCTGCTGTGGCTGTTTCTCTGCGCGCTCCCCGGCCAGCATCTCCCGCTTGCTGCCATGTCCTTTCACCTTCTGCATGGCAAAACCTGCGGCAATCAGGCCGCGGCGCACGAAGCCGGCACAGGTAAAGGTGGCGATGGTGGCGTGGGGACGCGCGAGGCGGGCCAGGCCGTCGAACAATGCTTGCGTCCACATCTCCGGGTTCTTGGCGGGGGAGAAGCCATCCAGATACCAGGCGTCCACCAGCCCGTCTGCCGGGTGGGGCACCTGGGGCAGCATCTCCTTGATGTCGCCGAACCAGAGGTCGAGCCGGATCCGCCCGCCGGCAAAGAGCAGCCGATGACAGCCTGCGACGGGCAGCGGCCACTGCGCGATGAGGGGCTGGCTGAAGGTGGCAAGCTCGGGCCAGGCGGCCAGCGCCTTGCGCAGATCCTCCCGGGTCAGCGGGTATTTTTCGAAGCTGATGAAGTGGAGGCGGGCACCGTTGCCGGATTGGGGCGCCTGTTCCAGAAAGGCGGCCATTGTCGCCAGAAAGTTAAGACCTGTGCCGAAACCTGTCTCACCTATCACGAAAATGTCACTATCGTGATGCGAAAATCGCGCTGGCAGCCGATTTTGCTGCAAAAAGACGTAGCGGGTTTCACTTAGACCGTTATCATTGGAAAAGTACACATCCCCGAACTCACTGGAGACTGGAGTTCCCGCTTCATTCCAGTCCAATCGGGCATGATGTAAGGATGTTTGACTCACGTTTTCCTCTGCTCGCGTCACAAAATCGCGGGCATTCTACGTGAAAGCAGACCAGTTTGGCAGCCGAAAGCGGGTAGACTTGGCGCCAGTTTTTCCAGACGAGATGAATTAATGAGAAGAGCAGTGATCACCGGTATCGGCGTCATCTCCAGTATCGGCAACAACAAGGAAGAAGTGCTGGCCTCCCTGAAAGCAGGCAAATCTGGCATCACCTATTCCGAGCAGTTCGAACAGTACAACCTGCGCAGCCGTGTCTGGGGTAACATCAAACTCGACCCGTCTGAACTGATCGACCGTAAAGTCATGCGTTTCATGGGCGATGCAGCGGCTTATGCCTATCTCTCCATGCAACAGGCCATCGAAGACGCCGGTTTGCCGGAAGAGATGGTGTCCAACGAGCGTTCCGGTATCGTGACCGGCTCCGGTGGCGCCTCCGGCAAGAACACCTCCGAGTCTGCGGATATCGCTCGTGAGAAGGGCGTCAAGCGTGTGGGCCCCTACATGGTGCCGCGCACCATGTCCTCCACCACCTCCGCCTGCCTGGCCACCCCGTTCAAGATCAAGGGTGTCAACTACACCATCAGCTCCGCTTGCGCCACCTCTGCCCACTGCATCGGTCACGCTCTGGAACTGATCCAGCTCGGCAAGCAGGACATCGTCTTCGCCGGCGGCGGCGAGGAGCTGGACTGGTCTTCCACTATCCAGTTCGATGCCATGGGCGCTCTGTCCACCAAGTACAACGACACCCCGGAAAAAGCTTCCCGTACTTATGATGCGGATCGCGACGGTTTCGTCATCTCCGGTGGCGGCGGCATCCTGGTGGTCGAGGAGCTGGAACACGCCCTGGCCCGTGGCGCCCACATCTATGCCGAGATCACCGGTTACGGTGCCACCTCCGATGGCTACGACATGGTTGCGCCGAGCGGTGAAGGCGCGGTGCGTTGCATGAAGATGGCGATGCAGGGTGTCGGCAAGGTGGATTACATCAACACCCACGGTACCTCCACTCCGGTCGGTGACACCAAGGAGCTGGAGGCCATCCAGACCCTGTTTGGCAGCAAGGCGCCCAAGCTCTCCGCCACCAAGGCCATGACCGGTCATGCCCTGGGGGCTGCCGGCGTGCACGAGGCCGTCTACTCCCTGCTGATGATGGAACACGGCTTCATCGCCCCCAGCATCAACATCGAGACCCTGGACGAGAAGGCCGAAGGCCTGCCCATCGTGCGCGCGTACGAAGAGGCGGATCTCAATACCGTCATGTCCAACAGCTTCGGCTTTGGCGGGACCAACGCCTCCCTGGTGTTCAGCAAGTTCAAGGTGTAAGGCTGATAACTATTTGATGTTATTGGGGTTTTTTTAGTTTTAATTTATGTCGACACCCCGTCATATACCCCAAAAAAGCCCAGCTATCACGCTGGGCTTTTTATTTAAAGTGCGACTTAGGATGGAAAGAGTTAAATGACATGCAATACATATAGCGAGTGACGTATGGACTCCGCTCCTTTATGATCAAAAAAAATGTCTGCATCGGCGCCATCACTCTGTTATGACAACTGTTTTTGGTATTTCTTCTCATTTTTGGTCAGTCGATTCCCTGTGGACCCCGAAAGGTTGGGGTAAGGCAGTTGACGATACGTTGTCCAGAAAATACATCCAATTCGACGGTGAGATCTCATTTTTTGCTGGGGATGAATTACCAATCTTGTTGGAGCAAGCTCACATTCTTGAAGTCGTCAGCGAAGAAGACTACATCGCCATCACAGCGCGCTTGTCTGAGAGTGGGGAAGAAATGGTGTACTTGGCAGTGGCCGAACATGACGGGAGCATCATTGAAACTGACGGCGCATTCTATAATCTGAGGAACTCTGCTTTCGTCCACTTGGGGACAGGTGGTAAGCATGCCTGTGACTTTTTTCACTATTTTGGTTGTCGAAAAAAGAAACTAAGTCAAAAAGGGTGTAACATCGTCGGCTCAATACAGTATGCTGCGCATAAAGACCCTAGCTCTGGTGGGGCAGTTACTCGAAAAGTTTGGCGCGCCAATCAACTTTATGGTCACTCTACAGTGGGCTATGATGTGCTGGCTCTAGATGACCAATACATAGCGTACTTACGTATGCGAACAGAACAAATGCTTAATACTATCAAAGGTGGCGATATGACACTTGCAACAGAAAGGGCTGCTTCCAACGGGGTTTTAGCTTCGACTCTGCGTGCTGGTCACAGCGAAAACTCTGACATGCGCAAAGTGACAGTGTCAGCCGCAGTTGCGCGTTCAGCTCGCCGTAAGGCTCGGAAAGCAGCTTTAGGCCAACAAGAATGATTAATGTATTCATGCTAGCGTGTCCCGATTTCTGATAGTGCAAGGCGCTCAGACTCCTATCCGATGAGCGCCTTCCCCTTCTTGTATTCCCTTATCCGATATCAATTCCCCAATACATTTCTTGTTACAGCATCAGCCAGTTGTCGTCGTCGCTGATCGGTTCCTCTGGTATCGCCACAAGTGGCGGCGGTTCGGGTTGCTCATTGATAGGTGGTAGATCGAGGGCTTCGCGCAGCTCGGCCGAAACGTGGGCGTATTCCTCCGGCGCGGGCATCTCGTGGCGATCCGCATATGCCGGGCCGTTGGGGTGGGCCGCCTCCCAAGTGCCGGCGTCATCGAGCCAGGCCCAGGCGTCTGATTGGATGCCCCGATCATCATCGCTCACGCTGACGGGTGCATGTGGGCCCTCAGCATTAACGACGACAACCGGGACAGATTCACGGCGAGCATATGGGACGGCGGCATAGTACATTTCGCTAGCCTGCGCCTCTGTCATATTGTCGATTTCGGCTTGCTCATCAGGTGACGCTTTGCGAAGCTGCCCGCGTATCCCGACTAGCTGCTTGTATATTTTGCTTGCCTGCTCGGGGGTGTCCGTGTCCAGAATCTCCGGCACAACCTCCCGTTGCGGTCTGGCTTCTTCCAACTTTGCTAATCTGCTTCTCACATTAGTGACCATCGCTTCTTCCCTCCAGCTGTTCTATGCGTCTGCTCAATTCGTCCATCTCTGCGATTCGGGCCACGCCCGCCATGGCTGTGAGAACCTGGGCGCCGACCACGGGGTCGAGGCGACCCTGCAGGATGGCGTTGCTGACCGCCAGCGCCTTCTCGGTGAGTGTCATCTCGGCGTCAGCGTCGTCAACTATCGCGACAGGTTCGACGCCAGGCTTTAACCTAGGCACTGTCCGATCTAGGACTAGACTGGCAGCCTGCAAGTCGCCCGATTTGGCTTTCTCGATCACCGCCTTGAGGGTGGGCAGGCTGGCATCCCTGAGTAACTTAGTTCGTGCACTTACGGCCCCCTTGGGCTTGCCCGCCGGGTTCCCGCTCTGCCCCGGTTTAAATTGTGCCATCGGCGGAACTCCTCTTTTGATGAAACTCTCGCAGAACTGGGCGAGTGAGCCGGGGGTGTCTGGCATGATGCTCGAGGAGGTGAAAGTGGATCACGTCCTCGAGAACTGAAGGGATAGGCCCGTCATTCAGCAACTCTTTGATCACGTCGAGGGGTATCAACAAATTCATGCCTGCATCCCTCCTGCATTTTTCAGCCATTCGCCGAACCGATGAAAGAGTCTCCACGCTTCTCTGGACGTGTCGCCACGCTTTTGAGCGAAGAGGGTTTGGGCCAAGTTGGCTTCTACCAGTGCAGCGAGCACCGGGTTACATGGCCCGCTCATTGCTTTGCTGATGGCTTCCAAGGTCATCGGGGCGAGTGTTGCAAGAGTCTCGTGCTCTGCACCACTGAGGGCCAGACGGGCGGGGCAATTGCGGTCGCTGCCAGTGGTCAGCAAGAGCGCCTCTATGGCGGCGGCGCGTGATCGGTAGCCCATCGCATCGAGGGATGAGAGGGTGCCCTCGTGCAGCCATAGGGAGGTTTGACGGTAGCCCTTCTCCGTCAGGCGCTGGCGGTAGGCGGTTATGTGATCCATGGTCGTCTCCACTTTCTCAAGGGTGTGACTACATATTAACCGCTCATTACTGTAAACCGAAATACTTATTTATTTTCAATGCGTTATAAAATTATTGAGCATGGCGGCGGCAGGGGGTGCCATTGAGATTGCATCGGGGGCACGTTGGGAGCGGGAGTCCGCCCTCAATTTGAGGGCCGCGGCGCCCAGGTTCTCACTCTTGCATTGCAGGAGTCCGCTAGCGGCTGGGTTAACGTTGGGAGCGGGAATTCACGCTTCAAATGGCAGGTTTGGCCACAGGGGAGGGGGACTTGTAGCGCTGTAGCACTTGTAGCACCAGTTCCATAAACTATTCTGTGATTCTCTATCACACTGCTAGGCACCCTCATATATAGCCCTAATAAATACTTTTTAGAAAAAAGCGCTACAAGTGCTACAAAACTAGCTGAGGCCTTATGTGGCGCGGCTTCCGTGGGATTTTCCCCGCGCTACAAAAGCGCTACTGTAGCGCTACACCCAACCCGCTAGACCGAGGCCGTTAAAGTTACGATAACTAGAATTAAAGATACGATAACTCTGTCGCCCATTGTGTGGGCTCTCATCTGCTACAAGTGCTACAAAGTGCTACAAAAAAAAGCCCGGCACAGTGGCCGGGTCTCATCATTATGCGGTGAGTGGTATCACGTTATCCGGAGCCATCGGTATCCCTCGTATCCGGACACCTTCCCAACCGCGCTTCACGCCACCATCAATTCTTATGCTTTTGCTCATCGGCCCTTTCCCCTGCAATGTCTCGGCCAGACTTTTCAGGAAAGCCCTCCGATCCATGCGCACTGTGATACCGGCCCGCACGGCCCATAACACGTATGCGGAATAGATCGCCTCGCTGCTAGCCTTACCGTCAGCCTCGATCAGTAGGCATTCCTCCACAAACTCTAGCAGGGGGCTTGCCGCACTCTCGATGCTGTCCATAGCACTAAGCGAGCTCTCGGGCAGTACGAAGCGCCCGCGAACTGCCAGCCGGCGCAGCCCTTCGACGGCCCAAGCTGCAATAGCTGGTAGCTCGGCTATTAGCTTCTCTAAAAGAGCCGGATCTTCTTTGCCAAAGAATGTTTTGCTGAACACTAGAGGGATCCATCTGCCCGCCATCGCACCCGAGTCGTCAAAATCGCCAGGCAGGCGGTTAGAGGCGGTCAATATTTTGCAAGTCGCCCGCCCTGTCCATGGGGTTTGCGTGTAAAGCATTTTTACGCTCATGGCATCCCCCGCGGTGATCTTCAAAAAGCATTCTCTCACGCCCCTCGCATCGTCGCGCTTGGGGGTGCCTGCGTCCGCATCTATGGCGACTTGGGCGTCCTTGATACTAGCCAAAGTCTTGCAGTCGTTGAGGGTGGAGAACTCAAAAGGGGAGGCCTGCTCAGGGCTAAGGAGTGCTTGCAACACGTTGAGCACAGTTCCCTTACCCGCGCGTTTTGGCCCAACAATACACATCGCCTTTTGGATGCCGAGATTGTCGTTGCACAGGCACCAGCCCATCATTTCCTGTAGTAGCTCAACGCGCTCGGGTTCACCTTCGAACAGGTCTAGTAACCATCTCTCCCATACTGCGGGGCGCACACCGGGGATGTATTCGACGGACAGTGTCGAGGTGTTGCCGTTCGCCGGGCTATGGGGGGTTATAGCACCGGTGAGCGGATCGAGAGCCCCGTTATTGAAAAATACGTTGCGGGTGATCTGAGTGCTCGGCATGGAGGGGGCAAGGATCCTGAGAACGTCGGCTGTGCCATTGATCCGACCGCTGCTGGTCTTTGCGCCTGCTCCTGTCATCGCATTAGCTATAACTCGTTTCACATGGCGATCCTCTGCTCGCTGCCAAGCCCGCCCATTCCACCATCGTAAAGCCCCCGCATTCTCGATTGCCAAGCGCCCGTGTGAAGCGGTAAGCACTGCGCGGGCGTCGATTTCGTGATCTCCAGTCCCAGCAAATCCGCATCCAGGATCGTATGTCTCGAAATCCTGTACAACAGGAGGTTGTGCCACTTTGCCGGCAGCCTCTTGAGTGCGTTTGGCTGCGTCTTGGTAAACTTCCACCTGCCACCCGATGGTTTTTCTTATGATGGTCTCTGCATAATTGCGCTCATCCCACTTGTCACGCATCAGGCCCGACTGACGGAACAGTCGATCCATGCGCTCGGCGTTGCATCCTGTCCAAAAGGCCAAGTGTTGCAGGAGCGCGGCATCGGCCCGGCTATGGTCAAACGGTTCGGTGCCTTGGTCGTGCGGGTAGGCTACGCCAAGCGCGTCCTCATCACACTCCCAAAGCTGCTTGAAAGTGACTCCGGCGCCAAAACGGCTGCGCATGGAAGCGGATCGCATCGCCATCTTGAGCAGCTCTGCGTCATCCTCTGGGCCAGACCAGTCTTCGCGTGGCCCTTCGGTCAGATCTACTTCGCTAATAACCACACGCTCGCCGAGATAGTCATCAAAGATGGCGTTGAGCTCTGTTTGCAGGTCGGTGCCATCAATGCCAGTCGCCTGAGTGCCGGTAAGGGCAACAAAGCGGTTGCCGCCCTCACCTGGGTAGATATCAAAGCCTGCAGCAGATTTACAACGACGCCCGGCTGGCGGGGTGCCAGTGCCAATAATGTGGACGCCGCGTCCGGATTGTGACACTTCGACGAATGCTCCTGGGAGGCGGGCGATCAGCTCGTTGGTGATGTCGTTCCACTTGCCGTCGTGTAGCGCGTCGTCGATATCCACGAAGAACATGCCGGTTTCTTGAGTAAACACGAAGCCGAGGCCGGCCAGGCCAGGGTTTGCCGCTAGATAGTCACAAGCCTGCTGGAATGAGCCCCAGTCCGACGGTTCGTTATTTCTGTTGGCCCCGCCCGTTATTGGGCTTATAGGCAGCTTTTTTGTCTTGCCGCCTGCTTGTGGTACTGCACGCCAGCAGACCCAATTCTGGTGGCAAAATGCGGCGACAGGCATATGCTCGGCCAGTTGGGATTCTAAGGGAAAAGAGTTGAGCATCTGGGAGTTGTTGTCCATAATGATCCTGCTTCTATGAGAGAGACGGGGTGCGACCCGTTTTTTGAATGATGGAAAGCCCGATCATTGCTGATCGGGCTTTTTGTTTGTCTGCTGAAGCTGGCGGGCTGCCATTTCGCGAATTGCTTGACGGATGATCTTGGAGGGGGTGCTGCCGGTAGCCGCCACGAGCTGATTGAGCGGATCGCGGGCTTCGTTCGGGCGGAAGGTGATTGTCTGTGCCATAGGGGTCTACTCCTCGAAGTGTGTTTGAGGAATAGTAAGACGTAGGGTAGGCCTTGGTCAATTCGTTTTTATATTTACCCTATTTTTTAATATATCATGCAGCTCCAGCAAGCGCAACTATTTTATTCCCCTGCTCTGATAATTTGTTATGACAAGCGCGGCAGCCCTCCATGCAGCGCTATCTCAGGGGTTCCATGATTTTACTCGAGCAGCTTTACCCCATTGGATACCACTCGAACGGATCATCGACCAAATAACGTGGGCGAGCGCCAGCGGGAGGCAACGCTTCTTTGAGCTCATCGGCTTTATTGAAAGAGGCTCCTATACGATAGAACGGCAGGCCGTCAGGGTGGACAATTTTGGCTGGATAGAGCTGCTTTCCATGAGGCTGGGGGCCTAATGCTGCACACTTGGGACACCCTGCGCCTCTAAGGTGGTGCGCTACTGGGTGGATATTATGCAGCACTCCATGCACTTCGCACCCGATGAGTACGTCGGTAATCCTGTCTCCATACTCCCGCAAAAAGCGATATTTCAAAAGCTGGGGGAACCAGCAAACTTGGATCGGCCCCACGGTGTGCATCGCCCGGGCCGCTTCCAGATAGCTTTCCTCGGTGTAATCAGCCAGCCCAGAGCAGCCAGGGCACCCCAACCAGTCTGTGAGCTGGCGGGTTGTGTCCACAAAGAAGCCCATCTGGTGCACTTCGCAGAATTTGTGGGCGGTGTTAACTTTGCGCCCGGTGACGATGCGGTATCGTTCGCCGAACACAAAACGGCGGGCTTTGTCGAACTCTTCTAAGGTGAAAGCCACGGTGTGCTCCTTATGCTGCCAGTTTGTAGGCTTCGGCCAGTGTGAAACCAGCCGCGATGGCCTCGAGATAGATCTGCTCCTCAACATCGCGGGGAACGGTGTCCCTGCTGGCTGCTATTCGTTGCCACACGCGCTCCCAGACAGCCACGGCGTCTAGGTCGAGAATGTCGCATACCCTGTGCCACATCTCGGGGAGATTGTCATGGCTCCATGTGCTGAAATCGCGGTAAGCGTCGAGCCCGCAGTCTCCTTTGTCCACCCGTCCGGTGTCGAATGCGGCGTTTGACGCCCCAAGCGCTATGTCATTGATCCATTGCTGGAGCACGGCGGCCCACATCTGGCGCCCGGCCCTATCAAGCTGCTGCGCGATGGTCATGAAACCTCCTAAGCCAGTTAGTAGCTGCAATATCCTCATGGTCGCCATCAGATAGGCGTAGAAAGTCGGCGCCCAAGCGTCGGGCCTGCCAGCTCACGAGGCGCCACGGGATTAGTTCGTCACGTTGCCCCGCAATGAGCAGGGCGGGACACGCCAGAGGGCGTAACGCTGGCAAGGCCGGGAGCTCGGTCACACTGGCAGCCAGGGCAAGTCGCAGAGCTCCACGCCGTGCAGCTTCGAGGCGGTGGCGCGGTTGATTGAGTCCAAGGGCTGGGCTTGTGCAAATTACAGCAGAGGGGGCACACTTCATCGCGGCGAGCCATGCGACGCTCGCTCCCAGACTGTGGCCGACAATGAGCGACGGGCGCACTCGGGCGATCTCTTCAACTAGCGCGGGGATTTCTGCCAGGGTGTAGCCGCCGAAATAATGGGTAGGCTGCCAGCCTTTTGCCTTCTCACTCCCTTGTGAGCAAGAGCCAAACCCGCCGATATATACGTTGGTCATGCTTGGCTTCTCCACAAGATTCGGGCCACTGTAGCCCAGCACCAAAAGCCCCCACGCCAAGAGAAGCATCGACCTTGTTCAGCCATGAGTAGGTTAGTTTTGATGGGGAAATCTACCGGGATGGCGAACCAGTCGCCGCGAGGCCAAGCTCTGGCCATCCACACGCCTCGGCGATATGAATGCAGGCGTCCAGCGTGTACCAGTCCGGCAGATGGTAGCGGGAGGGTAAGGGGGCCGATCCGCGCCCCCATCTTGATAGCGATTCGAGCGGCCCCCATACCGTTAACCCTCCGCAGCGGCCATCAGTGCAGGCTGTTCTGCCGCAACGATTTTGAAGGCTTCAACGTAGCTTTGGCCCGTCTTCTGGCGTCTCGCCTGCACAAGTTCGTTCAACTTCGCCGCCGCCTCTTGGCGGGCTGCGTGGTTGACCTGTGCGGCCCCTTTACTCATATCGGTGGCCGTAGTGTGGATGCCGTACAACTGGCGGCCAGTCTCACTTTTATAGACAGCATCCAGGGCTTCGCTCATGCTGCACCCGGTATCGGCGCGGCGCTGCTTAACGAGCGCATCGAGCATCGCCCCGGCGGTTTCAGCTTGCTTGCGGAACATGCCACACACATCCACACCAGCCTGCTTTTTCAGGGCAATGAGGGCCTGCTCCTGTGCCGGGTCAGTCACGAATGACAGCTCGCCCAGCTTGAACGCAACGGCGCGTTGGCGCTGCGTGCCCTCGGTGAATCGCATCTTGGCCACATCAGCCCACTTGGCCATACCTCCCACTGAATAGCCGCGGATCTGGCCAGCTTCCAGACGCTGGCGGGTACCGGCGTCCGTGGCTTCACACCCTACGATCACCCCGTATCGGTCGGTTTGGATGCCGAGCGCCTGTGCGATGCTCGGAACTAGCGGAAAGGCGAACCGAACTGCGCCGACTTGCTTCCCGCTATGCTGCTCAAGCATCGGTGCGCCAGATGCAAGAAACTCGCACCATGCACCGATCACCATGCCTTCATCATCCAGTGCTTGGTTGTCGGTATCGAAGGCCGCGGCCCCTGATGCGTCATGCGTGATCTGAGCCCAGCCCCAAAACAGGCCGGGAGTTACCCCGGCGCTAATCATGCTGCACCTCCAGTCGCTTCAAGCAGCTCTCGCTCCAGACGCTCAAAAGCGCCCCGGAAGCCAACGGACATGCCGGGAGCACCTTCACGGATGACAACCCGAGTGGGGGAAAGCAAGTATCTGACACCTGCGGCGACCAGATCGCCCTGGAGCAAATGCGGTTTGCTGCGAGGCCCTTGACCGGAATAGACGAGATCGATGCCGTAGCTGTGCTTTGCAGTGAACACGACACCGTGCCCCGCAGCGTCCATCGCTTCCATTTCCCGCTCACAAGCTGCCACCTCAAGGAGCGCAGCATGGAGGCGGGCCTCCAGAGCATCGAGCCCTTCGACGGCTGTACGGATGCGCGGCAGTTGCTCGAGGGCACCGGCCAGACGCTCGGCCTCTTTAGCCTCGATCTGACGTGCAATGGCCTGTTTGATTGCGCCGTCCAGATGTTCCAGATCCAGAGCTGCTTGCCGCTGTTCGAGGGTGGCTTGTTTCAGCTTGGCAGCCGCCGCTTCATCGCCCATGTGAGCGTCGAGGGCTACAGCTTCCGCTGCTGCCTTAGCATTATCACAGGCAGAACAAAGGGCGGCCCGCTTCTCTTGCAGTTGAGCGACAGTTGCCGCCCATTCCTGGCTGGTCTTGGTTGTTTTATTCATCGCGCAATCTCCTGAATTTTAAGGGCGTTGATGCTTTCGAGGGGGATCCGGGTGCAGCGGGTGCCTATACGAACAGCTTTAAGCTCGCCACTGTGGATAAGCGCGTAAACGGTGGTTTTGCCGATCTGTAGCGCTTCACATGTCTGCTTGATGGTCAGAAAGCGCGGCAGTTGTTCGCTCATGTTCGTTAAGGCTCCGTGTGGTTCGTGGAGCCTATTATCTCAACATGGTAAAATGATAACAAGTTATTGATTTATATAAAATAATTGCGCGAAGTGGCGTAAGTCTGGGGCTAGAGTGTCGAGGTGGTTTGCCCAGATTTGCATCATGAAGCGTCTCTCAGGCAGGTACTCGGCTCGGTTATAGACGCCTCTGATCGTGCCCGGCACGTGGGCGAGCTGGCGCTCAATCCAGTCAGGATGAAATGGGCGGTTGATCTTGGTTATGTCGCCGTATTCGTCACGCTCGAGCACTTCGTAATGACCGTTCAGCCATGAGGATGAGAAATGGCGGATTGAGTGGGGTGTGTGGCGGCCTTGTAGACCAGCCCCGCACACCGCCCCGCTGATGCTGTTCGAGCTGATCGGCCCTTCTCTGCGTTGGCTCGGGAAAAGCCAAGGGCCTCGGCGGGGCAGTGCTTTTAGGAATGCCAGAGCTTGTCGAGGTAGTGGGCGGGTGGTAGCTAGGCCCATCTTCATTCGTTCACCGGGGATCGTCCAAGTGCCGGCATCAAGGTCGAACTCATCCCAGCGGGCGCCAGCAGCTTCGCCTGGGCGGCAAAGAGTCCACCACTGCAATATGTAGGCGCCCTTCACTTCTGCCCCGGCTGGGCCGCCAAGAACAGCGCTGATAATTTCGCCGATCTCATTCTCTACAAGCTCCGGGTGTGGTTGTGGGCGCTTGGCTCCCATTTTGAACTCGGCCCCACGCAAAGGCGTATCGGACAAGTGTTCAGGGACGGCTTCGAGCAGGCAGCGGGAAACATACTGCTTGAGACGGCGGGCTAACACTGGCGCCGTGTCACTATATTTCTCAATGTGAGGTTTTATATGTCCGATCGTCAGATCTGCGAGCCTAACGTCTGCCACGCTGCCAAGGATGCGAGTAAAAGCGCTCCGAACTTGACGCACTGCTGCTGGATGAAGTGGCTGGCGGCCACCATCGCTACGTGATACGCCGCTCTTGGGGTCATCCAGCCAGCGGTAAAACCACTCCCCAAAGGTCACGCTTTCAGTTGCCGACCCGCCATTCTGGCGATATGCGCTCATGGTGGGATCTTTCCTAAAGCTCTCGCTCATCTCGTGGGCTTTATCACGAGCCGCTGCCAGTGTGGTCGCCGGATAGGAGCCAATAGTCAGAGTGGAGTCTTTGCCATTGTGGCGATAGCGCCAGCGCCACCATTTGCATAGAACCTCCCTTGTTCCGCCATCGGCTTTGTTCTGGTTGACCATGCGCGCTTCGAGAAGGAGCCCTGGGGTAGCTCCGTCTGATTTGCGGGCGAGCTTCTTACCTGCCGCAGGTTTGAGAGCGTCGCAACTTTTCGGCGTGAGGGGCATTGTGATACGGGGCATTTGGTAGTCTCCTCTGTTTAGGGGTATTTTACCCCACAGATACCCCAAAGGCTAACGACTACACCCGAACCAAGGTGAGCTATTGCGAACTACGTGCGCAACTATTTTATATGTAAATCAGTGCTTAACGTTCATTGTTGGCTTTTGGCGAACATCATTGCTTGTACTCAGCAAGTTCAAGGCTTGATGAGCCCACATGAGTTGCAAAAAAGGCGCCGCAAGGCGCCTTTTTCATTGGGTGATCGTCAGCCCCGTCGCGGCAGTGGCAGCCGCATGTAGGTAGCACCCTCGCCATATTCGGTGAGGGACTTGCGAGTACTGGCCGGCTGGAAGCCCTGCTTGCGCCAGAAGGCCGGCGCATCCTGTACCGCCACCAGACCGGCGTGCTCGAACCCTTCGTCTGCGGCAAACGCGAGGGCGGTGGCGAGCAGCCGCTGCCCTATGCCCTTGCCGCGGGCCTGCCGTGAGACGGCGAGATCGTGCAGATAGAACTCGTCGTTGCCGGCCAGGCGCTGAATGGGGACGGAGAGCGGCGGTGGCTGGTGGGCGCGCCAGGGGTGGCAGAGCAAATAGCCCAGCACCTGGCCCTGGTGTTCGGCCACCCAGCAGCAGGCGGGGGCCAGTTCGGCCTTGTTGCTCATGACTTCGATGGGCTCAGGATCCAGCTGGTGATAACACTCGTCCTGAATGGCCATGATGGCGGGCCAGTCGTTGGCCCGGGTCGTGCGGATCTTGATCATAGTGGTGGGGCATGGCTGCCCGAAAACGCTGATTAAACAATGGATTCGTCAACCAGCGTACCAGAACCGGGTCATGAACTGAACAGACATCTCCAAATGATGCCTTTTTTGATCAGCGCGCTGCCTGCTTGCTGACGACCTTGATGAGCTGGTAGCGCAGGGAAGGGGCATCTGCCGGCACATCGGTGAGCTGCTGCTTGCTGACGGTCAGCTGATAGCGGTAGCCGGCTTCAAACTGAAAGCCTTCAATCTGCTGATAGAACAGGGTCCAGGGCTGCTGCTCGTCACTGCGCACCTGCATGCACTGCATGGGACCGACACCGACGCAGTGTACCAGCTGGCTGTTGACGTAGAGGGTCTCGCCTGCAGTTGGCGTGGGGGCGCTTTGACAGGCGCTGAGCAGCAGGGCGGCAGCGGCGCTGAGGAACTGTGGTCTCATGATGAACTCCTTCGATGGAAAGGGGGGCATTAGAGCGGCAAATAAAAAGGCGGTCAATGACCGCCTTTGTAACAAAAAATCCGAAACCCGTGACTCAACGCTGGTCGAGCGGGGTGAACTCGCGTTGCGGCTGACCGGTATAGAGCTGACGCGGACGGCCGATCTTCTGATCCGGATCCGAGTGCATTTCGTTCCAGTGGGCAATCCAGCCGATGGTACGGGAGATGGCGAAGATCACGGTGAACATGGACATGGGGATGCCGATGGCCTTCATGATGATGCCGGAGTAGAAGTCCACGTTCGGGTAGAGCTTCTTCTCGATGAAGTAGGGGTCGGAGAGCGCGATGCGTTCCAGCTCCATGGCCACGTCCAGCAGCGGATCCTTGATCTGCAGCTCGGTCAGTACCTCGTGACAGGTTTCGCGCATCACGGTGGCACGGGGATCGTGGTTCTTGTAGACCCGGTGACCGAAGCCCATCAGACGGAACGGATCGTTCTTGTCCTTGGCCTTGGCGATGTACTCGGGAATGCGGTCAACGGAGCCGATCTCCTCGAGCATCTTGAGGCAGGCTTCGTTGGCACCGCCGTGGGCCGGTCCCCACAGGGAGGCGATCCCCGCGGCGATACAGGCAAACGGGTTGGCGCCGGAGGAGCCGGCCAGACGCACGGTGGAGGTGGAGGCGTTCTGCTCGTGGTCCGCATGCAGGGTGAAGATGCGGTCCATGGCGCGTTCGACGATGGGGTTGACCTTGTACTCTTCGGTCGGCACGCCAAACATCATGTGCAGGAAGTTGCCGGCATAGGAGAGGGCGTTACGCGGCTGCATGAACGGCTGACCGATGGAGTACTTGTAGCACATGGCGGCCAGGGTCGGCATCTTGGAGAGCAGACGGAAGGCGCAGATCTCGCGGTGCTCTTCGTTGTTGATGTCGAGGGCATCGTGATAGAAGGCGGAGAGCGCACTGACCACGCCGCACATGACGGCCATGGGGTGGGCATCACGACGGAAGCCGCGGAAGAAGAAGGCAATCTGCTCGTGCACCATGGTGTGGCGGGTGACCAGACGTTCGAATTCCGTGTACTGCGCCTTGGTGGGCGCCTCGCCGTACAGCAGGATGTAGCAGACTTCCAGATAGCTGGCCTGGGTGGCCAACTGGGCGATGGGGTAACCACGGTGCAGCAAGACACCCTGATCGCCATCTATGTACGTAATGGATGATTTGCAAGAACCGGTTGCCATAAAACCGGGGTCGAAGGTGAAGTACCCTTGCGCGCCCAGTTTTCTGACATCGATCACGTCGGGTCCGACAGTTCCTGACAGGATCGGGAGTTCTACCGGGTCTTTACCGGGTAGATGTAGGGTGGCTATCTTATCAGCCATAGCACGTCTCCTTTGCTCTTTTATAATTTGATTCCAGCTCTACTTTATTACGAGTTTGATGACGCTGGCAAAGGTTCTGACCCGTACCAGGGCGGCTGGAGCGCCTTATTTGAAACAGAGTTCAGGGCTGTTGTCAATTTTGCTGGATGATCATTAATGATTTGTTAAATGAGTTGTGAGATCTGGTTTACGGTTTTGGGTTTTCTTTGTAGCTAATTGATTGTCATTGGTTAAGCCCGCCGATATACTGCGCCTCGTGGGTGATGGCTGTCGGTGTTTGAAACGCTTTCGCAAAGCTAGATGTGATATTGAAAATGTTATTTTTGGCTTTCCTGAGTTGTTTTGGTAACAAAAACCTAACAAATGCCACTCCATGCCCTCATAAGCGTGTAAAAACAATAACTAACGTGCTCAATGGAGCTGAGTGGGCAAAGCCGTGAAAAATAAACAGAGACCTGTAAACCTCGACCTACAGACGATCAGCTTTCCTGTCACCGCCATCGCTTCCATCTTGCATCGTGTCTCAGGGGTCATCACCTTTGTGGCGCTCTCAATCTTGCTGTGGATGCTTGGTACTTCACTCGCCTCTCCCGAAGGATTTGAGACCGTGGTGTCCATCATGGACAACTTCCTGGTCAAATTCGTGCTGTGGGGGATCCTGACTGCGCTGGCTTACCACATTGTGGGCGGACTGCGTCACCTGGTCATGGACATGGGCTATTGGGAAGAGCTGGAATCCGGTAATCAGAGTGCCCGCGTGGCCTTCGTGATCACCGCGGTTTTGGCGGTATTGGCGGGGGTACTGGTATGGTAACCAATTCTGCAACCTTCGGGCGCAGCGGCGTTCACGATTACATCCTGATCCGCGCCACCGCCCTCATCATGACCTGTTATGTCCTCTACCTGGTGGGCTTTGTCGCGTTCAACGACATCAGCTACGAGGTGTGGACCGGCTTCTTCGCCAAAACCTTCACCAAGGTGTTCACCCTGTTGGCGCTGCTGTGCGTACTGATCCACGCCTGGATCGGTCTGTGGCAGGTGCTGACCGACTATATCAAGCCGGTGGGGTTGCGCGGTGCGCTGCAATTTGCCCTGGTAGTGGTGCTGTTCGTCTACCTGATGACCGGCTTCGTTGTACTGTGGGGGGTGTAAGGTGACTATTCCAACTCGTGAATTTGATGCGGTGGTGATCGGTGCCGGTGGCGCCGGCATGCGCGCCGCGCTGCAGATTGCCCAATCCGGCAAGAGCTGCGCTCTGTTATCCAAGGTATTCCCGACCCGTTCTCACACGGTTTCTGCCCAGGGCGGGATCACGGTTGCGCTGGGCAATGCCCACGACGACAACTGGCAGTGGCACATGTACGACACCGTCAAGGGCTCCGATTACATCGGTGATCAGGAAGCCATTGAATACATGTGCAAGACCGGCCCCGAGGCCGTTTATGAACTGGAGAACATGGGCCTGCCCTTCTCCCGCTTCGACAACGGCACCGTCTATCAGCGTCCGTTTGGCGGCCAGTCCAAGAATTTCGGTGGCGAGCAGGCGGCCCGTACCGCGGCGGCAGCCGACCGTACCGGTCACGCCCTGCTGCACACCCTCTATCAGCAAAACGTCAAGAACAAGACCACCGTCTTCTCCGAGTGGTATGCGCTGGATCTGGTGAAGAACCAGGACGGCCACATCGTCGGCTGTACCGCCATCGACATGGAGAGCGGTGAAGTCGTCTACTTCAAGGCCAAGGCCACGGTGCTCGCCACCGGCGGCGCCGGGCGCATCTACCAGTCCACCACCAACGCCCATATCAACACCGGTGATGGCGTCGGCATGGCGCTGCGCGCCGGGGTCGGCGTGCAGGACATGGAGTTCTGGCAGTTCCACCCGACCGGCATCGCCGGGGCAGGGGTGCTGGTGACCGAAGGTTGCCGCGGTGAAGGCGGCTACCTGCTCAATAAAGACGGCGAGCGCTTCATGGAGCGTTATGCGCCGAACGCCAAGGATCTGGCCGGTCGCGACGTGGTGGCCCGTTCCATCATGATCGAGATCCGCGAAGGTCGTGGCTGCGACGGTCCCTGGGGCCCGCACATCAAGCTCAAGCTGGATCACCTCGGCAAAGAGGTACTGGAATCCCGTCTGCCGGGCATCTGCGAGCTCTCTCGCACCTTCGCCCACGTGGATCCGGTCAAGGAACCCATCCCCATCATCCCGACCTGCCACTACATGATGGGCGGCGTGCCGACCAACGTGAACGGCCAGTGCCTGACCCAGGACAAGGACGGCAACGACGTGCCGGTAGTCGGTCTGTTTGCGGTGGGCGAAATCGCCTGCGTCTCGGTGCACGGTGCCAACCGTCTGGGCGGCAACTCGCTGCTGGATCTGGTGGTATTTGGCCGCGCCGCCGGCATGCATCTGGTCAACACCCTGAGCGAGATGGAGCACGGCCGCGCCGCCTCCGACGCCGATATCGACGCTGCACTGTCCCGCTTCAATCGCTGGGAAAATTGCCGTGACGGTGAAGATCCGGTGCAGATCCGCAAGGACCTGCAGCGCTGCATGCAGAACAACTTCTCCGTATTCCGGGAAGGCGATGCCATGGCCGAAGGGCTGGCCGAGCTGAAACTCATCCGCGAGCGCCTCAAGAACGCCCGTCTGGACGACACCTCCAAGGAGTTCAACACCCAGCGTATCGAGTGCCTGGAGCTGGACAACCTGATGGAGACGGCCTATGCCACCGCGGTGGCTGCCAACTTCCGTACCGAGAGCCGGGGCGCCCACAGCCGCTTCGATTTCCCGGAGCGTGACGATGAGAGCTGGCTGTGCCACAGCCTCTATCATCCGGACACCGAGTCCATGACCCGTCGCGCTGTCAACATGTCACCCAAGACCCGTGAGGCGTTCCCGCCCAAGGTCCGGACTTACTGATTGCGGAGCTAGCCCTATGAACGTCACATTCTCTGTCTACAGATACAATCCGGATGTTGATAACGTCCCTCATATGAAGGAATATCGTCTTGATATTCCTGAAGGTTCCGACATGATGGTGCTCGACGCACTGATCCAGCTCAAAGAGCTGGATCCCACGCTCGCCTTCCGCCGCTCTTGCCGCGAAGGGGTCTGTGGATCTGACGGTCTCAACATGAATGGCAAGAACGGTCTTGCCTGCATCACCCCGCTCTCCGATCTGCTGAAGAAGGGCAATAACGTCGTTATCCGCCCCTTGCCAGGCCTGCCGGTGATCCGTGATCTGGTGATCGACATGACCCAGTTCTACACCCAGTGGGAGAAGGTCAAACCCTTCCTCATCAACGACGAAAAATTGCCGCCCGTGCGTGAGCACCTGCAATCCCCCGAAGAGCGCGCCAAGCTGGATGGCCTGTACGAGTGTATTCTCTGTGCCTGCTGCTCCACCTCTTGCCCCTCCTTCTGGTGGAACCCGGACAAGTTCATCGGCCCGGCCGGTCTGCTCGCCGCCTATCGCTGGCTGGCGGACAGCCGCGATACCGCTGCTACCGATCGACTGGGTAATCTGGATGACGCCTTCAGCGTGTTCCGTTGCCACGGCATCATGAACTGCGTGAACGTCTGTCCCAAGGGCTTGAACCCGACCAAGGCCATCGGTCAGATCAAGTCGATGCTGCTCAATCGGGCTGTTTAGTATCAGGGCCAGGGCGTCACGCGCCAGGCCCGACCTCTGGATAGCCATCCGTCACCATGGCTGGATGGCTATTTAAACCCTACAAGCTGCGCTGCAGTGAACAAGATGTACAAGGGATAGAAATGCATAACGGCGTGATGAAGGCCTGGTTGGAGTCATCTCACCTGGCTGGTGCGAATGCAAGCTATATTGAGGATTTGTACGAATCCTTCCTGGAAGACCCCGAGTCCGTAGCCGAAGAGTGGCGCAGCCTGTTTAGCTCGCTGCCCCAGGTCAATGGCCATGCGATAGAACAACCTCACTCCCGAGTCCGCGATTATTTCCGTCGCCTGGCCAAGGATCCCTCCCGCTACAGTGCCCCCGTCTCCGATCCGCAAGTGGATGCCAAGCAGGTGCGGGTATTGCAGCTGATCAACGCCTTCCGCTTCCGTGGCCATCAAAACGCCAATCTGGATCCGCTCGGCCTCTGGGCGCGTGAAACCGTTGCCGAACTGGATCCCGCGTTTCACAACCTGCAGGGCGCAGACATGGAGGCCACCTTCAACGTGGGCTCCTACGCCATCGGTCGCGAGACCATGGTGCTCTCCGATCTGTATGCCTCGCTGAAGAAAACCTACTGCGGCAGCATCGGCGCCGACTACATGCACCTCACCTCCACCGAGGAGAAGCGCTGGCTGCAACAGCGTCTCGAATCCATCGAAGGGACGGGCAGCTACACCCTGGAAGAGAAGACCCGCTTCCTCGAGAGCCTGACCGCCGCCGAAGGGCTGGAAAAATACCTGGGCGCCAAATTCCCAGGGGCCAAGCGTTTCTCCCTGGAAGGGGGCGATGCCATGGTGCCTATGCTCAAAGAGCTTATTCGCCGCGCCGGTGAGCAGGGCTGCAAAGAGGCCGTCATCGGCATGGCCCACCGCGGCCGTCTCAACGTGCTGATCAACGTGCTGGGCAAGCGCGCCCAGGACCTGTTCGACGAGTTTGCAGGCAAGCACGGCGAATCCTGGGGCACGGGTGACGTGAAGTACCACATGGGCTTCTCGTCCGACTTCGCCACCCCGGGCGGCAACGTCCACCTGGCGCTCGCCTTCAACCCGTCTCACCTCGAGATCGTCAACCCTGTGGTCATCGGCTCGGTCCGTGCCCGCATGGACCGTCGTGGTGACAAGGATGGTTCGACCGTACTGCCCATCACCATCCACGGCGACTCGGCCATGGCCGGTCAGGGCGTGGTGGCCGAGACTTTCAACATGTCCCAGACCCGTGCCTATGGCGTGGGCGGGACGGTGCGTATCGTCATCAACAACCAGGTGGGTTTCACCACCTCCTATATCCGTGACCTGCGCTCCACCGAATATTGCACCGACATCGCCAAGGCGGTGCAGGCCCCCGTGCTGCATGTCAACGGTGATGACCCGGAAGCCGTGGTGCTGGTGACCCAGATTGCACTGGATTACCGCAATACCTTCAAACGCGACGTGGTGATCGAGCTGGTCTGCTACCGTCGTCACGGTCACAACGAGGCCGACGAGCCGAGTGCGACCCAGCCGCTGATGTACCAGAAGATCAAACAGCACCCGACCCCGCGCAAGATCTACGCCGACCAGCTGGTGGCGGAAGGCAGCATCAGTCAGGAGCTGGCCACTACCCTGGTCAACGAATATCGCGAGACCCTGGATCGCGGTGAGCGGGTGAGCAAGGAGTGGCGTCCGATGGAGCTGCACTCCGTCGACTGGACCCCTTATCTCGGTCACGACTGGGCCATGGCCTATGACAGCACGGTGCCGATGGATCATCTGAAGTCCCTCGGCGAGCGCATCAGCCAGTACCCGGCCACCCACGTGCTGCAGCGCCAGGTCGAGAAGATCTACGAAGACCGTCGCCTGATGGCCGCCGGCGAGAAGCTGCTGGACTGGGGCTTTGCCGAGACCCTGGCCTATGCCACCCTGGTGGACAAGGGCTCGCGCATCCGCTTCACCGGTGAAGACTCCGGCCGTGGCACCTTCTTCCACCGCCACGCCGTGCTGCACAGCCAGACCGATGCCAGCACCTACACCCCGCTGTGCAACCTGCACGACGAGCAGGGCCCGTTCGAGGTGTACGATTCCGTGCTGACCGAAAACGCGGTACTGGCGTTTGAATATGGCTACGCCAGCGCCGAGCCGGCCGGCCTCACCATCTGGGAAGCCCAGTTCGGCGACTTCGCCAACTGCGCCCAGGTGGTGGTGGATCAGTTCCTCTCCTCCGGCGAGCAGAAGTGGGGCCGGATGTGCGGCTTGACCATGCTGCTGCCGCACGGTTACGAAGGGCAGGGCCCGGAGCACTCCTCCGCCCGTCTGGAGCGCTATCTGCAGATGTGCGCCCAGCACAACATGCAGGTGTGCGTCCCGTCCACCCCGGCGCAGGTGTTCCACATGCTGCGTCGCCAGGTGGTGCGTCCGATGCGCCGTCCGCTCATCGTGATGACGCCCAAATCCCTGCTGCGCCACCCGCTGGCGGTGAGCAAGCTCGAAGAGCTGGCCGAAGGCACCTTCCAGAACGCCATCGGCGAGATCGATGCGCTGGATCCGAAGGGCGTCAAACGTGTGGTGTTCTGCTCCGGCAAGGTCTACTACGACCTGCTCGATGCCCGTCGCAAGGCCGAGCAGCAAGATGTGGCGCTGGTGCGAATTGAGCAGCTCTACCCCTTCCCGGAAGAGGAAGTGCGCGCCATCCTGGCCGACTACAGCCATGTCACCGACTTCGTCTGGTGTCAGGAAGAGCCGCAGAACCAGGGCGCCTGGTACTGCACCCGTCATCACTACGACAGCGTGCTGCCAAGCCATGCCCGTCTGCGTTATGCCGGTCGCCCGGCGTCGGCTTCACCGGCCGTCGGTTACATGTCAGTCCACGCCAAGCAGCAAAAAGCCCTGGTGGAAGACGCGCTGACCCTGGAATAAACCCGTTGCGAAGGAGAGGGCACGCCGCTGCGTCGACCCTCTCCGACTCTGGAACAAGCCTGCTGGCCAAGAAGTAACAAGGAACTGATTAGATGACTATCGAGATCAAAGTACCGGACCTGCCGGAATCAGTGGCGGATGCCACCATCGCCACCTGGCACAAGAAACCGGGTGATCTGGTTGCCCGTGATGAAGTGCTGGTCGACATCGAGACCGACAAGGTCGTGCTGGAAGTGCCGGCGCCGGAAGCCGGCGTGCTGGGCGACATCCTGCAAAGCGAAGGGGCCACTGTGCTCTCCCGCCAGCTGATCGCCATGCTCAAGCCTGCCCCGGTGGCCGGCGAAGAGACCAAGGAGAAGCCGGTTGAAGTGGTGGCCGATGACGCTGCCGATGGTCTGAGCCCCTCCGTGCGCCGCCTGGTGGCCGAGCATGACATCGACGTCGCCAAGCTGACCGGTACCGGCAAGGGCGGTCGCGTCACCAAGGAAGACGTGGAAGCCTTCATCAAGGGTGGCAACAAGCCTGCCGCCGCCCCGGTTGCCGCTGCAGCCCCGGCTGCACCGGTCGCCCCGCTGGCCGGTCGCACCGAGAAACGCGTGCCCATGACCCGTCTGCGCAAGCGCATCGCCGAGCGTCTGCTGGAGGCCAAGAACACCACCGCCATGCTGACCACCTTCAACGAGATCAACATGGCGCCCATCATGAAGCTGCGCAAGCAGTACGGCGAGATCTTCGAGAAGAAGCACGGCATCAAGCTCGGCTTCATGTCCTTCTACGTGAAGGCGGTGGTGGAATCCCTCAAGCGCTACCCGGAAGTGAACGCGGCGCTGGACGGTGACGACATCGTCTACCACAACTACTTCGACGTCAGCATCGCCGTCTCCACCCCCCGTGGTCTGGTGACCCCGGTGCTGCGTGACTGCGACAACATGAGCCTGGCCGACATCGAGAAGGCCATCAAAGACCTGGCCGGCAAGGGCCGTGACGGCAAGCTGACCGTGGATGAACTGACCGGCGGCAACTTCACCATCACCAACGGTGGCGTGTTTGGCTCCCTGATGTCCACCCCGATCATCAACCCGCCCCAGAGCGCCATTCTGGGCATGCACAAAATCCAGGACCGCCCCATGGCCGTCGACGGCAAGGTCGAGATCCTGCCGATGATGTACCTGGCGCTCTCCTACGATCACCGCATCATCGACGGCCGCGAGTCGGTGGGCTTCCTGGTCTCCATCAAGGAGCTCTTGGAAGATCCGACCCGTCTGCTGCTGGACGTCTAAAGACATCGGCCGGACCGGCAAGCCTTCGGCTTGACGGCTCGCGCCACAAGCTTGCTGCCGGACTTCCCGTTCGGCGGCAAGCGGGGGCCAAGCCGGCCTCGACGGAACGTCTGAGTGAAAGTGAAATTAGAAAGATAACGAGGGGCCGCCTTGGCCCCTTTCACAGGGGATTGAGAAACACGAGCCCCGGACGGAAATACCTACAACACGGATAGAGCATCTATGAATCTGCATGAATATCAGGCAAAACAGCTGTTTGCCGAGTATGGCCTGCCGGTCTCCGAAGGTTATGCCTGTGCCACCCCGCAGGAAGCGGCCGAAGCGGCCGACAAGATTGGCGGCAACACCTGGGTCGTCAAGTGCCAGGTCCACGCCGGTGGCCGCGGTAAAGCGGGCGGCGTCAAGCTGGCCAAGAGCAAGGACGAGATCCGTGCCTTCGCCCAGAACTGGCTCGGCAAGAACCTGGTGACCTATCAGACTGACGCCAACGGTCAGCCGGTTACCAAGATCCTGGTGGAATCTTGCACCGACATCGCCAAGGAGCTCTATCTGGGCGCCGTGGTTGACCGTGGCTCTCGCCGCGTGGTCTTCATGGCCTCTACCGAAGGTGGCGTGGAGATTGAGAAAGTCGCCCACGAAACCCCGGAACTGATTCACAAAGCCGCCATCGATCCGCTGGTTGGTCCGCAGCCTTATCAGGCCCGCGAGCTGGCCTTCAAACTGGGTCTGGTTGGCGAGCAGATCAAGCAGTTCACCAAGATCTTCATGGGTCTGGGCCAGATGTTCCTGGACTGCGACTTCGCCCTGCTGGAAATCAACCCGCTGGTGATCACCGCTCAGGGCAACCTGCACTGCCTGGACGGCAAGATCAACATCGATGCCAACGCCCTGTACCGTCAGCCCAAGCTGCGCCAGATGCACGATCCATCCCAGGATGACCCCCGCGAAGCGCACGCCGCCCAGTGGGAGCTGAACTATGTGGCGCTCGATGGCAACATCGGTTGCATGGTCAACGGCGCAGGTCTGGCCATGGGCACCATGGACATCGTCAACCTGCACGGCGGTTCACCGGCCAACTTCCTGGACGTCGGCGGCGGCGCCACCAAGGAGCGGGTGACCGAGGCGTTCAAGATCATCCTCTCCGACAGCAAGGTACAAGCCGTGCTGGTCAACATCTTCGGTGGCATCGTGCGCTGCGACATGATCGCGGAAGGCATCATCGGCGCCGTCAAGGAAGTGGGGGTGAAAGTGCCCGTGGTGGTGCGTCTGGAAGGCAACAATGCCGAACTGGGTGCCCGTAAACTGGCCGACAGCGGCCTCAATATCATCGCCGCAACGAGTCTGACTGACGCAGCTCAGCAAGTGGTAAAAGCAGCGGAGGCCAAATAATGAGCGTTCTGATCAACAAAGACACCAAGGTGATCTGCCAGGGCTTTACCGGCGGTCAGGGCACTTTCCACTCCGAACAGGCGATTGCCTACGGTACCCAGATGGTCGGCGGCGTCTCCCCGGGCAAGGGTGGCACTACCCACCTGGGCCTGCCGGTGTTCAACACCGTCCGTGACGCCGTGGAAGCCACCGGCGCCACTGCCTCCGTCATCTATGTGCCGGCCCCGTTCTGCAAGGACGCGATCCTGGAAGCCATCGATGCCGGCATCAAGCTCATCGTCACCATCACCGAAGGCATCCCGACTCTGGACATGCTGGACGTCAAGGTGAAGCTGCAGGAAACCGGCGTACGGATGATCGGCCCCAACTGCCCGGGCGTCATCACCCCGGGTGAATGCAAGATCGGCATCATGCCAGGCCACATCCACAAGCCGGGCAAGGTGGGCATCGTCTCCCGCTCCGGCACCCTGACCTATGAAGCGGTCAAGCAGACCACGGACGAGGGCTTCGGCCAGTCCACCTGCGTCGGCATCGGTGGCGACCCCATCCCGGGTTCCAACTTCATCGACATCCTGGAGATGTTCCAGAATGACCCGCAGACCGAAGCCATCGTGATGATCGGCGAGATCGGCGGCAATGCCGAGGAAGACGCGGCGGCCTACATCAAGGCCCACGTCACCAAGCCGGTGGTCTCCTACATCGCGGGCGTCACCGCCCCGGCAGGTAAGCGCATGGGTCATGCGGGCGCCATCATCGCCGGTGGTAAAGGCACCGCGGCCGAGAAATTTGCCGCCCTGGAAGATGCCGGCGTGAAAACCGTGCGCTCCCTGGCCGATATCGGCAAAGCCCTGCGTGAAGTGACCGGCTGGTAATTTCTTCCGGTCCGTTATCTCTGATTAAAATGCCGCCCAATGGGCGGCATTTTTATTTCTAATGATTTGACATTATTATCTGTTCTCGTGAATTTAAGAATGCTTTTCTATTTTGGTAAAGAGGATATATGGAAATTTCATTGCTTGCGGATAGTCCGCATGAAGTATCGACAATCGTCGACTGGTATTTCGATGAATGGGCCTCTCATGTGCCCGGTGTTACGAAAGAGATGGTACGTAGAAAGGTTGAAAGCATAGCTCTAAATAGAAACTTTCCATTTAGCTTGGTTGCACATGACGATAGAGAACTGGTTGGAACATTGGAGCTGAAAATTCAGGAAAATAAAAACCACCCTGAATATGAGTTCTGGATTGGTGGTGTCTATGTTCCTGCTGCACACCGTAGAAAAGGCATTGCCAAAAAAATGATTAATGTCGCCAGGGACATGGCCGTTTCCCGTGGTGTTGCGACACTCTACTTGCAGTGCGAAACACATAACGTTGACTTCTATCGTGAACAAGGCTTCAACGCAATACATGAATCAAATCATGGTCACTGGGAAACGACTATCATGGTATGGCACGCGGCTGTATAAAAATGGTTTATAGGGGAGGTCGCAAGATTGGTTACATTTGGCCTACCTGATTGTGAGAGTTTGCTGTAATTGGCCATTCGTATTGAATGGCTCGTAAACTACAAGCCTGTGTTTGAGACCGTATTGTTCGAGTCAACGTTGCGATTTACCACGGAAGTTTGCCTGTTTCCAAGCAAATAAAATCCCGTGAATTAACATCATCACGCTCGATCATGTCAACCAGTCTGCTTGCGGATTGCTCCGGTGTCAGCGTCGCATCGGCAGGGGCCATTTCGGTGAGCAGTGCCCCGGGGTGGACCGATATCACTTTAATACCCATGCTTTCCAAATCATCCGCCATGCAGAGTGACAACATATTCTGGGCCGCCTTCGCAATGCGATAAGAGAAAGAGCACTTAATTCCCTTGGTTGCGCCTGCTGCTTGCATGTTCAATGATCCTCTCCTTGAACTTATATTGACGATCAAGGATGGTTGCATTCTATTTGCATGGCTCAGCAGGGCGTTGACGGTAGAAAGAGCACCGACACAGTGCGTTTTAAATTCATAAATGAGTTGGTCGCCTGTGCTGCGTTTGGTATCTATACCCGGAGTGCCAGCGGAGCCAGCATTATTTATGACAATATTTATCTCCGTGTTCTCTATAAATTCGGAAAGCTGTGCCTCATAGTTTTTATGAGTTACATCAGCAACAAGCACAGAGACTCCAGGGTATGTAGCCGTCAGCATGTCATAGGCATTGACAGTTCTGACAACCGCATAAACCTGATACTTGTACTCATAAAAAGTTTGGACGAGTGCCAGCCCTAATCCTCTGCTTGCCCCCGTTATCAATACTGCCTTCATCACACCATCCATTAATCCATATGGCCAGTTTATGTTCATCCGCAGGTTCGAATAGCAGAGCATATTCGGATCTGCGGGGGAGGCTAGTATGCCACAGCTATTTCCGCCCATCAGTGGGTAGAAATGACAGCCGTTAGATGGAGATCTAACAACCTGATTATCTGGATGGGATCACATGAATCGTCGGTAATCGCATCGACCTCATACGATAGGCAAAACCTCCACCAACCTTGAAAAATCGGGCCATAGGGCGTATAACCACGCGCTTGTCAGTGTATTGAGTGAGCCAACTTTTATGCAGCAGAGTGAACCCGTGCAGAACGCCCCCTTTTGGCAGGTAAAAAGCCTGCAACAGATGACCATGATGGAGTGGGAGTCCCTGTGCGACGGCTGCGGCAAGTGCTGCCTGAACAAGCTGATCGACGAGGACACCGAGGAGCTGGTGTTCACCAACGTGGCCTGCAACCTGCTCAATACCAAGACCTGCCAGTGCTCCGACTACGGCAACCGCTTTAAAAAAGAGCCGGACTGCCTGCAGATCACCCACGACAAGATTGCCGAATATGACTGGCTGCCTTCTACCTGTGCCTATCGCCTGCTGGCGGAGGGGCAGAGTCTGCCAGAGTGGCATCCGCTTATCACCGGCAGCCGCAGCGCCATGCACCAGGCCGGTCAGTCGGTGCGCGGCAAGGTGGTGCACGAAGTGGATGCCGGCGACTGGATCGATCACATCATTACCTGGGCCAGCTAACGCCAGGCCTGTCTATCGGGCCAGTCGCAAGCCGTACCAACTGCGAAGGGGCAGGGGAGTCATCACTCTCTTGCCCCTTCGGCTTTCTGGCTCCTTACAAAGCGCTGTGAAGGCGCCTATTTATCGGCCTTGCCCGCCGCATCGGCAAGTTTGGCCAGCTGTTTTTCATACCAGGCCACCGAGCGGTTTTCATCTTCCGCCCGCTCCTTGCGCCGGATGGCATTGCGCACCGCCATGGCCCCCAGCCAGCGAAACGGCTCGGGCGGGAAGTAGCCGCGCGGGCCGCTGACCAGCGCGCAGTCGCGCCACGGCTTGTCCTCCTCCCGCACTTCATCGCGCACCAAGGCCGCCAGGATCTGGCCGCCGATCCAGCTCTGTGCCACCCCGTTGCCGGAATAGCCGAGGCCATAGACGATATTGGGCTGCCCTCGCCAGTGGCCGAAGAAGGGGAGGCCATCTACCGAGCGGTCGGAGGCGCCGCACCAGCTGGCGGCGATGGGCACCTCTTTGAGCGCCGGAAAGAAGCGGCGCAGGGTGCGGGTGAGGGGGGCAAGATAACGGCTCGGCGCATCGAACTCGGCCAGATGGCGGTTGGCAAAGGCGAAGGTGTTGCCCCCCTTGCCCAGCATCAGCCGCCCTTGCGGGGTGGAGCGGTAGTAGTGGACAAAGGTGCGGCCATCCACCACGGAGCGGCCGTGCGCAAGCTGCTGGGCAGCCAGTGCATCCGGCGCGGGGTCGGTTATCACCATGTCGGAGGAGACCAGCACGATACTGCGGCGAAACTCGCGAAAGTGCTGCACCATGGCGCTGTTGAGGGCCAGCACCACCTTGCGGGCACATACCTCACCTTGCGGCGTTTGCACCCGTGCAGGCTGGCCTGCCTCAAGCCGCTGCATGGGGGAGTGCTCATAGACCTCGACCCCCAGCTCCCGCGCCACCCGCAGCAGGCCGCGCACCAACAGTGCCGGTTGCACCGAACCCGCGTGGGGACTGTAGAGCCCCTCCAGATGAACGTGGGAGCCGCTCTGACTCGCCAGTTCATCCTCTTCAATCGCCTGCCACTGGTTAAGGTCGGCTCGCTGTAGCTCCCGTAATACCGGCTCCATCAGGCCGCGCTGCGCCTCGCTGGTGGCGGTGTAACAGGTGCCCTCGACCCTCAGCTGTGCCTCTATGTTGTGCGTTTCGCAGAAGCGTGCAATCTCGTGTACCGCCTGCTCGGATCCTTGCACCAGCCAGGCGGCCTGCTGCTCGCCAAAGAGGCGCTTTAAGGTCAGGTATTTGGCCGACCAGGTGAGCAGGCAGCCGCCGTTGCGCCCGGAGGCACCGCTGCCGCAGCGATCTTTCTCCAGCACCATGATGCGCAAGTGTGGCTCGACCTGTTTAAGGGCGATGGCGCTCCACAGCCCGGTAAAGCCGCCACCGACGATGCAGACATCGACCTCGTGGTGGCCGACGAGGGGCGTGGGCGGCACGGGCTGTTCGGCGGCGAGCGCTTCGGCCAGCCAGAAGGGGAGAGTGGACATGATGACTCCTCGACAAGGTTATGGGTGGCGCCAGCGCTGGGTGCGATCCAGCAGGGTGCGGCTCAAAAAGAGCTGGAGCAGCTTGACGGTGGCGGCGGCCAGCAGGATCAGGGTGGCCATGGCGGCGGCCGCAGCGGTGTCGCCGGAATCCTCCATATTGAGCACGGCGATGGAGGCGAGCACGCTGTCGCTCGAATAGAGGAAGATCACCGCCGAGGTGGTGGTCATGGCGTTGACGAACAGATAGATGAAGATTTCCAAGAGCGCTGGCAGGGAGGCGGGCAGGGTGACCCGCCAGAACGCCTTCCAGAGCGGAATGCGCAATGAGATGGCCACCAGCTCCAGCTCCTTGGGCAACTGCTTGAGGCTGGTCAGCGCCGTCATATGGCCCACCGTGTAGTAGTGGATGACGCAGGAGAGCACCATCAGCGGCAGAGTGCCATAGAGAGTGCCAAAGAGCGGATTGCCGTTGAAAAAGAAGATGTAACCCAGCCCCAGCACCATGCCGGGTACCGCCAGCGACAGCATGGCGAGCAGATGCAGCAACTGGCGCAGCGGCGCGAAGTGGCGCCCCTTCTCCTGTGCCCAGGCCAGCACCATCACCAGCACGGTACCGATAAGCGCGGTATAGAGGCCCAGCTGCAAGGTGTTGGTAAAGGGCTGCCAGCCATAGACACTGTTGCTGTCAAAGGCGTAGTGATCCAGCGTCAGCCCGAGGTTGTAGGGCCAGAACTGCACTAGGGAGCCGTAAACGGCCATACCCACCAGCGCCAGAAACAGCAGTGCCCAGAGCGTGCACCAGCCGAGCGCCAGCAGATCCCGCAGCCGATGGGGCGTGGGGCGATAGGGCACCGCCTTGGTGCTGCTCTGCTCCTGCATCTTGCTGCGCACCCTGTGCTCCAGCGCAAAGCTCAAGAGCGCCGGCAGCAGCAGGGTGACGCTGGCAACGGCGCCCAGCGAGAAGTTCTGCATCCCGATCACCTGTCGGTAGATGTCGGTGGCCAGCACGCTGTACTGGCCGCCAATCACCTTGGCCACCCCGAAGTCGCAGATGGTGAGGGTGAAGACGGCGATGGCGGCGCTGAGCAGGCCATAGCGGGCGGTGGGCAGGGTGACGGTGACAAAGGTGCGCCAGCCGCGGCTGCCGAGCACCCGGGAGGCTTCATAGAGGCGAGCATCGCTCTGGCCCAGCGCCGTGATAAGGATCATCAGGGCGTGGGGGAAGCACCAGAAGCCCAGACCGATGACGATGCCGATGGGGCCGTAGATGCTCTCGCCGCCGAGCAGCCCCTTGGCAACTCCCTGATTGCCAAACCAGTAGACCAGACTGATGGCGGGCAGCAGGGAGGGCATCAACAGCGGAATAAGACCGATGAGGCGAAACAGGGGCTTGCCCGGCATGCAGGTGCGGGTGAGGGCATAGGCGTAGCCAAAGGCGATGGTTACCACCAGCGCGGTGATCAGCACCCCGAGCCAGAGGGTGTTGCCGATGGTGCGCCCCAGATGAGGGGAGTCGAAATAGGCGCTGAAATTGGCAAGCCCCACCCAGAGGCCGTTCTCATCCTGCAGGCTCTTTTGCAGCATGGTGAGCAGTGGCAGCAAGAGGCCCCCCACCAGTAGAGCGATGCCGAGCAGAAGCAGGATCAGTTGCAGCAGCTGATCCCGGCTCCAGCCGCGACAAAGCCGCTGCCAGCGGGCGTCTTGCCGGGCTGGCGCTGGCGGCAACAGGGAGGAGGTCGTGAGGGGGGCTGTCATGGGCGATCTCCTTCAAACAGCTGCATCGCCCCGGCGGGCCAGTGCAGCGAGCAGCGCATGCCGCTGCGCCAGCCACCCTGTTCGTGGCGGGGCAGCTCGTGGGTCGGGCGCTCCACCAGGATCTGCTGCGGGCCCAGATAGGTGTCGGCGGTGCAGATAAGGCGCTGGGCTGCGCCGAGAAACTCCACCTGATCAATCTGTGCGTCGATGCCGTGCTGCCCAAGAGACAGCTCGCTCGGCGCACTCAGGGTGATCGCCTCGGGGCGGATCGCCACCTGCAATTTGCTGCCGGCCGCGGCCCGGTTGGCAAGTGTCAGCGGCTGCTCGTTAAGGCGCACCTGAGTGGGACTCAGCACCAGGGTCTCGAGGAAGTTCATGGTGCCGACAAAGCTTGCCACGAAGCGGCTGGCAGGCTGGTGGTAGATCGCCTGCGGGGTGCCCACCTGCACGATGCGGCCGCCCTCCATCACCACGATGCGATCGGCCATGGTCAGCGCCTCTTCCTGATCGTGGGTCACCATGATGGTGGTGATGCCAAGGCGCTGCTGCAGGGCGCGAATCTCGCTGCGAAGGTGGGTGCGCACCAGCGCATCCAGCGCACTGAGCGGTTCGTCCAACAGCAAGAGGCCAGGGGATAGGGCCAGTGCCCGGGCCAACGCCACCCGCTGCTGCTGGCCGCCGGAGATCTGGCTTGGGTATTTGTGGGACTGGGCCGTGAGATCCACCAGTCCCAGCCAGTGATCGACCCGCTCCTTGATGAGATCCCGTGCCAGCCTTTGATTCTCAAGGCCGAAGGCGATGTTCTGGGCCACCGTCAGGTTGGGAAAGAGGGCATAGGACTGAAACACGATGCCAAAGTCGCGCTGCTGGGGCGGCAGCTGGGAGATATTGCGCCCTCCTTGCCAGATCTCGCCACTGTCCGGCAGATCCAGCCCGGCGATGGCTCTGAGCAAGGTGGTCTTTCCGCAGCCTGAGGGGCCGAGAAAGCAGATAAACTCCCCCGGCTCAATGGTCAGAGAGATCCCCTTGAGGGCCTGAAAAGCACCGAACTGCTTGTTGAGATGTTGAATGTCCAGATAGGGCTGGGTCATGGTTCGACTCGCTACTGATTTGGTATATACCAGTTTACGGGCAAAATGTGACGGTCAGGTGATCGGGGGATGACAGCTTGATGACCGTCAGATGACATCGGGTCGCCAGCAAGTGGCTTGGTCGCTTGTAGATGGGTTAGGTGCCACCCATTGAGAACGACACAAACAGGGGAGGAGATGCCAAAAAGCGAAGGCCAACTTGAGTTGGCCTTCGGCAATGAATGGGTCGATGGCGACGTGCTGCCATCGCACAAACCAGCCCTCAGCGGGATTACTGCTTGGCTTCGGTCTTGCCGTCGAAGCTGGCGCTCCACTGGGCCAGGATGGCGTTGCGCTCGCGGGCAGCCCAGCCAAAGTCGTTGTCGATCATCTGGCCCTTGATGTTGGCAGGATAACCGGCTCTGGGCTTGGCCACATCCGGGATGGCAACCACAGCGAAGGACTTGTTGTAGAGGGCGTTGGCCTGTTCGGTGGCGGCAAAGTCGAGCAGCTGTTTGGCGGCCTCCAGCTTGGGGGTGCCCTTGATGATGGCGGCGGCTTCCATATCCCAGCCCGAACCCTCTTTCGGGAACACCACCTCGATGGGGGCCCCCTTGGCCTTGAGGCTGGTGGCCGGGAAATCGAAGGAGATACCGATCACCGTCTCGCCGCTGGCGGCCAGCTTGCAGGGGGCGGAGCCCGAGTGTGTGTAACGGTCGATGTTTTGGTGCAGGCCGTTCATAAATTGCCAGCCCTGCTGCTCGCCCATGGTCTGCAGCCAGCCCGCAACGCTCAGGTAACCGGTGCCGGAGGAGCTGGGGTTGGGCATGATCACCTTGCCCTTGTAGATGGGCTTGGTGAGGTCGGCCCAGCTGGTAGGAGCCGGGATCCCCTGTTTCTCGGCCTCTACCTTGTTGAAGCAGATGGCGCTGAAAAAGGCGTCCAGACCGATCCAGTGCGGCTCGGCCTTGCTGTCGCGAAAGCGGCTGTCGAGCTTCTCCAGTCCTTTCGGTGCATAGGCATTGAGCATCTGCTGCTGATCGAGCTGCATCAGGCTGGTGGCCGCCAGTCCCCATACCACATCCGCCTTGGGCTGGGCCTTTTCTGCCAGCAAGCGGGCGGTGACCACGCCGGTGGAGTCACGCACCCACTTGATGTTGATATCCGGATGCTGGCGCTCGAACGCGGTTTTCAGCTCGCCGAGCTGCTCCGGTTCGAAGGCGGTGTAGACGGTGAGATCGGTGGCGGCCAGTGCCGGGGCTGTCGTGGTGGCCAGCACGGCGGCGGCCAGCAGATGGGTTCCCTGTTTCATCCTCTTCTCCATATAAGTTGGCTTGGTATAAACCAGATTGGTCGAGAGAGAGGCTAGGGGATCTTTATGACGTGACCGTGACGGCCCCGTGACGTTTTGCCGTCCTGATTTGTCCGTGACTAATCCTGGGTATCCACCTCGATCTCCAGACTGTCGTGGCGCCAGTACTCCAGATCGAAGTCGAGCACCCGACCGTGCTGATCGAAGTTGAGTCGCTCGAGGCGCAGGGCGGGCAGACCGGCGGTGGCCCCCAGCGCCTTGGCCACTTCGTCCGGCAGGGCGGTGGGGAAGAAGCGCACCTGCATGCGGGCGTAGTGGAGATCGTAATGGGCCTGGTAGATTTCGGTCAGACTGCCGTTGAGAGCCAGCTCCAGCAGGCCGGGTACCCGCTCGGGCAGGCAGTGGTTCTCGCAGTAGCAGATGGCACGCCCGTTGGCGTAGCGCAGCCGCTTGAGCAGAAACAGGCTGTCGAACGGCTTGAGCTGCAACTGTGCCATCAGCGCGGGCGGCACCGCCTGACGGCTTTTCTCCAGCAACTCGGTGCGCGGCTCGCCCCCTTGCTCCCTCACTATCTGGTGAAAGTTGGAGGTGCGTCTGGGGTTCAAGCGAAAGCGCGGCGGGGTGACGAACCAGCCACGGCGATCCTCCCGATAGATAAGGCCGTTTGCCTCCAGTTGCACCAGTGCCTCGCGAATGGTGACCCTTGTGGTGCCATAGAGTTCCCCCAGCAACCGCTCGGAGGAGAGCTTGTCGTTGGGGGCCAGACCCCCCGCCAGGATCTGGTTGGCGAGGGCATCCTTGATCTGCAGGTATTGCGGTTTGCTCATGAAAATCCTTAGTTATGCAATGAGTGTGCAATGAGTTGGGCAATGGGCTGGGCACAGGGCTGGTCATTTGCCCGGTGGTTAAACGGCGACATCAAAATGCACTGGTAGATACCAGTGTGGCCCCTGTTGTTCAGGCTTCCTAGATTATCGCGATCCCGCCGCTGAAAATGAATTTTTTGTTGCACGTAACGCCACCCCTTTGACCTTGGCGGGGCAGTTACCCACAATGCGCTCATTCTGGTATATACCAAAAGGAGCGAAGTCATGACCCATATTCCTGCGGCCCCTGCCGCCGTCGATTACCTGCTGCTGACCCCGGGCCCTCTCTCGACCACCGCCACGGTGCGCGCCGCCATGCTGCAAGACAGCTGCACCTGGGATGCGGACTACAACCTGGGTGTGGTAGAGCCCATCCGCCGCGAGCTGGTGCGCCTCGCCACTGGCCCGGAATATGAGAGCGACTACAGCGCCGTGCTGCTGCAGGGGAGCGGCAGCTATGTGGTGGAGAGCGTGCTGGGCTCGGCGATAGGTGTCGATGAGTGTCTGCTGATCATCAACAACGGCGCCTACGGTGCCCGCATGGGGGAGATGGCCCGCTGCCTTGACCTGCGCCACCATGAGTTCGACTGCGGCGAGACAACCCGCCCCGAACCCGCCGCCATCGAGGCGATGTTGGCACGCCACCCCGAGATCACCCACTTGGCCATGGTGCACTGCGAGACCACCACCGGCATGCTCAACCCCCTTGAGGAGGTGGCTGCGCTCTGCCAGCGCCGCGGCATTCGCCTTATCGTCGATGCCATGAGCAGCTTTGGCGGTATCCCCATCGACATGGGGCGCCTTGGCATCGAGTTTCTCATCAGCTCGGCCAACAAGTGCATTCAGGGGGTACCGGGCTTTGGCTTCGTCATCGCCCGCCGCGTGGCGCTCACGGCCAGCGCCGGTCGCGCCCGCTCGGTCTCCCTCGACCTGCACGCCCAGTGGCAGACCATGGAGCTGCAGGGGGGCAAGTGGCGCTTTACCTCGCCCACCCATACCGTGCTCGCCTTTGCCCAGGCCCTGCGCGAGCTGGACGAAGAGGGGGGCATTGCCGCCCGTCATCGGCGCTACTGCGACAATCAGCGCACCCTAGTGGATGGCATGGCCGCCCTTGGCTTTGCGCCGCTGCTGCCAGAAAAATGGCAGTCTCCCATCATCACCGCCTTCTACTCTCCGGCCCACCCGGACTACCGTTTTGCCGACTTCTACCAGCGGCTCAAGGCGCAGGGCTTTGTCATCTATCCGGGCAAGGTCTCTCAGGCCGACTGCTTTCGCATCGGCAATATCGGTGACGTGACGCCAGCGCGGGTGCGCTGCTTGCTCGCCGCCATGGCCAGCGCCTGCTACTGGCAAGGGGACGCGCGATGACCAGTATGCTGGCTCACGGTTGCGATCTGCGTAGCTGCGATTTGCATGACCATAAGCTGCACGGCAGCGGTCGCGCCGACAGCGAAGGGGATATCAACCTCGGCGAGGGGCGCTCACGCTGGTGGGCGGGTCAAAACGAAGATGTACAGGCCGGATTGGCGGAGGATAGCCGCTACTTTCTCCATCAGGCGCTCTCCACCCCCTGTCTGGATCTGCTTGAGGGGGCGCAGGGGAGCTGGCTGACCAGCGTATCGGGCAAGCGTTACCTCGATTTTCACGGCAACAGCGTTCATCAGCTGGGCCACGGTCACCCCAGGGTGGTGGCCGCGGTGCAGCAGCAACTCGCCGATCTGCCGTTTGCGCCACGCCGCTACACCCATCAGGTTGCCATCGACTGTGCCCGCATCTTGGCCGAGCTGGCCCCCGGCGATCTTAACCGGGTGCTGTTTGCCCCCGGTGGCAGCGAGGTGGTGGGGATTGCCCTGAAGCTTGCCCGCTTTATTACCGGCAACAGCAAGGTGGTGTCGCTGTGGGATGCCTTTCACGGCGCCTCCCTCGATGCCATCTCGGTTGGCGGCGAAGCCTGTTTTCGCGCCGGCATGGGCCCGCTGATGGCCGGAGTGGAGCGCATCCCGCCCCCCACCCGCTATCGCGGTGTCTGGTATCGAGGCGAGGGGGATGATCTGCACTACGCCGATTATCTGGAGTACGTCATCGAGAAGGAGGGGGGGATCGGCGCCTTTATCGCCGAGCCCATCCGCAACACCGACGTGCAGGTGCCCTCGAAGGCCTACTGGCAGCGGGTGCGGGAGATCTGCGATCGCCACAAGGTGCTGCTGATCGTCGACGAGATCCCCAACGCCCTGGGGCGCACCGGCCACTGGTTCAGCTTCGAGGAGTTCGGCATCGAGCCCGACATCATCTGCCTTGGCAAGGGGCTGGGGGGCGGGGTGGTGCCGTTTGCCGCGCTCATCACCCGCGACCGTTTCAATCAGGCGGCAGCCATCTCGCTCGGTCACTACACCCACGAGAAGAGCCCCATCGGCTGCGCGGCGGCTCTCGCCACTATAGAGACAATCCGCGAAGCGGGATTGTTGGCAAAAGCGCAGGAGGATGGCCGCTTTATGGCGCGCGAGCTCGCGGTGCTTGCCGAGCGTCACCCGCTGATCGGGCAGGTGCGCGGCATTGGTCTTTTGTGGGCGCTCGATCTGGTAGTCGATCACCAGAGTCGCACCCGTAATAGCCAGGCCGCCGAGCGGCTGCTCTACCGCTGTCTGGAGCTGGGGCTCAGCTTTAAGGTTTCCCAGGGCAATGTCATCCAGCTCTCGCCGCCGCTCAATATCGCCCGCGCCGATCTGGTGCGCGCTATCACCATTCTCGATCGTGCCCTTGGCGAGATCGCACTTTCACCGAAACAGGAACATCACCATGACTGACTTGCAAATTGCCATCCAGCCGGCCACCGACGTAGAGGCGCTGATCCTCGATTGGGCTGGTACGGTTGTCGATTTCGGCTCCTTCGCCCCCACCTCCATCTTCGTCGAGGCCTTCGCCCGCGCCTATGACTTTGCTGTGACTCTGGATGAGGCGCGCCAGCCCATGGGGCTGGGCAAGTGGGATCATATCGCCGCGCTGGGCCGCCTGCCTTCGGTGGATGCGCGTTGGCAGGCCCGCTTCGGCCACCCCATGAGCCAGGCCGAGGTGGACCACCTTTATCACACCTTTATGCCGCTGCAGATTGCCGCCGTGACCCGCTTTGCTGCCCCCATCCCCGGTGTGCTGCCGGTGCTGGATGGGCTGCGAGCACAAGGGCTGCGGATCGGCTCCTGCTCCGGTTACCCCCGTCCGGTGATGGAGGCGCTGGTACCTGCTGCGGCCGCTCACGGCTATCGCCCGGATCACTGGGTCGCCACCGATGACCTCAAAGCCGGTGGTCGCCCCGGCCCCTGGATGGCGTTGGCCAACGTGATTGAGCTGGGAGTGAGCGCGGTGCATCGCTGTATCAAGGTGGATGACGCCGTGCCGGGTATCAGCGAAGGGTTGAACGCGGGCATGTGGACAGTGGGATTGTCGGTCTCCGGCAACGAATTTGGTGCCACCTGGGAAGCGTTTTCCGCCATGGGCGAAGCCGAGATCGCAGCCCGACGTGCACCGGCCGAGGCCAAACTGCGGGCGGTGGGGGCGCACTACGTTATCGACACTCTGGCGGATATCGCCCCGGTTATCGCCGATATCAACCGCCGCCTAGCGGCAGGAGAGCGGCCCTGAACAAGGCGGGATAAGAGGAGAGGAGTGCCGGCCTTGCCGGCAGGTTTGCAGGCCGATGCTCCCTGACTATCAGGCATAAAAAAACCGGCGCCTTGGCGCCGGTTTTTGCTCACCGAGACTCTATTACAGAGAAGCGGTGAAGGTACGGGTGATGACGTCTTGCTGTTGCTCTTTGGTCAAAGAGTTGAAGCGAACGGCATAACCGGATACGCGGATGGTCAACTGCGGATATTTTTCCGGGTTTTCCATGGCGTCCAGCAGCATTTCACGGTTCATCACGTTGACGTTCAGGTGCTGACCGCCTTCCAGGTTGGACTCGTGGTGGAAGTAACCATCCATCAGACCGGCCAGGTTGGCTTTCTGGGCTTCCATGTCTTTACCCAGCGCGTTCGGCACGATGGAGAAGGTATAGGAGATACCATCTTTGGCGTAAGCGAACGGCAGCTTGGCAACGGAAGTCAGGGAAGCAACGGCACCTTTCTGGTCACGACCGTGCATCGGGTTGGCACCCGGGCCGAACGGCGCACCAGCGCGACGGCCATCCGGGGTGTTACCGGTCTTCTTGCCGTACACCACGTTGGAGGTGATGGTCAGCACGGACTGGGTAGCCACGGCACCACGGTAGGTGTTCAGCTTCTGAATCTTCTTCATGAAGCGCTCAACCAGGTCACAGGCGATATCATCGACGCGAGCGTCGTTGTTACCGAACTGCGGGTACTCGCCTTCGATTTCGAAGTCGATGGCAACGCCATCTTCGTCACGAACCGGCTTGACCTTGGCGAACTTGATGGCAGACAGGGAGTCAGCGGCTACGGACAGACCGGCGATACCACACGCCATGGTGCGATATACGTCACGGTCGTGCAGCGCCATCAGAGAGGCTTCGTAGCTGTACTTGTCGTGCATGTAGTGGATGATGTTCAGCGCGGCAACGTATTGCTTGGCCAGCCAGTCCATGAAGTGATCCAGACGATCCATCACGTCGTTGTAGTCGAGGTACTCGGACTTGACCATTTCGGTCTTCGGACCGACCTGGATCTTGAGCTTCTCGTCCATACCGCCGTTAATTGCATACAGCATGGTCTTGGCCAGGTTGGCACGGGCACCGAAGAACTGCATCTGTTTGCCGACGATCATCGGGGACACACAGCAAGCGATGGCATAGTCATCGTTGTTGAAGTCCGGACGCATCAGGTCGTCGTTCTCGTACTGAACAGAAGAGGTCTCGATGGATACCTTGGCGCAGTACTTCTTGAAACCGACCGGCAGCTTCTCGGACCACAGGATGGTCAGGTTCGGCTCAGGGGACGGGCCCATGGTGTACAGGGTGTTCAGCATACGGAAGCTGTTCTTGGTGACCAGGGTACGGCCATCAACGCCCATACCAGCCAGGGTCTCGGTCGCCCACATCGGGTCGCCGGAGAACAGTGAATCGTATTCCGGGGTACGCAGGAAGCGAACCATACGCAGCTTCATGACCATGTGGTCCATCAGCTCCTGGGCTTCTTGCTCGGTGATCAGGCCTTTCTTCAGGTCACGCTCGATGTACACGTCCAGGAAGCTGGAAGTACGACCGAAGGACATGGCAGCACCGTTCTGGGACTTGACTGCCGCCAGGTAGGCGAAGTAGGTCCACTGGACGGCTTCTTTGGCGTTCTTGGCCGGTACGGAGATATCGCAACCGTACTTGGCAGCCATCACCTTCATCTGTGCCAGGGCACGGTGCTGCTCGGAGATCTCTTCGCGCAGACGGATGGTGGCTTCCAGGTTGACACCGTTTTCCAGGTCAGCCTGCAGGGACTTGAACTGGGCCAGTTTGTCGGCCATCAGGAAGTCGATACCGTACAGGGCAACACGACGGTAGTCACCGATGATACGGCCACGGCCGTAGGCATCCGGCAGACCGGTGATGACGCCGGACTTGCGGCAGTTCAGGATGTCTTTGGTGTAAACGTCAAACACGCCCTGGTTGTGAGTCTTGCGGTACTCGGTGAAGATCTTCTCGACCATCGGGTCCAGCTGACGACCGTACACTTCGCAAGAGGTCTTGACCATCTTGATACCGCCGTTGGCGATGATGGCGCGCTTGAGCGGCTTGTCGGTCTGCAGACCAACGATTTGCTCCAGGCTCTGATCGATATAGCCGGCATCGTGAGCGGTAATGGTGGAGGGCAGGTCGGTATCAAAATCGACCGGCGCGTGGGTGCGGTTCTCGATCTTGATGCCTTCCATGACCTTGTCCCACAGCTTGGTGGTAGCTTCGGTCGCGCCAGCCAGGAAGGACTCGTCACCTTCATACGGGGTGTAGTTCTTCTGGATGAAGTCACGGGTGTTGACAGAGGTCTGCCATTCACCGGCCGCGAAGCCTTCCCATGCTTTTTGGAACTGTTCGTTAAGTTCTGCCATTTTCATTACCTCACACGGTATTGATGTAGTATCCCGCAATCATCCTTAATGATGACGACGGAAGATAAACCAGTAAGTCAGACCAACCATGACGCCACCACCAATGATATTACCTATGGTGACGGGAATGAGGTTGTGTAGGACGAAGTTGGATACGGTCAGGTCGGCAAAGGTCGCCGGGTCCTGGCCGATGGCCTGCCAAAATTCCGGGCCTGCTACCGCATGGATAGCGATACCGACCGGGATCATAAACATGTTTGCGATGCTGTGCTCAAAACCGGAGGCCACGAACATGGCGACGGGGAGCAGCATGACCATCACCTTGTCGGTCGCACTGCGGGCGCCGAACGCCATCCACACGGCGAGACACACCATGAGGTTGCAGAGGATACCGAGGGCAAGGGCCTCGAAGAAGGTATGGTGGATCTTGTGCTGGGCTACCTTGAGGGCATTCAGACCCCACTGACCATCTGCCGCCATGTATTCGGCCGACATGATGATTAGGCCGACGATGATGAGGCCGCCGATGAGGTTGCCGAAGTAGACCAGTCCCCAGTTCTTGAACAGCTGGGCCCAGGTGATGCGGTTGGCCGCCTTGGCCACCAGGGTCAGGGTGGTGGAGGTGAACAGCTCGGCACCGAGCAGCACGCAGAGGATCAGACCCAGTGCGAAACAGAGACCGCCGACCAGCTTGCTGAGGCCCCAGGCCACATTGCCGGCACCGGTAGTCACCGTGATGAAGAAGACGAAAGCAATGGCGATGAAAGCGCCTGCGGTGATGGCCAGGGGGATGACCTTGTATGCAGGCTTGGTGGCCTTGGCATAGGTGATATCTTCTGCCAGTGCAGCGATGGCTTCTGGCTTGAGACAATCAAAGGGAGATTCTGCTTTCAATTCTCATGTACCTGATGTTTTGCCTGTGGAAATCATAACAAAGGGCCAGATCGTCAAAATTGACTCCGATCAAGAATTGCAGATTGTGAATGTAATTTTACTACAAAAATTTGAGTCCTCCGGCAGCGTTGCTTTACACCAGGTTTCAGCTGAAACATAAATGCTGATTTTTTAATGCAATGATTTTAAACAATTTATTTTTCATCGCCTAAAAATGGTACTGGCAAGGCATCTTTGCGTCTCCCCAGCACTCGCTACTCCTTGTTGGCAACCCCCTAAGAGGTATTTTTTGTTTTTTATTTCATCTTTGAATAACAAATGGCCGTTTGGCTGACCATAAAAGAGAAGGGGCCATCAGGGCCCCTTCGGAATGTTACCACATCAACCCCATGAATGGGCTCGTTTGGCCTTCTGCAGCTTCTCGTAGGCAGCCAGCAGTTTCTGGTGCAGCGGGAACTGGCTGAGGGAGAGATCGGCGGCAGCCAGTCCGTGGAAGCGCGCTTCACCGCTGGCGTGGGCCCAGGCCTGTGCCAGCGTTTCTTCGCCATACATGCGGGCAAACACGGCGCGGTACTGCTCGGGGTCACGATCCTCGTCCAGGAACAGCTCGACGCAGGCGCGCAGGGCACGATAGTAGTTGGCGCGATCGGCCGGGAACACCGACTGGTTGAACTCCATGGTCCAGTCGATGAGATCGAGCGCCGTGTCGAGTTCGCCGGCGGCCAGCGCCAGCATGGCTTTGAGCTCGCCTACCCGCAGGGTGTGCAGGGCGGTGCCCTTGGCGGCGGCGATGCCGAGCAGCTCGCGCACCCGGGTGCGCTCGTCGTGACCCTCTTCATCCAGCTGGTCAAACAGCGCCATGTATTGCTCCGCGTCCCACTCCAGCGCCGGCAGCGCCAGGATGGTTTCCCGCAGGTGGGCACCCATGGTGTTGTTGGCCAGCAGCAGATCTTCGGCCGGATAGATGTCGGACATGCCGGGCACCAGGATGCGGCAGGCGTAGACGCCCAGGTGCTCGTAGTCGGCGATGTAGACCGGCTGCTCCAGCTCGTGGAAGATGCCGATCAGGTGGTCGAACTCCTCCTGCGAGGTGCCGCGGAAGTCCCAGTCGGCAAACTCGAAGTCCGCATCCTGCTTGAACAGGTCCCAGCTGATGAGGCCTGAGGAGTCGATGAAGTGGGTCTCCAGGTTGTGGTGATCCGCCACCTGCTCGTTGTCAAACGAGGGTGGTACGAACACATCCAGATCCTTGAGGCTGCGGCCCTGCAGCAGCTCGGTGACGGTGCGCTCGAAGGCCACTTCGAAGCGCGGGTGGGCGCCGAAGGAGGCAAAGCAGGTGCCGTTGCTCGGGTTGAGCAGCACCACGCAGATGACCGGGTAGCGACCGCCGAGCGACGCATCGAAGCTGTAGATGGGGAAGCCTTCGGCTTCCAGCGCCTCGATGGAGGCCTTGATGCCGGGGTAACGGGCAATGACCTCGGCCGGGATCTCCGGCAGGCTCAGCGCTTCTGCGATGATCTTGTTCTTCACGTGGCGCTCGAACACCTCGGACAAGCCCTGGGTGCGGGCCTCGGTGCGGGTGTTGCCGGCGCTCATGCCGTTGGAAACATAGAGGTTGCCGATGATGTTCATCGGGATGTAGACGGTCTGGTGATCGGACTGGCGCTCGAAGGGCAGGGCGACGATGCCGCGCTCCTCGTTGCCGGATTGCAGATCCACCAGCATGTCGGCAGTCACTTCACCGTCCGGGTTGTAGAACTTGCGGGTGAAGCTGTCGAGCAGACCGGCCGGCAGCTGATCCCCCTCGATGGGGAACCACTTCTCGTTCGGGTAGTGAACGAAGTCGCCATTGGCAACCTGCTCGCCCAGATAGAAGTCGGCGAAGAAGTAGTTGGTGGAGAGACGCTCGAAATATTCGCCAAGGGCGGAGGCGAGCGCCGCCTTCTTGCTGGCACCCTTGCCGTTGGTGAAACAGAGGGAGCACTCCTTGTCCCGGATGTGCACAGACCAGACGTTGGGCACGGGGTTGAGCCAGGAGGCCTCTTCGATATCAAACCCCAGGGCTTGCAGCTTGGTCTGGAAGCGTTCGATGGAGTCTTCCAGCGCCGCGTCCTTGCCGGGAATAAAAGTGTGGTCGGTCATCACGATATCCTGATTTTTATTGGCTCATGTTTGGCCGCAGATAATAGCAGGGGTCGGCGCGTTTGGCAGGCAAAAAACGGGGCCCATGCCCCGTTTTGCTCTCCTTTCAACCGCCCAGGGTCACGGCTCAGCCGATGAATTTCAGACCCAGGATCCCGCCGATGATCAGCAGCAGGCAGAGCACCCGGGCGAGGGTGGCCGGTTCGTTGAACAGCCAGATCCCCATCAGCACGGTGCCGACTGCGCCGGTGCCGGTCCAGACCGCGTAGGCGGTGCCAAGGGGCAGCTGTTTGACCGCCATGGCGAGCAGCAGCACGCTCACCCCCATGACGATCAGGGTCAGCAGGGGGGGCAGGGGACGGCTGAAGCCGTCGGTATATTTGAGGCCGATGGCCCAGGCGACCTCGAACAGGCCGGCCAACAGCAGGAGCAACCAGGACATAGGGAAGATTCCGCAGGAAGCAGGGTCGTCCCTGCGCATCAGGAGGCCTCGGGGTCGTCCCCGAGGGGCTGCGGGGCTGCCGGTCGGTCTCAATGATGCCCCAAGTCGTGGCGGGATGCCAACCGGCTGGCCGCAGGCCGGCCAGGCTGACGGATATTGCAGCGAACGGCACAGAATATTGCGCAATTCGACTTGCGCCCGCCGTCACAATCCGTAATGTGGACAGACGCATTTTTCGCAACCCATATTTTGTGAACCGCTTGTAAACGGCCCGCGCCGGACAAGGGATCACGGTTATCACACTCGGTTTCTATAAGCAGCTATCCAGGGTAGGACATTATGAAAAAAGTAGGTTTGGTCGGTTGGCGTGGCATGGTGGGTTCGGTGTTGATGAGCCGGATGCAGGAAGAGAAGGATTTTGCCCGCATTCAGCCCACCTTCTTCACCACCTCCCAGGCCGGTGAGGCCGCCCCCAATTTCGGCGTCGATGCCGGCACCCTGCAGGATGCCTTCGACATCGAGGCGCTGGCCGCACAGGACGTCATCATCACCGCCCAGGGCGGCGACTACACCAAGGATGTCTATCCGCGCCTGAAAGCCGCCGGCTGGCAGGGTTACTGGATTGATGCCGCCTCCTCCCTGCGCATGGAGAAGGACGCGGTCATCATCCTGGATCCGGTCAACGGCGACGTCATCGAGCATGCCCTGAACAACGGCATCAAGACCTTCGTCGGTGGCAACTGCACCGTCAGCCTGATGCTGCTGGCCCTGGGTGGCCTGTTCAAGGCCGATCTGGTGGAGTGGGTGAGCGTGGCCACCTATCAGGCCGCCTCCGGTGGCGGTGCGCGCCACATGCGTGAGCTGGTCACCCAGATGGGGCTGCTGCGTGATGAAGTGGCTGTGGAGCTGGCGGATCCCGCCTCCGCCATCCTCGACATCGAGCGCAAGATCACCGAGAAGACCCGCTCCGGCACCCTGCCGGTGGACAACTTCGGCGTACCGCTGGCCGGTGGCCTCATCCCCTGGATCGACACCAAGCTCGACAACGGCCAGAGCCGCGAAGAGTGGAAGGGCCAGGCCGAGACCAACAAGATCCTGGGTATCGAAAACGCTGCCATTCCGGTGGATGGCCTGTGCGTGCGCATCGGCGCCCTGCGCTGCCACAGCCAGGCTTTCACCATCAAGCTGAAAAAGGATGTGCCGCTGGCCGAGATCGAAGCCCTGCTGGCCGCCCACAACGACTGGGTGAAAGTGATCCCCAACGATCGCGACATCACCGCCCGCGAGCTGACCCCGGCCGCCGTCACCGGCACCCTCAGCATCCCGGTCGGTCGTCTGCGCAAGCTCAACATGGGTCCGGAGTACCTGGCCGCCTTTACCGTGGGCGATCAGCTGCTGTGGGGCGCCGCCGAGCCGCTGCGCCGCATGCTCAACATCCTGCTGGACCGCGGTTGATGGCAATCGGGAACGACGACAGGGGGCTCAGGCCCCCTGTTTTTTTGGCAGGAACAGGGCAGGCTCGACGCCATTGACGCTGCAAGGCATGAGGTCTTGGTTTTGCCATGCAGTGGCACTGTTATTAACTAAATAGATATTAACTGTGACGCATCGATTATTTCCTGACTGATCAATCAGTGTCGGAAATATATTCCCGCCGCCGCCCTGGTAGCTGACTCGTTCTATTCCATCTGTACCACAAAATAGGGGGCGGTGGGCTCGCGGGATGGGCGGGATATATGCCTTGTTACAAATGAATATCCATTCAAGATATCCAGTGCGAGCCTGATTGATTACACTGACCGCCTGGCCAGGCCGATACCACGAGGCCGTGGCAGCAGGTGATCCGACGCGGCGTGGCGGCCGGCTCGCGGCAACCCCGTGGGGGGCGAAAATAATATTTATATGCTCAATAGTGCGCGTTATGCCCATGGCGTGCCGTCACCGTTTTCTCCTTGCTGCGAGACCAATGAAGGGCAGCAACGGTGACCCATAATAATGTTCAGGTTCGAGAATTGGGAAATTACATGAGAGTCGTGTGGAGTTTGCTCTATTTCTTCAGTGTCTTGGCCTTGGCCGGCCCGGTGCTGGTCAAGGAGCAGAAAAGAGTGGCCGATCCACTGATCGTGCCCTATCAGCAATATCGGCTCGACAATGGCCTGACGGTGATCCTGACCCAGGATCACTCCGATCCCCTGGTGCACGTGGCGGTCCACTACCGGGTGGGGCTGGAAGAAGAGGCTCCGGGCCAGTCCGGGCTGGCCCACCTGTTCGAGCACATGATGTTTCAGGGCTCGGCTCACGTGGGGGAGGAGGGCCATAACCGCCTGCTGCAACAGATGGGATCAAAGGATGTGAACGGCTGGACCCAGGAGGATCAGACCCGCTATTTCCAGACGCTGCCGGCCAATCAGCTGGAGAAGGTGCTCTGGCTGGAGGCGGATCGCATGGGGTTTCTGCTCGATACTCTCTATCAGCAGAAGCTGGACGTGCAGCGCGACATCATCAAGAACGAGCGCGCCAACCTGGTCGAAGATCAACCCTATGGGCGCTTCTATGAGGCGCTGAATCGCACGCTTTACCCGCCCAATCATCCCTACTTCAACACGCCGTTTGGCCGGGCTGCGGATCTGGATCGCCTCACCCTGGAGGATGTGCGCCAATTCTTCCTGCGCTGGTATGGGCCCAACAACGCCACCTTGGTGATCGGCGGTGACATTCAACCGGCCCAGACCCTGGCCTGGGTCGAGCGCTATTTCGGGGCCTTGCCCGCCACACCGGCCCAGACTCGGCCGCTGGTGCGTCCGGTGACGCTGAAGAAGAGCCGCTATCGCACCCTGACCGATCGGGTGGCCGAACCCCTGCTGGTGCTGGCCTATCCGACCGTCTCTGCCAGTGATCCCGGGGTCGAGGCTCTCGATCTGCTGGCGGATCAGCTGGGGGGCTCGGCCAGCGGCCTTCTGCAGCGAGAGCTGCAGCAAAGCGGCAGGCTGGTCTCCGTCTTTGCCAGCCATGAATGCAATGTGCTGGCATGCAAGTTGATGATCCATGCCATTCCCAATCTGGCCAAAGGGGCCGAGCTTGGCCCCATCAAGGCGGAGATCGATCGGGTCATCGGCCAGCTCGCCAGCGACGGGGTCACCCGCGAGCAGCTGGCCCACTCGGTCAATGCCCTGCGCGCCAAACGGATTTGGCCGCTGGACAGCGTGGCCGGCAAGGTGGAGCAGCTGGGCACAGGTTATACCCTGTTTCAGGATCCCAACTTCCAGTACCGCAACCTCAAGCGCCTTGCCCGGGTGACGCCGGCCGATCTGCAGCGGGCATTGACGCGCTATGTGTTGAACAAGCCCAGGGTGGTGCTGAGCGTGGTGCCGGCCGAGCATCCCGAGTGGCAGGTGGGCAACCCCAACTTCGTCGAGCCGCCCCCCTTGCCGCTGGCCCGGCCGCTGCAGACGCTGGCTCCCAGGCAGATCAAGGAGACCCTGGATCGACGCCAGGAGCCGGCCAGTGGTGGTGCCTTGCCGGTGCCCATGCCGACCCTGTGGCATGCCAAGCTGGGTGAGCGGGTCTCTCTGCTCGGTCACTACAGCGATGAAGTGCCGGCCTTTGCCATGAGCATCAACTGGCCGGGCGGTGAGCGGGCCGAGCCCGAGGGCAAGGACGGGGTCGCCACCCTGACTGATGCCATGCTCTCCCTTGGCAGCGAACAGCTGCAGGAGGCGAGCATCGAGGAGCGGGCACGCCAGCTGGGAGCCAGCATCAGATTCGAACATGGTGAGGAGCGCAGCTCCATCGAGGTCCAGGGGCTCACCTCCCATTTCGAGGAGGTGCTGGCGCTGGTACGGGAATTGGTGCTGCAGCCCGCCATGCGCAGCGCCGATTTCGAGCGCAGCCAGTTTGACTACAGTCAGTGGCTGCAACAGCTGGCTCGCGATCCCCAGTGGCAGGCGGACTGGCAGTTCGGCGCCCTGCTCAAGGGGAACAAGCCGCTGGATCCCGTGGCCAGCCTGCGGGCGCTGACCTTGGACGATGTGCGCAACTTTTATCAGTCGGTCCATCGCAGCGGGGAAGCCCAAGTGGTGGTGAGCGGGGATCTGGCTCAGGAGCGGGTGATGAAGGCCCTCGGCTTTCTGGTCGAGCCAGCGGGTCAGCCGGCGGCCCTGCGCTCTCTGGAGTGGCGTGGGCAGCAGGCCAAACGGGCCATCTATCTGCTGGACAATCCCGGGGCTGCGCTCAGCCAGATCCGGATTGGGCGGCGCGCCATGGCGGAGGATGCCTTCGGCGAGCAGTACCTGACTCGGCTGATGAATGTCTCCCTCGCCGAGCGGTTGAACATCCGGCTGCGTGAGGAGCTGGGTTACACCTACTTTATCGGCGCCGCCTTCGACGGCAACTCCGATGCGGGCCACTTCCTGCTGCAAAGCAGCGTGCGCAGCAGCGTGACCGGGGCAGCCCTGCGGCAGATCCTGCAGGAGCTCGACAAGTATCAGCGGCTGGGGCCGACCCGGCTGGAGGTGCGCACCCTGCGGGATCGGGTGCTCAATGGTCAGGCGCTCGATTACGAAACGTTGCCGCAGGAAATGGAGTACATGCTGCCCATCCTGCTCAAGGGGTGGCCGGAGGATTATGTGGAGCAGCGGGTGCAGCAGGTGAGCCGGCTCTCTCCCTTTACCCTGCGTGAGCTGGCCCGCCGCTGGCTCGATCCCGACGACATGGTGATCCTGGTGGTGGGGGATGCCAAGACGCTGGCTCCCGAGCTGGCCGCGTTGGGCTGGCCGGTGCAGCGCCTCTCTGCCACACCCTAGCGGGTTGCCCCTATCGGGTGATGGCCGCAAGCAAAACAGCCCGCCCCCTGGCAGGGGGCGGGCTGTTTTTTTGCGCTCAAAAGAGGCAAACGGTCAGATCAGGGCCAGGGCGGCGGCCAGATCGGCAATCAGATCGTCGGCGTCTTCCACCCCGATGCTGAAGCGGATGAGATCGTCATTGACCCCGGCGGCGAGGCGGCTCGCCTCGTCCATGGCAGCGTGGGTGGTGCTGGCCGGATGGCAGGCAAGACTCTCGAGATCCCCCAGGCTCACCGCCTGCACGAAGAGTTGCAGATTGTCGAGCAGGGTGGCACAGCGCTCAAACCCGCCTTCCAGCTCGATGCTCACCATGCCGCCAAAGCCGCTGGCGAAGGCGCCGAGGGCATCGTGGCCCGGATGACTGGCCAGCCCCGGGTAGATCACCTTCTTCACCGCCGGATGGGCGGCCAGGAAGTCGGCCACCTTCTGGGCGTTGTGCAGGTGGGCATCCATGCGCAGGGGCAGGGTCTTGACCCCGCGCTGCAACAGGTAGGCCTCCTGCGGGCCGATGGGGGAGCCGATGTGCTTGAGGGCCACGGTGCGAATCGACTTCATCAGCGCGTGCGAGCCCGCCACCACCCCGGCGATGATGTCGCCGTGGCCGCCCAGGTATTTGGTGCCGCTGTGCATGACGATGTCGATGCCAAGCTCGAGCGGGCGCAGCAGATAGGGGGTGAGGAAGGTGTTGTCACACACCGTAATGGCGCCCACCTTGCGGGCCGCTTCCACTACCACCCGCGGATCCACCACCTTGAGGGTGGGGTTGGTCAGGGTTTCGAACAGTACCACCTTGGTGGCGGGGCGGATGTTGGCCAGCAGATCCTGATCGCTCTCGTAGGCGGTGACCTTGATGCCGGCGCGGCTGAAAGTCTGCTTGAGAAACGCATCGGTGCCGCCGTAGAGCGGACCGATATAGGCCACTTCATCGCCGCTGTCGGCCAGCGCATACATGATGGCGCTCACCGCCGCCATGCCGCTCGCCACCACCAGCGCTTCGTCGGCCCCTTCCAGCGCCGCCAGCTTCTGCTCCAGCTCGGCGGTGGTGGGGTTGCCAAAGCGGCTGTAGATGAAGCCGGGAGCCTGACCGGCGAAGCGCTCCTTGCCCGCCTGGGCGTTGAAGTAGCTGAAGGTGCTGCTCTGGTAGAGCGGGGTGGTGAGGGCGCCGGTCTGGGGATCGATCCGCTGGCCGCTGTGCACGCTCATGGTTTTGAATTTCATTGTATTGCTCCGTCATTGCCAGGCTGTGGCCCAACTGTTTGAGTCATCTGCTTGTGTCATCTGAAGGGGGGCACCGTGGCGCCCCCCGTCTATTAGGTATGGCAGCGTCAGGCGAGTTGTGGCTCGCGCCGTTCGCGCTTTGCCATCTGTTCGCTGCTTGTCTGCGCATTGGTCGACGCCGGGGCGACGCCATAGTGGCGGGTCGCCACATCCGGGTGGGAGCGCAGCCTCCCTTTGAGCACGTTCTCCCCCACCTGATAAAAGAGCGGGTTGGTCGGGTCGCTCTCGGGCCCCTGTGCCTGCGCCGCCAGCGCGGGGGAGAGGCTGAGCAGCGGCACGGTCGCATCCAGCCGCGCCGCCATGAAGAAGGCGCAGGAGAGGCGCGATACCCCGGGCGGCGGGCTCTGCACCCGGTGCAGGGTGGCCTTGAGGTAGCCGTTGGAGGCGAGCTCCAGCAGCTCGCCGATGTTGACCACCAGGGCGCCCGGCAGGGGCGGCGCCGAGATCCAGCCGTCGGCCGTCTCCACCTCGAGCCCGGAGTGATGGTCCTGCATCACCAGGGTCAGGTAGCCGGGATCCTTGTGGGCGCCCACCCCCTGACCGCTGCCCCCTGCGGCTTGCCCCGGGTAGTGGATCAGCTTCATGTGCTGATGGGGCGCCCCGCGAATGCTGTCGTCAAACACCCCGGCCGGCTGCGCCAGCACCTCGGCGAAGGCGGCCAGCAGGGTGAGGGTGATGGCGCTCAGCCGCTCCTGCCACGCCAGCAGGTGAGATTTCATCTCGGGCAGGGCGGTCGGCCACTGGTTGGGGCCGATGAGCCGCTGCCAGGGATGCTGCAGGCTGGCGGCATCGAGGGCGGCCTCTTCGTTCATGATGTCGAACTGCTCGCGCAGATCCGGCCGCGCCCGGGTCAGCTCGGCCCCCACCTGGTTGTAGCCGCGAAAGTGGGGGGAGTGCACCATCTGCACTGCCAGCTTCTCCTGCTGTGGCAGGGCGAAGAAGCGGGCCGCCAGCGCCAGGGTTTCCTGCTGTTCTTGCTCGCTCAGGCCATGGCCGATCAGATAGAAAAAGCCCACCTCACGGGCCGCCCGGCCAAGGGTGGCCAGCATCTGGCGACGGGTCTCGGGGGCGCCGTCGAGCGCGGCGAGATCGATGATCGGCAGTGGTGAATGTTCCATGTGCACCTCCTCACTGGCCAGGGGCGGGATGCTACCCGCACACCTGACATGAAAACGACGACGCCCTGACCGATGAACCGGCCAACGCCCTGTTGCCAGGGATGGCGCCATTTGGATTGAGGGAGATGCTACTGTTCGGTGTTATAAGACGGAAACAACAAATTATTCTTAGTTATATACAAAAATCGAAATAGAATTCGCCACCCATCCGGGTGGCTGCTGATTGAGCGGCGATAATGGCAATATACCGGCGCACTTGGCACCCATGTTGGCCTGACCCGGCATGTGCCGGCTTGAGCGCAATGTGAGCGCGAGTTGGGCAAGTTGGGCAAATAGAGAGGCGAGCATCGCTGCCAGCACAGAGATGCGCAAAATGCAGAGATGCCCAAATACAGAGATGCAAAAAGGGAGGCTGATGCCTCCCTTTGTGTAACGGGCGCTGGGGCCCTGTGTGGTGCCGAGGTCAGGCTCAGTAACCCAGGGTGAAGCGCTGGCGCAGGTGGGCCGGTTTTTCCGCTTCGTTGAGCACGCCGTCGGCCAGATCGCCGACCGTGATCCCGGCCGGTTGTTCACCGCTGAACAGCACCTGATCGCCACCGAGGTGATAGCCGCCGCGCTTCTCGCCGGGTTCCAGGAACACGGGCGGGGAGACGAAACGCCAGTCGAGGGTGGTTTCACGGCGCAGGGCGGTGAGGCCGTCGCGGGCGGCCAGGGCCCCCTGTTTCCACTCGGCTGGGAATTCCGGGGTATCCACCAGTTGCACGCCGGGGGCAATTTCCAGACTGCCGGCACCGCCGACCACCAGCAGCCAGCTGTTGGCCGCGACGGCGGCGGCTACGATGGCGCTGGCCCCCTTGAGGTACTGATCGTAGATGTCCGGGACGGTCCAGCCCGGGTTGTAGGCGCTGATCACCCGATCGTGCCCCTTGAGCACCTTGGCCAGCGCCTGGCTGTCCTGGGCATCCACCGCCACGGCGGTGACCTGCGGGTGAGCGGCGACCTTGCTGACATCGCGGACGATGGCGGTGACGTGATGGCCACGGCTGACGGCTTCATTGAGGATGGCTGTACCGACAAAACCGCTGGCACCGATCAGGGCAATTTTCATGGGAGATTCTCCTTCACTGTTGGAATGGGGCTATCCTACGCCCCCGAATGTGATTTAATAATCCGTTATAAATTGCATTCACTTATAAGCTGGATTTAATAATGGAACAGCTCAAGCGTTACGCCATCTTCGCCGCCGTGGTCGAGGCGGGCAGCATGACCGGCGCCGCCAAGGCCCTCGGCATGACCCCCTCCGCCGTCAGTCAGCATATCAGCCAGCTGGAGAGCCTGCTCGGCCTCACTCTGCTGCACCGCTCCACCCGCCGCCTCAACCTGACCGAGGCGGGGGAGGTGGTGTGGCAGGGGTGCCAGTCTCTGCAGCAGACCCTCAACCAGACCGAGCTGCGCCTCTCTGAGGTGCGCGACAGCCTGCTGGGGGAGGTGCGGATCACCGCGCCGGTGGGGATGGCCGGCCAGCCGCTGGCGAGGGCACTGTCGCCGCTGCTGCAGGCCCACCCCGGCCTGTGCATTCAGATCATCGCCGACGACGAGAAGCGGGATCTCATCAAGGAGCGCATCGACGTGGCGCTGCGGGTCGGCACGCTCGAAGACTCCACCCTGGTGGCGCGCAAGCTGGGCCAGACCCGGATGCTGCTGTGTGCCTCACCCGCCTACCTGGCGCGCAAGGGCACCCCGCGCAGCCCGGAGGCGCTGCTGGATCACGACTGGCTGGCCGCCGATATGCTGAACGGCGGCCTGACCTTCTTCGACGAGAAAGGGCAGGGGCACAGGGTCAAACCCAAGCCGCGGGTGGTCTGCAACAACGTGTTGCCGCTGCGCCAGTTCACCCTGGCGGGGCAGGGGGTGTCGCTGCAGCCGGAGGGGGAGATCGCCGAAGATCTCGCCTCGGGTCGCCTGCTGGAATTGCTGCCGGGCTTTCGGGTGCCACCCATGGAGATCCACGCCATCACCCCGCAGCGGGAGATCCCGGAGAAGGTGCGCCGGGTGATCGCCGCCCTGCGCAGCCACTTCGCCGAGCCGGTGGGGGCCGCGGCGACACGTCCGTAGTCCGGGCAAGGAAGAAGGCCGTTCCGGTTGGCCGGATTAAAAAAGAGGGCAGCCCGCGGGCTGCCCTCTGTCGATGCCATGCCGGTGAGACAAGGCACGGCCTCACTTCATGTAGAGGCCGCCGTTGATGGCCAGGGTCTCGCCGGTGATATAGGCACCCGCCTCGCTGGCAAGAAACACCACGGCGGCGGCGATCTCTTCCGGCTTGGCCAGCCGGCGCATGGGGATGTCGGCCTTGATGCTGTCGAGGATGTCGGTGCGGATCGCCTCCACCATGGGGGTGGCGGTGTAGCCGGGGGCGATGGCGTTGACCGTCACCCCGAAGCGGGCTCCTTCCGCTGCCAGCGCCTTGGTGAAGCCCAGCATGCCCGCCTTGGCCGCCGAGTAGTTGACCTGGCCGAACTGCCCCTTCTGGCCATTGACCGAGGAGATGTTGATGATGCGGGCATCGCGCTGTTCGCACATGGCATCGAACAGCGGCTGGGTCACGTTGTAGAGGCTGCACAGGTTGGTGTGGATCACCTCGAACCACTGCTCCGGGGTCATCCGCTTGAAAGCCCCGTCCCGGGTGATGCCGGCATTGTTGACTAGCACGTCCACCCGCCCTTCATCCTGCAGCAATCGGCCCAGAGTGTCGCGGCACATGGCGGTGTCGGCGACGTCCAGCGCCAGCAGCCGCACCTGATCCGGCCGAAAACCCTGCTCCCCGTACCAGTCGTGCGCCGCCGCCCCGTTGGGGCTGGAGTGGGTGGCGATGATGCGATACCCCTGGGCCAGCAAGGCGGTGGTGATGGCGGATCCGATGCCGCCACGGGCTCCGGTGATCAAGGCAACTTTCTTCATCTTGGCTCTCCCTGCATAAAAGATTCGAACGAGGACTTTATGGGCTTTTTGAGGTAATTGATATATTTGTTTTCAAACAATCTGACAGGCAAACGCGTCACTTTTGTGACAGTCTGCCAAGCTGGCTTGACGCGCTGGCCTAAGGGGCAGGCAAGGCCCTGGACAAGGGGGCCGAGGTGAGCGCAGCGGCCAGCGCTTGCCGCCAAGGTCGCGGCCATGTTTAATGGGGCCCTTGCGCGCAGCGCCTTGCCGACAGCCCAGATCCGATCTCGTCATGACCATCTTGTCCCCCATTCCGGGCGCCATGCCCCAGCCGCACAGTCAGCTGACCCGCATCGAGCGGGTGCTCGACTACATCCACGCCAACCTGGATCAGCCGCTGGCGCTGGCCGAGCTGGCGGAGCAGAGCTGCTGGTCGCGCTGGCAGTTGCAGCGGGTGTTCCTCCATGAGACGGGGCTGACGGTGGCCCACTATGTGCGCGAGCTCAAGCTGAGCCAGGCGGCAGAGGCGCTGCTGTCTGGCCGCCAGCGGGTGCTGGATCTGGCGCTCTGTTACGGTTTTGGTTCCGAGGTGAGCTTCAGCCGCGCCTTCAAGCAGCAGTTTGGCTGCTCGCCGCTGGCCTATCGCAAGCGGGGCCTGCGGCTGGGGCTGCGTACTCCGCTGGTGCGGGCTACCCTGCCGCAGCCCATGCCTGCCAGGCTGGTACAGGTACGGATCGAGAGCCAGCCGGGCTTTATCCTGCACGGGGTGAAGGGGCAGATCCGCGGGCTGTTTGCCACCGCCCCCGACTTTCAGCAGACGGTGCCCGCCATCTGGCGCGCCCTGCGTACGGCGGGCGGTTTGCTACCCGGGCAGGAGCGGGTGGGGGTGGTGGATGTCCGTGGCGCTGGCGAGTCGCTCCCCTACTGGGCGGGCAGCGTGATGGAGGAGGGGGCCAGCTTGCCTGCCGGTCTGGCGCGCCTCCCGGTGCCGGCCCAGATCTACGCGGTGCTCAGCCACGTAGGCCCGGTCAGCCAGCTGGGGCAGACCCTCAACTGGTTCATCCTGCACTGGCTGCCGAGCTCCGGCTATCGCGGGGTAGACGGTTTCGAGCTGGAGCGTTACGCCCCCGATTTTGACGGCAACCAGCCGGATGCCCGCATGGAGTACTGGCTGCCCGTCTCCCCTCTCTGACAGGGCTATTCCCTTGCCCGGCGGATGCCGGGCGCTGCTATCCCTCTTTCCTTTTTGCTGCGCCAGGCTTCGATATCCATTCGACATCGCCTGTGTTGCTGCCGTCAATTGAGGTTGCCGGATGGGGCCAGCCTGGCCGCATTTTCTCCCTTTTCAGTGCCAACATGCCCCAAATTGTTAATTCAAGGGCAAAATGACCCAATAAAATGCAAATGAGATTTGTTATTATTCATTCATTGCATTCGAGGATCAGATGTACGCCACTCACCCCCCTTTGACCCTGGTCGCCGCGACCATCTCCGCCCTGTTGGCTGGCCCCGTGCAGGCCGCCGCTGCCGAGCGCCCGACACAGACCCGGGCCGACGAGACCCTGACCGTGCTCGGCGAGACCTATCGCAACACCGCGACCAAGACCCGGCTCGACCCCCTGGAGACGCCCCAGGCCATCTCGGTGGTGGAGGGTGACACCCTGGAACAGCGCGGCGTCAGTTCGGTGAGCGAGGCGCTGCGCTACGTGCCAGGCGTCAACACCGAATTGCGGGGCGGGGCGGTCAACCGGCTGGATCTGTTCAACATCCGCGGCTTTGACAACTACCAGAACTTCTACGACGGTCTGCTGCTGCAGTACAACGACTGGAACCTGCAGCCCCAGATCGATCCGGTGGCCATCGAGCAGCTGGAAGTGTTCAAGGGGCCCACCTCCGTGCTTTACGGCAGCATGCCCCCCGGCGGCATGGTCAACCTCATCGCCAAGCGCCCCCAGCGGGAGAGCAGGCACAGCGTCAGCGTGGCGAGCGGGACGGGCACCCTCAAGGAGCTGACCCTCGACAGCACCGGTGCCCTCAACGATCAGTTTGCCTATCGGCTGGTGGGGCTGGCTCGCCAGAAAGAGGGCCAGGCGGTGACCTCAGAGGAGGAGCGCTACGTGCTGGCGCCCTCTCTCGACTGGCAGTTGAGTGATCGCACCCTGCTGAACCTCAACCTCTATTACCAGAAAGACCCGCAAGCCGGCATCTACACCACGGTGCCGGCCAGCGGCTCGGTCAAGTCCAACCCGCTGGGCCAGCTGGGCAGCGATACCTTCCTTGGCGATGAAAACTGGAACCACTACAGCCGGGAGGTGACCCTGCTTGGCTACAAGCTGAGCCACGACTTCAACGCCAACTGGCAGCTGCTGCAAAACGCCCGCTACATGGATGCCTCGGCCAATCAGCAGAACACCTACAACGCGGCGCTGGCGGCCGATAACCGCACCCTGGCCCGCAACGCCTACCTGACCGATGAAGACTCTCGCGGCTTTGTCATAGACAACCAGCTGGCGGGCAAGGTGCAGACCGGCAAGGCCCAGCACAACCTGCTGCTGGGGGTCGATTACCAGTATCTGGATGCGCGCATTCTCTACCGGGATACCCTCGACTACTCTGCCCCGGCCATCGACATCTTCAACCCGAACCACCAGCAGATAGTGCCGGCAGACCTGGCCTTCAACTATCAGGACAACCGAACCATCCGCCAGTACCAGAGCGGCCTCTACCTGCAGGATCAGGTGCGCCTCGATCGGCTGGTGGCCATCGGCGGCGCCCGCTACGACCGCTACCGGATGGACACCGACAGCCGGACCCTCTATCAGGGGGCGGCGAGCAACACCCTGGCCCAGATTGATCAGGACAACCTCTCGCTGCGCCTCGGTGCCCTCTACGAGCTGGATAACGGCCTCTCGCCCTATGTGAGTTATGCCGAGAGTTTCGAACCGGTGGCGGGGGCGGACAAGCAAGGCCAGGCGTTCAAACCGGCTACCGGCCGGCAGTGGGAGGGGGGGCTCAAGTTCCTCTCCGAGGACATGAGCAAGACCTTTACCGCTTCGGTCTTCCACATCACCAAGCAAAATGCTCTGGTGACGGATCCGGATAATGTCTACGGACCCAAGCTGCAGACCGGCGAGATGGTCTCCAAGGGGGTCGAGCTGGAGGGGCGACTCGATCTCACCAGCCGCTGGGATCTGGCGCTGAGCTATACCCGTCAGGATATGGAGATCACCCGCGACACCACCAGCCTGCAGGGCAAGACCCCGGTCTGGGTGCCCAAGCAAATGGCTTCGCTGTGGAGCAACTACCTGCCGGCCGGCCCGCTGGCAGGGGCGCGCCTGGGGGCTGGCCTGCGCTACGTGGGGGAGGCCCAGCTTGATGCCGCCAACACCGACACCGTGCCGGATTACCTGCTGATGGACATGGCTGCCTCCTACGATCTGGCCCAGCTCAGCCAGCGCCTGCAAGGGGTGGCGGTGTCACTCAGCGCCAGCAACCTGTTCAACAAGACCTACTACTCCTGCTACGACCAGAACAACTGCTGGTTCGGCGCCGAGCGCAGCGTGGAGGCGCGACTCAAATACGTATTCTGACCCTGCGTCCCGGGCCGCGCCCGGGACTCTCTCACCACATGACTGGCGCCGGCCGCCGTGCCCGCACCCCGGGGGCGCGGCGCGAGCCGGATCTGCAGGCGCTGGCGGATCACGGCGCCCTGTTCGCGGCCGCCGCCGGGCTTATCCCGTCCCTCAAGGGGCGGCTGGTGGCCGCTGGCGAGGCTGCGGCGCTGTTGACGGCGACCAAGCAGGCCACGCCGGCCGAGGTGGCGGCCGCACTGCACGAGTATTGGCGGCTGGCCCATCCGGAGGCGGGCCCCGCCTACTGGCTCACCCGCAGCTGGGGCATGCTCTGCTGGCAATCCATCTATCTGGCCATGGTGGCCGTCTATCGGCTGCGGGCCGTGCCGGCGCTGGAGAGGCTGGGCCAGGGCTATCAGGATGGGCTGGTATCGGGCTTTACTCTGCCGGCCGAGCCGATGATCAAGGGAGATCTGGAGCGCTTGATCAAGACGGCGGGCGAGCGGCTGCAGGCCCATTGGCAGGCACTGTTCGCAGCGCTCGGGCAGGTGCAGCGGCTGCGACCCGGCTTCGTGCGCCCGCTCTTGGCGGACGATCTGCTGGCGGCGCTGGTGCGGGTACCGGCGTTCTTTGACGAGATAAGCCACGCCGAGGTGGCGGCCCATGCGCCGCACTGGCTTGCCGCCTGCGGCCTGCCGGCCGAGCACCTGACGGGCTGGCAGTCGGCGCCCTGGCCGCCAGCGGCCGGCTTGGTCGGTTATGTGCGCCAGCGCTGCTGCCTGCACTACAAGCGCCACGATGGTGAGCTCTGCGCCAACTGCCCGCGGCGACAGGGTGCGGCGAGCTGTGAAGAGGGTGCTTGAACAGAGAAGCCCTGCGTGATGACAAGCCGCCCTCAGGCGGCTTTTTACTGCGCTTTTACGTTGCCTATCTTGATACGAATCCGCTCGAACAGGCCCTGCTGTCTGCAGCTACAGCTGATCCTGGTCGGCGCAGCACCCTTCTCTTGCAAGTCACAGTGTTTTTACGTCGCCCATCTTGCTGCGAATGCGCTCGAACAGGCTCTGCAGGCAGGCTTGATCCCGGTCGGCGGCGCGCACGGCGCCATACATGTGGCGGCGCACTCCCTCGGCGAGCGGGCGCGCCTCGAGCAGCCCCTGACGCACAAACTCCTCGCAGGCCCAGCGCGGCAGGGCGGCGACGCCCAGGCCGGCGGCGGCCATCTGCAGCATCACGGAGGTGTTGTCCACCGGCTTGCAGCGGGTGGGCTCGATACCGGCTGGCTGCAGGAAGCGGCTGAACACGTCCATCCGCGCCCGCTCCACCGGGTAGACCAGCAGCACCTCGGGGCGCAGATCCTCAGGCTTGATGGTCTGCTGCCCACAGAGGGGGTGATCCGGCGCCATCACCAGCACCAGCTCGAAGGCGAACAGCGGCTCGAAGTGGAGATCGCCGCGCGCCTGCACGTCCGAGGTGAGCAGCAAGTCGAGCTGGCCGCCGAGCAGGGCGCTGATGGCATCAAAGCCCGGCACCGACTCCACCTCCAGATCCACTCCCGGCCACTGGCGGCGAAAATCGGGCAACAGCGGCAGCAGCCACTGGATGCAACTGTGGCAATCGAGCGCCAGGTGAAGGCGACCGGCCTCGCCGCTGTGCAGGGCCTGCAGCTGTTTCTCGGTCTGCGCCAGCGCCGGCAGCACCTGGCGGGCCAGCCCCAGCAGCTGGTTGCCGGCCGCAGTCAGCACCAGCGGCCGGCTCTTGCGCAGATAGAGCTCCAGATTGAGGCGGGTCTCCAGCTCTTTTAGCTGGTGGGAGAGGGCGGACTGGGTGAGGTTGAGGGTCAGCGCCGCACCGGCCAGCGAGCCCTGCTCGGCCAGCGCGCTCACCGTTTTCAGGTGCTTGATGTCGATCCCCGGGTTGCTTGACACCGCCATGGTATCCCTCCTTGTTGTGCCTGGGCGGCGGCTTGTTGCCCGCCTTGAGAATTTCTTGAGAGCCAGTTGAAAAGGATTCAATAGCCAACGCCACCTTATCTTGTCATTTTGGATGTGTAAACATCTGGATGGCTAAATCATCCAGTTCACCATCAGATGAATGAGCATAAGGAATGGAACCTATGACCTGCGCACACACCCTGGGCTTTCCCCGTATCGGCGCCAAGCGCGAGCTGAAATTTGCCCTCGAATCCTACTGGCGCGGCGAAACCAGCCAGGCCGAACTCATCGCCACCGGCAAGAGCCTGCGTGAGCGTCACTGGCAGGCCCAGCAACAGGCCGGTGTGACCCTGCTGCCGGTGGGTGACTTCGCCTGGTACGATCAGGTGCTCGGCACCAGCCTGCTGGTGGATGCCATCCCCGCCCGCCACCGTCATGGCGACACCGATCTCGATACCCTGTTCCGGGTCGCCCGTGGCCGTGCGCCGACCGGCCCGGCCGCCGCCGCCGCCGAGATGACCAAGTGGTTCAACACCAACTACCACTACCTGGTGCCCGAGTTCAGCCGCGACCAGCGCTTCAAACTGGGCTGGAGCCAGCTGTTTGACGAAGTGGAAGAGGCCAAGGCGCTGGGGCTACCGGTCAAGGCGGTGCTGCTGGGGCCCGTCTCCTACCTCTGGCTTGGCAAGGAGAAAGAGAGCGGCTTCTCCCGCCTCGAGCTGCTCGATCGCCTGCTCATCGTTTATCAGGAGATCCTGGCGAAACTGGCCGCTCAGGGGGTGGAGTGGGTGCAAATCGACGAGCCGGCGCTGGCGCTGGACCTGCCGGACGAGTGGCGGCTGGCCTATCTCAACGCCTATGAGCGTCTGGCCGGCCCCTGCAAGCTGCTGCTCACCACCTACTTCGGGTCCGTGGCCCATCAGCGCGACATCATCACCAGCCTGAAGGTGGATGGCCTGCACCTGGATCTGGTGGCGGCCCCCGAGCAGCTGGAGACGCTAGTCCCGCACCTGCCGGCCCAGTGGGTCATCTCGGCCGGGGTCATCAACGGTCGCAACGTCTGGCGTGCCAACCTGGCCAAGCTGGTACCGACTCTAAAATCGCTGAAGGATAAGCTTGGCGAGCGGCTCTGGGTTGGTTCCTCCTGCTCCTTGCTGCACAGCCCGGTGGACTTGACCCTCGAATTGGAGCTGGATGCCCAGACCCGCAGCTGGTTCGCCTTTGCCCTGCAAAAATGCTACGAGCTGGGGTTGCTGGCTGACCATCTCAATGGCGGGGAGCTGGACAAGATCACTGCCTACAGCCAGCCCATCGTGGATCGGGAGTCCGACAGCCGGGTGCACAAGAAGGCGGTGCAGTCACGGCTCGCCAGCCTGACCAACAGCGATTTCGATCGCCACAGCGCCTACCCGGTGCGGGCTGACGCGCAGCGCTCGGATCTCAAGCTGCCGCTGTTGCCGACCACCACCATCGGTTCCTTCCCGCAGACCTCGGAAATTCGGGTGCTGCGCCAGGATTGGCGGGCGGGTCGCATCGACGACAGTGCCTATGAGGCGGGCATTCAGGCCCAGATCAAGGATGCCATCCTGCGCCAGGAGGCCATCGGGCTGGACGTGCTGGTGCACGGCGAGGCCGAACGCAACGACATGGTGGAGTATTTCGGTGAGCTGCTGGATGGCTTTGCCATCACCCGCTTCGGCTGGGTACAGAGCTATGGCTCGCGCTGCGTCAAGCCGCCGGTGATCACCCGTGACATCGACCGGCCGACCCCCATGACCCTGGCGTGGACCCAGTTTGCCCAGAGCCTGACCGACAAGCCGGTCAAGGGCATGCTGACCGGCCCGGTGACCATCCTCTGCTGGTCCTTCCCGCGCGAAGACGTGAGCCGCGAGCAGTCCGCCCTGCAGATTGGCCTCGCCATTCGCGACGAGGTGGCAGATCTCGAAGCCGCCGGCATCAAGATCATCCAGATAGACGAGCCGGCGATCCGTGAAGGGCTGCCCCTGCGCAAACAGGATCACCAGGCTTATCTGGACTGGGCGGTGCGGGCCTTCCGTCTGAGCGCAAGCCCGGTGGCGGACAGCACCCAGATCCACACCCACATGTGTTACAGCGACTTCAACCTCATCATCGAGGCGGTGGCGGCGCTGGATGCGGACGTGATCACCATCGAGACCAGCCGCAGCCAGATGCAGCTGCTCGAAGCGTTCGAGCGCTTCAACTACCCCAACGAAATCGGCCCGGGCGTCTACGACATCCACTCGCCAAACGTGCCGAGCCAGAGCTGGATTGAAGGCCTGCTGCGCAAGGCGGCCAAGCAGATCCCGGCCGAGCGGCTGTGGGTCAACCCGGATTGCGGCCTCAAGACCCGCGGCTGGGAAGAGACCGAAGCCGCCCTCAAGGTGATGGTCGATGCCACCAAGGCGCTGCGCGCCGAGCTGGCCTGAAGAGCATCAGCAAACAACAAGAGAGTACGGGCATAACGAACGAGGGAAGGCGCAAGCCTTCCCTCTTTTTTTGTGCGCTCTGTAGCCCCTTAAAGGGTGACGACAAAGGTGCCGCTGGCAAGCCCTGGGCTCGGGACGGGCGAGGGGGCACTCGGCAGCTGCTGCGGCTGGGGCTCCCTCGCCAGCGCTTCGGCCAGCCAATGGTGATCGAGGGGGATGGCATTGCGATCACCGATCACCAGATTGAGGTGCTGGGCGCCGAGGCAGCCGTAGCGGGCGGGATCGGTCTGGGTAAAGAGACCGAGGCAGGGTACGCCGCTGGCGGCAGCCAGGTGCAGCGGCCCGGTGTCACCGCTGACGAAGAGGGAGAGGCCGCCGGCAAAGCGGGCCAGCTCGCTCAGGCTGGAGAGGGAGACCTGCACGTCCCCGAGCCGGGGCTGGGGATCGGCAGGATCCTCGAGCTGGATCAGCAGGGCACTGGGGTAGTGGCGGCGCAGATCCCCGAGCAGTCGTTGCCACTGGGGCAGAGAGAGCCCCTTGCCCTTGCGGGCGCCGGTGAAAAAGCCGATGAGCGGCCGCGCCGGGTAGTCCTGCCTGAGTGCCACCAGCCGTGGGCTGGCGCTGTGCAGCAAGCTGCCGAGCTCAATCTGATCGGCGAGATGGCCGTGCATGCCGAGCAGTTGCAGCGGCTGGTGGGCGTAATGGCAGTGCTGGTTGGGGGTGAGGGGCTGGGGGAACAGGGCGTCGCCCTTGGCATCGTCAAAGCCCAGCTTCTCGCGGGCCTTCACCCAGCCGGCGATCAGGTGATCGGTGCTGGAGGCAAAGGGCACGTAGACCCGATCGTAGTGCTGACGGCGCAGCCGCCACAGCACCGACAGGGAGGCCAGCAGCCGCTTGCCCTGCAGCTTGACCGGATGAATGCGCTGCAACTGCAGATCGGCCAGGAAGGGGAGCAGCTGACCGCCGCTGCACACCAGCTCTATCTCGGCGTGGGGGTGGGCGCTGCGCACCTTCTGCAAAAAGGGCAGCAGAAACAGGTTGTTGCCAATGCGGCAGGTACTGCGAATGACCAGGATCCGCCGGGGGGGCTGGCTGCTCGCCGGCAGTCGGCCTTGACGCGCGAGCCAGGCGAGGGCTGCCCGCTCCAGCCCGGCGGTCCAGCAGCGGCGCTGGCCGTCGAAGCGGCGAAGGGCATCTCTGATGGTGCTCATAAGTAGTGGCTCCGTGCATGAAGATGAGCTCAAGATGACACTGCGATTCTTAAGGGCGTGTTAAGAGAAGGGGGAAAGGGGGGCGTCAGCAGCTTTTTTGTAATAATTTGTTGCTGCATCACAGTTTTGTGACGAGCGCGGGGAGCAGAGGGATAGCGGTGCGACTCCCATGAGGCCGCGCGTCACCAAATAAGAGGGGCCTGGCTGCATCTGGCGGTGGTATTGGGCGAGGGGATGCCGTTAAAATTGCGCATTTGAAATAAATGTTATCCGCGCAGGAGCCCCATGCAGTTCAGGGATTTTTTTCCGGTATCCACCAATACCAGTATCAAAGAGAGTTGTTACGGCGCCCTGGGCGCCTTCGTCGGGCTGCTGGGTACTGCCCTCTTGTGTCGCTGGGGGCTGGGGCTTGAGGTCCATTGGCTGATCGCCCCCATGGGGGCCTCCGCCGTGCTGCTGTTTGCCGCGCCTGCCAGCCCGCTGGCCCAGCCCTGGTCCATCGTGGTGGGCAACGGGGTCTCGGCGCTGATGGGGGTGCTGAGTGCCAGCCTGGTGGCGGATCCGGCGCTGGCTGCGGCCCTTGCCGTGATGCTGGCCATCGCCGCCATGTTTCTCACCCGCAGCCTGCATCCGCCCGGCGGCGCCGTGGCCTTGACCGCGGTTATCGGTGGCGAGGGGATCCGCCAGCTCGGGGTCGGCTATGTGCTGCTGCCGGTGCTGCTCAATTCGCTGCTGTTGCTGCTACTGGCGCTCTGCTACAACCGGCTGCTGGGGCGCCGTTATCCCAACAGCGGCCAGGCCCAGCCCAATCGCCATCAGACCGCCGATCCTCAGCCGAGCGAGCGGGTGGCGACCCAGGCGGCGGACATCGACTTTGCGCTGGAAAAGCACGGCGAGCTGCTCGACATCAGCCGCCAGGATCTGCAGGCGCTGCTGCAGGAGGCCCAGCTGCACGCCCTGCGGGCCAGGGTGGGCACGGTGCGGGTACAGGACGTGATGTCGCGGGATCTGATCCTGATAGCGGCGCAGCAGCCGGCCATGGCGGCCTGGCAACTGCTCTCCCACCATCAGGTCAAGGCGCTGCCGGTGGTGGACGAGGCCGGCCGGCTGACCGGCATCATCACACTGCACGACCTGATGATCGACCGGGCGCTGCAACAGCCGCGAGGCGCCGCGGAGCTGGCCGAGCTGCGGGTCGCGGATCTGATGACCCGCAACGTGTCGACCGCCCGCCGCTATCAGCCGCTCTACGATCTGGTGGGCGCCTTCTCCGATGGCGGCCTGCACCACATGCCGGTGGTGGATGGCGAGCAGCTGGTGGGGATCCTGACCCAGTCGGACATGGTGGCGGCGCTGTTCAACCTGGCGCTGCACCCGGCACAGGGCGAAACCGGCGCGCCGGCCAGTCCATAAAAAAGGCCCCTCACGGGGCCTTTTTGTTGTCTGCGTCTTGGCTCAGGGGGCCGGGTAGATGGTGTTGCCCTGAAACACGGTCTGCTCGACCCGGGTGTCGGCAATCTGCTCTGGGGTGCCGGCTTCGACCAGGGCGAATAGATCCCGGTCGAGCACGATGAAGTCGGCGGATTTGCCCGCCTCGATGGAGCCGGTGATCTCCCCCTGGCGCACCGCCCTGGCACCGTTGATGGTGTAGGCGGCCAGCATCTCGGTCAGCGAGATGCGCTGGCTGGCGCGAAATGCATCGTCGCTGCCGGCCGCCCGTACGATGCCGGCGGCCATGTTCTCAAACGGACGGGGATCCCGGCTGTCGACCGGCGCGTCGCTGCCTGCCACCAGGATGGCACCCGCCTTGCGGCTGCTCTCGACCGGATAGAGGGCCTGCTGCAGATAACCCAGCTGATCGTAGAGCGCCTCGCTCAGGGACTGGCCGGCCCTGGTTGGCTGGATGAAGGGGGTGACCAGCATGTCGTAGGCAAGCTGGGGCGTGGTCCAGGCGTAGGTGAAGGTGAGGTAGAGCCCGAGCTCGCCAAGGCGGCGCTGATCGTCCGGGTGCACCACCTGCAGGTGGGCCAGGGTGTGGGGGATGCCCCGATCGCCGTTGCTGGCGCGGGCGGCAGCCAGCGCATCGAGCCCGACCCGGGTGCTGCGATCACCGATGCTGTGCATGTGAATGCCAAAACCCGCCCCGTCCAGCGCGGTGACGTAGCGCTTCAGATCCGCCTCCCGGTAGTTGACAATGCCGTTGCTGCCGGCGTCTTCGCTGTCGGCGGTGATGGTGACCCGGCCGCTGTCCGGATCCAGCGCCAGATGGGGGTTCTGGTAGTTTTCCAGCATGCCGGCGTTGGGCAGGAAAGGCGGCGCGGTGAAGGGATCCCCCTCCAGCACTCCGTCGAGGAAGATCTTGACCGCATCGGCCTTGATCAGCGGGTTGCCGGCAAAGGCGCTTCTGACCTGAGTGGCCTTGGCCAGGTGCCCCTCGATGTCCAGCTTGCCGCTGTAGTCATCCTCGTGAAAACAGGTGGCGGCGGTGATGCGCATCTGCAGCAGCCCTCGTGCCTGCATGCTGAGCAGGCGCTGGCGGATGAAGTCGGTGGCGCAGGCGTCCTGCACGCCGGTGATGCCGCGCGAGGCCATCAGGGTAGCGATGGCCGGCAGGATCTGCTCGTACTGGGCGGCGGCCCGCTCGTCGCTGGCGCTCAGCACCCCGCTGTCCGGCACCGGGATGGCGCTGCGGGCTCCCTCCCGGATGACGCCGCTGGTCAAGTCCACATAGGGGATGAACCGCTCGAACACCCCGCCCGGCGCCAATGTGCCGGGGTTGAAGCCCACCTGATTGCCATCCTGATCTTCGGCGCTGGCCAGTGCCTGCGAGTTGTAGGCACTGGCGTGACCGTCCGCCCCGAGCAGCACCACCGGGTTGTCCGGCGCCACGGCATCCAGGGCGGCCAGCAGGGTGGCATGGCTCGCGGTCGGGGTATTGCCATCATAAGGGGACCACTGATTGACCACCAGCCACTCGCCCGGCTGCCCGGCGTAGCGGGGCAGGCACGCCTTGACCTTGGCAGCCAGCTGATCGAGATCGACGGCCTGGCCATCCAGATCGCACATGGGCAGGGCCACGGTGCCGAGCAGGTGGATGTGGTTGTCGTGCAGCCCCGGCAGCACCATGCGCCCCTGCAGATCCACCTGGCGGGTGGCGTTGGTCATGAAGGATCCGGCCCCCTGGCGCGAGCCGACGTAGCGGAACTTGCCATCCTCGACCACCATGGCCTCGACCAGGCTGCGCTGGCCATCCTGGGTGTAAATTTTGCCGTTGAAGTAGAGGGTACTGGTCGGTTCCTGCGAGCGGTTGTCTTGCTGGCAGCCGCCGAGCAGGATCGTCATCAGCAGGGCGACCAGCCCCCGGCGGTGGTTGTGTTGTTTGCCATCCATTGCGTGCTCTCCTTGTATGATTGCAGTGATTACTGCAAATATGAGCACAGTTGTTTATTGCAGCTGCGCCGGAAAATGCCAGTTATTGCTGCACTTTTTTTTACTTGTGTTGAGTCTGTCTCATCATGTAGTGATGAGACTCGGTGACCATGGAGGGAGAGACGCAATGGCGGAACACGCATTGCCAGAGGGACTCAGCATGCGGCGTCAGCCGCGGCAGCAGCGCAGTCAGGAGGTGGCGACCCGCATCGAGCAGGCCACCCTGGCGCTGCTGCGGGAGCAGGGGTTTGCGGCGCTCAACACCAATGCCATTGCCGCCCGCGCCGGGGTGGGTATCAAGTCGCTCTATCACCTCTATCCCAACAAGGAGGCGATCATCTGCCGGCTGGCGATGGACTGGCTGGCGGCGGTGTGCGAGGCGCAGGCGACGATCCGCCAGCAGGCCGACAACTGGCCGCAGACCCTGGCCATGCTGGATCAGGCGCTGGATGCATTGGATGAGCGCTTCGTCGGCTACGGGGCCCTGTGGCAGGCGATGGATCTCATCCCGGCCCTGCACGGGCTCGAGCAGGAGCACGAGCGCGGTCAGCTGGCATTCTGGCACGAACGGCTGCGCCATTTTGGCTGCCGCTGGCCCGACCCCGAGCTCACCACCCTGATCCGCTACTTCTACCGGACGGCGGATGTGGTCAAGCAGTGCGCCAAGGAGCAGGGACGCCTGGGGGATCCCATCTGGCTGCTCCATCGCCATTGGCTGCAGCAACTGGTGGCGAGCGCCATCGCCGAGCCGGATCCCGCCAGAGTGTGGCAGGCGCAGCCCGCCCTGATGCCGGGCGACGCGGCGGCAGAGGCTGAATAAACCGCGCTGGGGTCAAAACAAACTGCGGTCAAAACAAACTGGGGTCAAAACAAACTGGGGTCAAAACAAGAGGGAGTGCCAGGCACTCCCTCTTTGGGATAAAACGGGAAGAGACGCAGGAGAAGGCTCAGCCGTAGCGGGCTAGGGTGAGCCCTTCGTCGCTGATGGCGGTGTCGCTGCCGCTGATGAGATCGCACAGCAGCTGGCCCGAGCCCGCCGCCATGGTCCAGCCCAGGGTGCCGTGGCCGGTGTTGAGCCAGAGCCCGGGGATGGGGCTTGGGCCCACCAGCGGGGTGCCGTCCGGCGTCATGGGGCGCAGCCCGGTCCAGAAGTCGGCGCGGCTGATGTCGCCCCCCTCGGGGAAGAGATCGCCGACCACCATGGCCAGGGTGTCGTGCCGTTTCGGGTTGAGGGCCAGGTTGTAACCTGACAGCTCCGCCATGCCGCCGACCCGGATCCGCTCGTCGAAACGGGTGATGGCCACCTTGTAGGTTTCGTCCAGCACGGTACTGCGCGGCGAGGCCTCGGCGTTGATCATCGGCAGGGTGAGGGAGTAGCCCTTGACCGGGTAGACGGGCAGATCGAGCCCGAGCGGGCGCAGGAACCCGGTGGCATAGCTGCCGAGGGCACAGACGATGGCGTCGGCCTTGAAGCGCTGCTCGCCGGCCCGCACCGCCACGGCGCGTCCCTGCGCCAGCTCGATCTCGTCGATGGCGCAGTTGAACACGAACTTGACTCCCAGTCGCTGTGCTTCCGCTGCCATGGCCTTGGTGAAGCGGAAGCAGTCGCCGGTCTCATCGCCCGGCAGGCGCAGGCCGCCCACTATCTTGCCGCGTACCCGGGCCAGCGCCGGCTCTGCCCCTTCACAGCCAGCGGCATCGAGGGACTGGTAGGGCACGCCGTATTCTTCCAGCACCTCGATGTCGCGCTTGCTGGCATCGAGCTGGGCCTGGCTGCGAAACAGCTGCAGGGTGCCGAGCTGGCGCCCTTCATAATCGATGCTCAGCTCGTCGCGCAGCAGCTTCATGCAGTCGCGGCTGTATTCGGCCAGCCGCACCATGCGCCCCTTGTTGACCGCATAGGCCGCCGGGGTGCAGTTGGCAAACATCTTCAGCATCCAGCGCAGCTGGAAGGGATCCGAGGTCGGTCGCACCGTGAAGGGGGCATGCTTTTGCAGCAGCCACTTGGCGGCCTTGAGGGGAATGCCGGGGGCCGCCCAGGGGGCCGCGTAACCGGGGGAGATCTGGCCGGCATTGGCGTGGCTGGTTTCAAGGGCCACTCCGTCACGCCGTTCCAGCAGCGTCACCTTGTGACCCGCCTTGGCCAGATACCAGGCGCTGGTCACGCCGACCACGCCACCACCGAGTACCACTATGTCCATCTTGTCTCTCCTTGACTGGGGCCCTCACCTTAATCAGCCGCCACAGGATATTCAACTGGTGTAGATATAATTGGGATATATATCTATTTACATTTATTTAACTGGTTTTCAATGTTGAAAAGTGTGGACTTGTTGGCATTAGCTGTGGCAGTCAGAACTGCTCCAGCCGGATCAGGTACTGCTCCGCCGTCGCCAGGATGGCGTGCTGCTGTTCGGCGGCCTGGCCATCCCAGTTGGCATAGGGCTGGGCGAGGCGAGGATTGTTGCCAAGCTTCTCCCGGTTGCGCCATAAAAAGTGCCAGTAGAGGCTGTTGAACGGGCAACTCCCGTCGCCGCTGCGGGCTTTGACTTGATAGTGGCATCCCTTGCAGTAGTGGCCCATTCGCTCGAGATAGGCGCCGCTGCTGGCGTAGGGCTTGCTGCCCATCAGGCCGCCATCGGCAAACTGGCTCATGCCACGGGTGTTGGGCAGCTCCACCCACTCGATGGCATCCACATAGATGCCGAGATACCAGGCATCCACCTCGTCAGGATCAAGTCCCGCCAGCAAGGCAAAGTTGCCGATCACCATCAGCCGCTGGATATGGTGGGCGTAGGCGTGCTCCAGAGACTGGCCAATGGCGTGACGCACGCAGGCCATCCTGGTTTCGCCACTCCAGAAAAAACCGGGGAGCGGCCGCTTGGCCCCCAGAAAATTGGTCTGCTGGTAGTCGGGCATCTTTTCCCAGTAGAGGGCGCGCACAAATTCGCGCCAGCCGAGGATCTGGCGGATAAAGCCTTCCACCTGCGCCAGGGTGATGGTGTCCTGATTGGCCTGCCAGTGGGCTTCGGCTGCGCGGATCACCTCGAGGGGGCGGAGCATCTTGCTGTTGAGAGAAAACGACAGGCGGCTGTGAAACAGGCTCCAGCCCCGCTCGCTCAGGGCATCCTGATAGCGGCCAAAGTGCGGCAGGCAGTGCGCCAGAAAATGGGTCAGCAACTCGCGACTCTGGCGCCGGCTGATGGGCCAGGGCAGTTTGCTGGCATCCGCCTCGCCGATGGTGCTGACCCCGTGGCGGGTCAGCATGGCATCGATGTCGCTCACCTCGTTGGCAAAGGTGAGGGGCGCCGGGATGGGTTGGCTTGCCGACAATTTGGCGCGGTTCTCATCATCAAAGTTCCAGCGCCCGCCAAGGGGCTGGCCGTGCTCATCGAGCAGCACCCTGTATTGCTTTCGCAGGGTGCGGTAGAAGAACTCCATTCTGCTGTGGGGGTAGCGCTGCCAGCCATCGCGGGGGGTGAGAAAATGTTCGCTATCCACCTCGGTGGCAGGGATGGCGAGGCCCGCCGCCCAGCTTTTCAACTGGCTGGCGAGGCGCCACTCGTCCGGGCTCTGCCAGGCAACGCTGTCGGCCTGATGCGCCGCGATCTGAGCTGCCAGCAGGGTGGGCAAGTCGGGCCAGCGGGCGCTCTCATCGAGGGTCAGGTAACAGACGCGGTGGCCCGCCTTGCCAAGGGCCGCCGCGAAGGCGCGCATGGCGGCAAAGAAGGCCAGCACCTTCTGGCGATGGTGGCGGCAGTAGTCGGTCTCCTGGCGCAGCTCCGCCATCAGATAGCAGACCGCCGGATCCGGCGTGCGAAACCAGCTGTGACCGGCGTTCAGCTGATCGCCGAGCACGAGGCGCAGCTCCATCAGGCATGCTCCCCATTATGTGGATGACTGCGGTGACGAGCGCGGCGACAGCGCTCGCTGCAGTAGCGAACCTCCTCCCAGCAATTTGCCCACTTGCGCCGCCAGCTGAAGGGGCGTTGGCAGACGGGGCAGATCTTCTCGGGCAGATGGGCTTTGCGATGCATGGGACTTCCGATGGTTGGCAAGAGGGCGGCGTGAACAGGGTCAAGTCAACGGGATAACAGCTTAACGAAGCGGGGCGCGGGTGGGATCACCGTTGCCGGTATCGAGTCGGATGAATGGACGCTTTGTGAGCAGGCGCACAGCCCGGCGGTGCGCCTCTTGTCTGCCAATTAACCTACCGTTAACGTGACGAGGCTGCCCGCTGGCAGCACTCATCAATGGATCTTAATTGGCCACCGACTGGTTACAACCGACATGGAGGGGAGTGATGCCAATCGTGACAGCTACGCCCCGGGCAGCTTGCCTGCTCGCCCACTGGTACACCCGGGATCCCATTCTGACCCTCGACTTTCCTCACCGCTGATTGGCGGCACCCGCCGTTTGAATTTGTCAGCCGGACGACCCTGATCGCCCCGGCCTCTTTGCCAATTCCAATTTCAAACACACTGGCCTTGCGCCGGTGAGGAGTCTTTTATGCGTCGTATACCCGAGCCGTTTCGTATCAAGATGGTCGAGCCCATCAAACAGACCACGGGCGCCGAGCGCCGCGCCGCCCTCGAGGCCGCTGGCTGGAACCCCTTCCTGCTGCTGGCCGAGGATGTCTATATCGATCTGCTGACCGACAGTGGCACCGGTGCCATGTCCGATCGTCAGTGGGCCGGCATCATGATGGGGGACGAAGCCTATGCGGGCAGCCGCAACTTCGTCGAGCTGGAGCGCGCGGTGCGCGAGATTTTTGGCTACCAGCATGTGATGCCCACCCACCAGGGGCGCGGGGCCGAGCAGATCCTCTTCCCCGAGCTGGTCAAGCGCTGCCAGGGCAAGGCGCCGGTCTTCATCTCCAACTACCACTTCGACACCACCAAGGCCCACGTGGAGTTGGCCGGCGCGCGGGCCATCAACCTGCTCACCCCGAAAGCCCTCGACACCACGGCCTCGTATGCCTGGAAGGGGGATTTTGATCTTCCTCGTCTGAGTGACACCATCGAGACCCTGGGGGCCGACAACGTGGCCGGCATCATCATCACGGTCACCTGCAACAGCGCCGGCGGTCAGCCGGTCTCCATGGCCAATATGGAGGCGGTCTCCGAGCTGGCCCGTCGCCACCATATTCCGGTGGTGATCGACGCCGCCCGCTTCGCCGAGAACGCCTGGTTTATCAAGGAGCGGGATCCGGCCTATGCCAAGCACAGCATCAAGGAGATCGTGCGCCAGATGTTTGCGCTGGGGGACATCTTCACCATGTCCGCCAAAAAAGACGGGCTGGTCAATATCGGCGGGCTCTGTTGCTTTAAAGAGGATCTCGAGCTGTTTCGCGCGGTGCAGGTGCGCTGCGTGGCGATGGAGGGGTTTGTCACCTATGGCGGCCTTGCCGGGCGGGACATGGCGGCGCTCGCCATTGGCCTACGCGAGGGGATGGATGAGGAGTATCTGACCTACCGCATCAGTCAGGTGGCCTATCTCGGCGAGCGGCTGGCCGAGGCGGGCATCCCGATCCAGACCCCCACCGGCGGTCATGCGGTGTTTGTCGATGCCAAGAAGCTGCTGCCCCATATTCCGGCCGAGCAGTTCCCCGCCCATGCGCTTGCTTGCGAACTCTATCTGGAAGGGGGCGTGCGCGGAGTGGAGATAGGCTCCCTGTTGCTGGGGCGCGATCCCGCCACTGGCAAGCAGGAGGCGGCGGACTTCGAGCTGTTGCGTCTCACCATTCCGCGTCGGGTCTACACCCGGGATCACATGGACTATGTGGCCGACTGCTTGATCGCGGTGAAAGCGCGGGCTAGCGACATTCGCGGGCTCACCTTTGACTACGAGCCGCCGCTGCTGCGTCACTTCACCGCGCGGCTCAAGCCGGTCTGATTGCCAGCACTTTGGCGTCGTAGCCAGCGGATTTGTTCACAAGGCTCAACAACAAAAGCCCCCGCACCTAGGTGCGGGGGCTTTTTTGACGATGATCGCCGGGCGCGTTACTGGCTGCTGAACAGCTTGGTCTGGGGGCTGGACTGGGCGGTCAGGCTCATGCGACCGGAAGTCTCCAGCCAGGATTTGATCCGTTTGGCATCGGCCACCCGGGCGTTGGGAGTGTCGGCATTGAGCAGCACCATGATCACCGGCTCGCGGTTGATCTGGGTGGCCATCACCAGGCAGCGACCCGCCTCGCGGATATAGCCGGTCTTGGAGAGGGAGATGGGCCAGCTCCCTTCGCGCACCAGCCGGTTGGAGTTGAGGTAGTGCAGCTGGCGCTTGCCGTTGCGCACCATGCGCTCCTCGGTGGAGGAGTACTGGCGAATAAGCGGATAGGTGGATGCCGCCGCCACCAGCTTGGCGAGATCGTGGGCGCTGGAGACGTTGCGAGGGGTGAGCCCGGTACTGTCGGAGAACTGGGTGCTCCACATGCCGAGCATGCGGGCCTTGGCGTTCATCGCCTCGATGAAGGCACGCTGGCCACCGGGGTAGTTTCTGGCCAGCGCCGACGCGGCGCGGTTTTCCGACGACATCAGGGCGATATGCAGCATGTCGGCCCGGCTCAGGCGCGAGCCCACCGCCAGCCGCGACCCGGTGCCCTTGAGTCTGTCCACGTCGGCCATGGTAACGGTCAGCATCTCGGAGAGCCGCTGATTGGCATCGAGCACCACCAGCGCCGTCATCAACTTGGTGATGGAGGCTATCGGCATCACCCGGTTGGCGTTGCGCTCCGACAGCACTTCACCGGTGCGCGGGTTGGCCACCACGAAGGCGGCTGAGCTCAGCGCCAGATCGTTGCGCTGCTCCAGAAAGCTGTTGGGGGAGTGAGACTGGGCTGAAAACGGATTGGCCTGGGCGCTCTCCATGCTGACGGGAACAAGGAAGGCACCGAGCAACAGGGTAAGAAAAGGGCGAGTAATCATGATTTGACGCTACCGTACGGCTGACAGGGATATTTGGCTAAGTTATATGACGGTAATTGACGCTTCACAACGTCTAATGGCCCGATATTTCAATTTTATGGGATGGCGCACCTTGAAGTAACGGTAATGGCGGCTATGGGTGGCTTCATACGAGTAATGATGGGGTGGGCAGGAGTGGGGAACCTGGTCGCGGCGCGCGGCTGGCGGCGCCCCCTGGCCGCCAGATAGTGACTTTTTTACCTCTCTCTGCTGCTTGTTTCCTTCCTCTCGCTCATTCTGGGTGATCATCTTTGCTGAAAACGGCCTGATCAGGGGCGGCAACATGTGCTGATGGCCGCCATGGCCGGATGTGGATCATCACAGGATCAAGGGGATAAGGGTAGGGCTCTTGGCATGCCCCCGCTATGGTGTCATGGCCACCCGCATCAGCGCCGAGGGGCTATTTTCGACAAAGTAGTGCCAGAGGTGATCATAGAGTGCCTGCTGGCCGGGGAAGCCCGCCAGTGCCTTGGCCTCGGCCAGGCTGCACCAGCGGTACTCGGTGTGCTCGTGATTGAGGGTCACCGCCTGCGTTGGCGGGCAGTAGACCACGAACACCGGCACCAGACCGACGGTGTTGGTGGCGTGGTCGTAAAACTGCTCCAGATACTGGCCGTTGTAGAGTTCGTGCACGGCGATGCCGGTCTCCTCGCGAAATTCGCGCACTATGGTCTGCCAACCGGTTTCCCCCGCCTCGACCGTGCCCGCCACATGACACCAGAAGCCGCCCTTGACCCGTTTCATCATCAGCAACCGGGTCTCGCCCCGGATGGTGGAGAGCGCAACGCCGGAGACGGTGTGACAGCGAATGGGGATCATGGGATAGGCTCCATAAAAAGGTTCAATAGACGCCTATTGTTCGGCCGCAGACGGGATCTTGGCAAGTGATTTCCCTGCCGGCGGCGCTTGTGCGGGCCCAACGTGACAGGGGCATTCAGCCCCAGTCACACGTCCGGTCAGCCTCCCATCATGCGGGCGGTCTGGATCGCCTCGATCAGCGCGGCCCGATTGATGCGGGGGCGTTCCTCGTCCAGCAACTGCTGCCAGAGGGCGATGGCCTGGGAGTAGCGGCCGTGCAGGAAGTGATCGGAGGCGAGCAGCATCAGGGCGCTCACCTCGCCCTTGTCCTGCTTGAGCGCGCTATCAAGCAGACGTAGCGCCTCCGGGGTGAGCTGCTGGCCTGCCTGGTAGTAGAGCACGGTAGCCTGGGCGGCCTGGGTCGCCGCGCTGGCGCCCCCCTCTTGCAGGGCGAGGCGCTGGTAGGCGAGCAGGGCGTTGGCGTACTCGTCCCGATAGAGATAGAGCTGGCCGAGCGCCGCCCAGCCGTCGAGATCGGCGGGGTTGGTTTGCAGACGCTGGTGCAGGGCGCCCAGCTCCTTGTCCTGCAGATCCCGCGGGCTCAATCCCGCCAGCGGATCGGGGCGCGACTGATAAGCCAGCCACGCCTGATAGCGGCCGGTGCCGGCATAAATGCCGGCCATCAGCGCCAGCAGCAGGGCCCCAAGCAGTATCCATGAGCGCAGCCAGGGCAGCGGACGGGCGGTGCGGTCCCTGACCAGCCGCTCGCGCAGGGCCTGTTCGGCAGGTGGGGTGGCGTTGGCGAGGCGGGCCAGCTCCAGCTCCCGGTAGAGGCGGCTGTGGGGGGCAAGCCCCGCCTGCTGCTCGGCCATGATCAGCCGGTTCAGCTCGGCTCTGGGGTCGTGGGCGAGCACCCTCTCGGCTCTGTAGCCGACAAGCGGCACCCGCGCCGGTTGCCGGCGATGCAGGCTCCTGCGCAGGCGATTGAGCGCCAGCAACAGCAAGAGGGCTGGCCCCCCCCACAGCAGCGCCGTGCTGGCCTTGAAGGGGGGATCGTAGCGCACGAAGTCGCCAAAGCGGCTGGTCATGCGGGCGATCACCTGTTCGTCGCTCTGCCCCTCATCCACCCAGCGGTAGACCTCGAGCCTCAGATCCCGGGCGATGGGGGAGTTGGACTCCACCAGGTTCTGGTTCTGGCACTGGGGGCAACGCAGGGCGCGGGCGAGATCCTGGGCGTGGCTCTGCAACTCGGGGTGCTGGAACTGATAGGTGTCGACGCCGCTGGCCAGGGCGCCCTGGCTCAGGGGCACGCCGAGTACCAGCAGGGCGCAGAGGATGATGAAGCCCTTCATAGTTTGCCCTCCTGGCGGGCGGCCTTGAGCTTTGGCACAAACTGGCGCTGCCAGATATCCGTGCTCAAGAGACCCGTATGGCGGGTGAGCAGGGTGCCATCGGCGGCAAACAGATAGGTTTCGGGCGTGCCGTAGACGCCGAGCTCCAGCGCCAACTTGCCGTCCAGATCCGCCAGCACGGCGCGATAGGGGTTGCCTGCCTCCTCAAGCCAGGCGCGGGCAGCATCGCCCTTGTCTCTGTAGTTGAGGCCATAAAGGGGCACTGTCTTGGCCAGCTCGGCGAGCAGCGGGTGCTCGGCGCGGCAGTTGGGGCACCAGCTGGCCCAGACGTTGAGCACGAAGGGCTCCCCCTTGAGCGCCTCGGTATGGATGGGGTCGCCGCCAAACAAACTCTCGCTTTGCCAGGCCGGCAAACTGCGGCCCAGGGTCGCCTCATCCTGACTGTAGGGGTTGTTGCCAAGCCCCAGCCAGAGCAGGACGCCGAGGCACAGGGTCAGCAGCAGCGGCATGAAGAGGCGCAGGCGGGCTCTCATGGTGCCTCCTTGGGGAGCAAGCCCGCGACTTGATGTGCAGCGGTCTGCGGTTGGGCTGCCAGCAATGGCTTGCGCCCCAGCAAACGCAGGGCGCCGCCCGCCATCATCAGCAGGCCGCCGAGCCAGATCCAGCGCACCAGCGGCTTGTAGTGCAGCCGCATGGCATAGGCATCTGGCCCCATCTTCTCGCCGAGCACCACATAGAGATCGCCCAACAGCCCCCACGCGATGCCCGGTTCGTTCATGTTCATGGTGCGCACGCTGTAGTGGCGCCGCTCCGGCGTCAGCCGCGCCACCTCTTTACCGTCCTTATGCACGCTAAGCGTGATGCGCTCGGCGGTATAGTTGGGGCCGATCACCGGCTCGCTCCCCTCATAGCGAAATTCATGGGCGCCGAGCCGGTAGGGCGTATCCGGACTGAGCACTGTGCCCCCCTCGAGCGAATGGTGGCTCACCTGGGCGATGCCGAGGGCGCACACCGCCACCCCGAGGTGGGCCAGCAGGCTGCCGAGCCGGTTAAGGGTGAGCTCGCGCAGCGACGTTGGTTGCAAGAGAGGGAGCAGCAGGCTGGCAATCAGCCAGAGGCTCAGCACGTTGGCCGCAAGCCCCAGCCAGCCGGCCCGCAGCGGCTCGGGGTAGGCGAGGCTTAGCAAGGTGCCCCCCAGCAGGCCGAACAGGCATGGGAGCAGCACCTTGATGCGGCGTTGGGCTGCCAGATGTTGCCAGCGCAGGCGCGGCAGCTGGGTCATCAGCGCCATCATGCAGAGGGCCAGCGGCACGAAGATGGTATTGAAATAGGGGGCACCCACCGAGAGCGACCCCAGATGCAGCGACTGGAACACCATGGGGTAGAAGGTGCCGAGCAGCACGCAGGCGCAGGCTACCGACAGCAGCAGTATGGCGGCGCCCAGCAGCCCCTCTTTTGACAGTAAGCCGAAGCGGGCGTAGGGGGCGCGGGTATCGGCCCGCAGTGCGAACAGGGTGAGCGCCGTGGTGAGCAGAAGACCGAGCAGCAGCAACAGGGTGAGGCCGCGGTTGGGATCTACCGCGAAGGCGTGCACCGAGGTGAGCACGCCGGAGCGCACCACAAAGGTGCCGAGCAGGCTTAACGAGAAGGTGAAGATGGAGAGCAGTAACACGCCGTGGCCGTAGGCGCCGCGCCGCTCGCAGACGATCAGGGCGTGGAGCAGGGCCGTGCCCAGCAGCCAGGGCAGCAGGGAGGCGTTTTCCACCGGATCCCAGAACCACCAGCCGCCCCAGCCGAGTTCGTAATAGGCCCACCAGGAGCCGAGCACGATACCGGCGGTGAGAAAAATCCAGGAGCCGAGCGCCCAGGGGCGGCTCCAGTGGGCCACGGCGCCGTCGAGCCTGCCCGAATGGAGCGCCGCCATGGCGAAGGCGAAGTTGACCGCAAAGCCGACATAGCCGAGGTAGAGCAGCGGCGGGTGAATGATAAGGCCGATATCCTGCAGCATGGGGTTGAGATCGCGCCCCTCCGGTGGCCCCGGGAACTGCCTGTCAAACGGACTGGAGAAGATCAGGGTGTAGAGGGCGAACAACCCGACGATCAATCCCATGATGGCCAGCACCCGAACGGTGATCAGCGGATCGACCCGCCTGGAGCAAAGGGCCACCAGCGCGCCCCACAGCCCCAGCGCAAACACAAAGAACAGCATGGAGCCCTCGTGGCCGCCCCACACGGCCGCTAGCTTGAAGCCAAGGGGTAGGGCGCTGTTGGCGTGCTGGGCCACATAGACCAGGGTGAAGTCATCCTGGCCAAAACAGCTGGCGAGCAGCAGCAGGGCGGCCAACAGCAGGAGCGCGACCAGGAGGGCCAGCGGTGTTGCGCAGCCGAGCAGCGGCCGTGAGGCGAGCCGCAGCCCCAGCCAGGGCAGGGTGCCTTGCAGCAGGGCGAGCCCGGTCGCCAGCAACAGTGAGAGATAGCCGAGCTCCGCCAGCACACAACCTCCAGTCAATCATTCGTCTATGTTATGCCGAAGCGTCGGCACCGTACCGGCGCTGGGGGATAACATCCACATTTCTGGCAACAATCAATCGCAACATCTCATCGCAACAAATAAGCGCCAGTCACCCGAGGGTGGCTGGCGCTGGTGATCATACCGTTATACGACAGTCATTTGACCGGCATAAAGCACGAAGTAGCGCAGCAGCAGGATCCCCACCAGGGTCAGGCTGCAGACCAGCACCAGATAGCCGTTTTTGGCCCGCAGCGGTGCGGGAGCCAGCAGGGCCAGCAACTGGGGCAGCAGCATGCCGATGCCCACCACCCCAAGCCAGAACACCTGAGCCCAGAAGCCGCTGCCGATGGCGGCCCACATGGCGGCCTCCTTCTGGCCACCACCGAAGTAGAGGCCGGTAAAGAAGCAGACCAGCAGCAACACCTCCACCGCCAGCACTGGCCGCTCGAAGCGGTGAACAAAGCTCACCCCCTGGCTGTGATGGTTCTCCTTGAACAGGGTGACCGCCAGCAAGATGGTGGAGGCGATGCCGGAGCTGACGCCGGAGATGAGGAACAGCACCGGCAGCACCGGGTTGTTCAAGAGCGGATAGGTCTTGAGCGCGGAGAGCAGAAAGCCGGTGTAGGCCCCCAACAGCACGGCAAGCAGCAACAAGAGCGGCGCCAGCAGCCGCTCGATGCGGGCAAGCCAAGCGATGAGATCATCCACAAAGGCGAACTTCTCTTGCAGCAGGTGACGGCGCAAGGTCTCGATCTCGGAGCGAAACACCACCGCCAGCCAGGCGAACAGCACCGCCATGTAGACCTGGAACAGCATGACCCCCATGGACATCACGGAGTCGAACTGATAGTGGAACATCAGCTTCCAGAAGGTCCAGGGGCGGGCCAGGTGGAAGATAAGGATCAGTAACCCCAGCACCACGCTCACCGGCGCCAGAATGGCGGTCGCCTTGATGATGCCGCTCTCGCTGCCGGCCCCCTTGCGGCGCAGCAGCACCGAGAGGGTGGTGGCCCCGGCGGAGATGCCGAGCAGAAAGAGATAGATGGCGATGGGCCAGTCCCACACCAGCGAGGAGAAGTGAAATGCGTCATGCAACATGATCCATTCCTCCTTCTGTTACTGCGGTAGATGGCGATCGGACAAATCCCCACACGAGGGAAGGGAAGTGAAATGCCTCTTGCATCGTCATGACTTTATCTCCCCTTTGGGCACGCGGTACATCTTGGGCGAGGTGCCGAGTGTCTGCTTGTAGCGATAGGTGGTCTCCTTCACCAGCCGTTTGGCGATAGGGCTGTCCGGGTCATCCAGATTGCCGAACACCAGCGCCTTGGTGGGACAGGATTCCACGCAGGCCGGCTCCTTGCCCGCCGCCAGGTTGGTCTTGCGGCAAAAGTCGCACTTGTCCGCCACCTTGGTCACAGGGTTGATAAAGCGCACCTGATAGGGGCAGGCGGCCAGACAGTACATGCAGCCAACGCAGAGATCCGGGTTGACGTCGACGATGCCATCCTCCTTGCGGATATGGGAGGCACCGGTCGGGCAGACGTGTACGCAGGGCGCGTTGTCGCAGTGCTGGCAGGACTTGCGAAAGAAGTGGTACTCGGCATCGGGGAAGGTGCCGATGGGGCCGGAGCGGATGATCTCGAGGCGCGAGACCCCCTCTGGCACCTGATTGACCTCCCGGCAGGCATCCATGCAGGCGGTACAGCCGATGCAGGCCGTCTCGTCGTGGATCATGCCGTAGCGGATCCCGTCGATGGTCTGACTGTGGGCGAGGGTGGTGGCAAGGGAGCGGGTGTTGGCACGAGCAGCCCCCGTCATCATGATGAGGGCCCCCGCGCTCATCCCCGCCATGAAGTGACGGCGAGAGCAGCTCATTGTGCCTCCTTGCCCGAGGTGGTGTTCGTCTTGGCCGCCTTGACGGCCTCATGCTGCTTGCTGTGGCAGTCGACGCAGAGCTTGATGCGGGACTTCTCCGGAATAGCCACCATGGGCTCCTTGGCCGGGTGCAGCTGGTGGCAGCTGGTGCAGGTGAGCTTGGTGGCGTGCACGTCGTGGGCCCAGAGCGCCTCGCGCAGCGGTTTGGGTTCGTGACAGCTCATACAGACCCCGTTCTGCTCGGCGATGGGGTAGCTCTCGGTACTCTGTTTGTCATTGAAGCTGTCGCTAAAGCGCATCACATCCTTGACCCCTTCCCTGTGTTTGGGGGAGGGCTGACCATGGCAGTTGGTGCAGGTGACCGGCGCCAGGTTGTTGGGGTTGGTCGCCTGGCCGTGCTTGCCGTGCATGCCGTATGCCTGCTCCTTGTGGCAGTCGGTACAGGCGGCATCGGGATTGCGCAAAAATTCCACCTCATGTGTGGCAGAGACAGGTGTGGCGGGGAGGGCCGCAGGCGCGCCGGCCGCATCGGCGGCCTGGCCCTGCAGGCTGGTCAGCAGCATGGCTGCCATCAGCATCAGTCGTAAGAAATCCATCGTTAAATCACCCATAGGAAGCCTCCATCCGGCTGCGGGCCCGACACTGCGGGCCCGCATGCCTCGTCATTGTGCGAGCCGTCCGGCCGCTTTGGCCTCGGCATCCCAGGCGGGGACTGTGGTCTTGAGGAACTGGGCCTTGTCGCTGTTCATCTGCTTCATGTCCATGCCAAGAGCGGCCTGGGCCTTCTCCTTGCTGGAGATGTCAGGAATGGCGATTTCGTGGCTGATCCCCTTGGCGGCCAGCAGACGTGCCAGCTTGGTGCGGGCATCGGCGGCCTTGTCCAGGGCGGTTCCCAGCATGCGCAGCGCCACTTCCGGGGCGTGCATCTGCACCCCGTGGGAGGCGATGGAGAAGTCCCAGCGCCATTGGGCGTGACGGATGTCCTGCAGGATGTCCTTCATCTCGGCCTCGGTGGCGCCGGCATCCCAGGCGGCCTTGGCTTCAAAGTGGGCGTGCACCAGCTGCTTCTCGACTTTGAGCTTGATCTCGGTGACGGCATCCTTGCGCTGCTTGACTACCCCTTGCAGCATCTCTTTGCTCTGGGTGTGGCAGTTGCGGCAGGTCTGGTCGAAGCGATCGAAGGGGTTGCCTACCTTGTGATCGGTGTAGACCTTGCCCTGTTCGTTCTGCACCTTGGGCATGTGGCAGTCGACGCAGGCGACGTTGTTCTGGCCGTGAATGCCGGCGCGCCAGGTCTCGTACTCGGGGTGCTGGGCTTTGAGCATGGGGGTCTTGGAGAGGGCATGGGTCCAGTCGGCAAAGCCTATTTCATCGTAATACTGCTCCATTTGCTCAACTGTGGTGCCCTTGTCCCAGGGAAATTTCACCGCCTTGGTCGGGCCGCTGAAGTAGTACTCCACGTGGCACTGGCCGCACACCTGGGACTGCTGATCGAAACGCCCCTGCTCCTTGAAGGGCTTGCCGATGGCGGTCATGGCCCGGTCGGCATAGGGACGGGAGAGGTGCAGGGCGGGTTTCCCCTCCTTGAACTCTTTCGAGGCGGTGTCGTGGCAGTCGGCGCAGCCGATGGTGTTGACGATCTCGGGGCCGCCTTTTGCCCACATCCCCTTGAAGTAACCATCCTCACCCTTCTCGTCGATGACGCGGGCCACGTCCGGGCCTTTGCAGCTCCAGCAGGCCATGGGCAGCGGACCGTCTTCGGCAGTTTTGGGGGCGCCGGTGCGTAGGGTTTCCCGCACGTCGGTCAGCGCATAGAAGTGGCCGCGCGGCTTGTTGTAATCCTTGGAGAAGGGGTAGCCGGCCCAGAGCACCACCATCTGCGGATCTTCCGCCAGGGCATCGGTGCGCTCCTTGCTCTCGCTGGTGCCTTTCCAGCTGGTGAACTGATCGGCGTGATCCTTGGCGAACAGCTCGCTGCGCGCCTCGATCTTGCCCTTGGGTTGTGCCTCGTCGGCCGCCTGTGCCCAGCCGCTGGTGCCAAGGCAGGTGGTAAGCAGCAGGGCGGCGAGGCCCAGCCTGGTCTGTCTGTTGTGTGAACTCACGATCATCACTCCCAAATCGATCTCATTGCCAAGCCTGACCGTTCCATCCTGGATGTGGGCATCAGCCCCCGCACTAGGCAGGAGCAGGCAGGCCGATTAATTGTTATTAGTGAATAAAACCCATGTATTTATGCGATTGCTCGAGCTGGATATTACCAAATGGGTAAAACGAATGATGATTTATCGGGAGCGGGATTGCGCTAGATCAATTGTCGGAGCAGGCAACAAGCGGAAATGAGATCCCGGTTAAATTATGAGGAAACTCAACTTATTGCATCATTGTTAATGCGGTGCACCACGTACCCTGGCGGCCATGGCCCGCCAGCCCGCGTCCCGCAAGGGAATGTGCGTCAAATGGCGCGAGCCGTATTTATTTAGGGGTAGAAAATTTATTTTGAATAGATATGCATTATTGAATTCAGGGAAGGGAGCCATGATGATCCCCTGATTTCCGGATTCAATCAGGGGGACTGCGGCGGCTGCGTCACCTTTTGCCATACTGGATCCGTCCGCGCAGGAAGGGATCCTGCCAGATCATCTTCATATGGAATCTTGTCTCGAAAGGGAAACGTTTTACGTGCAAAAAAGCGTATGGAATGGCTTGGATGGCACATTTTCTGTCGAAATTATGGGGGGATCCACCAGTGATATGTCGATAAAATGAGCGCTCACAAAATGACCCGACTTGGCACCGGGCCCGCTCAATATTTGCTGGAGGTTGTATGGCCGAGCTGCGTATCGAAAAACCCACCGTCATGACTCAACTGGAGGGAACCGTCTTCGTCATTCATGACGATGGCACCGTAGTGCGCGCCAGGGCCGGCGTCTTGTTGCAACCGGGCGACCGGATCCTGAGCGGCGAGGGGGGCGGCTACCAGCTGGCCGACACCGTCGAGCTCGCCCATCAGGAGGAGGCTGCGGTCGAGGTGGCGTCGTCCACCGCGCAGCCAGTCGAGCCGACAAGCGGTGGCGACAGCGAGCTGGCCGCCCTGCAGGCGGCGATCCGCGCAGGCACCGACCCCACCGCCCAGTTCGAGGCGAGCGCTGCCGGCAACCCGGCGGCAGGCGGCACGATTGGCGGCGTGGCCGGTTCCAGCTCGGGGGGCTTCGTGGTGGTCGATCGCACCAATGACGCCACCCTGGCCGAGGCCGGCTTCGATACGGATCACGCCGACATGCCCCGGGGTGATGAGCCGCTGCTGGAAGGGGAGCGGGATCTGTTTGCCGCCATCACCATCACCGAGCCGCAGACCAGCGACAACATCATCAACGCCGACGAGGCGACCGGCGTCATCATCCGCGGCACCGTGGAGGATGTGGAAGTCGGCCAGCCGGTCACCGTCACCCTGCTGGATCAGGATGGCAACCGGCTCACCGTCACTACTGTGGTGCTGCCCGGTCTGGTCTGGGAGGCCAGCTTTGGCGACCTCACCGGCAAGCTGGTGGACGGCCCTCTCATCATTCAGGCCGATACCCAGGATGCCGCCGGCAACCGGGCCAGCGATCTGGGCCAGACCCTGCTCGATACCATCACCACCATCACCCTCGATCTCGCCGATGAGAGCGACACCGGCGCCAGCCAGAGCGATGATCTGACCCGAGACAATACCCCGCTGCTGCAGGGCAAGGGGGAGCCCGGCGCCACCGTCACCCTGTCCCTTGCCGGCAAGCTGCTCGCCACTCTTACCGTCGATGGCAACGGCAACTGGCAATATCAGCTGCCCGATACGCTGGCAGACGGGGCGCATGATTTTCGGGTCGACTCGGTGGATATCGCCGGCAACCGGGCCAGCGACATCCTCACCATTGAGGTCGATACCCAGGCCGCCATCGACATCGATGATCTCGACGCGGCAGCTCTTTTTGGCAACGGCAATGCCACCTTGAGCGGCACCACCGCCAATGTGGAAGCGGGTCAGAGTGTCACCATCACCCTGGTTGACAGCAACGGGCAGGCGCTGCTCACAACCTCCGCACCGGTGGGGGCCGATGGCCGCTGGCAGGTATCAGGTCTTGATCTCTCTGGCATCACGCAATCTTTTGAGGTGCGCGCCAGCGTCACCGATCTGGCGGGCAACTCGGCCTTGGACGGGGCGCCGCTGATCGGCCAGAGCGAGACGCTCACGCTGTCCGAAGCCGGACTGGCCGATGGCCCGGTCACGGCGACCGGCAGCCTCAATACCGGTGCCGGCATCGATGGCAATCTGCAGGTCACCTTCGCCGCCGATCAGAGTGCATTGGCAGGGCTGGGGCTGGCCAGCCAGGGCGCGCCGCTTGGCTACTCCGTGAATGGCCAGACCCTGACCGCCACTGCCGGTGGGGCGACTGTCTTCACCCTGACCCTTGGCAATGACGGCAGCTATCGCATCGTCTGGAGTCAGAGCCTGGATCACGGCCAGGATAGACTGCGCCTGCCGTTCAACCTCGAATACAGCGACAGCGACGGTGATCTGGTGACAGCGCCGCTGGTGATCAATCTGCTGGACAGCAATCCACCGAGCTTCGAGATCCCGGCCATCACCCTCACCGAAGATAACGTTACCAACGGCGCCGCCGTGGTCGGGGAGAGCCGCTTCGTGGTTGGCCACACCGCCGATCCCCTGCTGGCCGACTCGCTGGTGTTCAGCAATCAGAGCGACACCCTGGCGACCCTCAATGGCTCGGGTCTGGCCAGCGATGGCCATCCGCTTGTCTTCGAATTTGCCGATGATCGCACCCTGCTGTGCTACTACCCGGGCAGCAATGGTCAGCGGGTTGAGGTGTTGCGCGCCCAGCTGCTGGCCGAACAGCAGGGCAGCGATGTGGGCGGCCGGGTGGTAGTCACCCTCACCGGCCCGCTCGATCATCAGAGCAGCGACCGCCTCTCGCTGGGGTTGCAGGTGAGCGCCAACGAGATTGATGGCGACGCCACCAGCGCCAACCTGACTCTGACCATCGACGACGGCAGTGATCCTTCGCTCGGTCTGGACAAGGGGGTCTCGCTGCAAGAGGGGGACAACCAGAGCATCGATGGTCAGCTGCCGGTCACGGTAGGCAGCGATCGACTGGTCTCTCTCACCTTTGAGGCAAGCCAGCCGGCGCTTGCAGGGCTCACCAGCGGCGGCAAGCCGACCAGCTATCAGGTGAACGGCAATCTCCTCACCCTGCTGGACGCAGAGGGCAAGGGCATCTTGACCGTCACCCTGGATCTCGATGGCAAGTACCATCTTGAGCTCAACGGCGTGCTGGATCAGCCGGTGGCCACCGACAGCATCAAGCTGGGCCTGCAGGTGGTGGGCCGCGATTTTGACGGGGACCAGAGCAACCTCGGCATCCTCAACATCACCATCATCGACGGCGTCTTGCCGCAAGTTGACCCTGTTTCCCTGACCCTCACCGAAGACAGCGACTGGCAGCTGGGCCAGACCCTTGGCGGCGAGCTTGCCATCACCGCGGGCAGCGACCCGCTGGTGAGCATCGCGTTTGATGCCAGCCAGCCGGGCCTGCAGGGGCTCAGCTCGGGCCAGCAGAGCGTGACGGTCACGGTGGCCGATCACCTCATCGAGGGGCGTACCCCCGATGGCCAGCTGGTCTTTACCCTGACTCTGGGGAGTGACGGCAAATATGGCTTTACTCTGCATCAGCCGCTAGATCAGGGCAGTGCGGATGCGCTGCTGACGGCGGGGCTGACCCTGACCGACAGCGATGGCGACAAGGTCTCTTCCACTATTACCGTGGCGGTAGGTGATGGCGCCAACCCGACCATCTCCGCCGTCACCGGCACCGCCATCACTGAGATGGCGCAAGGGGAGGCGGCCGCGGTCAGCACCATGAGCTTCGTGGTGACCCACGGCAGCGATGCTCTCGACCCTGCCTCCCTCGGTTTTGACATCGCCACCATCCAGAGCACCCTGACCGGACTCACCAGTCACGGCAGCCTGATCAGCTTCTCCCTCGATGCCAACGGCCAGCTGGTCGGCACCACGGCGGATGGCCGCGAGATCCTGCACGCCGAGCTGAGCCTGATCGAGCAAAGCGGCAACTGGAGCGTGAGCGCCAGGGTGACCCTGACGGGCGAGCTGGATCATCAAGGGATCGAATCCCTCAACCTGCCGCTGGCGGTCACTCTGGCCGACATGGATGGCGATCGCATCGGTACCACGCTGCCGCTCACCATCGCGGATGGCAAGGCGCCGAGCTTTATCCCGGGCACTGGCGTGACCCTGGATGAAGGGGGGCTCACCGGCAACAACAGTCTGAGTCAAACCGGTCACTTTGACGTGCAAGCCGGGTCGGATCGGGTCGTCGAGGTGGCCTTTGCGGATGCTAACGAACAACCTGCGCTGACCGCATTGGGTAAACCCGTGCGATACGAGCTGGTTGATGGCAACAGCGCCATTCCCGGCAGCCAGCTGCTCAAGGGCTTTGTGTTGGTCGATGGCCAACGGGTCGAGGTGTTTGAGGTACGACTGGTCGGCACGCTGGATCAGGCGGGCGAGAACGGTTTTGACTATCAGGTGACCCTCTATCAGGGGCTCCATCAGGGCGCCAACGCCGTGACCGAGTTGCCCATCAAGGTGATCGTCAACGACTACGACAAGGCGGGCGGTAACAACGACAGCACCAGCGGCACCCTCGCTATCCAGATTGGTGAAGGAGAGAAACCGACGCTGACGCTGACCGGCGTGACCCTCGGCGAAGGGCGCTTTGATGGGGCCGCCAACAACCAGACTGCGGATGACCAGCACGCTACCGGCACGATCACCATCACCGCCGATTCCGACCCCGTGGTCGATGTGCGTCTGGCCTTTGCGGGTCAGGTGGTGGACGCCAACGGCAACCCCATCACCCACAATGGCGAGGCCTTGACCTGGCAGGCGGTGGGCAGCGATGGCCACAGCTTCCAGGCGGTCACGGCCGGCGGCCTGGTGGTGATGACGGTGACTCTGGGGCAGATGCCGGCGACCATAAGCGCTCATACCAGCGCGACCATCGATTACCAGGTGACGGTGCATACCAACCTGGATCACGGCGCCGATGACCAGCTTGAGCTGACACTGCCGGTGCAGGTGACCGACAGCGATGGCAGCCAGAGCCAGGGCGCCACCACCATCAGGGTGGCGGATGGTGTGGATCCCGTCATCTCTGCCATCGACGCGGTTGCGGTGAAGGAGTCTGCCCTCGATGGCGTTGCCGGCCAGCATCCGGGCACCATGCCCTCCGATCGGGGTGAAACCGCCAGCGGCAAGGTGACCATCAGCGCCGGTTCGGATCGGGTTGCCTCCCTTGAGCTCGACGTGGCCGCCTTCAATCAGGCCAACCAGCTGACCTCCAACGGTCAGGTGGTGACGCTGGCCGCCCACAGCCCGAACTGGTACCTGGCCACTGCAGAGGGTGGCAAGGCGGTTTTCTGGATCCACCTCGATGTCAGTGGCAGCTACAGCGTCTATCTGGTGGGGCAGCTCGATCACGGCGTGCAGGGTAAAGATGATCTTGCCATCGAGGTGCCGCTCTTTGTCACCGATCACGATGGCGATCGCAGCCCCAATGTCAGCGTGACCGTGACGGTGCAGGATGACATGCCCATTGGCACCGTGCTGGCGCATACCCTGAATGAGGGGAGCGCCACCGTCAGCGGCGATCTGCTGCCAGCCGTCAACGAAGGGGCTGATGGCGCCCGGGTCGAGTCGATCACCATCAATGGCCAGATCCATGCCGTCAATGGCTCCCTCACCCAGGACGTGATGAGCCCGGATGGCAAGCAGGTGATGGGCTCTCTCACTATCTTGGCCGATGGCAGCTACCGTTTCACGCCGGCACCCGGCTTTGATCACGACAATGCCGAGCTGAGTCAGATCATCACCGCCCATCTGGTGGATGGCGACGGTGATCGGGCCGACAGCACCCTGACCCTTCATCTGCGGGACGAGCCGGTGAGCTTCACCGTCACTGCGGCTACCGGCAACGAAGATCAGGGGGCGCAGGATCCGGCCGCCGGCATCCCCATCAACATGCAGCTCGATATCGGCGATTTCGACCGGGGCGAGCATGTGGAGCAGCTCCTTGTTCAGGCACCGGCCAATGCCCATGGCACCTTCTATTACAACGGGGTTGCCCTTGCCACCACCGCGGATGGCAACTGGTTTATCGTCCCGCCAGCGGCCATGGTCACCAGCGATAACGTGCACTACAGCGCCCAGGGGGTGACCTTTGTGCCGGATGCCAACTGGTCTATCTGGAGCAACCAGGGCCAGCCGCTGCACTTCCAGGTGCAGTTGCAGGTGGGGGTGACCGAGGGGGATGCCCCGGCGGCGGTCACCGGCGATCTGGCCATCACGGTACGCGGCGTGGCCGACAAGCCGGTGTGGGATGGCGGTCACACCAGCCCGCACTACGACACCAGCGAGGACAGCAGCGGCATCAAGCTCAATGTGAAAGCGGGCCTCACCGATACGGATGGCTCCGAGACCCTGAGCTACCAGATCAAGTGGGAGGCGGGCAAGGGCACGCTGATGCTCAACGGGGCTGAGATCAAGCCAAACGCCAGCGGGCTCTACAGCGTCTCGGCCGCCAACATCAACAAGGTGACCGTGGTTCCGGCCAAGGATTTCAGCGGCGACATCAAGCTGTCGGTGACCCCGATCAGCACGGAGAAGACCCCGGTAGCACCGGGGCAGGGAACGGCGCAGGGAGAGAAGATTGAGCTGGTGATCAACGTCAATCCGCAGGCGGATGACGCCAAACTCACCGTGCGCGACATTCAGGGCAAAGAGGACACCCTGCTGGATCTGGGCAGCAAGATTGGCCTGGCTCACCTGGGTGACACCACCGATGGCTCCGAGCAGCGCTTTGTGCGCATCAGCGGCCTGCCCGCCGGGGCAACGCTGCTGTTGAGCGGCGTTGCGGTCAGCCAGCATGCTGCCGGCTATTACGAGGTGCCCTTTGAGCGCATCAACGAACTCAAGTTGCTGCCGCCGAAAAACAGCAACGTCGATTTCGATCTGACCATCAAGGGGGTGGTCAAGGACAGCGCCACCCTGACCGATGCCAATGGTCAGACCCACATCGTGGTGAACGAGAAGGAGACCGGCTCCCAGACCCTGCATGTGGATCTGGTGGGGGTGGTGGACGAGCCCCACTTCGACCTCAATACCTCCGGCTGGACCGCCGATGGCAATGGCTACACCACCACGGTTCAGGAGGATGGCCGGGCCCCGCTGGACTTCAAGCTGACCTCTGGGGAGTGGACCGACACCCCGCTGGATCATTCGGAAACCTTGAACCTGGTGCTGGAAGGGTTGCCGGAAGGGGCCCAGGTATTTGATGCCAGCGGCAAGGCGTTGACCCTCACGTTTGCCGGGCTCGACGGCAAGGGCAGCCCCCTCTATCAGGTGGACGTGTCCAGCCTTGGCAACCTGCAGATCCAGCCGCCGGCCAACAGCACCGCCGATATTCACCTCATCGGCCACGTGGTGGTGACCGAAAACGACGGCGACAGCAAGCGCTTCGATGTGCCGCTCACCATCAAGGTGGAGCCGGCCATCGATGCCACCGACTACGCCAAGACCAGCCAGGGTCTGGAAGATACGTTTACCGTGCTGGACTGGCAGCCGACCCTCACCGATGGCGCCGAAAAGGTCACGGCGCTGAGTCTCTCCGGGGTGGAAGATGGCTACCAGATCTGGCTGCGTGCCGGCGGCGTGGAGAGCCAGCTGACCGTGGTGGATGGCAAGCTCACCCTGACCGCCGCCCAGCTCGACAGCCTGCTCAACGGGGGGCAATTGCTGGTGAAGGCGCCGGAGGACAGCGATCGGGATACCACTCTCCAGAGCCACGTCACCGTGACCCAGCATGATGTGGATTCGGGGGCGGTGGCCGAGAAGGTGATCGACGGCAACCTGCACGTCGATATCCAGGCGGTGGTGGAGCCCGATGGCGTGTTGACCCAGACCGGCGGCGCACTCGTGGGGCAGGGGGGCGCCGATATCGATCTGGCAGGGCGTTTCCTCTTTACCGATCTCGACCCCTCCAGCGTGGAGGAGATCGACTATCTGGTGATCAACCTGCCGGTGTTGAACGGCGGCGCAGGGGATCAGTTCGTGGTGATCGGCGGCATCAACAACGGTGATGGCAGCTGGATCGTACCGGCCGGCAATCTCGGCAGCTTCCAGCTGCATGCGCCGGACGGGTTTGTCGGCAAGGTTCAACCGATCCGCATCGATGCCATGGTGATCGACCGGGGCGACGATGGCGATGCCAGTGCCCATGTCAAGGTGAGCCTCACCACGGAGGCGACCTTCGAGGCGACGCCGACGACCAACAAGGAGCCGGCGGCGACCGTCGATATCGACGACCACGCCGTGCTGGTGGGCAAGGAGGATATCCGGGTCGATTTCGGCGCCCAGCTCAAGGAGGTGATCCATATCGGCGCCGCCGATCAGGCCAGCGACGAGGTGACCATAGTCCTCAAGGGGCTGCCGGCGGGGGTGACCATCAGCGGGGCCGAGTACAACATCTCGACCGGTGAGTACGTCATCAAGGTGCCGCCGTCACTGGCGGGCCTCGAAGGGCTGACCCTCGGCTTGCCGCAGGACTTTGCCGGCTCGCTCAATATCGAGGTGAAGGTGGTCAACACGGATACCGCCAGTGGCGATATCAAGGTCGACAGCAGCACGGTACGGGTCGATGTGGCCCCCGTGGTCGATGTGAATGGTGGCGCTGACGGCCACCCGGAGCTGACGCTGACCGTGCAGGACACCAACCATGACAGGCAGCCGGACAATCTGGAAGACAGCGAGATCCACCTCGATCTCTCGGTGAAACTGGCCGACATCAGCCCCTCCATCGCGGGCGGCGGCCTCGAAACCGTGGAGCGGGTCACCATCACGGTGGATGCAAAATATGGCTATTTCCTTGATGACAGCGGCCAGCCGGTCAATACCCTGATCGTGAACGACATGGCGGCGCTCAAAGATCTGGTGTTTGTGCCCAAGGAGCACTTCAGCGGTCAGGTGCCGCTCGACATCCAGGTCGATATCCTCGATACCGCGCTGGTCGGTGGCCAGCTGGTGACCGACAGCGGCAGCTGGAGCGGGCAGGTCGGCTTTGAGGTGAGACCGGTCAACGACCCGGCTGTGCTCACGCTGCACGACGTGGCGGGCGACGAGGATGGCGCCATCAGCCTGGCTGGCTTTGGTGCCGCCCTCATCGACAACGATGGCTCCGAGCAGATAGTGGCGCTGCAGATCAAGGGGGTACCGGATGGTTTCACTCTTTCGGCTCCGGCGGTCAACAATGGCGGCGGTGTCTGGCAGGTTCCCGTGGGCACCGATTTTGCCAAGCTGACCCTGATCCCGCCGGCCGATTTCAGCGGCAGCGTGGATCTGTCACTCAGCGCCTTTACCCTCGATAAGGGACTCACCATTCCCCTTGAAACCAGCGGCAGCTTCACCGTGACCGTCAATCCGGTGGGGGATGCGCTCATCAGCGATCTGCTGCCCACCGCCAGCGGGGTGGAGGGGGACAGGATCCTGCTCAATCTGGGGCTGGAGACCCGCGATACCCAGGCCACCGGCGGGAGCGCGAGCAACGTGCATGAAAATGGCGCCGAGCAGGTGCGGGTGACCCTCCGCAACGTGCCGGAAGGGGCCTCCATCGCCCTGCCTGACGGGGTAGCCGGTGAGGCCATCAGACTGCCGAACGGCGACTGGCAGGTGACCACGGTGGGTGGCAACCTGGCAAATCTGGTGCTGGTGACCAACGACGTCAATGGCACCCTCACACTCGAGGTGATCGCCCAGAGCCTGGACAACGGCGCGCTGGGGCCCGAGGTGAAGGGCAACATCGATGTCACCATAGCGGCGGTCAACGACGCGCCCGAGAATATTCTGCCCACGGTGCCGCTGGTGGCCGAAGAGGATGTGCCTTATCGCATTGATGGCCTGCAGGTCAAGGATGTGGATGCGGGCAACAGCACCATAGAGGTGCGTCTCTCGGTTGGCCACGGCACCCTCACTCTGGCGGATGGCAGCGGGGTAAGCCTGACCGGCAACGGTACGGGCTCGCTGGTGCTGAGCGGCTCGCTCGATGCCATCAATGCATTGCTGGCGGGCGGCGTGACCTATCTGGGTGAGCAGGACTTCAACGGCCAGGATCAGCTCACCATGGTGACCAATGATCGCGGCAACACCGGCAGCGGCGGCCCCTTGAGCGACACCGACGTGGTGCCCATCGAGGTGCTGCCGGTCAACGATGCGCCGGTCAATCAGCTGCCCGGCAGCATGACGGTGAAAGAGGATGGCTCTCTGTCGCTATCCGTCATCAGCGTGAAGGATGTGGATGCCGGCAGTGCGCCCATGGCCATGGTGCTGCGGGTCGAGCACGGGGTGCTGACCCTGCTGGGGGCGGCGGGCGCGGTCTCGGTACAGGGAGCGGGCAGCAACGAGATGACCCTGGTGGGATCGCTGGCCGATCTCAACCAGCTGCTGGCCGGCAACCTGCACTATGAACCGGCCAGGGATTTCTGGGGCGAGGACAACCTCACCATCACCACCTCGGATCAGGGCAACAGCGGTGCAGGCGGGCCCTTGAGCGACACCGACCAGGTGACCATCACGGTGACGGCCGAACCGGATCTGCCGAGCCTGACGGTGGGGATGCACGAGATCCATGCCCTGCAGGGCACCATGGTGCCCCTCAATCTGACCGCCAGCGTGGTGAACCCGGCACCGGGCGAGCTGTCGTTGCGCATCAGCGGCCTGGCGGGGGCCCAGGTGCTGGATGAGCAGGGGCTGCCGGTCGGCCATGCCGACGGCAACGGTGACTGGCTCATTCCGGGTGGCCACTCGCTGCCGCTCTACCTGGACGGTCTGACGGCGGGAGACCATGTGCTGGGGCTGAGCGCGGAGTCGAGTACAGGGGGGGCCACCATCAGCTCCCCCCTCGATACCGTGACCATCCATACCCAGGCCGGTCATACGCTGCTGGGTTCGGATCAGGGAGATTGGTTGTTTGGCAGCGCGGGGGATGATCGTCTGCTGGGTGGCAAGGGTGACGACATCCTCACCGGCGGCGCCGGCAGCGATCTCTTCGTCTGGCAGCAGGGGGATGCGGGGAGCGCGGGCCAGCCCGCCATCGACACCATCACCGACTTCCATCCGGAAGAGGGGGATAGGATCGATCTGGCGGACCTGCTCAAGGGGGTGACCGACAGCAGCGTGGACGGCCTGCTGGGCCACCTGCAGGCGTCGGTGACCAGCGTGAGCAACGGCCTGAGCGACGTGAGCCTCTCGGTGTCGCCGGCAGGGGATGGCCAGGTGACCCAGCAGATCACCCTGAAAGGGGTGGACTTGAGCAGTTGGCAGCTTGGCAGTACCTCGTCCCACGACATCCTGCAGAGCATGCTGGATCAGCACAGCCTGATCATCCAGCACCCCTGATGGGGCGGATGTGAATAAAAAGAGCCGGCAATTGCCGGCTCTTTTTCTATCTGGTGCTTGCTTATCGGCCCCTTTGCCAGGGCGATCTGGCCCGGCATTGCAAGGGGATCAGGCCAGGGCCCGGGCCAGCAGGTGGATGGGGTGTTCACAAGGGAACGGCGTGCTCATCTCGATCTGCCATTTGCAGGTTTCGCAGTCGGTGATGACCAGATCGGGCTTGAGCCGGTTTATCTGATCAAACAGCCCTTCGCCGATGGCCTGACTGGTCTGGTAGTTCTCCGACTTGAAGCCGTAGGTGCCGGCGATGCCGCAGCACTGGGAGTCCAGCACCGTCACCTTGACCCCTGGGATGGCGCGCAGCAGCTCGAGGGTATAGATGACGCCCCCCATCTTCTCCATGTGGCAGGGGGTGTGGTAGGCGATGTGCAGATTGAGCGGCTTCATCGCCGGCTTGTTGCCCTTGTAGAACTCGTTCCACAGGAAGCGGGTCACCAGCGAGATGCGATCGCGCACCTTGTGGTTGTCCTGCTCCAGCAGGTGGGGATATTCGTCGCGCAGGGTGAAGCCGCAGGTGGAGGAGGTGGCCAGCAGTGGCATCTCGTTGCCGAGCAGGGTGTTCTCCAACTGCTTGATGTTGAAGGCCGCCTGCTGCTTGGCCTTGTCCATGAAGCCGTTGGCAATCAGCGGCACGCCGCAGCACTTCTCCCGCTCCAGCAGCTGGACGCCGATGTTCATGGCGTTGAGCACCTGCACCAGCTCCTTGCCGAGCTGCGGGTGGTTGTAGTTGACGTAGCAGCCGTGGAAGTAGGCGATCTGGCGCTCGAAGCGGGCCTGACTCGCTTTCTGCTTCTTGTACCAGCCGCGGAAGGTGCCCTGGGAGTATTTGGGCAGGTCGCGGTGGGAGGAGACCCCCAGCGCCTTGTCCAGCACCAGCTTCATCGGCTTGAGGCCGGTGGTGAAGTTGACCACCGGAGCCATCAGGGTGGACATGCTGCCCATCAGATCGGTGTGGGAGAGCACGAACTCGCGGATCCCCGGCTTGAAGCCGCTGTACTGGTGCTTGGCCTTGGCGATGATGTCGCCGATGCGCACCCCGCTCGGGCAGGCCACTTCGCAGCGCTTGCAGTTGGTGCAGTACTTGAGGGCGCTGTCAAAGAGCTCCGGGCTCTTGATGCGCAGCCGCTCGCCATCCGGGCCCGCCTGCTTGGGGCCAGGGTAGGCCGGGTTGGCCTTGGCCACCGGGCAGTAGGCGGTACAGACGGTGCATTTGATGCACTGATCGAAGGTTTGGTTGGCATGATCCAGTAGCATGTCAGTTCTCCTCCCGTTGGGTGTGAAGGCACGGGATATGGGACAAAATCATCATTGGGCTGAACTCAAAATGTGACCGGCAGCTTGCCAGCCGGTGGCAACGGCCACGCCGGAGCCGGAACCTTCTTTAATGGGGTCATAGTGCGCCAGCACGCTGCCGGCGCCGTAGAGGTTGGTGAGCGGCTTGCCACCGCGCAGCACTCTGAGCTTGTCGTCGGTCTTGACCCCGAAGCCCATGAAGGGGTGGTGGTCGAACAGGCGACGGCCAGCCCAGGCGTCCCGCTCGGGCAGGCTCAACACATCGGCGTTGAAGATGGGCTCGCGAATGCCGCGCAGGCGGGACTCCAGCCCGCGGCTGAAGAAGCTGCCGGAGGCGAGCACGAAGTGGTCTGCCTCGAACAGCTGATCGTCGCCATTCTGGCTGTGCACGCCAATCACCCGATCGCCCTCGTAACGGGCGCCCAGCACCCGCTCGCTGGTGAGGAAGGTGCCGCCAAGAGCCATGAAGCGGCGCTTGAGCGCCTCCTGCATCCGCATGCCGATCAGCGACGGCGGCATGGTGGCCACCTCCTTGATGATGCAGCCGGTGCGCTGCTCCAGCTCCGCCAGGCGCGGGCCGACCAGCCCCAGCGACAAGCAGGCGGGCAGCACCAGGTGATGGCAGCGCGGCTCACCGCTCTCTTGCACCAGGCGGCTGATCTCGCGGGCCAGATCCGTCAGCAGGTCACGCTGGTCATTGCCCTGCTTGTCGAACAGGCGGGCGATGTCGGCGGAGCGAAACTCGTGGGGATTGCGGCTGAACTCGGCCAGCTGGGGCAGGCGGAGCTCCCCGGTCAGGATGCGGCAGTGGGCGAAGCGCGTGTGGGTCGCCAGGTTGGCGGCCGCGAGCTCGGGGTGAAAGTCGCGAAATCCCTCCAGGGTGGCCAGCAGGATGGCGTCGGGGGCCGGCGCGTCGGTCACGCAGGCGCAGGTGTCGGGGGAGAGCCAGGTGGCTTTGAGGGTACCGATGGGGGTCAGCCGCTGGTGGTTGCGCTCCTGGCGAAACAGCGGCAATCCCTGCGCGGCGCAGTGGCGCTGCAGATCATCGAGGCTCGCCGCGATATGGGTCAGCCCCACCTTGTTGTAGGGATGCTCGGGGTTGGCGGCCATGAAGGCGGGCAGGGCGGCGCGGGGATCCCCTTCGCTCTCCAGCAGATCGACCGAGCCGGAGGAGAAGTGCAGGGCGCTCTGGCCGGAGGCCATCAGCAGGGTCTTCTGGCCGGCCTCGGCCAGGCGCAGGGCCGCCGAGAGGCCCGCCATGCCGCCGCCGATAACGATGCTGTCAAATTTCATGGCTGCGCTCCTTGGTGGGATTTGCGGTGCTGGCATCGAGCGGGAAGGGCGGCTCGGCCACCAGGTGGGGGGCCGTCCACTCGCCAAGGCCGAACAGCCCCTCGTAGATCCAGTAGGTAAATTCGGCTTCGCGCAGGGCATCGCCCCATAGCACCGGCCGGGTGCCCTTGTAGCGCTCCTCCAGGAACTGGCGCAGCATGACGCACGCCTGACGGCCGTCGGCCTTGCCGTACTCCTGCATCAGGCCGGCGGCGCGATAGGCGCACAGCTCCCCCTGACAGGGGCCCATGCCCAGACGGGTGCGGCGGCGCAGATCCACCAGGTTGTCCACATCCAGCTCGCGCAGGGCATATTCAATCTCGCCGGCAGTGACCATCTCGCACTCGCAGATGAGGGCGTTGGCCTTGGGATTGTCGCGGAAAAAGGCGATGACCCGCTCGCCGTGGCGGTACTGGGCCGAGCCTTCGGCCGGCACCGAGAGGCCGGGGGCGGAGACCTTCTCCGGATCCCGCGAGCCGGGCAGGCTAAGTTCGGCGGTGCGGCAGGGCTTGCTGTTGCCAAGCTTCTTGGCCAGCAGATCGGTGGCCCATTCAGCCATCAGCCGGTAGGTCATCAGTTTGCCGCCGGTGATGGTATTGAACCCCTTGAGGCCGTCACGTTCGGCGTGATCCAGCAGCACGATGCCGCGACTGATGTTGCGGCCGGTGTCGTCGCCATCCACCGCCACCAGCGGGCGCACCCCTGCGTAGGCGCGCAGCAATCGGGTGCGAGCCATGATGGGGGCAAGCTTGATCCCCTCGCGCAGCAGTACTTCCACCTCTTCGGGCTCGACGGTGAGCTGGTCAATCTTGTGGTAATCGATACGACTCGACGTGGTGCCGATGAGGGAGATGGTATCGCCCGGCACCAGGATGTCGGCGTCCGCCGGTTTGCGGGCGCGGTTGAGCACCAGCTGGTTGATGCGGTAATCCATGATGAGCAGGGAGCCTTTGGCCGGGAACATGCGGATGCCGAGATCGGCGTACTCGCAGATCTGCTGGCCCCAGATGCCGGCGGCGTTGATCACCTCCTGGCACTCCACCTCGAACGCTTCGCCGGTGCGGGTGTTGATGGCCTTGACCCCGTGCACCCGATCCTGGGTGCGCAGCAGCCCCAGCACCTTGCTGTGGGTGAAGATGCGAGCACCGTGCTCCTTGGCATCCAGCACGTTGGCGGCGGCCAGGCGGAACGGATCGACCGTGCCGTCCGGCACCTGAATGGCGCCGATCAGCGCCGGGTTGACGTTGGGTTCGAGGCGCAGCGCATCGGCGGGATCCAGCTGGCGGGCGTCGATGCCCGCCAGGGCGCAGGCGTCCATGAAGGTATTTTGAAAATTGATGTCATCTTCCGGCAGGGTAATGAAGAGGCCGCCGGTGTCCTCGACGCAGTGGCTGGCGATCCGCTTGAGGATGCGGTTCTCCTGAATGCACTCGCGGGCGGACTCCTGATCCGTCACTGCGTAGCGGGCGCCGGAGTGGAGCAGGCCGTGGTTGCGACCCGTGGTGCCGGCGGCGATGTCGTCGCGCTCAAGCAGGATGCAGTCGATACCGCGCAGTGCGCAATCGCGCATGATGCCGGCTCCGGTGGCGCCACCCCCTATGATGACGACTTGTGTGGTTATTCTTTTCATTCTTGCCCGTCTCATCTCTTCCAGATGGTGCCAGTGTGGCCTGTCTCTGGGCGAAAATGTTTGATATGGGCCAAGTTAATGTTCGCAAACGCTCAAGTTTAGGGGGTTAATGAGCAAACCGTGATTGTTGTCACACTCTAGCAACAGCAGAGGGGGCCGCTGGGCCCCCTCTGTCGACACGAGTCACGGCGCTCAGCCGCAGCACTTCTTGAACTTCTTGCCGCTGCCGCAGGGGCAGGGGTCGTTGCGCCCCACCCGCAGCGGCGCCGGATCCTGCTCGCCGTCGGTGTAGACCCAGCGCCCCTGATGGCGCACGAAGCGGGAGCGCTCATGCAGGCAGTGGCGCGCTTCACCTTCCATGAACCAGGCCTTGAACTCCACCATGCCGAGGGTGTCACCGGGGCCGCCCTGGCTGGCGATGATCTCGAGCCCGTCCCATTGAGTGTCGGTCTGGGAGAGCTGCTCCGCAGTCAGATCCCCTAGATAGTCAGGGTGCCAGCTGTGCACCAGGTACTCCCCCAATCCCAGCACGAAGGCGCTGTAGCGCGAGCGCATCAGCTGCTCCGGGGTCTGGGCGGCGGCGCCCCGGTGCAGTGATCCACAGCACAATTCGAGAGAAAGAGTTGAACCGCAAGGACATTTGTTCATGTGTCTGGCCATCAGAGTCGATAGATATAGAGGGCGGGGATTGTAGCGAAAGCGGGTCCCCGTCGACCAGCATCCTATACTGGTCTGGTAGGAACGGAACGCCCATAAAAATAGCTGCAAGGATGTGAAAGATGACGCTAAAGCAGAAAATTCTGTTGTTGGGAGCCGTCCCCGTGCTCCTGATGGCCCTGGTGGTCAATCTCAGCAACTACATGATTTCAAAGAGTGACCTGGAAGCCGATCTGGTGGTGGCGCGGGAGAATGCGATCAAGGAGCGCAAGGCGTTGCTCAGCAGCTACCTGATGCTGGCCAAGACGGCCGTCGACACTGCCTACAATCAGCCAGACACCCCGGAAGCGCGCAAGCAGGTCACCGAGATCCTGCGGCCATTGCGCTACAGCAGTGACGGCTACTTCTTCGTCTACGACTTCCAGGGCAATACGGTATTGCTGCCGACCCGCCCCGAGATGGAAGGCAAGAACCGCTGGCAGGACAAGGATGCCAAGGGCAAGCTGCTGATCCAGGAGATCGTCAAGGCGGCGCGCCAGGGGGACGGCTTCTCCGAATACTGGACCGCCAAGCCCTCCATCGGCCGGGATGCGCCCAAGCTCTCCTTTAACTTGGTGCTCGACAAGTACCAGTGGGTCATCGGCACCGGCTTTTATATCGACGACATCGACAATGAGCTGGCGGTGCTGCGCACCGAGCGTGAGAGCAACATGCACGATTCGCTGCAGAGCAGCGTGCTGCTGATCCTGGTGATCCTGGGGATCACCCTGGCGGTGACTGTGGTGATCGGCAACCGGGTCACCCGGCCACTGGCGGATGCGGTCTCGGCCCTCAACGACATTGCCGACGGGGAGGGGGATCTGACCCAGCGTCTCAAGGTGCAGAGCCATGACGAGATTGGTCAGCTGGCCACCGCCTTCAACCGCTTCGTGACGCGGATCCAGTCGGTGGTGAGCCAGGTGGGGGAGACCAGCAATCACCTGTTCAGCGCGGTGGAGAAACTGCACCACCTGAGCGAGCACTATGACCATCAGATGCACGGCCACAGCCGGGAGACCGATCAGGTGGTCACCGCGGTGACCGAGATGAGCTCCACCGCCCAGGAAGTGGCGGCCAGCGCCTCCAACGCGGCCACCGCCACCAGCGACGCGGCGCGTGAATCCGATGCGGCTCGCGGCGTGGTGGGCACCGCCATCAACAGCATCAACCGGCTGGTGGGCGAGGTGCACACCGCCTCCGGCGTCATCGAGCAGCTGGCGCAGGAGACCGCCAAGATAGGATCCGTGGTGGAGGTCATTCGCGGCATTGCCGAGCAGACCAACCTGCTGGCGCTCAACGCCGCCATCGAGGCGGCCCGGGCCGGCGAGCAGGGGCGCGGCTTTGCGGTGGTGGCGGACGAAGTCCGATCGCTCGCCGGTCGCACCCAGCAGAGCACCAAGGAGATCAACGAGATGCTGCAGCGCCTGCAGGGCGGGGTGAAGCAGGCGGTGGACGTGATGCAGGCGAGCGAGGAGCGCAGCCAGGAGACGGTGCAGGAGGCGAGCCACATCGCCACCTCCCTCGACAGCATGGTGATGGCGGTCAGCACCATCAACGACATGAACATCCAGATAGCCACTGCCGCCGAGGAGCAGCATGCGGTCTCCGAGGAGATCAACAAGAACCTGGTGGCCATTCAGCAGATCGTCAGCGAGCTGACCGACGCGGCGGTCGAGTCCAACAGCACCACCCGCGATCTCGCCAGCACCGGCGACAAACTGCGCAAGCTGGTCTCCCAGTTCCGCTACTGATGGGGTGACAAGAGGGGGATGTCCCTCACAAGATGCGGCCTGAACCCCGGTTCAGGCCGCACTTTATTTGGGGATTGACCAATAATATGTGAAAATTGGCCCCCTCTGTGTCAGCCCTTGCCCCGTACCCTATGAATGAGATCGTGAAAGGCAGTATCGATTTGATCCGTCAGCTCAACTATGGCCTGGTCTACGCCAGCCTGGAGGAGCACAAGGAGCTGTCCCGTACCGATCTCTCCCGCTTGACCGGCCTTTCGCCTGCCAGCATCACCAAGATCACCCGCGAGCTGCTCGACGGCGGTCTGGTGGTCACCTGTGGCGAGAGCTCGGTGGGGCGCGGTCGCCGCCAGATCCTGCTGCGCATCAATGAGCGCCGCTTCCAGTTTCTCTCCATGCGCCTTGGCCGCGGCTATGTGGACATGGCGCTGTTCGATCTGGCCGGTCGCTCGCTCGCCCGTCATCGCCATGTCTTCAGCGAAGGGGAGCGCGCCGACCTGCTGGCCAGCCTGGTGCGGGCCATTGAGGGCTTCTTGCCCAAGAAGGCGCTGCGCCTCGCCTGCATCGCCCTCTGCCTGCCGGGCCAGGTGGAGCGCCACTCCGGCATGGTCAAACACTTCCCCTTCTACGATCTGCGCAACTGGCCGCTCGGCCCCACCCTGCAGGAGGCCTTCGCGGTGCCCGTGCTGGTGAGTGGCGACGTGCGCACCTGGATCCAGGCCGAGCGTGAGTGGGGGGCCGCCAAGAACTGCGCCGATGCGGTACTGGTGTTCGTGCACAACGACATCGGGGTCGGCATGGTGGTCAACGGCCAGCTCATCGAGAGCGAGTCGGCCCTGCTCGGCGATCTCAGCCACCTGCAGCTTGAGCCCTACGGTCAGCGCTGCTATTGCGGCGGCTTTGGCTGTGCCTGCACGCTAGTGACCAATCAGGCGCTCGAAGCCCAGTACCGGGATCTGCGCGAGCGGATGCAGGAGTACGATCTGCCGGAGAGCGTTACCATTCGTGAGCTGTGCGAGCTGGCGCTGGCGGGCAACAGCCTCTGCCAGGACATCCTCCATCAGGCGGCGGGGCGGCTCTCCCGGGTGCTCTCCAACCTCATCTGCCTGCTCAATCCGGGCAAGCTGCTGCTGGGGGGGGAAATCACCCGCGCCGATCGGCTGCTGTTCCCCATGCTGCACCAGTCGCTGGCAAGCCAATTGCCGGCCGAATACCTGGTGCGGCTGCAGATTGAATCCACCCACTTCTACGAAGATCCCACCAAACCCACCTCGGTGCAGGTGCACAAGGCTCTGCGCGACGGCAGCCTGCTGCTCGACTTGTTGCGAGGCGACAAGGAGGCATGAAGTTGGGGTTGCAAGGACGCATCCTCCTCATGCTCTGTCTGGTCAGTCTGCTGCAGCTGGTGCTGCTGAGCGGGGCCAGTTACTACTATGTGTCCGAGCAGCGCTACCGCGAGGTGGGGGATCAGGCCCTCGACGTGGCGCGGCTGGTGGCCCGCGAGCAGGGCGTGCTGGCCGGGGTGAAGCGGGCCGACACCGCCCGTCTCAACGTGCTGGTGGAGCGGATCCGCACCGAAGTCGGCGCCAGCTACATCGTCATCGGCGACAAAGACGCGCGCCGGCTGGTGCACCCCAATGCGGATCGCATCGGCCAACCCATGATGGGGGATGATCCGAAGCGGGCGCTGCAGGGGGAGGCCTACATCTCCCGTGCGCAAGGGTCCCTCGGGGTCTCGGTGCGCGGCAAGAGCCCCATCCGCGATGAGCTCGGTCAGATCATCGGGGTGGTCTCGGTCGGTTATCTGGTGCGGGATATCGAGGCGGATCTGCAGGGGTTCCTGCGTTTCGGCCTCGCCATGACCCTGCTCATCGTGCTGCTCAACAGCCTGGCCGCCGCCTGGCTGGCCCGCCGTTACAAACGTGCCATCCTTGGCTTCGAGCCCGAGCAGATCGGCCGCCTCTATGCTGAACTCGACTGCACCCTGCGCACCGTGCGCGAGGGGATCCTCACCATCGACGAGCAGGGCCGGCTCACCTCCCTCAATCCCAATGGCATCCGCTTGCTGCGCCTTGACGAGCAGACGGCCCGGGCCGCCATCGGCCAACCCGTCACCCGGCTGCTGCCGGAGAGCCGTATGCTCTCCCTCATTCAGGATCCGCGCCCCCAGTTTGACGAGGAGATAGTGCTCAACGGCCAGTCCCTCATCGTCAACCGGCTGCCGCTGGTGCGCGATGGCAAGCTGATCGGCGCGGTATCGAGCTTTCGGCGCAAGGACGAGCTGGCCGAACTGAGCGCCCAGCTCTCTCAGGTGCAGGCCTACAGCGATCTGCTACGGGTGCAGACCCACGAACACCACAACCAGCTCGGCACCATCGCCGGGCTCATCGAGCTCGGGGCCACCCGCGAGGCGCTCGCCTTCATCGGGCGGGAGGCGGCCACCGAGCAGAGCCTGCTCAGCTTCCTGCTGCGCGCCATCGCCAAGCCCAAGGTGGCCGGCCTGCTGCTCGGCAAATACCACAGGGCTCACGAGCTGGGGCTGGTGTTGGAGGTGGACCCGGATTCGCGCCTGCACGACATTCCCCTTCGCGTCAGCGGCTCCCAGCTGGTGACGGTACTGGGCAACCTCATCGACAATGCCTTCGAGGCGACCCGTCGCCACGGTGCCCCCTACCGGCCGGTGCGGGTGGCGCTGAGCGATCTCGGCCAGGATCTCATTCTGGAGGTGGAAGACGGGGCGGGGGGGATCGATCCCGCGCTGGCGGATCGCCTGTTCGAGCGGGGCGTCAGCAGCAAGGCGGAGCCGGATCATGGCATCGGCCTCGCGCTGGTGCGCAAGACCCTGGATGCCCTGCAGGGGCAGATCACCATCGAAGCCACGGCGCAGGGGAGTTGCGTCGTCTGTTACATTCCCAAGGAGGTGTGAGTGATCAAGATCCTGATCGTCGAGGATGACCCGGCCATTGCCGAGATCCACCGCCGCTTCGTGCAGCGGCTGGCGGGTTTCGAGGTGCTGGGGGTGGCGCTCACTCTGTTCGATGCCAGGGAGCAGATAGAGATCCTCAAGCCCGAGCTGGTGCTGCTGGACGTCTGGCTGCCCGATGGCGAGGGCTTTGCCCTGCTGCGGGAGCTGCGCCAGGCGGGAGCTTCCCTCGACGTGATACTGCTCACCGCGGCGCGGGAGGCCGGCGCCCTGCAGGAGGCAATGCGGCTCGGGGTGGTGGATTTCATCCTCAAGCCCGTGGTGTTCGAGCGGCTGCGCGACACCCTCGACAAATATTGCCAGAACCGCGCTGCCCTGGCGGCGCTGGCCGACATCGATCAGCAGGCGGTGGACGCCCTGCTGGGGACGCCGTTGCAGCAGGTGGCGGCGGGCGGCCTGCCCAAGGGGATCGACGGGCTCACCCTGCAGCGGGTGCTGGCGGCGCTGGGATCGCAGGGGGCCAGCGCCGAGGAGATAGGCAACCGGGTCGGGGTGAGCCGCACCACGGCGCGCCGCTATCTGGAGTTTTTGGTGGGGCAGCAGCTGGCGAGCCCGGAGCTGGAGTACGGCACCGTGGGCCGGCCGGAGCGGCGTTATCGCCAGCCCTGAGCGAGATAGCCCCCCATCTCGTCTTGCCAATAAAAAGAGCGCCTGTCGGCGCTCTTTTGCTGTGTGGGATCCGCCAACTCAGCTCGGCTCGGATTGCAGTGTGGCGGCCGGTGCGCGGCGCGCCTGCCACCACTGCCACACCGGCAACAGCAGCATCACCAGGGTGATCAGCGTGAAGGCGAGGGTGATGGGGCGCTCCCACAGGAAGCTCAGGGAGCCGTCGTTGATCACCAGGGCCCGGCGCAGGTTGTCCTCCAGCATGCCCCCCAGGATGAAGCCGAGCAGCATGGGCGCCATGGGGAAGTCCAGCAGGCGCAGGCCGATGGCGATCAGCGCCACCAGCGCCATCACATAGATGTCCATGGTGTTGAAGGAGACCAGATAGACCCCGATCAGCGAAAACAGCAGCACCATGGGGATGAGCACGGGGCGTGGCACCTGCAGGATCTTGGCCAGATAGGGGATGAGCGGCAGATTGAGGATCAGCAGCACCACGTTGCCCAGGTACATGGAGATGATCACCGACCAGAACACGTCCGGGTGCTCCATGAACAGTCGCGGGCCCGGCTGGATGCCGTAGGCGATGAGGGCCCCCAGCATCAGCGCCGTGGTGCCGGAGCCCGGGATCCCCAGGGTCAGCAGCGGCACGAAGGCCCCGCTGGAGGCGGCGTTGTTGGCCGCTTCCGGCGCGGCGATGCCGGTCAGGCTGCCCTTGCCGAACTCCTCCTGCCTGCGCTTGCTGGCGAAGTTGCGCTCGGCGCCATAGGCCATGAAGGAGGCGATGGTGGCGCCAGCCCCCGGCAGCACGCCGATGAGAAAACCCATCACCGAGGAGCGGGCAATGGGGGGCGCGATTTCTTTGACCTCGTCCCTGCTCAGCTTGAGGGAGCCGAGCTGCTGGATCTTGCGTGCCTCCTCCTTGCTGGTGTCCTTGCCCGGGCGCAGCACCGTCATCAGGATCTCCGCCAGGGCGAAGGTGGCCATGGCCAGCAGCAGGAAGGAGAAGCCGTCGCGCAAGTCCGGCAGACCGAAGGTGAACCTGTCCACCCCGACGCTGCGATCGATGCCGACGGTGGAGAGCATGATGCCGAACAGCGCCATGATCAGCGCCTTGATCACCTGGCCCTTGCCGGCAAAGGCCGCCACAGCCGAGAGCCCCAGCACCATCAGGGCGAAGTAGTCCGCCGACTGGAACGAGAGGGAGACCTTGGCCAGCAGCGGCGCCGCCACCATCAGGAAGATGGCCGACAGGGTGCCGCCGGTGAAGGAGGCGTAGGCGGCGATGGCCAGCGCCTTGCCCGCCTGCCCCTTGCAGGCCAGCGGATAGCCGTCGATAGCGGTGATCATGCTGGCGGAGCAGCCCGGGGTGTTGATCAGGATGGAGGAGGTGGAACCGCCGAACATGGAGCCGTAATAGACCCCGGCCATCAAAATGATGCCGGAGGCGGGATCCAGCCCGTAGGTGATGGGGATCATCAGGGCGATGGCGGTGACGGGCCCAAGGCCCGGCAGCATGCCGATGAAGGTGCCGACGAAACAGCCGACGATCACCATGAAGATGTTGATGGGCATCATGGCAGTGCCCAGTCCTTGTAGAATGCCGTCTAACATGGGTTCTCCTTATCCCAGCAACTGGGTGAACAGCCGGCCCGGCTCGAGGTAGACGTTGAGCCCCTTGGTGAGCAGGGCCCAGAAGATGAGGGTGAACGGCAGGCTCACCTTGCAGGCGAAGGCGAGGCTCTGCTCGCCCATCAGCCGGATCCCGCCGATGAGAAACAGGGTGGTGGCGACCAAAAAACCGAGCCAGCCAAGGGCCAGGCCGTAAGCCAGCATCAGCAGCAACAGGGCAAACACCAGCCGCCAGTTGCCGCTCTCCCGCTGCAGCCGCTCGCCGCCCGGAAAGCAGATCAGCAGCAGGGAGAGCAGGGCGCCAGCGCCGGCCAGGGCATAGGGCAGGGTGCTGGCGGTGAAGGGTTCATATTCATCCCCGGGGTAGCCGGGGATCTGGGTGGCGTGATAGCCGTAGGCGAGGGAGAGCAGCAAAAACAGCAGCCCCCCGAGTCGCTCTTTGGTCAAATGCATGGGATGACTCCGATGGGCGGGCCAGGCCCGCCGACAGTGGGATTACTTGATGAAGCCGAGTTCGCGCATCAGGCCGCCGATCTGCTGCTCCTGCTGGATCAGAAAGGCGGTGAACTCGGGGCCGGCCTGATAGAGATTGGTCCAGTTGTTGCGGGCACGGACCGTCTCCCACTCCGGCTTGTCATACATCTGCTTGAGCAGGGCGGCGAATTCGGCCGACTTGTCGGCGCTGACGGCGGGGGAGGCGAAATAGCCGCGCCAGTTGGCAAAGACAGTGGGGTTGCCCTGCTCGCTGAAGGTGGGCACCTCGCTCGCATCCGGCATCCGGGTCGGGGCCGTCATGCCGAGGATCCGCATCTGGCCCGACTTGACCGCCTCCATCGCCTCGCCAAAGCCGGTGGAGAGCACCTGGGTTTCTCCTGCCAGCACCGCCGCCATGGCGCTGCCACCGGCGTCATAGGCCACGTAGCGCAGCTTGCCGGCATCGGCCCCGGCATTCTTGAAGGTCATGGCCGCCACCAGATGATCCAGGCTGCCACGGGCGGAACCGCCGGCAATCTTCACCTTGGCGGGGTTCTCCTGATAGGCGGCCAGCAGCTGGGGCCAGCTCTGATAGGGGGAGTCCAGCGGCACGGCCAGCGCCTGGTAGTCGGCGATGATGGCGGCCACCGGGGTGAGATCCCGGAACGATTGCGGCAGCTCCTTGGAGAGGGATTTGACGATGATGGGGGTGGAGTTGACCATCAGGGTCTTGTCGGACTGGGCCGAGGTCTCGATGAGGTGAGCGATGGCCTTGGCACCGCCACCGGCCGAGATGTTCTGGTAGGAGGCGGTGGTGATGAGGCCGGATTTGGTCAGCGCCTCGCCGGTGCCGCGGGCGGTGTTGTCCCAGCCGCCGCCGGCACCGCCCGGAATGAGGAAGTGGATTTCGTCGATCTTGGCCTGGGCGCCGAGGCTGGCGCCCAGCAGGCAGCAGAGCAACGTGCGTTTGAGGGTTCCTTGCAACATGGTGTACTCCTTGTGATTGTTGCAGGAAGGTTAATTAATCGCGATTGGTCGGCAAACAATCTGACCGTAATGGCTATTAAGGCTGTTGTGGTCATTGTGTTCATTCTGGTCACGGCAGGGTGAGGCAGGGTCATGACGGGGCTGAAGGTCGTCAGAATGGTACTGCGGTGACGGCTGAAAAGGCGCGCGGCTCCCCATCTGACGGGAGCCTCGCGGATGACGATCTGGCTTATCCCTGTGATGCGGGTGCGGCGGAGACCTGGTCGCCGCCGGTGCCCTGCTGCTTGATGGCCTCGGTCGCCTGCTGCCTGCGCTGCAACTGCTCCATCACCAGCTTGTAGGCGATGTAGTATTTGTAGATGTTGCCCACGTAGGTCACGGTTTCCGGCCCAATCTTCTCCGCCGCCACGTACTCGACGTTGTGAAACCAGACGTTGGGATCCAGCCCCCGTTTCTTGGCCTCGGTGCGCAGCCGTGCCACCCTGGCGGGGCCGGCGTTGTAGGAGGCGAATGAGAAGAGCGCCTTGTCGAGGGCCGTCATGGGCTCGTCTGCATAGTAGTGGTCGATCATCCAGCGCATGTATTTGACGCCGCCGTGGATGTTGGGCTCGAGCTGGCGGATGTCGCCCACTTTGAGCCCCTTGCCGGTGGCGGGCATGATCTGCATGATGCCGATGGCGCCGACGTGGCTGCGCGCCTTGTGATTGAGGGCCGACTCCTGATAGCCCTGGGCCGCCATCAGCAACCAGTCCACCTCGTATTTCTCGCCATATTCGCGAAACAGATCCACCACCTGCAGAAACTTCTGGCGCTCGGCGTCGGCGGCGGCGCTCTTGACGAACTTGTTCTGCTTGAGATAGCGGGCCAGGATGGCGTCACCGCTGTGTTTGCCGCGCAGGGCGGCTATCTGTTCATTGAGCATGGCCAGCAACTGCGGACTCTCCTTGCGCACCGCCCAGGCGATGACCCCCCCTTGGCGGAACACTGGCTGCTCATGGATGCGGATGGCGGGGAAGATCTTCTGCCAGAACCGGGCCTTGTGCTCATCCATGACGATGAAGGGCAGCAGGCCGGCATTGACCATCTCCACCAGATCTTCATCCTCCAGCGCCTCCGGGGCCGGCTGGATGTCGACAAGCGGCTCTCCCGCCGCCTTGCGCGCCTGGTTGTAGGCCGTGAGGCTCTCGAAGTAGCTGGAGGAGGGGCGCACATAGACCCGTTGGCCGGCGAGATCGGCGGCGCTCTCTACCTTGGGAGAGGCAGGTCCTGAGATGAGCAGTTCCCGCACGTTCTCCAGCAGAGGGTCGGTAAAGAGCACCCCCTGCAGTTTGCGCTGCTCGGTGATGGTGAGATTGGCGGCGGCGATGTCGCCCTTGCCCGCGATGAGGGCTTCCAGCAGGGCCTCGCGCGCTACCGGGATGAAGACCAGGTGCAGCTTGAGATGGCGCTTGAGGCTCTTTTGCTTGCGTAACTGCTCGTTGAGCCGCTTCTCCACCTCGATGAAGGCATCGTAGGTGACACCCCGCTGCACCCCCTTGTAGATGAAATAGCCGGTCTTGTTGTAGGTGGTGAGCACCCGGATGGTGCGCCGTGCCAGCATGGCATCCAGATCGCCGAGCAGGGACTGGGCCAGCTGATCGCTGCTAAAAGCCAGGGCGGCCGGCTCGGGCTCGGCTTCCTCTGCGGGGGAGGTTTGCGCTGGCGTGGCGGCCTGCAGCGGGCCGCACAGCAGCCAGCCCAGAAGGATCCATAACCGTATCATGACGATGCCCTCGTGTGTTTCATTGAGTGTAAGCGGCATGGGGCGGGCGCTTTAGCTCATTGGGTTTGGTCGGTGAGGGGCACATAGCACTATAGGCCCTATCCTGCGGGGGCGAGGTGGTGGGGCTTAGGCGAAAAGGAGAGCGGCATAAACGAAAAGGGGAGCCATAACGGCTCCCCTTGGGTTGGCGGGCTTGGTGCTAGACCGTTGGCGCTAGAACCAGAAGCCGATGATGAAGGAGCCCGCCAGGGTCAGCATGACGTTGGCCACCGCATAGGTGCCGGCATAGCCGAGCGCCGGGATGGAGCTGTTGGCCGCCTCGTTCACCACGTCCATGGCCGGGGCGCAGGTGCGGGCCCCCGTGATGGCGCCGAGCAGCAGGGCCGGGTTCATCTTCAGCACCCAGACCCCGAACAGGTAGCCCACCAGCACCGGCAAGGTGGTCACCAGCATGCCGGAGAAGAGCACCACGGCACCGACCTGGCTCAGGTGATCCAGAATGCCGCCGCCGGCTTTGAGGCCGGTGCTCACCATGAATACCGCCAGACCGAGATCCTTGGCCAGACGCAGGGCGCCCGGCGGCACGTAGCCAACGGTGGGGTGGTTGGCGCGCAGGTAGCCCATCAGGATCCCCGCCAGCAGCAGGCCGACGGCGTTGCCCAGCCCAAACTCCAGCTGGCCGAACACCAGGGAGACGGAGCCTATCAGCAGCCCCAGCACGAAGAAGGTGGTGAAGGCCACCAGATCCGTGGTCTGGCTGTGGATGCTGATGAAGCCGATCTTGTTGGCCAGCAGCTTGACCCGCTGCTTCTCGCCGCTGATCTGCAGCACGTCACCCTTTTGCAGCATGATGTTGCGATCAAAGGGCATCTCTATCTGGGAGCGCACCACCCGGTTGAGGAAGCAGCCCTTCTCGGTGAGGTTGAGCTCGACCAGATGGCGACCCACCACCGCATCGTTTTTCACCACTATCTCTTCGGTGACGATCTGCAGGTCAAGCAGGTTGCGGTCGAACACCTCCTTGCCGTTGCGGTAGTTGACGTCGAGCTTCTCGTGGCTCTCGGGGTAACCCACCAGGGCGATCTCGTCCCCTTCCTGGATGACGGCATCGCCATCCGGGCTCGCCAGAATGCCGTTGCGGCGGATCCGCTCCACGTAGCAGCCGGTGTGGGGGTAGATGCCGGTCTCGCGCAGGGTGCGGCCACCGATCCAGGCCGCCAGTTCCGGGCCGACCCGGTAGGCACGGATGATGGGCAGGTAGGTCTTGCGGCTCTCGTTGTCGGAGAGGCCGCGCTCGCGGGCGATCTTTTGCGCCTCGGTGTTGAGGTCGAGCCGTGCCAGTGAAGGCAGGTAGCGTACCACCAGCATCAGGCCGACCAGCCCCACCAGATAGGTCAGTGCATAGCCGATGCCCATGTTGTCGAGCACCGACTGCATGTCGGTCTGATGGGGCAGGTTGAGCAGGCCGCTGCGCAGGGCATCCTGGGCGCCCACCAGCGCCGGGGTCGAGGTGAGCGAGCCGGCCAGGATGCCGGCCGCCATGCCCGGCCCCAGGTTGAAGAACTTGGCCAGCCCCACGGTGAGGAAGAGGGCGGTCAGCAGGATCACCAGGGTGAGGGTGATGTAGTGGATGCCGTCACGCAGGAAGACGCTGAAGAAGTGCGGCCCCGCTTCTATCCCCACGCAGAAGATGAACAGCATGAAGCCGACGTTCTCCGTGGTGGCGGTGAATTCGAAGCCCATCTGGCCGAACAGTAGGGCGGTAAACAGCACGCCGATGGTGTTGCCGATCTGGAAGTTGCCGAACCTGACTTTACCGAGCAGCAGGCCGAAGGCCAGTACCACGAACAGCAGCAGGGAGTCGCTTTGATGTAGCAGTGTCACAAAATCTATGGTCATGCCCGGAAAAACCGAGGAAAAAAGTGGGGCCGATATTGTGCCGGATCCCTCACCAATAAAGAAGCGTCAAAGGAGGATTAATCGGCACTAACCCGCCACTCGCCCCGCCTGTGTGAGGGAAACTGCGGGGCGGGTCTGGTGATGACCTCTATTTCCCTCTGCCAGCCCCGCTGTCAATTAGTGATTCCTGCTATCTGTGATCCTCGTCTTTCCGCTCTGCTTGAAAATTTATTCTCTGCTGTTTGACAGGGCGGTTTCCTGGTTTTTCAGCACATCTGACTGAAGGGGGTGACATGAGTCCGTGAGCCGATAGGTGGGTGTCGAGAGGGAGTGACCCACGTTGTGCGGGATGGCGAAAAGATATCTGCAAAAGGCATCTGTCGGCGGCGATGGCAACCCATTCAGGGGGGTGACCAAAAACAGCAGAAAATCAGGTCGGCAGGGAAAAACATCGCCCGTCGCTGGCAATGGCCTGCCAGCCTAGGCCGTCATTGGCTTTGCTCTACTTACCCACAGAATCTGTGGATAACCCTGTTCATGAAACTTGGTGATTAGGCTGTATCCCGCGCCAATACTGGGCTGCAAGGACTGTTCAAAAAATACCTGAGATAAATTGTTTCTATAAAAATCAAATACTTATGCGCAGCAGAACAAAACGCTGCCGGGGCGGATGCGGAATCAAAAGGGAGGCGTCACCGCGGGAGGCGGCTTGTGCATTAAAATTGGCAGAGGAAAGCACTAAAGTGGATAACTTGCACCGAGATGGTGAGGAGATTGGCTCCCCCGACTGGACTTGAACCAGTGACATACGGATTAACAGTCCGCCGTTCTACCGACTGAACTACGGGGGAACATCAGGCAAGGAGGAGCATCATACAGAGGTCGTATTTCGAGGTCAATAGTCGCTTCTTCCGGCAGAGTGGATACCCAGTCCACCCCATCTCGGAGTACACTTCTGCTCTTGCGTTTTTTTGCCGGGAGTCGTCATGAGCAAGTTATTCCAGCTGGCCAGCCAGTTTCAACCCGCCGGGGATCAGCCAAAGGCCATCGCCCAGCTGCTCGATGGCATCGAATCCGGCCTTGCCCATCAGACCCTGCTCGGGGTGACCGGCTCGGGCAAGACCTTCACTATGGCCAACGTCATCGCCACCCTCAATCGCCCCACCATGATCCTGGCTCCCAACAAGACCCTGGCGGCCCAGCTCTATGGCGAGATGAAGGAGTTCTTCCCAGACAACTCGGTGGAGTATTTCGTCTCCTACTACGACTACTACCAGCCGGAAGCCTATGTGCCGACCACCGACACCTTCATCGAGAAGGATGCCTCCATCAACGATCACATCGAGCAGATGCGGCTGTCGGCCACCAAGGCACTGCTGGAGCGCCGCGACGTGGTGATCGTCGCCTCGGTGTCGGCCATCTATGGTCTGGGAGACCCGCAAGCCTACCTCAGCATGATGCTGCACCTGAAAGTGGGGGACCTGATCAATCAGCGGGATATCCTGCGCCGTCTCGCCGAGCTGCAGTACACCCGCAACGATATGGCCTTCCAGCGCGGCACCTTCCGGGTGCGAGGGGAGGTGATCGACATCTACCCCGCCGAATCGGACAAGCTGGCCCTGCGGGTGGAGCTGTTTGACGAGGAGGTGGAACGCCTCTCCCTGTTCGATCCGCTGACCGGCGCCATCGAGCAGACGGTGGTACGCTATACCATCTATCCCAAGACCCACTACGCTACCCCGCGCGAGACTATCCTGGGGGCCATCGAGCACATCAAGGAGGAGCTCAAGAGCCGCCGTGAGCAGCTGTTGTCGCTGGGCAAGCTGGTGGAGGAACAACGCATCAGCCAGCGCACCCAGTTCGACATCGAGATGATGCAGGAGCTGGGCTACTGCTCGGGCATCGAGAACTATAGCCGTTACCTCTCCGGTCGCGCGCCCGGCGAGCCGCCGCCCACCCTGTTTGACTATCTGCCGGGGGATGGCCTGCTCATCATCGACGAATCCCACGTCACGGTGCCGCAGATCGGCGCCATGTTCAAAGGGGACAGATCCCGCAAGGAGACCCTGGTGGAGTACGGCTTCCGACTCCCCTCGGCGCTCGACAACCGGCCGCTCAAGTTCGACGAGTTCGAGGCGCTGATGCCGCAGACGGTGTTTGTCTCGGCCACCCCCGGCCCCTACGAGCTGGAGAAGTCCGGCGGCGATGTGGTGCAGCAGGTGGTGCGCCCCACCGGCCTGCTGGACCCCGAGATCGAGGTGCGTCCGGTCACCACCCAGGTGGACGACCTGCTCTCCGAGATCCGCAAACGGGTGGCGGTGGAGGAGCGGGTGCTGGTCACCACCCTCACCAAGCGGATGGCGGAGGATCTGACCGAATACCTGGCGGATCACGAGGTGCGGGTGCGTTATCTGCACTCGGACATCGACACCGTCGAGCGGGTGGAGATCATTCGCGATCTGCGCCTCGGCAAGTTCGACGTGTTGGTGGGGATCAACCTGTTGCGGGAGGGGCTCGATATGCCGGAGGTCTCGCTGGTGGCGATCCTGGATGCGGATAAAGAGGGTTTCCTGCGCTCCACCCGCTCCCTCATCCAGACCATCGGCCGGGCGGCGCGCAACCTCAACGGCAAGGTCATTCTCTACGGGGATACCATCACCAACTCCATGCAGGTGGCGATCGAAGAGACCGAGCGGCGCCGCGCCCTGCAGCATGCCCACAACCAGGAACACGGCATCACCCCGACGGGGCTCAACAAGTCGGTGGGAGATGTGATGGACATGGGAGGCAGTCGCAGTGCGGGCAAGAGCGGGCGGGGCAGCCGCAAGGCCGCCGAGCCGCAAGGGGAGTACCATGCCCGCTCCGCCAGCGAGATCAGCAAGGAGATCAAGCGGATGGAGGAGCAGATGTTCCAGCATGCACGGGATCTGGAGTTCGAGCAGGCGGCAGCGCTGCGAGACCAGATCCAGCGGCTGCGCAACGAGTTGATCGAGAGTTGAGTGCCTTGCCGGGTGCCCGACGCTGGCTGATCTGGCGGCGTCTGCGCCGCCTCTATCGCGGTCTTCGTCACCCTGATACCCCTTGGTGGGCCAGGGGGCTGGTGATCCTGGTCCTGCTCTACGGCGTCAGCCCGCTGGATCTCATCCCCGATGTGGTGCCATTTGTTGGCTGGCTCGACGATGCGACCCTGCTGCTGCTCTTGTTGTGGGGTTGGGAGTTATGCCTGCCCGGCGCTGTGAGGGCGGCGCTCACCGAGCGGGAGTAGGCCGCCTTGGCCGTGCCCGCTGCATCTCCATCGATTTGATGAAAAGTGTCATGCCGGTTGTGTTTGGGCGTGATAAGAAAGAGCATGGTGGGGGAGATTGTGGCGCTCAATGCATTGGCGTAGACTCCACGCCGTTCACTTTATGGGTATGAGAAAATGGATCTGATCCTGTTTGCGATTGATTTTATCCTGCACGTCGATGTGCACTTGAAAGAGCTGTTTGAAAACTACGGCATCTGGGTTTACGCCATCCTGTTTCTGATCATCTTCTGCGAGACCGGACTGGTGGTAACCCCCTTCCTGCCGGGTGACTCCCTGCTGTTCGCCGCCGGTGCGCTCACCGTGGGTAGCGTGCTGGATGTGCATACCCTGGCCGCCGTGCTGATCATCGCCGCGGTACTCGGCAACGTGGTGAACTACACCATAGGTCACTTCTTCGGCGAGCAGCTGTTCCGCAATCCTGACTCCAAGATCTTTCGGCGGGATTACCTGGACAAGACTCATGCCTTCTACGCCAAGCATGGCGGCAAGACCATCATCATCACCCGCTTCCTGCCCATCGTGCGCACCTTCGCACCCTTCGTGGCGGGCATGGGTGCCATGACTTACCCGCGCTTCCTGGCGTTCAATCTGGTGGGCGGTCTGTTGTGGGTCCTTTCATTCGTCTATGCGGGCCACTTCTTCGGCAATCTGCCGGTGGTGCGTCAGAACTTTACCCTGCTCATCTTCGGCATCATCGGCATTTCGCTGCTGCCCATGGTGATCGGCATGGTGAAGGCCAGAATGAATGCCAGCAAGGCGGCTTCCTGAGCACCCTGCTGCCTGGCTGATGAAGCCGAATGACATAAAAAGGAAGGGAGCCAGTGGCTCCCTTCCTTTTTATGTACTGCTATCGGGCTTAGCTGCAGCAGCGTCCCTTGACCAGATTGCCGATGGCCACCACGACGAACACCAGCAGGTAGGCGGCGAAGATGGCCACCAGCCACTGAGGCATGGAGAAGCTCAGGAACTGCCAGGTGACCTCGCTGCAATCGCCATCCGGATAGAACATCCAGGGGATCCACTGATCCAGCGGCGCCCAGCTCGGGAAGTCGACAAAGCCTTCGCAGACGTTGAAGGGGGAGGGATTGACCTGATAATCCACATGCTTGAGCGCCAGTTTCAGGCCCCAGAAGGCACTGGAGCCCCACAGCAGCAGAGCGCTCCAGCGCACGTACCATTTCTGCGGCGCCACCATGCCGAGCAGCCCTGCGGTGAGGACTCCCAGCGTGGCGATCCGCTCATAGACGCACATGACGCAGGGGTGCAGGCCCAGCACATGCTGGAAAAAGAGGGCGCTCAACTCGAGGAACAGGGCAGAGGCTGCAAGCAGACTCCAGGCCAGGCGATGGGCGGCAATACGGCGCAGAAACTCTATCATCTGGTTGATCTCACAGAAAAAACAGTGGCTGAATTAGAGCAGAGCAGGGGCCAAAAGGAAAGGGCCCTCATGGGCCCTTATGGTATCAATGCAGGGCGGGCAGCACCGCCGGCGTGACATTGTCGAGCACCAGCCAGCCGGCCTGATAGAACCAGTCGGTGAGCGGCCCGAGCAGTATCTCCACCGAGAAGAAACCCACCAGTCCCAGCACCAGGGTATAGGGCAGCGCCATCCACACCATGCGCCCGTAGGAGAGGCGCAGCAGCGGTGCCAGCGCCGAGGTCAGCATGAACAGGAAGGCGGCCTGACCGTTGGGGGTGGCCACCGACGGCAGGTTGGTCCCGGTGTTGATGGCCACGGCCAGCAGTTCGAACTGCTCGCGGCTGATGGCGTTGTTGAGCAGCGCCGTCTTCACCTCGTTGATGTAGACGGTGCCGACGAAGACGTTGTCACTGACCATGGAGAGCAGGCCGTTGGCCAGATAGAAGAGCGCGAGCTGGGCGTCCGGCTCGGCGGCCAGCACCCACTGGATCACCGGCTTGAACAGCTGCTGATCGATGATGACGGCGACCACGCTGAAGAAGACGGCCAGCAGGGCGGTAAAGGGCAGCGCCTCCTGGAATGCCTTGCCGAGGGAGTGCTCCTCTGTGATGCCGGTGAGCGAGGTGGCCAGCACGATGACCGACAGGCCGATGAGGCCCACTGCCGCTAGGTGCATGGCCAGCCCCAGGATCAGCCAGAGGGCGATCGCTGCTTGCACTATGAGCTTGGCCTTGTCCTGGGCGGTACGTCCGGCCTCTTCATAGCGGTTGTAATCTTCCATGATGCGGCGTACCGCGTCCGGCAACTTGGCGCCGTAGCCGAACCAGCGGCACTTTTCGACCAGAACACAGGTGAGCAGGCCGCAGATGAACACCGGCACCGTGACCGGAGACATGCGAATGGCAAACTCGCCGAAGTTCCAGCCCGCCTGCTCGCCGATGATCAGGTTCTGTGGTTCTCCTACCAAGGTGCAGACACCGCCGAGGGCGGTACCGATGGCGGCATGCATCATCAGGCTGCGCAGGAAGGCGCGAAAGTCGTCCAGATGTTGGCGATTGAGTTCATTGACAGCGTCATCATCGGTATGATCGTGCGGGTTGCCGAACTCCTTGCCGGAGGAGACCTTGTGATAGATGGCGTAGAAACCGGTGGCGACGCTGATCACCACGGCGATCACGGTGAGGGCGTCAAGGAAGGCTGACAGGAAGGCGGAGACTAGACAAAATGCCAATGAAAGCAGGGTCTTGGAGTGGATCCGGATCAGCAGCTTGGTAAACACATAGAGCAGCAGCTGCTTCATGAAATAGATGCCGGCCACCATGAAGACCAGCAGCAGCAGTACCTCGATATTGGCCACCAGCTCATGTTTGACCTGCTCGGCTGAGGTCATGCCGATCAACACGGCTTCGATGGCCAGCAGGCCGCCAGGTTGCAGCGGATAGCACTTGAGCGCCATGGCCAGAGTGAAAATGAACTCGACGACCAGCAGCCAGCCGGCGATGAAGGGATCGAGGTAAAAGGCGATCGGGTTGATCAGCAGGAATAGAAGAATAGCGGCCTTGTACCACTGGGGCGCATTGCCCAGAAAGTTCCTGGCAAAGGCTTGCCCTAAGCTGATTGGCATAATAGTGGGTCTCTGTGTTGTGGTTGGTATCTGCGTCTATGCAGTCAAGACAGGCTCGACCAGAACATCCGGATGTTGTCCCTTATCAGATTGATTCCTCATGATTTTAATCAAAAAGAGCATTAACTATAAATAACATAGTCGGCCTTGCCCACGAGATTGGCCGTTTTATCGACAATCGATGGGGTTGGCTGACACCCATCGCATGAATAAATACATATTTTTAACAAAATGGCCTGCTTATGTGAGCAGAGGACCGACCTTCTGCTTGCCAGCCCTCCCTGCTTTGCTATTATTCGTGAGCCTTTTTACGTACTACAACAGAGTCACTACATGGTCATAAAAGCGCAGAGCCCTGCAGGGTTTGCCGAGGAATATATCATCGAGTCCATCTGGAACAATCGCTTTCCTCCAGGATCCATCTTGCCGGCCGAGCGTGAGCTGTCCGAGCTGATTGGTGTGACTCGAACCACCTTGCGTGAAGTGCTGCAGCGTCTGGCCCGTGATGGCTGGCTCACCATCCAGCATGGCAAACCGACCAAGGTGAACAACTTCTGGGAAACCTCGGGACTCAACATTCTGGAGACCCTGGCCAGGCTGGATCAGGACAAGGTGCCGGACCTGGTAGCCCAGCTGCTGTCGGCGCGCACCAACATCTGCACCATCTTCATTCGTGGCGCGATCCGCAACAATCCGGAGCAAGCCGCCGAGATCCTGCGTGGTGCCGACGCGGTAGAGAACTCCCCGGAAGCGTATGCAGAGTTTGATTATCGCCTGCACCACCAGCTCTCCTTTGCCTCAGGCAACCCGATTTATGCCCTGATCCTCAACGGCTTCAAGGGGCTGTACAGCCGGGTTGGCCGTTACTACTTCTCCGACAAGCAGGCCCGTGAAGCAGCCGATGCCTACTACAAGACCTTGCTGAACCTGGCCGAGACCAAGAATCACGAAGCCGTGTTCATGACGGTACGTCAGTACGGCATCGAGTCAGGCAAGTTGTGGACCCGTCTGCGTCAGGACATGCCGAGCAATCTGTGCGACAACTGATGGTATTCTGATACAAGAAAAACGCGCCGAATGGCGCGTTTTTCTATGGTGGATGGCTGGTTGCTCAAGCCGGTTTTTTCTCCGGGCAATGCCCGATGATATCGGCAGGCAGTTCACCATTGTCCTGTTCCAGCACCACATCGAACCCCCACAACTGGTGCAGATGCTTGAGCACCTCGTGACGTGAGTCACCCAACGGGATCCGGTTGTGCGGCACGTAGCGCAGCGTCAGCGAGCGATCGCCCTTCACCGCCACGTTGAATACCTGGATGTTGGGCTCCAGATTGCTCAGGTTGTATTGGGCCGACAAGGTATTGCGTACCTGGCGGTAGCCCTCGTCATTGTGGATGGCGGAGACCTTGAGATAGTTCTTCAGATCGTCGTCATCAATGGCGAACAGCTTCATGTCACGCATCACCTTGGGGCTGAGGAACTGGCTGATGAAGCTCTCATCCTTGAAGTTCTGCATGGCGAAATGCAGGGTATCGACCCAGTTGCTGCCGGCGTAATCGGGGAACCAGTATCTGTCCTCCTCGGTCGGGTTCTCGCAGATGCGGCGCAGGTCGGTAAACATGGCAAAACCGAGGGCGTAGGGGTTGATCCCCGAGTAGTAGCGACTGTTGTAGGGGGGCTGGTAGACCACGTTGGTGTGGCTGTGCAGCACCTCAATCATGAAGCGATCACTGATCTTGCCCTCGTCATAGAGGTGATTGAGGATGGTGTAATGCCAGAAGGTGGCCCACCCTTCGTTCATCACCTGGGTCTGCTTTTGCGGATAGAAGTACTGGCTGATCTTGCGCACGATGCGCACTATCTCGCGCTGCCAGGGCTCCAGCAGAGGGGCATTCTTCTCGATGAAATAGAGAATGTTCTCCTGTGGTTCAGCCGGGTAGCGTCTGTCCTCCACCCCGGAGGCTTTGTGCTGCTTGGGCAGGGTTCGCCACAGCTCGTTGACCTGGGTCTGCAGATAGTCTTCCCGTGCCTTCTGGCGCCGCTTCTCTTCGGCCAGCGAGATCTTCTGGGGCCGCTTGTAGCGATCCACCCCGAAGTTCATCAAGGCATGGCAGGAGTCGAGCAGCTTTTCCACCGCATCGATGCCGTGTTTCTCTTCACATTCGGTGATGTAGTTCTTGGCGAACAGCAGATAGTCGATGATGGAGGAGGCATCGGTCCAGGTCTTGAACAGGTAGTTGTTCTTGAAGAAGGAGTTGTGGCCGTAGCAGGCGTGGGCCATCACCAGTGCCTGCATCGGCATGGTGTTCTCCTCCATTAGATAGGCGATGCAGGGATCCGAGTTGATGACGATCTCGTAGGCCAGCCCCATCTGGCCACGTTTGTAGTTTCGCTCGGTGTGAATGAAGCGCTTGCCGAATGACCAGTGCTGATAACCGATGGGCATGCCGACACTGGAGTAGGCATCCATCATCTGCTCTGCCGTGATCACCTCGATCTGGTTGGGGTAGGTATCCAGTCGATAGAACTTGGCGACCCGGGCTATCTCCTGATGGTAAATGTCCAGCAGGTCGAAGTTCCAGTCCGGGCCATCGTCCAGCGGTGCGACTTTTCTTGCGGTTTCTACCATATGACCTCCCTCACGCCGCTTGCTTCTTGAACAGCTCCCGGAATACCGGATAGATATCCTCTACCTTGCGAATGTGTTCCATCGCGAAGTGGGGGAACTCGCTGGCGACCGATTCATATTCGTGCCACAACGTCTGGTGGGCACGGGTGGTGATCTCGATATAGGAGTAGTACCGCACTCGCGGCATGATGTCCCGCGCCAGGATTTCCCGGCACTGTGGCGAGTCGTCGGCCCAGTTATCGCCATCCGAGGCTTGCGCCGCATAGATGTTCCACTGGTGGGCAGGATAACGCTCGTTGATGATGTCGTTCATCATCTTGAGGGCGCTGGAGACGATGGTGCCGCCGGTTTCCTGGGAGTAGAAGAACTCATGCTCGTCCACCTCCTTGGCCTGGGTATGGTGGCGGATATAGACCACTTCGACGTTTTTGTAGGTCCGGCTAAGGAATAGATAGAGCAGGATGTAGAAGCGCTTGGCCATCTCCTTGGTGGCCTGATCCATGGAACCCGACACGTCCATCAGGCAGAACATCACCGCCTGGCTGGAGGGGACGGGCCGCTTGACGAAGTTGTTGAATTTGAGATCGAAGGTGTCGATAAACGGCACCGCGTCGATCCGTCTTTTCAGCTCCCTGATCTCCTTCTCGAGCTGGGCTATTTCGGCAAAATGTTCGTTGGGATCTGCCGCCAGCAGGGCCAGCCTATCTTCCAGCTCATGCAGCTGGCGTTTCTTGCCGGCCTGCAGCGCCATCCGACGGGCCAGCGAATTTTGCAGTGAACGCACCACGTTGATGTTGGCGGGCACCCCGTTGGAGGTGTAGCCCGCCCGGTAGGTTTTGACTTCCATCAGCTGGTTGAGCTGGGTCTTCTGCAGCCGCGGCAGCTCAAGATCTTCAAACAGCAGATCGAGGTACTCATCCTTGGAGATCTGGAAAACGAAGTCATCCGCCCCTTCTCCCTGGTTGGAAGCCTGCCCTTCGCCAGAGCCTTGACCGCCACCTCCTCCCTTGGGGCGGTCAATCTTGTCGCCGGAGACGAACTGGTCATTGCCGGGATGCACCATCTCCCGTTTGCCGCCTTGCCCCTGATGGAAATGGGGCTCGCCGATATCCTTGGTCGGGATGCTGATGCTCTCGCCTGTGTCTACGTCCTGGATGCTGCGCTTGGAGACAGCATCAGAGACCGCTTGTTTGATCTGCTTCTTGTAGCGGCGGATGAAGCGCTGCCGATTGACAGCGCTTTTGTTTTTGCCGTTGAGCCTGCGGTCGATAAAATGCGCCATAACTCCCCCTTGAACAGTCAGGGTCAGGATGACTTGCGTACCCTGAGATACCATTCGGAGAGCAGTCGCACCTGTTTGCGGGTGTAGCCTTTCTCCATCATCCGTTCGACAAAGTTATCGTGCTTCTTCTGCTCCTCGGCTGAGGTTTTGCTGTTGAAGGAGATAACTGGCAGCAGCTCTTCCGTGTTGGAGAACATCTTCTTCTCGATCACGGTGCGCAGCTTCTCGTAACTGGTCCAGTTGGGGTTACGGCCTGCATTGTTGGCCCGGGCACGCAGCACGAAGTTGACGATTTCGTTGCGGAAATCTTTCGGGTTGCTGATCCCGGCGGGTTTCTCAATCTTCTCCAGCTCGCTGTTGAGCGACGCGCGGTCAAATAGCTGGCCGGTCTCGGGGTCACGGTACTCCTGATCCTGGATCCAGAAATCAGCGTAGGTGACGTAGCGGTCGAAGATGTTCTGACCGTACTCGGAGTAGGACTCAAGGTAGGCGGTCTGGATCTCTTTGCCGATGAACTCCACATAGCGCGGGGTCAGATAGCCCTTGATGAACTCGAGGTAGCGATCATGCAGCTCTTGCGGGAACTGCTCGCGCTCGATCTGCTGCTCCAGCACATAGAAGAGGTGCACCGGGTTGGCTGCCACTTCCGCGTGATCGAAGTTGAACACCCGGGAGAGGATCTTGAACGCGAAGCGGGTCGACAGGCCATTCATCCCTTCATCCACGCCGGCGTAGTCGCGATACTCCTGATAGCTCTTCGCCTTGGGATCCGTGTCTTTGAGGCTTTCACCATCATAGACCCGCATCTTGGAGTAGAGGCTCGAGTTTTCCGGCTCCTTGAGGCGCGACAGCACGGAGAACTGGCCCAGCAGTTCAAGGGTGCCCGGGGCGCACTTGGCATCGGTCAGCTCGCTGTTGACCAGCAGCTTCTCGTAGATCTTCACCTCTTCCGACACGCGCAGGCAGTAAGGCACCTTGACGATGTAGACCCGGTCGAGGAAAGCCTCGTTGTTCTTGTTGTTGCGGAACTGCTGCCACTCGGATTCGTTGGAGTGGGCCAGCAGGATGCCGTCAAAGGGCAGGGCGGAGAGCCCCTCGGTCCCGTTGTAGTTACCCTCCTGGGTGGCGGTCAGCAGCGGGTGCAGCACCTTGATGGGCGCTTTGAACATTTCGACAAACTCCATGATCCCCTGGTTCGCCTTGCACAGCGCGCCCGAGTAGGAGTAAGCGTCGGCATCATCCTGGGCAAAGTGCTCCAGCATGCGGATATCCACCTTGCCGACCAGCGAGGATATGTCCTGGTTGTTGTCATCGCCCGGTTCGGTCTTGGCGATGGCGATCTGGTCGAGGATGGAGGGATTGACCTTCTCCACCTTGAACTTGGTGATGTCGCCACCAAACTCGTGCAGTCGTTTGGCGACCCAGGGGGACATGATGGGGCGCAGATAACGGCGCGGAATGCCGTACTCCTTCTCCAGAATCTCACCATCTTCTTCGATGTCAAAGAGGCAGAAGGGGTGGTCGTTGACCGGTGAGCCCTTGATGCGATAGACAGGCACCTTTTGCATCAGGGATTTGAGTTTCTCTGCCAGCGAGGATTTACCACCGCCAACCGGCCCCAGCAGATAGAGGATCTGCTTCTTCTCTTCCAGGCCCTGAGCCGAGTGCTTGAGATAGGAGACAATCTGTTCGATGGCCTCTTCCATGCCGTAGAAATCTTTGAAGGCGGGATAGCGTGCCACGACGCGGTTGGAGAAAAGGCGACTGAGTCTGGGGTTGACCGAGGTGTCGATCATTTCCGGTTCGCCGATGGCGACCAGCAAACGCTCGGCGGCGGAGGCGTAGCAGGATTTGTCCTGCTTACACATATCCAGAAATTCCTGGATGGTGTATTCCTCTTCCCTGGCTTTCTCATATCGCTGTTGATAATGCTCGAAGATGCCCATAACTTTGCCCTCGTTATAGTCGCTTACCCTGAAAAGAGTGGATCACTACTTTTGTTCTGTTTACCTCATTAAGCCTAGTCAACAGCCCCCAGTAATCCATCACCAACTATTGGTTTAAATTTGCAAGGGTACTTCCCGACCCAATGCGGGAAGGCGCAATCAGTGACACACCTATGTTACTGACTGTTAAATTATTTTTGCCACGATAGTGAGGTAAATGTCAAAGACATAAAAAATAAATGTTTGTCGGAAAATGGAAATGACATCGCGTTTATTTGGGAGACTGACTGCAGCACAGACGGGGCAAGGGGCAGGGCGTAGACGAGATGAACTGGCATTACGTTTACGTGAGCGGAAAGTGTTTTGTTTGGTGTTTTAGCTCTAATTTTTACATTGACGCTACATTGCGACTGCTCTAGATTGGCCCTGTGTCAGGCAGTCAGCGCTTTAGCAAGAGAGTGGCTGGTTGCTGATACAAAGCTCTGTTTAAGCACGTTTCCGTTGGCTTGACCCTCGCAGATGCGAGGGTCTTATTTTTTTGGGGTCTACCCGATGTTTAAGTCGTTTATCACCTGTTGGTGAGCGGCATAAATGTTGGATACAGCCGCCAGCACATCGGCAAAGGGGTGGGACGCCAGCTGGCCGAATCCAGCCAGGCTTCTGGCCTTGAGTCGGGTGGTGAGCGGGGTGGTGATGCCGCACAGGAAACGCGTCAGGATGCGGGGATCCCGACTGTGACACAGGACTACCAGCGGATCGCACCAGGCTCTGAGCCCCTGTTCATTGGGGAGTGTCCGGCTGGGTAAGGAGGGAAGCTGCGCCACCTCTCCCCGACAGACCGAGCAGTGCCCGCAATGGGTGGGTGCGGCCTGATCGGCAAAGTAGCGGGCCAGCTCCTGGCTCAGGCAACTGCTGGAGGTAAAGAAACCCAGCAATGCCTGCAGACGCGCCAGCTCGCTTTGTTCTTTCTTTTCAAACAGTCCGTGCAGCTGATCGGCCAGCGTTGCTATGTCCAGATCTTGTTGCAGCACCCGATAAACCTCGGTCATCTGCTTGCTCTCCAGCTCGATCCAGCCTTGCTGCTGCAGGTAATCCAGCGCGGCAGCGGCCCGCGACCGCTCCCCCTGATAACCCTGCCAGAGCGCCTCGAAGTCCATGGTGCACCAGCTGCGCGCCTGCGGGGCACTGGCGAACACTTGCTCCAGAAACTGGCGTCGCGCTGGATTGAAACGGGCCAGTATGTCGGCCTTGTCCAGCACGAACTTGAAGCGATACTCGGCAAAATAGCTGTAGGCCGGCGCTATGATGCCCGCCATCTCCAGGTAGACCAGCAGGGTCTTGAGCGGCAGTTGGCGGATATTGGTGTCGTTGGAGAGGCGCAGCAAGCCAAATTCCCACTCGCTGCCGCTTTGCTGCAGGATCTCGAGCAAGGTGACGATGGCTGCTCTGTCCGGGGTGTCGCCATAGACGAAGTTTTCCAGCACCGGCAACTGGCTGCGATTGGCCAGTACCATGCAGCGGGAAGGCAGACCATCCCGGCCGGCGCGGCCTATCTCCTGACTGTAGTTTTCGATGGATTTGGGCAGATCGTAATGGATCACCCGGCGAATATCGGCCTTGTCGATCCCCATGCCGAAGGCGATGGTCGCCACGATGCAGTCCAGCTTGCCGGCCATGAAGTCTTGCTGGATCTGGCTGCGCAGGGTGGCATCGAGCCCTGCGTGATAGGCGCGCGCTCTGATCCCGGCTTGTTGCAAGCGGGCGGCGCACTGCTCTGCGGTGTGTTGCAGGGTGACATAGATGATGGTCGGTGCGGCGGGGTCACGAGCCAGCTCGGCATGCAGCCAGCTATCGCGAGCCTCGTCAGGCAGCGGTACCACGGCCAAGTCCAGGTTGGCGCGATAAAAGCCGGTGACGATGAGCCCCTCATCCTCGATCTCGAATTTGGCCTGCATGTCGGCCATGACCGCCGGGGTGGCGGTGGCCGTCAACAGCAACACCTGCGGGATCTGCAATTCACGGCGGTAATCCGGCAGCTTGAGGTAGTCGGGGCGAAAGTTGTGGCCCCACTCCGAAATGCAGTGGGCCTCGTCCACCACCAGCATCGACAGCGGCACCTGCTGGATGAAACGGCGAAAGCGTTCGTTTTTGAGCCGCTCCACCGAGATCATCAGGATCTTGAGCTGGTCATCGCTGGCCTGCTGCATCACCCGGCGGCTCTCTTCCGGTGTCAGGCTCGAGTCGAGGGTGGCGGCGGCGATCCCTTTGCTGCGAAGGAAGGCGAGCTGATCGTGCATCAGCGCGATCAGCGGCGAGATCACCAGGGTCAGATGGGGCAGGGCAAGCGCCGGCAACTGATAACAGAGGGACTTGCCGGAGCCGGTGGGGAAGATGGCGGCGGCACTCTGGCCGGCCAGTAATCGGCTGATCACCGCCTCCTGTCCCGGTCTTAACCGATCGAAGCCGAAGTGACGGGTCAACAGGGATGAGATCATGGCAGGGCTCCAGCGCAAAAACCGTCATGATACCACCGCCGTGGAGTGTCTGGATGGCCAAGCGAGGGAAAACGGCATCCATTTGAATGCTGTTGATATTGTGTTATCGCATTGTTGTGGTTTTTTTGTGAGGTAAACCGGATATTTTTCAGTGATTATATGGAAAAAAGCGGTTGCAGATGGGATATTCCTTGTCCGCAACCCCGTGTGTTACCGGACAGGCTCAACAGAAGGCTTGCCGGGGCAGATGACGCCAGCCGTGACATGGGTGTCGCCTGGCGTAGCGGTTGCCAACAGGACTAATGATTCACGCACTTCGGTGCTCAGGGACTATTTGATGACACAACAACACCCCCTCGTAAGACTGGTCAACAGTACCAGCCTGGTTAGCCAGATCCTGGTCGGTCTGGTCTTCGGTATCCTCCTTGCCATGTTCATGCCGGAATGGGCCAAAACGGCGGGTCTGCTCGGCAGCCTGTTCGTTGGCGCCCTGAAGGCGGTCGCCCCGCTGCTGGTCTTTGTACTGGTCATGGCGGCGATCATCGGCCACAAGCAGGGCCAGAAGACCAACATGAAACCGATCCTGCTGCTCTATCTGCTGGGTACCTTCCTGGCTGCTGCGGTCGCCGTCGTGGCCAGCTTCCTGTTCCCCTCCAACCTGCATCTGGTGGCCAACAGTGCCGAGATCACCCCGCCGGGCGGCATCACCGAGGTACTGCAGACCCTGCTGTTCAACGTGGTGACCAACCCGGTCAAGGCGCTGCTGGATGCCAACTACATCGGCATTCTGGCCTGGGCCATCGGCCTTGGCATCGCCATGCGCCACGCCAGCGAGGGGACCAAGGCGGTGATCACCGACCTGTCCCACGGCGTCTCCACCATCGTGAAAGCGGTGATCCGCTGCGCGCCGCTCGGCATTCTGGGTCTGGTTGCCTCCACCCTGGCGGAAACCGGTTTTGACGCCCTGTTCGGCTATGCCCAGCTGCTGGTGGTGCTGATCGGCTGCATGCTGTTCATCGCCTTCGTGGTCAACCCGCTGATCGTGTTCTGGAAGATCAAGCGCAACCCCTATCCGCTGGTGCTGACCTGCCTCAAAGAGAGTGGGGTGACCGCCTTCTTTACCCGCAGCTCCGCCGCCAACATCCCGGTCAACATGGCGCTGGCCGAGAAGCTGCGCCTGCCGGAAGACACCTATGCGGTCTCCATCCCGCTGGGTGCCACCATCAACATGGCCGGTGCCGCCATCACCATTACCGTGCTCACCATGGCGGCGGTACACACCCTGGGGATGGAAGTGGATCTGGCGACCGCCATTCTGCTCTCCGTGGTTGCCACCATCAGCGCCTGCGGCGCGTCCGGCGTGGCTGGCGGCTCCCTGCTGCTGATCCCGCTGGCGTGCAGCCTGTTTGGCATCAGCAACGACATCGCCATGCAGGTGGTCGCCGTGGGCTTCATCATCGGGGTACTGCAGGATTCTGCAGAGACTGCCCTGAACAGCTCCACCGACGTGCTGTTCACCGCTGCGGCCTGCATGGCCGAAGATGAAACCCTGCTGGATGCTTCGCCGGTGCCCAACAGCGAAGCCTGATAGTACCGCCTTCACCGCACTGAAAACGCCCTCATTCGAGGGCGTTTTTTATTGTCTGGCGGCTGGTCCGGCCCGCATCTACAGGGGCTGAGGGGAGCAGGCTGAAGTGGATACCGCAGGCACATCAAGAGCCCGGAGGAACGCCTTGCCAGGCAGGCTGCGTGACACCGGCTTGATAAGGCTGCATGGGCTATGGGCCAGCCATTGTCGGTTGCCGTTTGAGGGGGATGACGAGAGAAAAGGGGGGAATCGTCGGGAGGGGGAGCAGGGCCGGTGTTTTGCGAGTGGCGCGTCGGCCAACATGCCTGTGCATGCTCGCCTGCTGGAGAGCCATCATCCGCTGCTGTTGGCATCATAAAAAATGCCAGCCGGTTACCCGGCTGGCATGTTTACTGGCATGGCCGAGTGTCAGCCGAGCAGTTGGTAGAGGATGGCGGAGATGGCCGTCATCCCCATCACAGCCACGAAGCCGTTGCTGATATGGCCCTGATACTTCGCCATGGCCGGCACGCGCTTGATGGCGTACATCGGCATGATGAACAGGATGGTGGCGATGATGGGGCCACCCATCGACTCGATCATGCCGAGGATGGAGGGGTTGATCACCGCAGTACCCCACAGGGTCAGGATGAAGAAGGCGATGATGAACATCTCGACCTTCTTGTGGTTCGGCTCCTTGCCGGACTTGCGCAGGTTCTGGACGATCATCCCCTTCAGGCCTTCACGGGCACCCAGGTAGTGGCCGAAGAAGGAGGAGACGATGGCCACGAATGCCACCAGCGGGCCGAAGTAGGAGATGATGGGGCTCGCGTGCTGGTTGGCCAGGTAGGAGAGCACGGCGATGTTCTGGGACTTGGCTTCTGCCAGCTGTGCCGGGGTCAGGCTCATCACGCAGGAGAAGACGAAGAACATCACGAAGCCGAGCAGGATGGTGGCGGTGCGCTTGAGAATGGCGTCAGACTTCTCGACCGCGTGCTCGCCGTGATCGCGGCGCTGGGCCAGCGAGAAGCTGGAGATGGCCGGGCTGTGGTTGAAGGAGAACACCAGCACCGGAATGGTCAGCCACAGGGTGATGGCAAAGTCCTTGCCGGACGGCATCTGGGAGAGGGCTGCGCCGGTCCAGTCCGGGATCAGGTAGAAGGAGATCCCCACCAGGATGGCGATGAGCGGGTAGACCAGGAACTCGGTCACCTTCAGCATCAGTTTTTCACCGGCCAGCATCACCGACATCATGCCCATGATCAGCACGATGGAGAGGATCCAGCGCGGGGGCGCCGTCATCTGCAACTGGTTGACCATGAAGCTCTCAACCGTGTTGGTGATGCCCACCCCGTAGATCAGCACGATGGGGTAGATGGCGAAGAAGTAGAGCAGAGTGATTAATTTTCCGGCACCCACGCCGAAGTGCTCTTCCACCACTTCCGTGATGTCGGCATCGGGTCTGCTGGAGGAGAGTACGAAGCGGGCGAGGCCGCGGTGGGCCAGGTAGGTCATGGGGCCAACCAGCAGCGCCATCACCACCAGTGGCCAGAAGCCACCCATGCCGGCGTTGATGGGCAAAAACAGAATGCCGGCGCCGACGGCGGTGCCGAACAGGCTGATCACCCAGCTGGTGTCTTGCTTGGTCCAACCACGCGATTGGATGGAGCGGGTTCCTTGCTCCTGTGAGGTCGCAACGTCCTGTGCGCCGGTGACAGTATTAGACATGTGTCTCACCCCGAATTGTGGTTTTTATTGAATCGGCGCAAGGATACGGTTTTTTTAATCAAAAATGTTGATCAAATTCACCTTTATGGGGCTCAAACCCGCATTCTTTTGTGGAAATGTGATCGAAAGAAGAATTAATCAATTATTTTTTATAAAAACCTACGTTAGTTTAATGTTAATGCACGAATGTTGCACAATCTTTTGTAGGCAAAATGTTATATGGCAAGTTGCCGAGAGAGTTGGCGGATCATGCTGGCGGTGGCGCCCCAGATGAAGTGATGCTGCCAGGGGATCCAGTAGATGGTGTGCAGGTGATCGGCTCTGGGAATGGTGAGCGCGATATGGTGGCGTGGATCCAGCAGGTGGTTGAGGGGTACTTCAAAAGCCTGGTCGACCTCGTCCCGGCTCAGAGTGAGCTGATAGTCGGCCGTGACCAGCCCCAGCACCGGCAGCACGTCGTATTGGGAGACGGTGTTGAGGGGCGTGAGGGTGCCCAGCACCTCTATCTGGGCAGGGACTATGCCGAGCTCTTCCTGGGTTTCCCGCAGCGCCGTGTGGATCAAGTCCCGGTCGTCCGGATCCTGCCTGCCGCCGGGGAAGCTTATCTGCCCTGCGTGGTGGCGCAGGTGCGGGCTGCGTCGGGTCAGCAGCAGTTGCAGGCCGTCGGCCCGCTCGACCAGCGGCAGCAGCACGGCGGCGGGCTTGAGCCCGGCCACCGTCAACCGGTGGGCGGGGGCAGGGCGTTGTAATAAAAAGCGGGTCAGCAGTTCGGCACGTTCCATCTCGATTCTTCTTCGCTCCAGTTGCTGTGATCCATTCTGTCAGGTTTTCAACGCAGTGTGTCCAGCAGCGGCAGAATGCGGGCCACCTTGTCATAGGTTTCCTGATATTCGTCGTCCACCTCGGAGTCGGCAATGACGCCGCCACCGGCCCAGCAGTGGAGCTGGCCCTGTGCGGCGATCAGGGTGCGGATGCAGATGCTGGTATCCATCCGGCCATGCTGGCTCAGATAGCCGATGCTGCCGCAGTAGGCGTTGCGCCGTTGTGGCTCCAGCTCTTCGATGATCTCCATGGCCCGGATCTTGGGGGCGCCGGTGATGGAGCCGCCGGGGAAACAGGCGCGCAGCAGATCCACCGCCTGCCACTGGGCGTCCAGCTCGCCGTGGATGGTGGACACCAGGTGATGCACTGCCGGAAAGGACTCTACCGCAAACAGGCTGGGCACGCTGACCGAGCCGGGTCGACTCACCCGGCCGATGTCATTGCGCAGCAGATCCACGATCATCAGATTCTCCGATCTGTCCTTGTCGGCGCCAGCCAGCTCCAGGGCGCTTGCCTGATCTTGCTCCGGGTCGGCCAGCCGCGGGCGGGTGCCCTTGATGGGCTTGGTCTCGATATGGCGCTGGTCGAGCAACAGGAAGCGCTCGGGGGAGAGGCTCAAAATGGCGCCCTGCGGCAAGCGCAGGAAGGCCGAGAAGGGGGCGCTGTTGGCCTGTGACAGCGCCTGATAGGCCTGCCACTCGTCGCCCCGATAGGGCGCGCTGAAGCGCTGGGTCAGGTTGATCTGATAGCAGTCCCCGGCGGCCAGATAGGCCTGGACCTTGGCAAACTTGTCACCGTATTGCGCGCGGCTCATGTTGCTCTGCCATCTTCCCTGAAGCGCAAAGGGCTCAGTGGCGGTAGCCTGCTGCGCCTCAAGCCACTGCAGGCGGCGGGCAAGGCCGGCTTCATCGCCCCAGTGCACCAGTTGCCACTGGCCCGTTGCCACGTCCCGCAGCAGGGCCCAGTCATAGATACCGACCGCCATGTCCGGGATGGTCACGTCACGGGCGGCCAGGCTCGGCAGACGCTCGAAACGGCGGCCCAGATCATAGCCAAACAGGCCGAGTGCACCGCCGATGAAGGGCAGGGGGGTCGCTTGACTGATGACCTCTCCCAGCAACGTGTGCTGGCGTTGGGCCAGCAGCGTCAACGGATCATCTTCATGGGATTCGTGCTGATCACCCTGCGCGATGCGGGTCAGCGTTCCCTCGGTCTGCAAAGTGGCCAGCGGATCGGCGGTGATGATGTCAAAGCGGTTGTCCGCTCCCAGCGGGCCGGCGGATTCCAGCAACATGGCCCAGGGCAGATGATGAAGGCGTGTGAACAGGGCATGGAGCGCCGTCTGGTGATCAAAATGGTGGATATGCAGCGTTGGTTTCATTTTTTGTTACACAGGCAACAGTTTACAGCCTGCTCCCTAGCCGGTACGGGGGTGGCAAGCGTATCATAGCCGCCGGAATTTTTAGAAAAAACACGCCGTTGTCTTATCGGGCCGACAGGCAAGCCGCCTGGCACCACCCCACCGAAGCACGGCTCATATGGAAGCCCTTGCTCTGCATCAAGCCGGAGACAAGGACCAGTGAGGATGATATGAGCATCATTAAAAAACAGGATTTTATCGATTCCATCGCCGACGCCCTGCAGTACATCTCCTACTACCACCCCCTCGATTTCGTGCAGGCCGCCAAGGCTGCCTATGACCGCGAGATCAACCCGGCCGCTAAGGACGCCCTGGCCCAGATCCTGATCAACTCCCGCATGTCCGCCGAAGGGCATCGCCCCCTGTGTCAGGACACCGGCATCGTCACCTGCTTCGTCAAGATCGGCATGCAGGTGCAGTGGGACAGCGACATGACGGTGCAGGAGATGGTGGATGAGGGCACCCGCCGTGCCTACACCAATCCGGACAACCCGCTGCGCGCCTCCGTGCTGGCCGACCCCGCCGGCAGTCGCAAGAACACCAAGGACAATGCCCCGGCCGTGGTGCACATCGACATGATCCCGGGCGACAAGGTAGAGGTGAGCATCGCGGCCAAGGGCGGCGGCTCCGAGAACAAGTCCAAGATGGTGATGCTCAACCCCTCCGACGACGTGGTGGAGTGGGTGCTCAAAACCGTGCCGACCATGGGGGCCGGTTGGTGTCCACCGGGCATGCTGGGGATCGGTATCGGTGGTACCGCCGAGAAGGCGGCTGTACTGGCCAAAGAGGCCTTGATGGAGCACATCGACATCCAGGAGCTGATCGCCCGTGGTCCGGAAACCACCGAAGAGAAGCTGCGGGTCGAGCTCTACGACAAGGTCAACAAGCTGGGGATCGGTGCCCAGGGCCTCGGCGGTCTCACTACCGTGCTGGATGTGAAGGTGAAATCTGCGCCGACCCACGCCGCCTCCAAGCCGGTGGTGATGATCCCCAACTGCGCGGCGACCCGTCACGTGCACTTCGAACTGGATGGCTCCGGCCCGGCCGAGCTGACTCCGCCGAAGCTGGAAGATTGGCCGGAGATCACCCGCTCGGCTGGCGGCAACGTACGCCGTGTCAATGTCGACGGCATCACCAAGGCAGAGCTTGCCAGCTGGAAGAGCGGGGATACCGTGCTGCTCTCCGGCAAGATCCTGACTGGTCGCGATGCAGCTCACAAACGCATTGCCGACATGCTGAAAAAAGGCGAGGGGCTGCCGGAAGGGGTCGACTTCACCAACCGTTTCATCTATTACGTTGGCCCGGTCGATGCCGTGCGTGATGAAGTGGTCGGCCCGGCCGGCCCGACCACCTCCACCCGGATGGACAAGTTCACCGACATGATGCTGGGAGAAACCGGCCTTATCGGCATGATCGGTAAATCCGAGCGAGGCCCCAAAACGGTCGAGAGCATCAAGCAGCACCAGGCTGTCTATCTGATGGCCGTCGGCGGCGCCGCCTATCTGGTGGCCAAGGCCATCAAGAAGGCGCGGGTAGTGGCCTTTGCCGACCTGGGTATGGAAGCCATCTATGAGTTCGAGGTGGAAGACATGCCGGTGACCGTGGCGGTCGATTCCCAGGGCAACAATATCCATGAGACAGGCCCGGCTTACTGGTCTGCCAAGATTGCCGAGCTCGATGGCAAACTGGCGTGAGCGAAAGCTGTTTGATGGCTGCTCACTCACGGTCTGGAGACTTGTCTCGAGGCTCAACGTGAGCGGACATGGCGCGTGACTGTTATCAATACCACCGTTATACCGCTGCAGCCATAGCAGACAGAACGAAGGCGACCTCAGGGTCGCCTTCTCTTTTGGCCTGCGTGCAGTCGCATGAGTGCCAACTGCCAACTGCCAACTGTGCTCGGTGCGAGGGGCTCTGCGCCTTGTTTTCAATGCCGGCTTCCACTTCCGTCTGTCGGCAGGCACTTGCCGCTGTTGTCTGATGGCTGCAGGGCTCTTGTCACTCAGTGATTGCTGGGCTGTTCAGCGCTCACCGAAAAGCCCGTTCAACTCAGCAGCCAATCCTGCAAGGCGTCTCCTCGCACTTTTGGCACCTGTCAGTGGTTGAGATAGACATCCTGCCCGCCATAGACCAGTGAACCACTGTGGACAGGAGAGGATGCGGCCGGCTCGAAGAAGCGGGTCAGAACCCCGCAGCGTTGTCCTAGCTTGCTCAACTTGGCGCGATCCAGCATGACCTGCTCCGGCAGCCAGGTGAGCACGGCGGCGCAGCGGCCGTTGCCCAGACTCTGTTCCAGCGTACGCTGCCAGTTTTTGATCTTGGGGCTATGCACCACCAATACTCTGGCGGGATTTATCCCCTGTGCCTGCAGCTGCTTGGCTACCGGCAGACCGGGGGGGGCAATCAACAGGATCCAGCCCGTATCGCCATGACTCAGTCTCACCAGCTCATCAAGTAGCGGGGCTTCATGGGCAATCGTTGCGCTATAACGCTCATCGTCCATGTTGCCTTGATGCCGGGTGGGCCAGGGATTGCTCATACCGGCTGAGGTGGTGACCGGGTGCTGACTCATGGGCTGGCTCATATGTTTGTCCTGTATGAATAACCATGCTGTATGAGCATACAGTAGTTGCTGTTGATGCCAGTGACAAGCCATTTGTGCTCTAAAATGTGATCGGATTGGCAGTGATTGAATCTATATCATTGATTATAAATATTATTTATTTGATGTTGGCGGTGGGTGTTTTTTAGCCTATGGACAAAGCAGGAGGGGACGCCCATGGTTATACAGTATGTCTTGCACAGAGGAGAGATGAGATGGACGTCAGCACCTTGCAACGACTGGATGCCAATATCCTGCTCGGGATCATCAACGAGAAGCTGCGGCTGGAGTGTGACGGGCTGGAAGAGTTGTTGGCCTACTACGACATGACGGAGGATCAGCTGGCTACCCGCTTATTGCAGATAGGCTATCACTATGACCCCATGAGCAACCAGTTCAAGGCCCATGGTTGACCCGCAGAAATCAACCGAACAGCCTTGGTCTTTGCTTTTCATGAACGGCGCACATTGAAATCGTTTTCAATGTGCGCTGAATTTTCAGTTATTTTCAAGGATTTTCAGCACTTGGCAATCATTGAAAACCTATTCACGTATTTATATTTTCATGAAGATATTAACTGTATGATTTTTAATGAAATTAAAGATTCATAATGGCAGGTTTCAGGAAAGGGTTTTCAAGCTTGAACTGTCATTTTTATGCGTTAAAGTGTGACTTGCGTTAACTTTTAAACCAGCGGCTTTAGCTAGTATGCCCACGCCGGAACATATTCTGAGATAACAACAGCGCCGGTCCCTGATGGGATAACAATTTATTATTCTGTAACGAAGGAAATGGTTTATGGCTACCAAGAAGAAGACAGACCAGGATCTCCAACTGGATAAAGATCAGCTCAAGGCGAGTATCGTGCGTCACCTGCGTTCTACCTTGGGTACAAGCGAACAGAAAGCCTCGCCAGAAGCGTGGTGGAAAGCGACCGCAGCCGCCGTCAACGAACAGGTGTACGAGCGCCTGACCCGCACTCAGCAGACTCACTTCAAGAAAGATACTCGTGCGATTCACTATCTCTCTGCTGAATTCCTGATGGGGCGTCTGACCTCCAACAACCTGCACAACCTCTCCCTGTACAAAGTTTGCGAAGAGGCGCTGGGTGAACTCGGTCTGGAGCTGACCGATCTGTGTGAACAAGAGCCCGACATGGCGCTCGGCAACGGCGGTCTGGGCCGTCTGGCCGCCTGCTTCATCGATTCCCTAGCGACCCTGAACTACCCGGCGGTCGGTTATGGTATCCACTACGAGCACGGCCTGTTCCGTCAGGAAATTCAGGATGGCCGCCAGATTGAACGCCCCGACTCCTGGCGTGAATATGGCAACCCCTGGGAGATCTGCCGCCCGGAATCCGTGCAGGAGATCCCGCTCTACGGCTATGTCGAGACCGTCTTTGGTGACAACGGTGGCCTCAAGAAGGTGTGGCACGCCGGCCGCAAGATCAAAGGGGTGCCTTGGGATATCCCGGTGGTCGGTTTTGGCGGTCATACCGTCAACATCCTGCGCCTGTGGGAATCCCGCGCCTCCGAGTTCTTTGACTGGGACGTGTTCAACGCCGGTGGCTATATCGATTCCCAGGCGGAGAAAGCTCAGGCCGAGACCATCTCCAAGGTGCTCTATCCGAACGATGAGACCGATGCGGGCAAAGAGCTGCGCCTGATCCAGCAGTACTTCTTCTGTGCCTGCTCCATCAAGGACATCATGCGTCGTTACAAGCGGGTGCATGGCGCCGACTTCAGCAACTTTGCCGCCCAGATTGCCATCCAGCTCAACGATACCCACCCCACCGTGGCCATCCCCGAACTGATGCGGGTGCTGGTGGACGAAGAGGGGCTGACCTGGGACGCGGCCTGGGCCATCAGCTATCAGGTCTTCTCCTACACCAACCACACCCTGCTGCCGGAAGCGCTGGAGAAGTGGTCGGTCAGTCTGTTCGAGAAGGTACTGCCCCGTCATCTTGAAGTGATTTACGAGATCAACGCCCGCTTCTTGAGCGAGCTGGTGGAGCCCAAGTGGCCGGGTAACGATGCCATCAAGGCCAAGCTCTCTATCATCGAAGAGGGTGATGTGCGCAAGGTGCGCATGGGCAACCTGTGCGTCATCGGCTCCTCCAAGGTCAACGGTGTGGCCGAGATCCACTCCAAGCTGGTGAAGGAAGATCTGTTCCCCGAGTATGCTGAGCTGTGGCCCCAGAAGATGTGCAACGTCACCAACGGCGTGACCCCGCGTCGCTGGCTGCTGGCTTGCAACCCGGAACTGGCCGAGCTGTACAACGAGGTGGTGGGCAAAGAGTGGCCGCTGCAGCTCGACAAGCTGCGCAGCGTGGTCAAGTTTGCCGACGACAAGGCGTTCCAGCAGCAGTTCATGACCATCAAGCGCCACAACAAGGAGAAGCTGGTCAAGGTGATCAAGGCCGAAACCGGCATCGAGGTGAGCTCGGAGGCGATCTTCGACGTCCAGATCAAGCGCCTGCACGAGTACAAGCGTCAACAGCTGAATCTCATCCATATCATGGCGCTCTACCGTCGCCTGCTGGCCAACCCGGACTATGACATGCACCCGCGGGTGTTCATCTTCGGCTCCAAGGCGGCGCCCGGTTACAAGCTGGCCAAAGACATCATCTACGCCATCAACAAGTTGGCGGAGCGGGTCAACAACGATGCTCGCATCCAGGGCAAGCTGAAAGTGGTGTTCATGCCGAACTACCGCGTGAGCCTGGCCGAGAAGCTGATCCCGGCGGCTGATGTCTCCGAGCAGATCTCCACCGCCGGCTATGAGGCCTCCGGTACCGGCAACATGAAGATGGCGCTCAACGGTGCCATCACCATCGGTACGCTGGACGGCGCCAACATCGAGATCGCCGAAGAGGCGGGAGCCGAGAACTGCGCCATCTTCGGTCTGAACGTGGACGAGGTGAAGGCATTGAAGGGCCGCGGCTACAACCCGTACGACTTCTACTATGCCAACTCCGAGCTCAAAGCGGTGCTGGACTGGTTTGATACCGACTACTTCACGCCGGGTCGTCCGGGCGAGCTCTCCTCCATCAAACGTTCCTTGCTGGAAGGGGGGGATCCCTACCTGACCCTGGCCGATTTCGCCTCCTACTCGGAAGCCCACAAGCTGATCGACAGCTGGTATCGGGATCCGGCTCTGTGGGCGAAGAAGGCCATCATCAACTCGGCCACCATGGGCAAGTTCAACTCCGATCGCTCCATCCAGGACTATGTGGATCGCATCTGGCAACTGAAACCCTGCAGCATCGGCTAACCAGACGGTAAATCAGCAAACCCCCGCCATGCGGGGGTTTTTTATTTTGAGTGGGCGGTGTTGGTGATGGGGATTGTGGACAAGAGAGCACAAGGGGGAAGCGTCAAACCAAAACCTTCACAATACGACTCTTTTAGCTGAGAACTGTGGCTGTTCAAAGGTGGTGACTGAGTGAGAAGGGGTAAAGTTTGGCCGAGACTGCATGCAGAAGAGGTAATAAAAAGGCCCCGTCAGGGGCCTTGGTACTCGGCATATCAGTGCAGTATGTCACCCATGAAGTAGGCGAGCAGGGTCAGAATGACGGTGAAGACCAGGTTCAGCACCAGGCCGGCCCGCATCATCTCACGCTGTTTGATATGACCGCTGGCGAACACGATGGCGTTGGGCGGGGTGGCCACCGGCAGCATGAAGGCGCAGGAGGCACCGACGGCGATCAGCACGGAGACAACGATGGGCGATACACCCAGCGCTTGGGCTACCCCGGCAAACAGCGGCACCAGCAGGGCGGCAGTGGCGGTGTTGGAGACCAGCTCGGTCAGGAACACCACGAACGCGGCCAGACAGAGCAGGATGATGAAGATCGGCATGGTGGCCAGACCGTTGGAGAGGTGCTCCGCCAGGAAGGCGTTGGCCCCGGTCTGCTTCAGGATGGCGCTTAAGGTAAGGCCGCCACCAAACAGCATCAGCACGCCCCAGTCGGTGTTCTGGTTGATGTCATCCCAGCTGGCCACCCGGCTGATGGCAATGGCCACAATGGCACCCATGGCGATCAGGGTATCGAACTGGGGAATGCCCCCCATTGCCTTGGCAATGGGCTGGGAGCCAATCCACAGCAGTACTGTGGTCAGGAAGATGAGCAGGGTGATCTTGCGTTGACCGGTCCACTGGATGGTGACCTGCTCGGTGCTGACCTGATGGGAGAGGTTGGGACGGGTCACCATATAAAGCAGGCCGATGCCCACTGGCATGAAGATGAGCACCACCGGGATGCCAAACTTCATCCAGTCGGTGAAACCCAGCCCCATCTGGGCGGCTGCGATGGCGTTGGGCGGGCTGCCGACCAGGGTGCCGATGCCACCGATGCTGGCGCTGTAGGCAACCCCCAGCAGGACGAAGACCAGGGTACGGCGCTCCTTGTGGGCGTCGAGCCCTTTCAGCATGCCGAGGGCCAGCGGCATCATCATGGCGGCGGTGGCGGTGTTGCTGATCCACATGGAAAGCGCGGCCGTGATGGTGAAGAGCACGATGGCGGCCCAGCCGAGGTGGCCCCTGGCAAGCTGCATCACCTTGGCGGCGATCTGGGTATCCAGCCCCTGTTTGGAGAGTGCGGCGGCCAGTGCAAAGCCGCCGAAGAACAGAAACAGCACCGGGTTGGCGAAGTCCGTCAGCGACTTGCTCATGTCAAAGACCCCGAGCAGGGTGGCAAGTACCGGGATGGAGAGAGCCGTGATGGTGATGTTGACTGCTTCAGTCAGCCAGAGGATGGCGATGAAGACCAGGATCCCCAGCCCCTTGTTGACGTTGGGGTCAAAGGGGAGCCAGGCCAGCATGGCACAGAGCAGCAAGACATCCAGGATGACGATCCCGGATTTGATGTCCAGCCAGCGCGATGGGGTAGTGGAGGGTACTGCAGATGTGTGCATATTGTTCTCTCGGTTAATTTATGGTTGTTGTTGTGTTGCCGAGATTACATTCATCCCCCCGTTTGAAACAGGGGGAACTGGTCAAAGCATGCCGGGACTCACAGAGTCAAGGCAAATGAAAACATTAAATAAACACAAATTAAACATATCGGTATCATTTGTGGCCTAGATGAAGCTGTGCAACCACTCCTTGAACAGACTGGGAGGAAGGGAGCCACTGCGCTGTGCCACCATCTTGCCCTGCTTGAAGACCATCAGGGTGGGAATGCTGCGAATGGCGTAACGGGCCGCAATGGCGGCTTGTTGCTCGGTATCGACCTTGACGAAGCGGAGCCTTGGTTCAAGTTCACTGGCAACTTGTTGAAAAACAGGTGAAAATTGAAGGCATGGTCCGCACCAGCTGGCCCAGAAGTCGACCACGACCGGGATGTCAGACTGGATCAGGGTATCGAACTGCTGCTCCTGGCCGTTGACCGGGGTGGTGGCGAACAGCCCGCTCTTGCAGCGGCCGCATTTCGCGTTTGAATCCACTTTTTCTTCAGGCAGGCGGTTCCTGGTGAAGCAATGGCTACAATAGGTAGTGATAAATGACATAATTGATTCCTGTATGCATAAGCCCTGCAACATCTTATTGCACTGACAGGGCAGAGTAACGGTAACATAGTAGTCAGTTATCTTTCACAGCCAGTGATCCTGTGTCGACATGATGTCGGTGGATGCGTGGCCATGACATGAGAATCGAGACGGGATGAATAATGTGACACGGGTCAATCGTGTTGTGCTTAGCCTGATCATCGTATCGCTGCTGGGGTTTTCCGGCTATTGCTGGCAGCTGCTCAGCCAGCAGCAGAAGGCTTCCGAGCTCAGCGTTGCCGCAGAGTTGATCCTCAACCGGGTCAATACCGATACCGTCTATCTGCTTGGCCGCGAGAAGGCCAACGACGGCAACGTACAGCAACGTCTCAACCAGTTGTCGAGCAACCTCGACAGCTTCGTGCGGCAGGTGCGCAATGATCCCGACTCTGCCGACAATCCCCACTCCCAATCCCTGTTGCACGACATCGACAGCTATTTGCTCGACTTGGCCAAGCTTTATTCCATGGAGATGGCGATCGAGTACATAGAGCAGCCTTTTCAAAAGCAGCTCAACGGCTTGCTGTCCACCTTGCCGGCAGACTCTCCGCTTGCCATCGACCTGACCGAGCTGGCTCAGCTCAGTCACTACCTCAAACGCAGCTGGGACAAGGGCGAGCAGCTGCGACTGCAGGCCCTACAGCGCCGCCTCAAGACGGCCTATCCCGCCAATCCCGAAGTGGCGGGGCTGGCCCAGCTGAGCGAGGATGTCAGCCATCAGGTGGTGGAGTACCACGTACTGCGCAACCAGGTGATCGACATGCACGAACTGGAGGGGCTGTCACTTTGGAAGCAGAGCAAGATGGAGCAGGCCTCCTCCCTCAAGAGCCGCTTCTATCTGATGGTATTGGGGGGGGCCATGCTCTGTTTCGGGCTGGTGGCGGTGACCCTGTGGCGGCGCAACCAGAAGCTGAGCGAGCTGTCGCGCCAGACTGGCTTGCTGGCCCAGGCCAAGAGTGACTTTCTGGCCAACATGAGCCACGAGATCCGCACCCCCATGAACGCCATCATCGGGTTCAGCTCGCTGGCACTGCAGACCGAGCTGGATCAGCAGCAGCGGGATTATCTCAGCAAGATCAAATCCTCGTCGGACACCCTGCTGCTGCTCATCAACGACATTCTGGATCTGACCAAGGTGGAGTCCGGCAAGCTGACTCTGGAGGAGATCGACTTCGATCTGAGCGAGCAGATCGACTCGCTGGCCGGCATGTTTGCCGACCTGGCCGAGCGCAAGCAGGTCGAGGTCATCATCAACAAGTCGCCGGCCGTGCCGGATTTTCTGCGCGGCGATCCGCTGCGCCTCGGCCAGGTGCTGGTCAATCTGGTCAACAACGCCATCAAGTTTACCGAGCGGGGCGAGGTGGAAGTAGCCATCACCCTGGTCAACCAGCACCCCATGCAGGTGCGTTTCAGCGTGCGTGACACCGGCATCGGCATCGCCGAGGAGAAACAGGCCCAGCTGTTCCAGCCCTTCACCCAGCTGGAGGCAGGCAACACCCGCAAATACGGCGGCTCCGGGCTGGGTCTGAACATCTCCCAGCGTCTGGTCGAACTGATGGGGGGCCGGATCACGGTACAGAGCAAGCCGGGAACGGGCTCGGTCTTCCAGTTCGAGATCCCCATGACCAAGGCTGTGTATGGCGTCTCCGGGCGGCGGGTCTTCTTCGAGCATCAGCCGCTGGTGCTGGTGATGGATGACAACGAGCTGGTGCTGGATCTGGCCAAGGATATCCTGGGTCGGGCCGGTGCCAGGGTGATGGCGGTCAACAGCCTCTCCCGGGCTCGTCAAGTGCTGCGGGAAGAGGGGCAGAATATCCGGCTGGCCATTCTGGACTGGCGCATGGGGCAGGAAGACGGGCTGGATCTGGCGCTCGAGATGTATCAGCACAGCCAGTGGCGCCGTCTGCCGATCCTGATGACCAGTGCCTGGGCCAAGGAGGGACTGCATGGGCGGATGGAGAGCATGGGATTGACCCACTTCCTGCCCAAGCCGATGACCGAAAATGCCCTGCTGGCCAAGGTGGACGAGCTGCTAAACGGCAGTTCCCACGATCAGCAGTTCCGCCAGGCCGAGGCGCAGGGGGATCAGCAGCATTTTCGCGAGTTGCTGCAAGGCATCCGGGTACTGCTGGCCGAGGACAACCGGGTCAACCAGCAGCTGATCATCGAATACCTGCGCCGGGTCGACGCCCTGGTGACCGTGGTGGGCAACGGTCGGGAGGCGGTCGAGCGGGTGGCCGAGCAGCCCTTCGACGTGATCCTGATGGACTTGCAGATGCCGGTACTGGACGGGCTGGATGCCACCCGCCAGATCCGCAAGATGGTCGACAAACACGATGTCCCGATCATTGCCCTGACCGCCAGTGCCATGCCGGGGGACAGGGAGCGTTGCCTCGGGGTCGGCATGAACGGCTATGTCACCAAGCCGGTCAGCAAGCTCGATCTCTACAACAACCTGCTGCAGTGGGTGAAGAGCGCCAGTGGCGAGCGACGGGTGCCGCTCGAAGTGAAACCGCCCGATCTGATGGGGGTGCTGGATCTGGAGGATGCTCTCAGGCGGCTGGAGCAGGACAAGGAGGCGCTGCAGATCCTGTTCAAGCTGTTCATGTCGGAGCACAAGGACGACTTGTGGGAGATCCGCTCCGCCCTGCGTCGTCAGCAACCTGATATCGCCTGCCGGTTGCTGCATACCCTCAAGGGGGTCTCCGCCAATATTTCCGCCTCCCGTCTGCAGATCATGGCCGGTGAGCTGGAGTGGCGGTTGCGCCAGCAGGAGGAGCTGACCGAGCAGGATCTGGAGCAGCTGCAACAGGTGTTCAGTCTGACCCGGGAGGAGGTGTCCCACTTCCTGCTCACCGGGGAGCAGCATGAAACACCGTACGCAGGCTTCGGACAGCGTGATGATCGCTTGTTGTAACAGGTGAAATAGCAATAATTCTCAAGCCGCTTGCTTCAGGCTATCATGACCCCCTCGTATCGCCCCCAGCCGGGGGCGATTGCATTGAGTTTCCCCGTGATGGGCACCGGCACTGGGCCGGTCGCGACAAAGGATATCTACGTGAGCGTATTTGCAAGGCTGGGCTGGTTCTTCAAGGAGCAGTGGCGGCGTTACCTGATCGCCATCTCCCTGTTGATGATGGTGGCCCTGTTGACCGTGATCCCGCCCAAGGTGGTGGGCTGGGTGGTGGATGGCATCGCCAAAGGGTCCCTTGATAGTGCAACCCTGACGGGTTATCTGGCCGGGCTGTTCGGTCTTGGCCTGCTCATCTATCTGCTGCGCTACGTGTGGCGAGTCATGCTGTTTGGCGCTTCATATCGGCTCGCCTATGTGCTGCGCAACCGACTGTTCAGCCACTTCACCCGCATGAGCCCGGACTTTTATCAGCGCCATCGTACCGGCGATCTGATGGCCCATGCCACCAACGATATCCAGGCGGTGGAGATGACCGCCGGGGAAGGGGTGCTGACCCTGGTGGACTCCATCATCGTCGGGGTGCTGGTGCTCTCCATCATGTGCAGCCAGTACTCCTGGCAGCTGACCCTGCTCTCCCTGTTGCCGTTGCCGGTGATGGCATTTTTCATGAACCGCTTCGGCACCCAGATCTACAAGGAGTTCAAGGCGGCGCAGGGAGCCTTCTCGCGGCTCAACAACAAGACCCAGGAGGCGCTCTCCGGCGTGCGGGTGCTCAAGTCCTATGCGGTGGAATCGCTTGAAGATCGTGGCTTTGCCGAGCTGACCCGGGAGGCGGGCGCCTGCAACATGGCGGTGGCCCGCATCGATGCCAAGTTCGATCCCGTGATCTACCTCTGCATCGGCTGCTCCTACTTTCTGGCGGTGGCCGGCGGCAGCGCTCTGGTGCTGCGCGATGAGCTGACCCTGGGGGAGCTCACCAGCTTCACCATGTACCTCGGTCAGCTGATCTGGCCCATGTTCGCCATCGCCTGGTTGTTCAACATCATCGAGCGCGGCAGCGCCGCCTATTCACGGATCGAAAGTCTGCTGGCCGAGCGCAGCGACATCGAAGAGCCGGCCCAGCCGGTGGCGCTGGCCTCGGCCTTTCCGCTGCGCGCCGTGGCGCTCAGCTACCAGCTCGAGCAGCGCACTCTGCTGCGCAATGTGGATTTCACCCTGCAAGCCGGTGGCATGCTGGGGATCGTCGGGCGCACCGGCGCGGGCAAGAGTTCCCTGCTCAAGCTGTTGATGCGACTGGCCAACCCCACCGCAGGGGAGATCCGCATGGGGAAGGTGCCCATCTCGCAACTGGCGCTGGGTGAGCTGCGCGGTCAGTTTGCCTATGTGCCGCAGGAGCCGTTTCTCTTCTCCACCACCATTGCCGCCAACATCGCCCTTGGCCGCCCCGATGCCAGCCGGGAGGAGATTGAGCGGGTGGCGCGCATCGCCTGCGTGCACGACGACATCAGCCGTTTCCCCAAAGGCTATGAGACCGAAGTGGGGGAGAAGGGGGTGACCCTTTCCGGCGGTCAGAAACAGCGGCTCGCCATCGCCCGAGCCCTGCTGCTGGAGGCACCCATCCTGGTGCTCGACGATGCCCTCTCGGCGGTGGATGCCCACACCGAGCAGCAGATCCTGCACGCCCTCAAGGCCCACAAGCGTACCCTGATCCTGGTCAGCCACCGGATGACGGCGGTGGAGCAGGCCGACGAGATCCTGGTGCTGGATCAGGGCCATGTCAGTGAGCGGGGTCGCCACGGCGCCCTGATGGCCCACAACGGCTGGTATGCGGATATGGTGCGTTACCAGCGTCTCGAGCAAGACGTGGAGGAGAGCCTGTGAACCCACTCATCAAGACCTTCACTCTGTGTGGTGCAGAGCCTGAGTGCTGGTATGTCGGCCTGGTGCCTCATCATCAGCGGCTGAAACAAGACGTGGAGGAGTGCCTGTGAACCCGACCATCAAACGACTACTCGGGTATTGTGCCCGTTATCCGCGCTGGCTCATTCAGGCGGGGATCTGTCTGCTGCTGGCCACCGGCGCCGAAGTGGCCGGTCCCTTGCTCATCAAGCTGTTCATCGACGACTACCTGGCGCCGCGCCAGCTGATGTGGCCCGCCATCGCGGCCATCGCCGCCGGCTATCTCGGCCTGCAGGTACTGTCTGCTGCCGGTTTCTACCTGCAGTCCCTGCGCTTCAACCGCATCGCCCAGGCGGTGGTGCAGCGGCTGCGCGAGCAGGTGTTTGCCACCGCCATCCGGCTGCCGGCCCGCTACTTTGACCAGCATCGCTCCGGCTCGCTCATCTCGCGCATCACCAACGACACCGAGGCGATCATGAACCTCTATGTGCAGGTGATCGGGCTGCTGGTGCAGAAGGTAGTGCTGCTGTGCGGCATCCTCATCTCCATGGCGCTGCTGGATCTGCGGCTGATGTTGGTGTGTGCCTGTCTGTTGCCGGCGGTGGGCGGCGTGATGTGGCTTTATCAGAAACTGAGCGTGCCCGTGGTGCGAGCGACCCGCAGCCTGCTCTCCGACATCAACAGCCGTCTCAACGAGTCGCTGCAGGGGATGCCGGTCATTCAGGCCATGGTGCAGGAGCGCCATTTTGCCAACGCTTTTGCCGAGGTGAATCAGCAGCACTGGGCGGCGCGCCTCAAGAGCCTCAAGATCAACGGCATCCTGCTACGCCCGCTCATCGATCTCTTCTACATGATGGTGCTGATCGGCCTGTTGGCGCTGTTTGCCCGCGAGGGGCTGAGTGCGGAAGGCGCCATCCAGGTGGGGGTGCTCTACGCCTTCATCAGCTATCTGGGACGGATGATCGAGCCGCTTATCGAGATGACCAACCAGCTCAACCAGTTGCAGCAGGCCATGGTGGCCGGGGAGCGGGTCTTTGCCCTGCTCGATGAAGCGCGCGAGAGCACCGAGGGCGAGATGCGCCCGCTCAAGGGGCAGGTGAGCTTCGAGCGGGTGAGCTTCTCCTACGATGGCGAGCAACAGGTGCTGCGCGACGTGAGCTTTACCGCCAAACCGGGCCAGATGCTGGCGCTGGTGGGTCACACTGGCAGCGGCAAGTCCACCATCATCAGCCTGCTGATGGGCTTCTACCCGCTGGATCAGGGCACCATCCGCTTCGATGATCATCCGATGGTGAGCCTGTCGCTCTCGGCGGTGCGTCGCAGCATTGGGCTGGTACAGCAGGATCCCTTTATCTTCGTTGGGACGTTGGCGGAAAACCTGCGCCTTGGCCGTGACGGCATTGACGAGGCGCGGCTGTGGCAGGCGCTGACCGAGGTGCAGCTGGCCGAGTTCGTGCTGAGTCTGCCGGAGGGCTTGAACACCCTGATGGAGGAGGGGGGCAAGAACCTCTCCGCCGGCCAGCGTCAGCTGCTCTCCTTTGCCCGCGCCCTGGTGGGCGATCCGCGCATCCTCATTCTGGACGAGGCGACCGCCAGCGTGGACTCCCAGACCGAGCTGGCCCTCTCTTCGGCGCTGGCGGCGGCGCGGCGCGGCCGTACCACCATCGCCATCGCCCACCGTCTCTCGACCATCGTCGACGCGGACGAGATCTTGCTGCTCTCGCGCGGTCAGGTGAACGAGCGGGGTACTCATGGCGAGCTGATGGCGCTGGGCGGCCATTATGCCCAGCTGTTCGAGATGCAGAGCCAGGGCGCCTGGCTGGAAGAGAAGCGGGCCTGACCAGTGCATCTGCTGTGAACCAGTAAGATGGAATAAAGAGGGAACCGGTGCGGTTCCCTCTTTTTTGATGAGAGGAAATGACGGCAAGCGTGATCCGCATCCTTGTCGAACGCCAGCCATGCTGGCAACATGTTGTTTACATCAACTCATCGGATCAGTTCGCATATGGATTTGCAACGTTTGAAGGCCAACCTGGCGCTGCGGCTTTTTGCCTGGCGCTACATCCCCGTCATCGGATTTTGTGCCCCCGTCATCGAAGAGATGAGTGCCAAGGCGCTGCGCATTCGCATCCCGCTCGGTTGGCGCACCCGCAACCACCTGGGCAGCATGTACTTCGGCGCGCTGGCGACCGGTGCCGATCTGGTGGGCGGTCTGCTGGTGATGGAGAAGGGGCGGCAGCGGCGCAAGAAGGTGCACTTCGCCTTCAAGGATGTGCAGGGGGAGTTTCTGAAACGGCCCGAAGGGGATGTGCAGTTTGACTGCGCGGCCGGGGAGGAGATCGACGCCATGATCGACGAGTCGCTGGCGAGCGGTCAGCGCATCAACCGCCCCATCCAGGTGGTGGCCACCTGTCCGTCGCTGAACGGGGATGAGGCGATGGCGCGCTTCGTGCTGACCCTGTCGATCAAGGCCAGCTGAATACCAAAGGGCGCGTCGGCGCCCTTATTCAAGCGAGGTCAGAGGATCTCCGGGCTGACGCCTTCTTTCACGACCACTTTCATGCCGTTGAAGTTGACTACTTGCTCGGCCACGATCTTGCAGCGTTTGCGGGTCTCGACCTGACCGTCCACCTCTACCAACCCTTCGGCGACCAGCGCCTTGGCCGCACCGCCACAATCGGCCCAACCCTGATGTTTGATAAGGTCGCACAAGGCAACGAAGGGGTGGCCTTCGAGCAGAAACGTCTCCATGGGAAATCCTCTAGTGGATGAATGGCTGAAACAGCAGGGCGGTTATTTTAGGCAGTTCGGGTCGTCAAGGAAAGGGCAAGGGCACCTCTCTGCGGGCAATTGTGGCTTGCAAGACCATTTTTGGGGCGCACACCATAGCAGTCAGCCCGGCTGTTGCCGGGCTGACTGAGATCATGGGGCAAACCCTTTTCAGCCGAACTTCACCACGGCTTCACCGCTGACGGCGATGGCGCCGGTTGCCGTCAGGATGCGGGTGGCCAGGGTGATGATGGGCTTGTCGCTGCGCAGGGCGATGATCTCCACCTCTGCCGTCACCTCATCCCCCACAAACACCGGCTGCTTGAAGGCGAGGCTCTGACCGAGATAGACGGTGCCCTTGCCCGGCAGTTGCTGGCCCAGCAGCCCCGAGAAGAGGCTGGCCAGCAGCATGCCGTGCACGATGGGGCGCACGAACGGCGTGGTAGCGGCGAAGGCGGGATCCAGGTGCAGCGGATTGAAATCCTCCGACAACCCGGCAAACGCCTCGACCTCTGCCGCCCCGAACCGCTTGGTCAGGCTGGCCTGTTGGCCCACCTCGAAGGGAAGCGTGCTCATGCGGGCTCCTCCTCGGGGGTCTGGGTAAAGATCGGGTTGAGCCGAACCTTGACGTAGCTGCCGGGGGCCGCGTCCAGCCCTTCGCTCGGGATGCGGGCGGGGAGGGGGGCGGGATCCTCTTCCCGGCTCTGGATAAAGGTCGCCATCTGCGGCCACCAGGAGCCTGGGGTGTGGCTTGCGCCGGCGAGCCACGCCTCGGGGCTGGTGGCCTCGGCGTCGTTCTGCCAGAAGCCGTACTTGTTGGCGTCCGGCGGATTGACGATGCCGGCGATATGGCCCGATTCAGCCAGGATGAAGCGCTGCTCGCCACCGAACAGCTTCATGCCCTGCCAGGTCCCTTGCCAGAGGGCGATGTGATCGTCCATGGCCGAGACCAGCAGCACCGGGGTCTTCACCTTGCCGAGATCGATGCGGGTGTGGCGGATCTTGAGCTCCCCCTTCACCAGCTGGTTCTCCAGATAGAGCCGGCGCAGCAGGCTGCTGTGGGTCTTGCCCGCCACGTTGGTGCTGTCGCTGTTCCAGTGCAGCAGATCGAACGCCACCGGGCTCTGCCCCTTGAGGTAGCTGTCGATGTAGTAATTCCAGTAGAGACTGTTCTCCCGCAGCAGGCTGAAGGAGACCGCCAGCTGGCGCCCGTCCATGATGCCCTTGGCCTCGTTCTGGGCTTCCAGTGCCGCAATAATGGGCTCGTGGATGAAGATGCCAAGTTCCCCCGGTTGGGAGAAGTCGAGCAGGGTGGTGAACAGGGTGGCGGAGCGAACCCGTTGCTTCTGGCGTCTGGCGGCCAGCCAGCCCATGGCCAGGGAGAGGGCGGTACCGCCGATGCAGTAGCCGATGCCGTGCACCTCCCGCTCGCCGGTGGCCGCCTCTACGCCATCCAGCGCGGCGATGACGCCTTCTACCACGTAGTCGTCGAGATCGATGTCGGCCTGGGCCGGACCCGGGTTGCGCCAGGAGATCATGAACACCGTCTGGCCCTGGGCGACCAGCCAGGCCACCAGGGAGTTCTGGGGTCGCATATCCAGGATGTAGTACTTGTTGATGAAGGGCGGCACGATCAGTACCGGCGTTCTGGCCACCGTTTCCGTGGTCGGGCTGTACTGAATGAGCTCATACAGCTCGGTGCGCTGCACCACCCGGCCCGGCGTCAGCGCCAGATCCCGGCCGAGCTCAAAGGCGGACTCGTCGGTCAGCCGGATGTTGAGCTGATCGGCGCTGCGCTCGAGATCTTCGGCCAGCAGCGCCAGCCCGCGCACCAGATTCTGGCCGTCAGACTCCAGGGTCAGCTTGAGCAGCTCCGGGTTGGTGGCCAGAAAGTTGCTGGGGGCCATGGCGTTGATGTACTGGCGGGTAAAGAAACGCAGCCGCTCCCGGCTCTTCTGGGGCACCCCCTCGAGGGCATCCACCGAAGCCAGCAGGTGCTTGGCGGTCAGCAGATAGGATTGTTTGAGGTAGTCATAGATGGGCTGCTCGCTCCAGGCGTCGGCCTTGAAGCGGCGATCACTGCGCTCCGGGGCGATGAGGGGTTCGCTCTGCTGGCCTGCGCTTTTGAGCAGGGTGTGCTGCATCAGCTTGAGCTGATCCTGCCACCAGTTCATCTGGGCATTGATCAGTTGCCAGGGCTGCTGGCTACCCTGTTCCAGCACCTGGCCGAGATCGTCGAGATTGGTCTGCAGCAGGGCTTGGGCCGTGCGCTCGGTCTGCGCCTTGGCCATGTCCAGCAGCTTGTCGTTGTAGTGGGCCAGGGCCTCGAACAGCGGGCCGTAAGATGATTGGCTCATGTTCTCTCCTTCACCCATCCCCGGCGCAGGGCGAGCCTGTCGTGACGGAGCATGGGGAGATGTGGCTGCCCGTCGCGGGCAGCCAGGGGGATATCAGGCCTTGCCCGTGCTCTTTTTGATGCCGTCGGCAGCCAGGGCGTCGAGGTCGTCCTTGAACTGCTGGCCGAGGGTGTTGAGCTTCTGGATGTCGTCCAGCATCTGGCGGGAGAGCTGGCTGGCGGTCTCCAGCTGGACGGTGCCGAGGGCCGCCAGGCTCTGGGCATCCTGCACCTTGCCGGCGGCCTGCAGCTGGTTCAGTCCCAGCTCGGCATAGGCGTTGGCGGACGCCAGCTGCAGCCGGGTCAGCTGTTCGATGTTGCTGGCCAGCAGCTGGTTGTAACGGGTGAGGGGGGCGGCAAAGCCTTGCATCTGCTCGGTAAAGGTCTTGATTACGTCCATATTCATCGCGTGTCTCCGTGGTTGGCAGAAGGGTATTGCAAAAGGCCGATGGGCCCATTCTTCGGTTACATCCGTTCGACTACATCCTTAAGTCGTCACGTGTCGTTTGCTCTGTTCAAACGCACGTTTAGGCATTGTGTTACCAAATGAGGCTTGATGTAAATAATATAAATGTTAATTTTTGGCGAAATATTGATTCTGGTCTGTCCAGTTTGGCTGGCCCGATTCAGACGAGGGGTGACGCAGCCACGTCCGTTTGGTCTCGTTCCCAGGCCGCGGGGCTGGTAGGCTGACGCCACTCCCTGAGTCTTGAGGAATGCATCGATGAAACCTGCTCGCCTGCTGCTTGCCCTTGGGGCTGCTGCCCTTGGCGGCGTTGCCCACGCCAGTACCCCTGTCCAGCTCTCCTTGCCCGGCGTCAATCTGCCCGCATCCCATCAGGTCGAGGGGGCCAGAGCCTCTGTTCTCTATGGTCGTACCGGTCAGGTGAAAGGGATCGATCTGCCGGTCTTCGCCCTCTCCGACGTGGATCAATTCACCGGTCTGCAGCTTGGCATCTTCCTCGGTGCCGGCCGGGTACGCCACCAGTTTGGCGGGGTGGCGATCAACGCGGTCAACTGGCACGAGGGTCAGGACAAGGGCGTCAACCTTGGCTTCGTCAACCTGACCAACAATGTGCAGGGCCTCAACTGGGGGGCCGTCAACATCGCCAAGGGCAATGCCCTGGCCAACGTCGGCTTCGTCAACTATGCCGAGCGCACCACCTTCCAGCTGGGCTTCATCAACGCCACCAAGCACCTGGACGGTCTGCAGATTGGCCTCGCCAACTACGCCGAGAACGGGGTTTTCCCCATCTTGCCGCTGATCAATTTCAAGAAATCCTTCTAAGCCGCGCCGCCAACCTTGCTTTAGGGGCTCCAGCCATTACCCTGTGCTGCATTGATAGCGTGCAGAGGTGACACTGGCATGACAATGGAACACATGGATGCCATCGGCATCGGTTGGGACGTAAGAGGCTGGCAGGGCAGTGCCCAGGCGGTGGCCGTGGTGGGGTGGCAGGCTCGTGAACAGCGGCTGCACTGGTTTGGGGTATCGCCCCTGTTTCGACTGAGCTCACGGGTTGCGCCGGATCTGGATGCCTTGCTGCGCCCAGCACTGCACGACGAGATCCATCTGCTGCAGGTGCTGGCCTGCCCGCAGTTGGCGCTGGGGATCGACGCGCCACTGGCGTTTCCTCGCGCCTTGGGCGAGCTGCTGGCGGGGAGGGCGACCGAGTGCGCCGTGCCCCAGCGCGAGATAGACAACCCTTATGCCTATCGGGACTGCGAGCGCTGGCTGCACCGGCAATATGGCAAGAAGCCGCTCTCGGCCACCTTCGACAGGCTCGGCAACAACGCGACCCTGGCGCTCGCCATGCTGCCCCGACTGGCCGACTTGCAGCTGGTGCCCAAGCAGCAACCACAGGCCGATCGCGCCGTGCTGGAGGTCTATCCCGCTCTTGCCAAGGTGGGGGGCAAGGCATCGGCGGTGCGCACCGAGCTGCTGGGGCATCTGCCGGCCGATGTGACAGCGGGCACCGATCGTTACGACGCCGCCATCTGCGCCCTGATGGCGCTGCAATACGCGGCCAAGGGGAGCGTCTCTCTGTTGCCGGCTCTGGTGGTACCGCCCGCCGAGATGGCTTTGGACGAAGGCTGGGTCTACCACTTCGCTCGCCCCTGATAAAAACCGGATCGGGCCGGTCAGCCCGATCCGACGTTTGGCCGGTTTACTCGTCATCACATGGCTCTGCGCATCAAAAGCCCATTTATTAATCTCATATGCCATCAAACAAGAGCTTTGTATCACTTTATCAGACCACGTCGGCCATGCTCGCGGTTGCAAACTGCGGCATGTCAGTAAAGAGGGGGCCGGTGATGGCGGTGGCAACCAGAACGTCATCGATAATTTTGCCGACCAAATAAGGGTTTGTGCTGATCAAGGGTGGAAGATCAATATCTTCATCCGATATATTGCGCCTTTCCCCTGACTCTTCTCTGCGGTGATGTCGATGAAACGCATTCTCTCTATCCAGTCCCACGTGGTGTTCGGCTGTGCCGGCAACAGCGCCGCCGTGTTTCCCATGCGCCGTCTCGGTATGGAGGTATGGCCCATCAACACGGTGCAGTTCTCCAACCACACCCAATATGCGGCCGGTTGGCAGGGAATGGCGATGCCCGCAGGGCATATCAGCGCCCTGTGCGAGGGGCTCTCGAATATCGAGGTGCTGGCGCACTGCGACGCCGTGCTGAGCGGTTATCTGGGCTCGGCGGAGCAGGGGGACGAGATCCTGGCGGTGGTGGCGGCGGTCAAGGCAGCCAATCCTGCCGCCATCTATTTTTGCGATCCGGTGATGGGCCACCCGGAAAAAGGGTGCATCGTCGCCCCCGGGGTGACCCGTTTCTTGACTGAGAAGGCGCTGCCGGCGGCCGACATCATGGCCCCCAATCTGCTGGAGCTGGAGACCCTGTGCGATGTCCATCTGACGGATTTGGCGCAGACGCGGGCCGCCGCCCATCAGCTGCTGGCACACGGGGTGAAGATGGTGCTGGTCAAGCATCTTGGACGCGCCGCTCGCGAGCCGGGCCGTTTCGAGATGCTGCTGGCCACCCCCGAGGGGGATTATCTGATCGACCGTCCGCTCTACGAGTTTGCCCGCCAGCCGGTGGGTGTGGGGGATCTCATCAGCGCGCTGATGCTGGCCAATCTGCAGGCGGGTTACGATGCCGTCAGCGCGTTCGAGCGCACCAACGCGGCGGTGGATACGGTACTGCTGCACACCTGGCAGGCCGATGCCTATGAGTTGCAGCTGATCGCGGCCCAGGAGGCCTTTGCCGCTCCCCTGATCAAGGCGCGGGCCGAACGGTTGGCCTGATTTTCCCATTGGGGGCCAAGTCTGGGCGTGGATGATCCACGTTCTGCTTGGCCCCCTGATCACTCTTCCTCACTTCTCTCTCGGTTAACAGTCCAGCCCTGCGCCGCTTATCTGGTTGCACATCGAACGAGGCAATGTCGCCTCAGCCGTCACCTTGGCCTTGGCACCGGGCATCCGGTTCAGATCAGGCCGTTATCCTGTTCCCGCTACTCTGCCTCATCGAATGTGACCTGCCGGTAGTGCTCGACCGTGGGGAAGGGATCGTAGAAGTGATGGAGCAGGGCCTTCCACTGCTGGTACTGGGGTGAGCCACGAAAGCCCTGGGTGTGATCTTCGAGGCGCTGCCAGTTGACCAGCAGCAGATAGCGGTGGGGATCGGTCAGCGAGCGCTGGAGCTGGTGTCCGCCGTAGCCCGGCATGGTGCTGATGATGCGCTGGGCCTGGGAGAAGGCCAGCTCGAAGGCGGCAGCCTGACCGGGAATGACCTGCAGAGGGGCGACTTCCAATATCATGGTGACTCCTTGTCCCAAGGATAAAGGGGCCATTGCAGCAGGTCGGGCAGGGAATGACAAGGCCGGCCGCAGGGGCCGGCCTTGTCGGTGTGATCACGACTTTGCTTGAGTGCTGATCAGGCGCGTGGGTGACGGGCCCGGTAGCGCTCGGCCATGGCATTGGCCGCGATCATGGCGTGGTAGACATCCTGCTCGCTGACGCTCATCGGCATGTTGCCCATGGTGTCGAGGGGATCGCAGGCAAGCTTGGCCACCTGGCGCCACTCGCTCTCCACGAAACGGCTCAGCCCCATCTCCTGTAGGGTCATGGGCAGGCCGGCCAGCTGAATGATGCGCATCACCTCGTCCAGCTCTGCCTGGGGCGCGCGCTCGAGAACCAGCTGGGTGAGCAGGCCAAACACCACCTTCTCACCGTGCTGGGCCCGGTGCAGATCCGCCACCACCGACATGCCGTTGTTGACCGCATGGGCCGCCGCCAGGCCGCCCGCTTCGGCGCCCACGCCGCTCAGATAGATGGTGGCCTCAATGGTCTGCTCCAGCGCCGGGGTGGTGACATGGTGGCGCACCGCGTCCATCGCCAGCTCGATGTTCTCCCCCAGCAGCTCGTAGCAGAGCCGGGCCAGCCCGAGGCCGGTGCGGGAGGGGCGCTTGCCCACCAGATTGATGCCGTCCGCCCGGTAACAGGCGCGGGCCTCAAAGTAGGTGGCGAGCGCATCGCCCACACCGGCGGCGAAGAAGCGGGCAGGGGCCGCCGCTATGATGGCGGTGTCGGCGATCACCACATCCGGGTTCTGGGGCAGGAACAGATAGCGCTCGAACTCGCCCGCCGGGTTGTAGATCACCGCGAGGGCGGTGCAGGGGGCATCGGTGGAGGCGATGGTGGGAAACAGCACCACGGGGCGGCGCAGGTAGAAAGCCACCGCCTTGGCAACATCCAGGGTCTTGCCGCCACCGATGCCGACGATGACGTTGGCCCCCTGTTGTTCGGCCAGATCGCACAGGCGGCGGATCTCGATGTCGGTACATTCGTAGTTGAACTTCTCTACCGCACCCTTCAGACCTGCCTGCAGCAGGCCGGCCAGCGCCTCCTCCCGCACTCGTTCCAGAATGAACTCGTCGCTGACGAGCAGGGCGTTGTCGCCGAAATCTTTTACGTGATCATGGAGTTGGGGCAGCAGATCGTGGCCGATGATGAACTTTTTGGGGGAGGTGACGGTACGAGGCAGGATAGGCATGCAGTATTCCTCAAGGCAGTGAGCAGTATCCGTTTGGTATGCAAACGGGTCTTTCTGTCACACCATACGCCTCGTCTAGGGTGAGGTGAAGGAACAATCATATGCAAATGGGGCTATAGCAGATTCAAAATTAATCCTAGTGCTGATTTGATTGTTTTTGAAAGCTGAAGGGGTAACGCAACACGCCCTCCATGGGGAGGGCGCACTGTGGCTACAAAGTAGGGGCGAGCAGGGTAGAGGCGTGCGAAGCGGAGGCGATGCGCGGCTCAGAGCTGCTTGTAGAAGAAGAGGGTGGCCGCCAGGGTGCCGTCGGCACTGCGGGCAAAGGCGGGGATCTGGCCCGCCTCCTGGTAGCCGAGCTGGCGATAGAGGCGGGAAGCGGCATCGCCCACCCGGGTGTCGAGCACCAGCAGGCTGCGGCCGGCTTCTTTGGCCCCTTGCTCCATGCTGGCCATCAGGGCACGGCCGACCCCCTTGCCACGGTGGAGACTGTGCACCATCAGTTTTTCCACCTCGGCGCGGTGACGGCCATTGGCCTTGGTGCACAGCGAGAGCTGGAGGGCACCGACCAGCTGGTGTTGCAGGAAAGCGACCCAGAGCCGGCGGCTGCCCGCGGCCAGCTCCGTCTCTATGCCCTGCCAATAGACGAGCCCCTGCTCTTCGGTCAGCGGCGGCAGAAAGCCCACCGACGCGCCGCTGGCGACGCTGTCTTGCAGCAAAGTGATGAGGGCAGGCTTGATGCCCTGGGTGGTATCAACCTCAACTATGTCCATCAGGAGTCCTTGTCAACGAAGTTCACGCCGCCGGCCCGGTCTGCCGCGGCGCCTGCCGCCAACGGGACCGGCGGCAGGATGACTGGCTAGACTCGCCGTTTCTGCCGCCAATTTCAAGTCGTTGTCGCTCGCCGGGTGCGCCCGATCACGCCGTCCTGGCGGGTTCCCCTTAGCGGATGAGCTGCTGTTCGATCAGCCAGGCAAACAGCAGCCGGGAAACCGGAGAGATCTCGGCCATATGGCGGCGGTCGAGCCAGCGCAGCTCGGCGATCTCCGCCGAGGCGACGGGAGTGCCGTCAGCCTCGCCGGTGTAGCAGCGCAGCCTGACGTTGACCCCCTGCGGCTTGCCGTCGGCCTGGGCACTGAACTCGCAGGCAAACGCCAGGGTGCCGGGCTTGAGGGTCACGGCCAGCTCCTCCTCGATTTCGCGCATCAGCGCTGCTTCATCGGTCTCTCCCGCTTCGCGCTTGCCGCCGGGAATGTAGTAGATGTGCTTGCCGTGGGAGCGGGCACAGAGCAGTTGCTGATCCTTGAAGGTCAGCCAGGCGAGTTTGTCGATCATGAACGTCTCTCTGGTGATGGGGTGGTGGCTTGTTCACACAGGGTGCGATAGGAGCGGCTCTCCAGCCGTTCGGGGTCCAGCCCGAGCCGGGCGGCCAGGGACAGCAGTTGCTGGCGATAATCTGGCAGCAGGGTTTCGTCATCGGTCATGATGGCCAGCTCGGCAAAATCGCCAAGCCCCGCCAGGTGATCCAGGGTGACGTGGAAGGGGCCGACAAAATAGATGCTGCGCACTTTGCGAAGGGTCAGTATCGGCTGGTAACCCAGGGTGTACAGCATGCTGATGGCCTTGTCGGCGTCGGTGATGTTGACCGCCTCGCAGCGATCGGGTTCGGGCCCCTTCACGATCCAGAGCCGGATGCCGGAGGGTTGCATGGTACGGATCAGCAGGCTCTTGTCCGCCGCGCTCAGGCTGCGGTCCGGCGTGTCGAAGTAGGTGTCCTGCTCCTGGTTGTGCTCCAGCATCACCTCGGGATTGAGGGCGGCGAGGGCTGTGGTGAAGGCCTCGACATCGCCGAGTCTGTATTTGAACTCGACCTCGAAGCGGCCCTGAAAGTGCTGTGCTGACATCGACAGGCATCCTTGAGTGTGCGGATTGGCATGAGGGGCAGCCTAGCAAAGTTGGCGGGCGGGCCCAAGGGGCAAGGCGGCAGGATGTGGAAACGATCTGTTTCCGGTACCCATGGTTGATCAATGCGCTGCCTGTTGCCCTGATCAAGGGCAGGCGCCGCACACGGTCGAGTCAGTTTGGGCATGACGGTTGTTCACAAGCTCGCCGACCGGCTCGCAAAAGTTCGCGCTGGCGCACAGGATGGGGCGTGCAGGCTGGGCGAGGGCAGACCCCTGTGTTTTAATCCTCGCCACGTTTGCGGCAGCCGCCCCGTGCCGGGCCGCTGCCTTCGCTTTGGCAAGAGGCAGGTGAGCAAGATGCAAGTGACAGCAGAGAGCAAGTTTATCGGACTCGGGGTGGCGGGCAATTTCGCCGGTCATCTGGAGCAGGCCGGCGAGGCCTCGGATTTCGTGACGGTGGTGGTGCGCGACACCAGCGCCCCCAAGGCGCTGTTCCCCTTTTACGTGCCGGGCCACCCCGGCCAGCTCGGCGTCTTCCCCTTGAGCGGCGACGCCATCTTCTTGCCGGAAGCGGCGGTGAGCGGCGATGAAAAGGTGCAGATAGAGCCGGAAGTGGCGCTCTGGTGCGAGCTGGAGTACGCGGGGGAGCAGGTGGTGGCCATCCACCCGCGCGCCTTTGGTGCCTACAACGACTGCTCCATCCGCCGTCCCAACGCCAAAAAGATCAGCGAGAAGAAGAACTGGGGTGAAGAGAGCAAGGGGCTGGCCCCCGCGATGCTGCCCCTGTCCCACTTCGCCGCCGGCTGCGAGCTCGATGACTACCGCATCGCCTGCTATCTGGAGCGGGACGGCGAGCTGCACCCCTACGGAGTCGACAGCGCGGCGGTGGATTACAGCTACTTCCACGGCCAGCTGCTGACGTGGGCCATCGACAAGTTCAACCATCAGCAGGACGAGGGGCCGGCCGAGCACATCCAGGGGCTGCTGGCCCAGGCCGGGCGTCCGGCCCATGCCCTCATCAGCATCGGGGCCACCCGCTATACCCCGTTTGGCGAGACCCACTTCCTCAAACCCGGCGACACCGCCTGCGTGCTGCTCTATCCGGCCAGCCGTTATAGCGAAAGTGATATCCGTGAGGCCATTCGCACCCGTCAGTTCGGGCCGGATCTGTCTGTCCTGCTGCAGGCGGTCAAGACCCGCTGATGACCCGGCCTTCCCCCGTGTTGGCGGGGGAAGGCCGGCTGCGTGTTGCATCCGCTATCCTTCCCCCTCGCGATTATTACTCGGTCCCGCTTACCCGGCTTGGCCATTTGGCTTACCATTGCTCTTTTTGCCGAACACGTTGTTGAACAATGGGGTAGCCGATGGGCGAGTTGAAAACCATGGGGTTGTTTCTGGTGACGGCGCTGGCCGAGATCCTGGGCTGTTATCTGCCCTATCTCTGGCTGACCCAGGGTCGCAGCGTCTGGCTGCTGCTGCCGGCAGGGTTGAGCCTGATGCTGTTTGCCTGGCTCCTGTCACTGCACCCGACCGCAGCCGGGCGTGTCTATGCCGCCTATGGCGGCGTCTACATCTTCGTGGCCATCCTCTGGCTCTGGCTGGTGGACGGCATCCGGCCCAGCTTGTGGGATCTGGTGGGGTCGCTGGTGGCCCTGTGCGGCATGGCCATCATCATGTTTGCCCCCCGCGAGGCGTGAAGCCGCATCGCCCGCAGCTCAAGGAGAAGAGGGATGACGCACATCAGGGCTTGTACCCTGCAGGACATGTCCGGTCTGCTGGCGCTCTATCGGGAATTGCGCCCCCATGACCCTGCGCTTGCGCCGGACGCTGCCCGTACGGCGCTGACGGCCTTGCTGGCGCAGCCCCACCTCCATCTGCTGGTGGCGGAGGTGGATGGCCAGCTGGCGGCCACCTGCCAGCTCGGCGTGGTAGCGACCCTGACCAACGGCGGCCGGCCGTTTGGCATGGTGGAGCACGTGGTGACGGCCTCTGCGTTTCGGCGCCGGGGCATCAGCCGGCAGTTGCTGACCCATGCCCTCGCGCTCGCCTGGCAGCAGGATTGCTACAAGGTGATGTTGCTGTCGGGGGAGGGGCGCGAGGCAGCCCACCGGCTCTATGCGTCGCTCGGCTTCAAGGCCGGCATCGAGAAGGGGTTTGTCCTCAAGCAGGTCGACGCCATGGCGACGGCCGGACAGGCTCCAAACAATCAATCTGTTGAGTGAGTACGATATGAGACTGGAACAGCCATCGCGCGGGGATTATCAGGCCCTGATCGCACTGTGGGAGGCGTCGGTGCGCGCTACCCACCATTTCTTGCCGGATGAGGAGATCGCCACCCTGCGCGAGCTCATCCTGGAACATTACTTCGACGCAGTGACCCTCACCTGCGCCCGCAACGACCAGGGTATCGCCGGCTTTTGCGGGGTGCACGAGGGCAACATCGAGATGCTGTTCATCGACCCGGCGCTGCGCGGGGGCGGGGTGGGTCGCCTGCTGGTGGCCGATGCCATCGCCCGGCTGGGGGCGACCCGGGTGGACGTCAACGAGCAGAATGAGCAGGCACTCGGCTTTTATCGCCACCTGGACTTCGAGGTGGTGGGCCGCTCGCCACTGGACGGGCAGGGCAAGCCCTATCCATTGCTGCATATGACACTGGCAGGCCAGTGACACCGGCCCAGTAAAAAACCGCCCTCGGGCGGTTTTTTGTTATGACGGGATCAGGATGGCCTGTTACTCCTCGTTGGAGTTGTCCTGATAGTCGTCGCGCTGGGCCTTGGGCAGGCGGCGCATGGGGGTAAAGCCGATATCCTCGCCCACCACTTCCCGCTTGCGGGCTGGGGCTGGCTTCTTGCCGCCATCGCTCTTTGCCTTGCTCTTGCCTGCGGCGGATTTGCCGTTGCCGCCCTTGGCATTGGCGGCGCCACGGGCGCGCGGCGGGTTTTGTACCGGCTTGCTGCCCGGCAGGGTCTGCCGGCTCGGTTTGCCGCTGGGCTCATACCCTTCCAGGATCTCCACCGAGAGGGATTGGCCGATCAGTGCCTCTATCCCCTTGAGCTGGCCCAGCTCGTCCTGGCTCACCAGCGAGATGGCCTCGCCGCCACGGCCGGCGCGGCCGGTGCGGCCGATGCGGTGGATGTAATCCTCCGCCATCTGGGGCAGTTCGAAGTTGATCACATGGGGCAGCTGATCGATGTCGAGGCCGCGAGCGGCGATGTCGGTCGCCACCAGCACCCGCACCTTGCCTTCCCGAAAATCCGCCAGCGCCCGGTTGCGGGCACCCTGGCTCTTGTCGCCGTGGATGGCGACGGTATCGAGCCCGTCTTTTTGCATCTGCTGGGCCAGGCGATCGGCGATCTGCTTGGTGCGCACGAACACCAGCACCCGCTGCCAGTTGCCGCGGCCGATCATGTGGGAGAGCAGCTCGCGGCGACGTTCCCGGTCGACCTGAATAATGCGCTGGGTCACCTGCTCGGCGGCGGTGTTGCTGGGATCCACCTCGATCAGGGTGGGCTCTTTGAGCAGGTCATCCGCCAGCGCCTTGATCTCGCTTGAGAAGGTGGCGGAGAACAGCAGGGTCTGCCGTTCGGCCGGCAGCGCCTTCATGATGCGGCGAATGTCGACGATGAAGCCCATGTCGAGCATGCGATCCGCTTCGTCCAGCACCAGCACTTCCAGCTCGGACAGGGTCAGCGCCCCCTGGGTCAGCAGATCCAGCAGACGGCCCGGGGTGGCTACCAGGATGTCGATGCCGAGCTTGATGGCGTCCAGATTGGGCTTGATGCTGACGCCGCCGTAGGCGATCAGGGTGCGAAACGGCAGGTGGTGGGCATATTTGATGATGCTCTCACCCACCTGGGCAGCCAGTTCGCGGGTCGGGGTCAGCACCAGGGCTCGCACCTGACGGCGGCCACGGCCATGGTTGGCCAGCAGGCGCTGCAGCATGGGCAGGGTGAAACCGGCCGTTTTGCCTGTGCCTGTCTGGGCGCCGCCGAGCACATCCTGTCCGGCCAGAATGGCGGGGATGGCTTGTTGCTGGATGGGGGTTGGCTGTTCGTAACCCAGCTCCTTGACGGCCCGCAGGATGTGCGGAGACAGACCCAGTTCGTTGAATGACATGTTCGAGAGAGACTCCTCTGGTGAGCCTTGGGCTCAGCGGATGGCAGGTGCGCTGGCACCCGCCACAAGATGGAAATGATAACGGGGGCGTAATATAGCAGATGCGCGCCCTGCACGCAGCAGCCGTGTCGCGTTGTCCGACGCGGCCTCAGAGCAGGGCCAGGATATCGTCTCGCAGGCTCTCGGGTTTGCTGGTGGGGGCAAAGCGTGCCACCACCTTGCCGTCCCGGTCGATCAGGAACTTGGTGAAGTTCCACTTGACGTTCTCCAGCCCCAGCAGACCCGGTTGCTCCTTCTTGAGCCACTGATAGAAGGGGTGGGCCTGCTCGCCATTGACCTCGCACTTGGCCATGATGGGGAAGCTGACCGGATAGTCGAGGGAGCAGAAGCGGGCGATCTCCTCTGCATCTCCCGGCTCCTGGTGGCCGAACTGATCACAGGGGAAGCCCAGGATCATCAATCCCTCGGGCCCCAGCTCCTGATAGAGCGCCTCCAGTCCGGTGTACTGGGGGGTAAAGCCGCAGCGGCTGGCGACGTTGACCACCAGCACGACCTGGCCTTGCAGGGTGGACAAGGACAGTTCGGTACCGTCAAGGCGTTGCAGGATAAGGTCGGGCAATGACATGAAGCACTCCTGTTGCATGGGGCCCATTCAGGGCGTATCGCTCCACGGTAGCGGGCGCGACGGCGCGGAGCAAGCGCCGCTTTCCCCTTTGCCATGCAAGATCTGGCGCGGACTGAGGCCATTTGAGTGCGCCGGATCACAGGCTGGCGAGGGCGACCAGATAATGGGGGCCTTGTGCGCCCGGATAGCGTATTGATGGTGGGACTTCTGAGGATAAGCAAACCGGTTTGTGTCTTGCCCTGGAAGTCGCTAAAAAGCGCCCTCTCTCCACTTGTTGCGAGTCAATCTTGGACTATCAAGCCGTCATGGATGCCATTTACACCCGGGGATGGGTGATAGTGGATGATTTTTTAACCGCCGCCGAGGTGGATGCCCTCAAGGCGTGTCTGCCGGATGCGTGGCGGCCGGCGGGGATCGGTCGCGATGCGCTGCATCAGGACAATCGCGCCATTCGCCGGGATCAGATCCACTGGCTCGAACCCTCCCTCGGTGCGCCGGTGGCCGACTATCTTGCCCGGATGGAGGCACTGCGGCTGGCCGCCAACCGGATGCTGATGCTGGGGCTGTTCGACTACGAGGCCCACTTTGCCCGCTATCGCAGCGGTGACTTCTATGCCACCCATCGCGACGCCTTCGCCGGGCGCTCCAACCGCCGCCTCACCTCGGTGTTCTACCTCAACAACGACTGGCAACCCCAGGCGGGCGGGGTGCTGCGGATGTACGATGACGACGAGCAGTTTTTGATGGATGTCTCGCCCCGGGGCGGGCGGCTGGTGTTGTTTCTATCCGAAGAGTTCCCCCACGAGGTGTTGCCCGCCAACCAGGAGCGCTACAGCATCGCCGGCTGGTTTCGGGTCAACGGCAGCGGCAACGGCCGGCTCGATCCGCCGCGCTGAGTTCTTTTCATCCAATTTCTGACACAGGCGGGAATTTTTATGGCCCTTGTCGGCGGATGGGGCTCCCATCGGCTGACAAGGCTCGATCTCCCTTGCTACACTGGCCCGCACTTATCTTCGTATCTGGCTTCGTCCGGTTTTAATGCGGTTGGGTTTTAAATGGTGATGGCGAAGCCGCTTTTCCCAAGGGATCACATCTAATGAAGAACATGCATGTCTTGCTGCTGTGCGGCGGCGGTGGCTCCGAGCACGAAGTCTCTCTGCGAAGCGCAAATTTTCTCGAGCAACAGCTCGGTCTTTTGCCTGGGGTCGACGTGACCCGGGTCGAGATGTTTGCCGACCGCTGGCTCAGCGCCGACGGCCGCGAATGCAAGCTGGGGCTGGACAAGCTGCTGTCGTTTGACAGCGTGGCCCGTCCGGTGGATTACGTGGTGCCCTGCATCCACGGCTACCCTGGCGAGACCGGCGACCTGCAATCCTTCCTCGAGCTGGCGGGCCTGCCTTATCTGGGCTGCGACGCCGAGGCGAGCAAGATCTGCTTCAACAAGATCAGCACCAAGCTGTGGCTCTCCGCCATCGGCATCCCCAATACCCCTTATCTGTTCCTGACCGAGCAGAACGACGCGGCGCTGAGCGAGGCGAAAGCCGCGCTGGCCAAGTGGGGCAAGGTCTTCATCAAGGCGGCCTCCCAGGGCTCTTCCGTCGGCTGCTACTCCGCCAGCAACGAAGCGGATCTGGTGAAGGGCATTGCCGATGCCTTCGGTTACTCCGAGCAGGTACTGATCGAAAAAGCGGTCAAGCCGCGCGAGCTGGAAGTGGCGGTTTACCAGTACGGTGACGAGCTGGTGGCCACCTACCCGGGCGAGATTTGCGTGCCGCAGGACAAGTTCTACACCTATGAAGAGAAGTACAGCAGCGCCAGTCACACCGAGACCGCATTGCGCGCCGAGGGGCTGACCCAGGCGCAGGCTGATGCCATTCACGAGTACGCGCTCAAGGCGTTCCGTCAGCTCAAACTGACTCACCTGTCGCGCATCGACTTCTTCCTGACCGAAGAGGGCGAGATCCTGCTGAACGAAATCAACACCTTCCCGGGCATGACCTCCATCTCCATGTTCCCGAAACTGCTGGAGCATCACGGTCACCGCTTTGCCGACTACCTTGAGCAGATCCTGCGCAAGGCGGTCTGAGGTCGGTGCCCGAGCAGGGCGAGCTGAATGATGAAGAGGGGCCTGCGGGCCCCTCTGTCGTTGTTGCGGTAGGTGATGTCACATGGGGTCAGGGGTGAACAGCCAGATGTGCGCCCCTTGTGGATCTGCGATCAGGGCCATGCGCCCGACCCCCGGGATATTCATGGCGGGCACCACCACGCTGCCACCGTGCTGGTTGACCCTGAGCACCCTGACATCGACGTCATCCACCGCGATATAGGTTGCCCAGTGGGGTGGTACGCCGGCCATCTCGGGATTGCCCCGGGTGGCCTGCACGCCGGCGATCGGCCTGCCATTGGCAACCAGCATGGGGTAGTCGCCACCTTCCATCGCCATGGTCTGGCTCTCCCAGCCGAGCACTTCGGTGTAGAAACGGATCCCGGCCTCGGCATCGGGCAGATAGAGCTCGTGCCAGGTGAAGGTAGTGCCTTCGGCCAGAGCGTGCTCGCGGGCAATATCTTGTTCTGCCATCGTCATCCTCCTGTGTCCCATGCGTGGGTGCATGGGTTGACGACCAAGTATAGAGAGGCGTGGCCTCCCGGCTTGCCCCGGATGGGGGGCCTTGCTGCGCGGTGGACGGCTCGTTACAATCTGCCCCCTTTTTGTCCTGCCACAGGCATCGCCAGAGCCGCGTTCCATGAAGCCAATTCCCGATCACGCCGTCAATCGCCTGCGCATCTGGCGCAAGAGCGTCTCGACCCGACCCTTTCTCGCCCGTGGCGGCAGCGTGCCGCGCTGCGAAGCCTGCCAGCTGCGCCACGACTGGTGTGCCTGCGAATGGCGCCCCGAGCTCAAGGCCGAGGCCGGCTTCTGCCTGTTGATGTACGACAGCGAACCGATGAAGCCCTCCAACACCGGTCGTCTCATCGCCGATGTGTTGCCGGATACCACCTGGGCGTTTCTCTGGTCGCGCACCAAGCCCCATCCCGAGCTGCTGGCCCTGCTGGCGGATCCCGTCTGGCAGCCCTATGTGGTGTTTCCCGCCTGCGAGAAGGATCCCGCCCGGCTCACCTCGGTGGTGACCCCGGTTCCTGGCAAGAAGCCGCTGTTCATCCTGTTGGACGGCACCTGGCCCGAGGCGCGCAAGATGTTCAACAAGAGCCCCTATCTGGACGGCTTTCCGGTGCTCTCCATCAAGCCCGACGCACTCTCCACCTATGGTATGCGGGTAGCGCACTGCGACGAGCACCTGTGCACCGCCGAGGTGGCGGCCTGCGTGCTGGAGGTGGCCGGCGAGCTGGCGGCGGGGCAGGCGTTGCAACTGTGGTTCAATCTCTTCAGCAGCCGCTACATGGCGGGTCGGGTCAGCCGGGCCCCCGGCGAGGATGAAGCTCATCTGCAGCAGGCGCTGGCCGACATCAAGGGCAATAAGGCGACCTGCGCGCCCGATGCTGCCTGATGTGGTTCAATCTCTTCAGTTGCCGCTACATGGCCGGCCGGGTCAGCCGGGCCTCCGGCGAGAATGAAGGCCATCTATCTGCAGCAGGCGCTGGCCGACATCAAGGGCGATGGGGCGACCTGTGCGCCCGATGCCGCCTGAACAGGGTGGGTGAGGGGGCCGGCATGCTTGTCTGCCGCTTCACCGGGATGATTTATTGATGAAAATCAGGAATCAATTGCCTGCCACTGTTTCGTTAGCTTCATGAGCCAAGCGCCATTAGGATAGCGACCAGCGTTGTTCATCAGGCTCATGGCGAGCCTGCGCCGTGCGGGCCCTTGTCGGCCCCGTCAATGTTGTGAGGCTATGGATGGAATTGGAACTGTTTACCCTGCTTGCCCTGTTCGGCGTGGCCCTGGTGGCCGGCTTTATCGATGCCATTGCCGGCGGGGGCGGCCTGCTGACGGTGCCCGCCCTGCTCGCCACCGGCATGCCGCCGGCGCTGGTGCTCGGCACCAACAAGCTGCAGAGCAGTTTTGGCTCCTTCTCCGCTACCTGGTTCTATGCCCGCAAGGGGCTGCTGGAGTGGCACATCATCTGGCCGGCGGTGATCTGTACCTTCATCGGCGCGGCGCTCGGCACCCTGGCGGTGCAGACCATCGACGCCGCCATCCTGGAGCGGCTGCTGCCCTTCCTGCTGATGGCCTTCGCCTGTTACTTCTTCTTCTCCCCCCGGGTGAGCGATGCCGAGAGCTCCCGCCGCCTCGCTCCCATGGCGTTCGCCCTGCTGGTGGGCGGCGGGGTGGGCTTCTATGACGGCTTCTTCGGACCGGGCACGGGATCGTTTTTTGCCATCGGTTTCGTGGCGCTGGCGGGTTTTGGCATGGCGCGGGCCACCGCCCACACCAAGTTGCTCAACTTCACTTCCAACATCGCCTCGCTGCTGTTTTTCGCGCTGGGGGGCAAGGTGGTGTGGAGCGTCGGCTTCTGCATGGCGCTGGGCCAGTTCATCGGCGCCCGTTTCGGCTCAAAAATGGTGCTCAAGCAAGGGGTCAAGCTCATCAAGCCGCTGCTGGTGACCGTCTCCTTGCTGATGTCCGCCAAGCTGGTGTGGAGCCAGTACCCCGAGCTGTTTGCCTGGCTGGGGTAAGCGCTTTTCGCTGACAACGACAGTCACGGCTGTCAACACAAGGGGGCCCGATCCGCAAGATCTGGCCCCCTTGCATTGTGGCGCTCAGCCGGCGAGTGGCTGGAAGTGGGCCTGCAGGGCCTGCACCAGCTGGGCGATGCGTGCACGCTTGAGGCTGTTTGGCCGATAAACCAAATGCAGCGGGCGAGCGAGCCCGGCGAGGGGGCGAGCCTGGGTGCCCTGTGCACCGACCAGCGCCAGCAGGCCGGCCGGCAGCAGCACAGGGCCGATACCGGCCTTGGCCAGCTCGATCAATGCGAGGTAGGAGTCGAGCTCCATGGCGGGGGTAAGGCCAAGGGCCGCCAGCGGTTCGCGTAGGTAGCGATTGGAGGGGTTGTCCAGGTCCATGGTGAGGATCTGGCGCAGCCCTTGATCGGCGTTTTCGCCCTCGCGCTGATCGCCCTCCACCAGATAGAAGGGCTCCTCCAGCAGCAGTCTGGCCTCCAGGCCGTGCCCCGGTGGCAGGCGCCCGGCGCAGATGCCGAGCAGGGCATCGCCGCTGCGCACTCGCGCCAGAATGACCGGGGTATGGTGGGTGGAGAGGGCGAGATGGGGATCCTGTCGCAGGTAGTCGTGCATGAAGCGGGCGAGGTAGCCCGCCAGCAGAGTCTCGGAGCAGGCGACGGGCAGGGGAGTCAGGTCGGTGAGGGTCTGGCTGTCGGCCAGCACCCCCTTCATCTCGGCGAGGCTGGGAGCGACCCGGGCCAGCAGCTCTTGTGCCTGGGGGGTTAGCCTTATCTGGCGCCCGTCCGGCTCGACCAGCTTCTTGCCGAGGCGCTGCTCCAGCTGGGCGATGCGCTTGCTCACCGCCGACTGGCTGATATAGAGCCGGCTGGCCACCTTGGCCATGGTGCCTTCGCTGGCCAGCAGGCAGAGAGTCTCCAGCCCTTCCAGTAACATATCGCCTCCCGTCATCTGCGTAGGAAGGCGTTACCTTAGGGGCTGGCGTGGTTGGGATCAAGCATCCTTCGCCGCCCTGACGGGGCGCAGGCGCCACTCCCGCAGGGGCGGTGCGAAGATCACCAGGTTGCCAAGCAGGCTGATCATGACCCCCACCACCGACACCGGCTGCCAGACGAACCCCTCGTAGAAGGTGGAGAGCGTCAGCGCCACCAGGGGGAACAGCACGGTGGCATAGGAGGCCTTGCTGGCGCCGATCCGCCCCACCAGGGTGAGATAAGCCGTGAAGGCGATGACCGAGCCGAACAGGGCGAGATAGACCATGGCCGCCAGGTAGTGACCATCGGTCGGGATCACCAGCTGCTGGCCGAGCAGGGTGACCCAGCCCAGCAGCAACACCACCCCGTAGACCATGCCCCAGGGCACCAGCTGCAGCACATGGTAGCCCTGGCGCTGGCCGCGGGCCGAGACCAGGTTGCCGAGCGAGAAGCAGAGGGTGCCGCCGCAGGCGAGCAGCAGCCCCTTCCAGCTGTTTGCACCCAGTTGCGCATCCGCCAGCACCGGCCAGAACAGCAAGAGGGTGCCAAGGAGTCCCAGCAAGGATCCTTGCAGCCAGCGCAGGCCAGGACGTTTGCCCTCGAACAGCCAGAGGTTGAGGCCGTTGAAGATGCTGGCACTGGCGAAGATCACCGCCGACAGGCCGCTCGGAATATAGAGGGTGGCGTGGTAGAAACAGAGGAAGTTGGTGGAAAAGAGCAGGCCGCCGAGCAGGGCGGCATAACGCTGGCCGGCCCAGGGCAGGCGCGGGAAACGGCCGCTGGCGGTGAGCAGGGCAAACAGCGCCAGCGCCGCCAGGACGAAGCGATAGAGTACCGAGACCTCGATGGGAATGGGGCCAAGCTGCCAGGCGATGGCGATCCAGGTGCTGCCCCAGATAAGGACGGTGGCAAGATAGAGCATCAGATTCATGGGGTATCCGGTGAGATGACAACGACATGGGATCAGCATGCAGCGGGCGGCGGTGGCGGGCTTACACCATCTTGCGGTTTTTTGCAGGCAGCCGCAGCCTTTGCCGCCGCGCCGCGTTAAGATGGCGCACAAGGGCCATCAGGCAAGCAACAAGAGGAACGGAGCGGGTGCTGCAGACTAAGCCGGCGGGAGTATTCGATGCACTGGTCAGCACGGGCGCGCGACTGGAGAACGCCTGCTGGCTGGAACCCGGCCTTGGCGTTGCCAGCTGGCGCAACTGTTACGATCAGACCCGCTACCACAAGCCGGGCCACCATACCCTGAGCGTCTACCTGCAAGGGGGCGAGCAGACCGAGCGGCTGGACGGCCCGGGCGGCCACGGCGGCACCGGCAAGGTGTGCATCATGCCGGATCACCACAGATCCGAGTGGCTGGTGCGCGAGGAGTTTCGCTTCTTCCACCTCTACTTCACCCCGGCCCACCTGACCCGCATCGCCGAAGAGGTGTGCGACAAGGAGGGACGCCACCTGCTGCTGGAAGACAAGACCTTCATCGACGATCCCAAGGCCGCCACTCTGGTACAGGGCCAGCTGATGCAGCTGGACTGGCAGCACCAGGTGGATCGGATGGCGCTCTCCCACGGCGCCTGGATGCTGATGCTGCACGCCTATCGTCACCACACCCGGGAGGCGCCGCCCCTACCCGAGGTGCGTGGCGGCCTGGCGCCGGTGGTGATCCGGCGGGTGCAGGAGTACCTGCTGGCCCATCTGGCCGAGCCTGTCACCCTGGCCGAGCTGGCGCAGGAGGCGGGCCTGAGCGAATACCACTTCGCCCGCATGTTCGGCCAGAGCCTCGGCTGCCCGCCCCATCGCTACCTGCTGGGGCTGCGGCTCAAGCGGGCCAAGCAGCTGCTGGCCGGCGCCGACTCCCTGGCCAGCATCGCCATCCTGTGTGGCTTCTCGTCCCAGGCTCACCTTGGCAACCGCTTCCGGGAGGCATTCGGCCTGACCCCAGGGCAGTGGCGCAGCCAGCTGTCATCCTCCTGTCACAGATAAGCGGCAGATTGGTCGGCAACGAGGGGGAGCCTCGTTCCTTCAACCTGCACAGGAGTTGCCCTTGAATCATCGCAAACGTCAGACCCGTACCCGCCACCTCTGGTTCAGCCACTGGAATGCCCCTCAGGGCCGCCTTGGCATGCCGACCCCGCCCGAACCGCTCGTTCCTCACAGTTCCCGCTGAAAATCGCCACGACCCGATAGGATTTTCCCGACAACTTTGCCACTATTGCGCCATCAGGATGGACTGGATATGGCCGCATGTTTCTGGAACGCATTGAAGTCAAAGGTTTTCGCGGAATAAATCGCCTCTCGCTCGGGCTGGACAACACCACAGTGCTCATCGGCGAAAACGCCTGGGGCAAGTCCAGCCTGCTGCGCGCCCTCTGGTGTCTGCTGGGTCAGGATGCCGAGCCCTATCAGTTCAGCAGCGATGACTTTCACCAGCCCGAAGATCCCGAACTCGAGCCGGCCCGCCACCTGCAACTGGTGCTCACCTTCAGCGAGCACAGACCCCAGATGTGCCTGCACTCCCGCCGGCTGGCTAGACTTGGCGCGGCCTGGGTCAAGCACAAGGACAAGTTTCACCGCATTCACTACCGCGCCAGCGCCGAACTGCAGAGCGATGGCACCGTCACCACCACCCACGACTTTCTCGACGGCATCGGCAAGAGCCTGCCCATCGACGATGCCCATGAGCTGGTCTGCCTGCTCATCACCATGAACCCGGTGTTCCGGTTGCGGGATGCCCGTACCGCCCGCAACGGGGTGGAGACCCTGCAGTGGGGGGATCTCTCCGAGCACCGGCTGAGCGAGCTGGCCGACAAGCTGATCGACGAGCCCCAGCGCATCGGCGAGCCCGAACTCAAAGAGGCACTGCAGGCGGTGCGCCAGCTGATGGATCATTACTTCAACGCGCTGGCCCCCATCAAGAACAAGCCGCGCAGCCAGCGGGAGATCGTCAATCGCCCCATGACCCTGCGCAACCCCGGCAATCTGCAGGCGCTGCTGCGCAATGCCGACAACCGGGCGCTGCAGCTGGCGATGGCGGGCATGGCGGCCACCCTGCTGCAGGCGCGGGGCAACCGGGAGCTGGAGCAGGGTGCGCGCCCCATCATGATCCTGGAAGACCCGGAGAGCCGCCTGCACCCCACCATGCTGGCACTGGCCTGGGGGCTGCTGGAACAGCTGCCGGGGCAGAAGCTGCTCACCACCAATTCGGGGGACCTGCTCTCTTCGCTGCCCCTCAACCAGATCCGCCGGCTGGTGCGCCGCCAGCAGGACATCGTCTGTCATCAGCTGGGGGGCGAGCGCTACAGCAGCGACGACCTGCGCAAGATAGCCTTCCACGTGCGCATCAACCGCCCCATGTCGATGTTTGCCCGCTGCTGGCTGCTGGTGGAGGGGGAGACCGAGATCTGGCTGCTCTCCGAGCTCGCCCAGATCTGCGGCTACAGCCTGCGGGCGGAGGGGGTGCGGATCATCGAGTTCGCCCAGTGCGGCCAGTCACCGCTCATCAAGGTGGCGCGGGATTTTGGCATCGAGTGGCATCTGCTCACCGACGGCGACGAGGCGGGGGTCAAGTACGCCACCTCGGCCCGCTCCCTGCTCAAGGGCGAGCGGGAGCGGGATCGCTTGACCCAGTTGCCGGCGGCGGACATAGAGCACTACCTCTATCACAACGGCTTCGAGGCGGTGTTCCGGCGTGAAGCCGGCGTGGGGGGGCGCTCGACCCTCAACGCCGGGCGCATCATCAACAAGGCGATTCACCATCGCAGCAAGCCGGGCATGGCGCTGGCGGTGGTGGAGGAGGCGGAGCGGCTCGGTGGCGAGCACATCCCGCCGGTGCTGCGCCAGATGTTCGCCCGGGTGGTGGCGCTGGCCCGCGGCCAGGGCTGACCGCTGCCGGCCCTGTGCAGTGGATGGTGAGGGCGCTGCATTCTGGGCAGGCAAGGCGGCCAGCGCCCGTTGCCTGCATCTGATCGCCAGTCATCAATGGTGGACGTGCTCCCGGCAGGGATTGGGGATGGCGGCGGCTTTGGGTATACTCGGCCCCTTCATCCGGCGCCCATCGGCGCGTTCTGAATCCTTGCTGCTGGAGGCGTCATGTTCGTCCAACTCCCTTTTTGGCTCTTTCCCCTGACCGGCCTGATGGCGCTGGGGGCCCTCATCGCGCTGGGCCTGGTGCTCTGGCGCGGTGATCTCTGCCCGGGCCAGCGCTCGCGGATCACCACCCAGCTCTTCTCGGTCTGGGTGATCACCGGCCTCTCCCTGATGCTGGCGGTGGAGGCCAAGGCGGCCGACTGGCTGATCTGGAGCGGTGCTGCCGCCCTGATCCTGGGGGTGGTGCTGTCGCTGGCCCAATCCAGGCTGGAGGGCAAGCGCGCCATTCCCGCCACGCTGTTCTGGCTGCCAGCCATGCCGCTGCTGGTCTATGGCATCGGCTTGCTGCAGATCCAGGGCTGGCTTGGCGGCCTGCTGCAGATGGTGCTGCTGGGGGCGGCCTTTGCCCACCTGATGCTGCTGCGGGCCCGTCACCGCCTGCAGGCGTTCAATACCCTGTTGCCGCTGGCCGGGCTGGTGGCCGCCATCCTGAGTCTGCTCTGGCTGGCGGTGCTGGTGGGCTGGCAGGGAAGCAGTGCCGGCCTCGATGCGCTGATCCCCGCTGTACTGACCCAGGCTGCCCTGCTGATCGCGGCCCTGCTGCTCTGGTTCAGCCCGCTCTATCGCCAGCAGGAGACGGCCCCGGTGGTGGTCTCCACCGCCCTGTGCGGTCTCATCATCGCCCAGCTTGCGGCGACCAGCGTGCTACACCAGCTGGCCTGACAGACTGGCGTCATGAAAAAGCCCACCCCGGCTGCCCGGGGTGGGCTTTTTGCTGGCCGTGTGCGGCCCCTGGTTTGCGACCCCTAGTAAAAGTCGTCGGCACCGCAGATGAAGAGGCAACTGCTGCGCGGTTGGGCCAGGTACTCCCGGGTCAGCCCCTCCAGCGGCATACCGAAGGTGCTGATGTCCTCGGGCGAGGGCAGGGCGGTATCCAGGATCCGGCGCCAGTAGCCACCGACCCCCTTGGGGGGGCTTGGCAGATTGAAGGTGAGCGGCTCCCAGTAGGCGTTGAACAGCACGTAGAGGGCCAGCCGGGTTTCGCTCGACAGGGCTGACATGGCGATGGCGTGGGAGTGAGGGCTGAAGTCTGGCTGGGCGGCGTTGACCCCGTGCCAGCAGATCTCGCTGTGGCGCAGGATCTCGGTCAGCGACAGCGGCATGCTCTCCTGCTCCGGGCGTTGGAACAGGTGCTTGCGATATTGGATCAGCTCCTTCATGAAGCGGAACATCTCCTGGCCCATGGCGTCGGGCTGCCACTGCATCCAGCAGGTGTCGTTGTCCTGGCAGTAGCCGTTGTTGTTGCCGTGCTGGGTGCGCAGCACCTCGTCCCCCATCAGCAGCATGGGGGAGCCCACCGAGAGCAGGGTGGCCACCATCATGTTCTTGGCCTGTCGCAGGCGCAGGGCGTTGATCTGGGGATCCTCGCTCGGCCCCTCCTGACCGTGGTTCCAGCTGAAGTTGTGATCGCAGCCATCCCGGTTCTGCTCGCCGTTGGCGTCGTTGTGCTTGCCGTTGTAGCTGGCCCAGTCCCACAGGGTGAAGCCGTCGTGGCAGGTGACGAAGTTGATGCTCTTCTCCGGATCGGCGTGATGGTAGTGGTAGATGTCCGGGCTGCCGCACAGCCGCTCCACGAAGGGCATCACCGCATTGTCATCCCCGCGCAGAAAGCGGCGCACGTCGTCCCTGAACTGGCCGTTCCACTCGCGCCAGCGGGCGCCGGCCAGGCTGCCCACCTGATAGAGGCCCCCCGCATCCCAGGCCTCGGCGATGAGCTTGATGTCGGCGATGCGAGGATCGGTATCGATGGTGCGCAGGGTTGGCGCATTGGCCTGGGGCTGGCCCGACTCGTCCCGCGACAAAATGGCCGCCAGGTCGAAACGAAAGCCATCCACGTGCATCTCCTGGCGCCAGAAGTGGAGGCTATCCATGATCATGCGCAGCACCACCGGGTGGGCACCGTTGAAGGTGTTGCCGCAGCCCGAATAGTTGGTGTCCTTCTGATTGGTGTCGAGGATGTAGTAGGCCTCGTTATCGATGCCGCGAAACGAGAAGGTGGGGCCATCGTCGCCCCCCTCGGCGGTGTGGTTGTAGACCACGTCCAGGATCACCTCGATGTTGGCCCGGTGCAGCGCCTTGACCATGTCGCGAAACTCGGTGAGAGGATCCTCGCCGCTGGCGTACTGGGCGTGGGGGGCAAAAAACGACATGGGGCTGTAGCCCCAGTAGTTGGAGAGCCCTCTGGGAGAGTCCTGAGGATCGAACTGGAACACCGGCAGCAGCTCGACCGCGGTAACGCCGAGGGATTGCAGATAGGGGATCTTCTCGATGAGGCCGAGGTAGGTGCCGCGCAAGGCGGGGTCGACCCCTGAACTCGGCGACTTGGTGAAGCCCCCCAGGTGCAGCTCGTAGATCACCGAGCGGGAGAGGGAGTGGGCGGGCAGCTTGTCCCCCTCCCAGTCGTAGTGGCGGGTGTCCACCACCCGGTTCTTGGCACACTCCGCCAGGTTGCTGCCGGGACGGGCCGCCGCCCAGCGATCGTAGTTGGCACCCAGCTCGATGCTGCGGCCATACGGATCCAACAGCACCTTGTCCGCATCGAAGCGGGTGCCGTAGTAGGGGCGCCAGGGGCCCTGGATGCGATAGGCATAACGTTGACCGAGCTCGATGCCCTCTATATGGATGTGCCAGTAGTAGGCGGTACGGTTGAGACGGGGTGACAAAGGGATCACTTCCGGCGTGGCGTCGTCGGCGCTGGTAAACAGCAGCAGTTCGACCCGGCTGGCGAGGCGAGCCCAGATGGCGAAGTTGACGCCGTCGTGCTCGGGTGTGGCCCCCAATTGACGGCAATGACCAGCGGAGATGCGCATGATAAACCTACCCAAAACGAGGAGTTACAAACCATCTGAGTGTAGTGCGCCAAGCTGGCCCCAAACCTGCTTGTCTGAAAAATCGGCGCTCTGTTGCAAATTCCTGCGATTTGTGCCGGTTTAATCTTCGAATGAAGTTTTTTTAGGATATTTACTTGCAATCTGAGCGCCGGCGCCTATTATTGGCGACCTCAGACGCGGGGTGGAGCAGCCCGGTAGCTCGTCGGGCTCATAACCCGAAGGTCGTCAGTTCAAATCTGGCCCCCGCAACCATCTGAGTTCTTGTATCAGGATTGCCTTGCAATAGTTTGATAAACAAGAGAATTCGAACAGGCTACTGCTCAGCCTGAACGAAAAAATACGGACGCGGGGTGGAGCAGCTCGGTAGCTCGTCGGGCTCATAACCCGAAGGTCGTCGGTTCAAATCCGGCCCCCGCA
>NZ_JAPCJG010000001.1:0-813867 GCF_027707985.1 Aeromonas sp. QDB03 | reverse complement strand
CGGACGCGGGGTGGAGCAGCTCGGTAGCTCGTCGGGCTCATAACCCGAAGGTCGTCGGTTCAAATCCGGCCCCCGCAACCAACTTCCTTTCTCTATTACCTCAATCTCACCGTTTTTCATCCAGCTGCCTTCGCGGTGTTTCTGCTTTGTGTCGCCTTCACGCTTGATATTGATTTTCAAGTGCAAATCTGGCTGTGACCCCGCTTTGTTGGGTATCATCACTGGTATCTCTTCATGGATGAGGGCCTTGCCCAATGATGCAACCATTTACCTATCTGCCGCCGCAAATAGATATTCACGACGCCGGCCTCGCTGCCGTCCTCACCAACGGCCTGGCCGCCAACCTGCTGATCTGCGCCGAAGATCGCCGCGAAAGCCTGCTGGCCCTGCCCGAGTTTGCCGCCGTCGGCGCCCAGATCGCGCTGGGGCAAAAAGCGCCCTACAGCCTGGTGCTGCACAATACCTTGCAACTGCTGATCTTCCTGCCGGCACACCCCGCGCGCGCTCATGCCCTCTACAAACAGGCGCGCGGCTGGGTTGCGCCGCTGGCCGGGCTCAAGATCGAGCGGTTGGGGCTGCACCTGGAAGGCTTCGACGAGGCCGATACCACGCTGTTGGCCGAGCTGGTGCTGGCCACCTTGCTGGCCGCCAACGTGCCGCTGCCCAGCCACAAGCATCGCAACGAAGATCCCTGGCGCTACCAGCAGATTGCGGTGTCCCCCAATTGCGTGCTGGATCTGGCGCGGATCTATGCCGAGGCGGAAGGCAACGGTCTGGCGCGCCATCTGGCGGTGTCGCCGGCCTCCGATCTGACCGCCCGCAGCTACCGGGAGTGGGTGCGTCAGCTCGCCCAGAGCGAGGGGTGGCAGTGGCATGAATACGATCAGGCCCAGCTCGCCGAGCGGGGGGCTGGCGCCTTCATCGCGGTGGCGCGCGGTTCGGAAGACAACCAGGCCGCCATGGTCAAGCTGAGCTACTGCCCGCCCAATGCGGTGCGGCGGCTGGCGCTGGTGGGCAAGGGGATCTGCCACGATTCGGGCGGCTACAACCTCAAGATCTCCGGCAGCATGTATGGCATGCACCTGGACATGGGGGGCAGTGCGGTGGCACTGGGGACGCTCCACGCCATCAGTCGCGCCAGGTTGCCCTATGAGGTGCACTGCTGGCTCGCCATCGCCGAGAACCACATAGGCCCGCTCGCCTACCGGCCGGGGGAGGTGGTGACCGCCCTCAACGGCACCACCATCGAGGTGGTGGATACCGACGCCGAAGGGCGCATGGTGCTGGCGGATACCCTCTGCATGGCGGTGCAGGACAACCCGGATCTGCTGATCGACTACGCCACCCTGACCGGGGCCTGCAAGCGGGCACTTGGCAGCCGTTACAGCGGCGCCTTCACCAACCGCCCCCAGTGGCTGGGGGAGCTTATCAATCTTGGTCAGCGCAGCGGCGAGCGGATCTGGCCCTTCCCGCTGGATGAGGACTATGACGACAACCTCGATAGCGAGTGGGCCGATCTGTTACAGTGTGCGCCGGGCTCGTCGCCGGATCACATCGATGCGGCCCGCTTCCTCAGCCGCTTCGTACCCGCCCAGACCCCCTGGCTGCACCTCGACTTGAGCGGCTTTCGCAACAAGGGCGGCAATGGCGTGGTCAGCAGCGAGGTGACCGGATTCGGGGTCAGATTGACACTGGATCTGCTGGCCGGCCCGCTGGGGCGGCGCAATGAATTTGATCAACCAGAACAGTAAGGGATCCCGTGAAAGTACCAAGTTATGACTGGGTGTTGTTCGATCTGGACGAAACACTGCTCGATTTCCCGGTCGCCCAGGCGCTGGAACAGACGCTGCACATTTACGGCGTGACGCCGACCCCGCCCAAGATGGCGGAGTACCATGCCCTCAACCACCGGCTCTGGCAGCAGTACAACTCTGGCGAGATCGATGCCGCCCACCTGCAGCAGACCCGTTTCTCCCTGTTTGCCGAACAGGTGGACGTGGCGCCGATGGCGATGAACGATACCTTCCTGCAGCAGATCATCGCCCTGAGCATGCCGCTGGAGGGGGTGGTGGAGACCCTGCAGGCGTTGAAGAGCAAGGTGAAGATGGGGATCATCACCAACGGTTTCAGCCTGCCGCAGCGCGGCCGCCTCGACAAGCTGGGCTGGAACGAGTGGTTCGAGCCGTTGGTGATCTCGGACGAGGTACAGGTGACCAAGCCGGCGGCGGCCATTTTCCAGCATACCCTGGAGCTGATGCAGCGCCCGGATCCGGCGCGGGTGCTGATGGTGGGGGACAACCCCAAGACCGATATCGCCGGCGCCGCGGCGCAGGGGCTGGCAACCTGCTGGTACAACCCGGCTCGCCAGGATGGTCCGTGCGAGGCGACCCACGAGATCCACCACTTCGCCCACCTCTTGGCCATCGTGCTGGGACAGTAGATGCAACAGACCCCCTTGCCAGGCAAGGGGTGAAAAAAACAAGGCAGCCCGCGGGCTGCCTTGTTTTTCTATGGCTGTTTGCTAGCGGCCGAGGCGAGCCAGCAACCAGGACTCCAGCAGTGCTACGCCAGGGGCCAGCACGGCCTCGTCGAAGTCGAACTCCGGGTGATGATGGGGCGCCGCCAGATTGGCCCCCAGGATCAGGTAGGCCGCCTCGCCACCACTTCGCTGCACCCGTTCGATGAGAAAGCCTGCATCCTCGCTGGCGCCGAAACGGCGGGTATGGATGGTCTCCAGTTTGAGCGCCTGGGCGAGCGGGATGATCTCTTCGAGCAGGCTCGGACTGTTGTCGATGCCGATGGCTTCACCCTGCTTGCGAATGAGGTAGGTGGCGCCCTGCATCATGGCTGCCCCTTCCACCATCTGCTGCACCTGGCTGAACATGTAGTCGTTGAGGGCCGGCGTGGCGCCTCGGGTCTCCCCCTGCAACAGGGCATGACCCGGGATCACGTTGCGGCCGCTGCCGCCATGGAGCTGGCCCACGTTGATGCGGGTCATGCCATCGCGGTGGCGGGCGATGCCGAGCATGGCGGTGGTGGCCATGCAGGCCGCCGCCAGCGCATTGCTGCCGGCGTTGGGCTCAAGCCCCGCGTGAGCGGCACGCCCCATGAATTCCACGTCGAACTTGGTGGAGCAGAGAAACTCGGTGGGATTGACCACCAGTTCGCCGCTGTTGGCATGAATGCCAATGTGCAGCGCCAGCAGGGCATCCACGTCGTCGAGTTGACCGCCGGCGGCCAGCGCCTTGCCGCCGCGACAGCCCTCTTCGGCGGGCTGAAAGAACAGCTTGATGCGGCCGTTCAGCCGATCGGCGAGGGCGGCGATCCGCTCGGCCAGCACCAGCCCGATGGCGGTATGGCCATCATGGGCGCAGGCGTGCATCCAGCCAGCGTTGCGTGAGTGCCACCCCTCCTGGCTGGGAGGATGCAGCTCATCCTGGCTCTCTTCGACCTCTACTGCATCGATGTCGAAGCGAAAGGCCAGGGTCGGACCCGGACGGCCGCTGTCCCACAGTCCCATCACGCCCGTTATCTCTTCGAACCTGCCCAGCCAGTCCGGATGGGCACCCTGGCGCAGGGCTCGCTCCTTCTGGGCCTGCACGTCGATGTTGCGGCCCATGATGAGGTTGCTGGCCAGCAGCTTGTCGCCCAGCATGATGGAGAAACCGAGTTCACTGAGGTGGTGGGCGATGAGGGAGCTGGTACGAAATTCACACCAGGCCGCTTCGGGTAGACGATGAAGATCACGACGCCAATGGCTTAGCGCATCTTGTGTCATGGTAATTCCTGCATGGCGAATCCAGCGGACATTGTGACGGGCAGGGGGGCAAGAGTAAATCCCACAGACGCAACAGGGGGAGCCACTGGCTCCCCCTGTTGACGCGCTGCCTCTGGCAGGTAGCTGTAATTATGTTCGCTTGGTCGTACTAATGGCCGTATTTGTCGTTGTTTTCGATGAACTATAAAAAAATGACATTAAGCGGTGAATTAACCAGCGTGGCGATGCCTGTCGTTGCCCATCAGGATCATTGAGTGGGCAACTAACCGCCTCAAAGCTGTGACAGTGACGGCAGAGAGACGGCAACCAGAGTGAAAAACACAGTAAAAACTGCAGTAACCACAAACTCTTTCATATTTTTGTCTCCCTTGGCTGACTGTTGATGGAACCAAGATACCACAATTGTGCGGTAAAACAATAGTAAATTGCATTTATAGGTGTGAATGTGGCTTGTGCGTATCGAAAGCTTCATTTTTGCATTTTTAAGCTCATTTTATCGTCTTGATGGTCATGTCATGCGGTGAAGAGAAGTGATCTATTTGGTTATTTCAATTAAAACAATGTATTAGTTCATTATGTTGCGATATCAACGAGGGGGTTTATATGAGGCTTTTTTGTTTTTTTAAAATTATGTCGGCAAAAAAAGACGATTTTTAGGGGGGGAGTGATGATCCCGTCATGGTTTGGGCTGCTGTCAGCGCCATTTTCCGTCTCCAACATGTTTTTGTCGCAGTCGAACGGTTTTTCCCTGTCGTGACGCCACCTTCTGACATGTTTCTTCCTGTCTTTTTACAAAATTCCCTTCGCTGATGGTGTTCTGTCGGCCAACTTTCGTCTCTGTTAGGATCTTTTCCAGCATATTGGCGGCCCGATGGGGCGCCTGCTGTCGGCAACGCCAAGGGACAGAGCAAAAGACAGAGCAAGAAGACAGAGCAAGAAGACAGAGCAAGAAGACAGAGCAAGAAGACAGAGCAAGAAGACAGAGCAAGAAGAGTGTGCAGAGAGGTGGTGCTGTTCTCGGCAGAAGCCGGACTGCAGAGAGCCGTGTACCGCGTTGTTTCAGCCCTTAACCGACGTAATGTCGGGTTGAGCCGGTTAACGGGTCAAGTGGCCCGAAGAAGGGGGCGGGCAGGCGATAAACAGAGGAAGCGCTGCGAGGGGCGCTGGGATGACTGCAACGAGATGGCGTCATGGCCCCGGGTGTGGCGAGAAAGGTCCAATGAAAAAGCCCTCCAGTGGAGGGCTTTTGTCACAGCAACCTGAAAGCGGGGCTTAGAACAGGGTGGTGGAGAGATCGTAGAGCTCCTGATCGAAGGGGCGCTTGAGGTTCTCGATGCAGTCGATGATGTCGTGGTGCACCATCTCGTTGCGCTGGATGCCGACGCAGCGGCCACCGTGACCGGCCAGCAGCTGCTCAACGGCGTAGGCGCCCATACGGCTGGACATGATGCGGTCACGCGCGGTGGGGGTACCGCCACGCTGGATGTGGCCCAGGATGGTGGCGCGGGTTTCGCGGCTGGTCAGGGCTTCGATGTCCTTGGCCAGGGCGTTCACGTCGGTGACGTGCTCACAGATGGTGATGATGGCGTGCTTCTTGCCCTTGGCTTCGCCTTCCTTGATCTGTTGCAGCAGCTTGTCCTTGTCGAACGCCACTTCCGGCACGATCACGTACTCGGCACCGCCGGCAACGGCGGCGGACATGGCCAGATCACCGCAGTGACGGCCCATGATCTCGACCACGGAGATGCGATGGTGGGAGCTGCAGGTGTCGCGCAGACGGTCGATGGCGTCTACCACCACGTTCAGCGCGGTATCAAAGCCGATGGTGAAGTCGGTACCGGCGATGTCGTTGTCGATGGTGCCCGGCAGACCGATGCAGGGGAAGCCCTCTTCGGTCAGCTTCTTGGCACCCATGTAGGAGCCGTCACCACCGATCACCACCAGGGCGTCGATACCGTGCTTTTTCAGATTTTCGATCGCTTCGGCGCGCACTTTCGGATCTTTGAAGGCGGGGAAACGGGCGGAGCCGAGGAAGGTACCACCACGGTTGACCACGTCGGAGACGCTGTGACGCTCCAGCTTGACGATACGGTCCTGGTGCAGACCGAGGTAGCCATCATAGATGCCGTAGACTTCCAGGCCATGATGCAGACCGGCGCGCACCACGGCGCGGATGGCTGCGTTCATACCCGGTGCGTCACCACCACTGGTCAAAACACCAATACGTTTGATTTGTTTGGTCATGAGTGCCTCTGGATCTGAGTTGTCGAATACGAAATGGTTGAATGAGACAAGCCACTTTTACTATATCGGCTTTCCTATGGGGTGCGGCGGCTGCCATAGGAAAAGCGATATGCAGGAGGGGGCAAGCGCCCCCTCCATGGCAGCCGATTACTTGGCCGCGCCAGCGATGATCTGGGAGAAGTCGTCCACTTTCAGGGACGCACCACCCACCAGGCCACCGTCGATGTCCGGCTGACCGAACAGGTCGGCAGCGGTGGCACCGGTGACAGAACCACCGTACAGGATCTGTACCTTGGCAGCCACGGCGGCGTCGAAGCCGGCCAGGTACTGACGGATGTGAGCGTGAACGGCCTGAGCGATTTCCGGGGTGGCAGTCTTGCCGGTACCGATGGCCCATACCGGCTCGTAAGCCACGACGGCGTTGTTGAAGGAGGCGATACCGCAACGGTCGATCACGGCTTTGAGCTGGGTTTCGACCACGGAGTTGGTGGTGCCGGCTTCGAACTGAGCCAGAGTCTCACCGATGCACAGCACGGGGATCAGGCCGCCTTTCTGGATGGCTTCGTACTTGGCAGCAACCACGTCGTCAGTCTCTGCGTGCAGGGTACGACGCTCGCTGTGGCCGACCAGGGAGTAGGTGCAACCGAAGGCTTTGAGCATGGACGGAGCGTTCTCGCCGGTGAAGGCGCCGGACTCGTGAACGTCGGCGTTCTGGGCACCGTAGGCAATCTTGCTGCCAGCGGTCAGTTGCTCAACCAGACCCAAAAAGATAACCGGCGGGCAGACGGCGACTTGCACAGAAGGATGAGCGGCAGCAGCCGGGGTCAGTCCTTTGATCAGAGCTTCGACGGAAGCTTTGGTGCCGTTCAGTTTCCAGTTACCCATTACCAGGTGCTGTCTCATCTTGTATATCTCCTAGGCATTTGATTGCGCGACATTATATGAATTGAACCGAGCCCAAGATAGCTGACCCGGCGGCAAATGACGTAATTTTTTTTCGCTTTCCTGATCCAAATCAGGAATGAAAGGCTCGATTGCTCAATCGTTAACCTGCCCCCGCAAACGGGCCCACCATACCCCAATCCATTCGTGAATGGCAGCCTCGGAATACATCAGATAGCGCCCTTTTGGCAGGTAGCTGTAGAGGGGCTGGGCCACCTGACTCTGCTTGGCGGTGTAGTCGGTGGGGGCGGGCACGGCGTTCAGTCCCTGACCCTGATAGAGCGCCATGGCCCGTGGCAGATGGGTTGCCGAGCTCACCAGCGCCACCCGCTTGCCCTTGAGGTGGGCGCTGATGCTGACCGCCTCGTCGTGGGTGTCTTTGTTGTTTTCAAACAACGTCATCCGCGAGCGGGGAATGCCGAGGCTCACCGCCATGCGGGCATTGACTTCGGCGTTCGACAGGGGATCCCCCGACACATAGCCTGAAAAGATGAGCTCCGCCTGCGGGTAAGCCTGGGCCAGCCGTACCCCCTCGAGGGTGCGGGCCAGCGCAATATTGTTTTGCCAGGATCGCTCAGGGATCGCCGGATCGCTGACATGACCGTTGCCGAGCACCACGATGGCCTCGATGTCGGGATGCTGGCTTGTCTCAAAGGGCGGGAAGGTCTGCTCCAGCCCGCGGGCCAGCTCGTAGCTTACCGGGCGCATCCCCATCAGGGTGACCAGCAGCAGCGAGAGGGTGGCCAGCAGCTTGCCGGTCTTTTGGAAACGGGTGAACCAGAGCAGCAATAGCGCCAGCAGCAGCAGGCTGAGGGAGAAGGGGAGCGGCATCAGCAGCTGGCCCAGCCACTTTTTGAGGTCAAACAGGGCGTCCACTTGTTATTCCTTATATAACAATGCATTAAAAAATTATTAAGGATTTTGGCGCCCTTGTATAGGCGCCTCTTCCCAAGGTTGCATGGCGCCATCAAGGCACACAGGTTGTGCAGTGTCTGCCCGCACAACCCCGAAAAGCGCGAAACGAGGGCAAAGTGGGCGCCAAACGATGTTTTTTTCCATCACCAGGGGGAGGGAGCTGCGCCTTGAGTTTTCAGCAAATTCGGGATGTGACAGAATACCCTCTTTTTCGTCAGGCCCGTTTCCCGTGGCCACAGAGTTGAGTTCGTCTTGAAGCAAGATCAGAGTTTTGACGGGCGCGCCGACAAGTTCGCCCGCAACATCTACGACTCCACCAAGGGGCGCATCCGCACTACAGTGGTGTGGAGCGACATCGAAGCCTGCCTGGCCCGCCTTGGCAACCGGCCGCTGCGCATCCTGGATGCGGGCGGCGGTTTTGGCTATTTCGCCCAGAAGCTGGCGGCCATGGGCCATCAGGTGGAGCTGTGCGATCTGTCGGCGGAAATGCTGGCACTGGCACGCAGCCAGATCGCCGAGAAGGGGCTGGAAGACAGAATTCGTCTCATCCATTGCCCCATTCAGGATCTTAAAGCACACGTGACCGGCACCTTCGATCTGGTGCTCTGTCACGCGGTGCTGGAGTGGCTCGCCGAGCCGCGCCAGACCTTGCTCGGTCTGTTCCCTTTCGTCAATGCCGGGGGCATACTGTCGCTGCTTTTTTACAACCGTCACGGTCTGCTGTTCCAGAGCCTGGTGGTGGGCAATTTTGACTACGTGCGCCAGGGGCTCAACAAGAAGCGCCAGACTGCGCTGACCCCCACCAATCCCCAACTGCCGGAGCAGGTCTACGACTGGATTGGCCGGGGCGGGCTCAAGATCATCGGCAAGACCGGGGTGCGGGTGATCCACGACTACATGCGCCACAAGCAGGATCAGCGGGAAAAGTTCGATGATCTGCTGGCCATGGAGCTGCAATATTGCCGGCAGGAGCCGTTTATCTCCCTGGGGCGCTATATCCACGTGATGGCGCAAAAAACCACCGGCTGAGGCCCCCTTTTTTGATGCTACCGGATGTAGCCGCGCGCAAGGCTTTGCGCCCAATACAACAACGAGATGACAACATCATGATGAGTACATCCCGTACCCTGCCCGAAATGGTGGGATGGGTCAGGCAGGAGGGGTTGGCGTTGAACCTGCCCACCGATCGGCTGGCCTTTCTGATTGCAATCAAGACGCTGTCCGAAGATGAATCGGATCTGTCGGAAGCGGCGCTGCACGATGCCTTTGGCTACGTCAGCAACGCCTTCGGCCAGATGGACGAGACCCTCACCGGTCGCGCCAACAACGCCATCAACGATCTCATTCGCCAGCAGCTGCTGTCGCGCTTCAACACCGACATGGTGGCGGGGGAGAGCCTCTATCGCCTGTCGCGCCTTGGCATGAGCATCGTCGATTTCTTCATGGATCAGCGCCAGGTTGACTCCATCAAGCTCTCCATCCTGCTGGAACACCTGGCGGCCGAGCTCGACACCGCCCGCAAGGCGGCGCTCGAGACCAATACCCGCGAGCAGTGGGATGCCGAGGTGCTGCCACGGCTCACCTTCTCGCTGGAAGAGACGCTGGGGCGCATCGATCTCACCCAGCGCGCCATGGACGAGCAGCAGAATCAGGTCAAAAACGAAATTGCGGCCCTGCTGACCCAGAACTGGGTCGATGCCATCCACAGCTGCGAAAAACTGCTGCACGAGACCGGCCAGACCCTGCGCGAGCTGCAAGATACCCTGGACGCCGCCGGCCACCGCCTGCAGGCGGGCCTGCTGAACATCCAGGAAGCGGCGCAGGGGCGCGAGGATCTGTTCCACGTCGAGGAGCTGACTCACGCCCTGCAGGGGCGGCTGGACGTCATCACCAGCTGGGGCCAGCAATGCATCGAGCTGTGGGCCCGCTATGACAGGCACGTCCACAAGTTCATCCGCAACGCCATCGACATGGACAAGAACCGCGCCTTCAGCCAGCGGCTGCGCGACTCCATCCGCAATTTCGAGCAGCACAACTGGTTGCTGCGGGTGGCCGAAGAGCCGCGTCTGCTGGAGCTGCGCGACGAGACCATCGCCATCCATGACGAGGAGGTGACCGGCGAGGTGCCCCTCGAGATGGAGTACATGGAGATGGTGGACATCAACCAGGAGCTGGCCGAGCGCATCGAGCGCTACCTGGCCCGCTACCCGGAGCAGGGCCAGCAGCTGGATCTCGCCGATGTGCTGCGCGAATACCTGCTGGACTACCCGGCCCATGCCCACTTCGACGTGGCGCGTCTTCTGATCGACCAGGCCGTGCGCCTGGGCCATGCCAGCGGCGAGCACCAGCTGCATCGTCAGCCCGCATGGAAACCCATTAACCAAGCTGGATCCAAGGTTCAGGCCTATGTCATTGATCAATACTGAGTTTCCCTTGCCACTGCGGCTCGCAGAGGCGATTGCCAACCCCTTGTTTCCGCGTATCGACACCGCCTTGCGCTCCGGTCGCCACATCAGTGCCGACGAGTTCGAACAGCACTCGGCGCTGGTGGAGTACCACCAGGAGCTGGAGATCTTCTACGGCCGCTATCAGGTTGAACTGATCAAGGCGCCGGAAGGTTTCTTCTATCTGCGCCCGCGCCCGAGCGCCGACATCGGCACCACCGTCCTCTCCGAGCTCGACATGCTGGTGGGCAAGGTACTCTGCTACCTCTATCTGAGCCCGGACCGGCTAGCCTCGGAAGGGGTGTTCGCCATGGGCGAACTGCAAGAAGAGGTGTTGAGCCTGGCCGACGAGAAGCAGCTGCTGCGGATGGTCAACAGCCGCTCCGGCGGCACCGATCTCGACAAAAAGAAGCTGCTCGAGAAGATCCGTACCTCCATGCGCCGGCTGCGGCGCCTTGGCATGATCACGGCCCTTGGCAACAGCGACAAATTCCGGGTCAACGAATCCGTGTTCCGCTTTGCCGCCGATGTGCGCTCCGATGAGGATCCGCGTGCCGTCCAGCTGCGGATGATCCAAGAGGGCGAGGCCATCTTCCACGACGACGAGATGCCGAGCAGCGACTCGCTGTTTGAGGATATCGAGGCGGATCTCGATGAAGAGCAGCTTGAACTGGAGGTGGAAGATGACCTGCAGCGTTAAATCCAAGGCCCAGATGGAGGCAAAGTCGTGAGAGGCAAATTCAAATCCCTGACCATGGTCAACTGGAACGGCTTCTTCGCCCGCACCTTCGATCTCGACCAGCTGGTCACTACCCTGTCCGGCGGCAACGGCGCGGGCAAGTCCACCACCATGGCGGCCTTTATCGCGGCGCTCATTCCCGACCAGTCCCTGCTCCATTTCCGTAACACCACGGAAGCGGGCTCCAGCAGCGCGTCCCGCGACAAGGGGCTCTACGGCAAGCTGCAGCGCGGCCACTGCTATTCGCTGCTGGAAGTGATGAACAGCCGCGAGCAGCGGATCTGGGTCGGCGTTCACCTGGAGCAGGTGGCCAACCGCGACAACAAGGTCAACATCACCCCGTTCGCGCTGGTGGATGTGCCGGAGCAGTTGCAACCCACCGATCTGCTGCTGGAGAAGCTCGATGATGGCAAGGGGCGGGTACGTGCCTTCGCCGATCTGAAAGGGGCCGCCGCCGAGCTGGGGGCGCTGAAAGTCGCCAAGTTCAATACGGTGACCGACTATCACAACTTCATGTTCGAGTTCGGCATCACCCCGAAGAAGCTGCGTGATCAAAAGGATCGCGGCAAGTTCTATCGTCTGATCGAAGCCTCCCTCTACGGCGGCATCTCTTCGTCCATCAGCCGCTCCTTGCGTGAATACCTGCTGCCGGAAAACTCCGGCGTGCGCAAGGCGTTCCAGGACATGGAGGCGGCCATCTACGAGAACCGCCGCACGCTGGAGGCGATCAAGGAGACGCAAGGTCAGCGGGATCTGTTCAAGAACCTCATTACCGAGACCACCCACTATGTGGCGGCCGACTATGTGCGCAACGCCGCCGAGAAGAATCGCCTCTCCGAGCTGGCTCTCAAAGCCCGGCAGGAGCTGGCAGGCAAGCGTCGCCTGCTGGCCGAGGAGAAGCAGCGCGCCATCTATCTGGCCGACGAGGTGGAGCAGCTCACCAACCGCGAGAAACTGCTGACCGACGAGCTGGAATCGGCCGCCGAGCACCTGGCCAAGGTGATGGCAGCGGTTTCCTTGCAGAAGAAGATCGAGATGTACCGCGCCGATCTGGCTGAGCTGATGGACAAGCTGGAGCAGCAGCAGGCGATCGTGGAGGAGATCCATGGCCAGCTGCTGGAGGTGGAAGAGCGCAAGGAGCTGGCGCAGGCAGAAGTCGACAGCCTCAAGACCCAGCTGGCCGACTACCAGCAGGCGCTGGATATCCAGCAGACCCGCGCCATCCAGTACCGTCAGGCGGTGCAGGCGCTGGAAACTGCCCGCGAGCAGTGCGAGCAGCCGGGGCTGACCGCCGAACAGGCGAGCGACACCCTGCACCAGTTCCGCGCCGCCGAGCAGAGCCTCACCAGCCGGGTGCTGGGGGCCGAGCAGCAGCTGGCGCTGGCCAAGGCGGCGGTGGCCGAGCACGAAGCGGCGCTGGCGCTGCTGCTCAGCATCGCCCCCGAGACAGTGCGCGAGGCCGCCTGGCCTACCGCGCAGGCGCTGCTCAAGCGTCACATTGAAGACAAGGCCCGCATCGCCCAGGGGCAGGGGCTGCGCGCCGCGCTGGCTCGCCTCGAGAAAGAGAGCGAAAGCCAGCAGGCGCTGCTGCGCTTGCGTGACGAGCTGCAGCAGGCTTCTGGCCAGCTGATCGCAAGCCAGGACGAGCTGGAGATCTTCCTCGAAGCCCAGCGTACCCGCCAGGAGGAGCTCTCCGAGCAGCAGGCGGAGGTGAACCAGCGCCGCGCCAGCCTCGAGCATCAGGGCACCCAGCTGGGTCGCGATATCGCGGAGCTCACCAAGCTGGCGCCGCGCTGGTTGAAATCCTTCGAGAAGCTCGAACAGCTGCGCGAGCAGAGCGGCCTGCCCCTCGCGAGCGCGGAGGCGCTCTCCGCCGGCATGCAGACCGTGCTCGACAAGGAGCGGGAGTTCGAGCAGGAGAGCAACCGCATCGCGGCGCAGAAACAGGCGCTGGAGCTGCAAATTCGCAACCTGCAGTTGGGGGCCGGCGAGGCGGATCCGCGTCTTGCCCGCATCGCCGAGCAGGTGGGGGGCGTGCTGCTCTCCGATGTCTATGACGATATCTCCATCGACGATGCCCCTTACTACTCCGCGCTCTACGGCCCGGCTCGCAGCGCCCTGGTGGTGCTTGACCTTGAAGGCGCCATCGAGCGGCTGAAAAAGCTGGAAGATTGCCCGGAGGATATCTACCTCATCCAGGGCAACCCCGACTCCTTTGACGAGGATTTGGTGGAGGCGGACGAGCTGGGGGATGCCGTGCTGGTGCGCACCAGCAAGCGTCAGGTGCGCTTCTCCCGCTACCCTGAGCTGCCGCTGTTTGGTCGCGCCGCCCGGGAAAAACGGATCGAGCAGCTCGACCTTGAGCGCGAGGGTCTCATCGAGGGTTACGCCAAGGCCGCCTTCGAGCAGCAGAAGTACCACCGTCTCTACGGCCACTTCCGCGATTTTATCGGCCAGCATCTGGATATCGCCTTCCGCCCCGACCCCGAAGCCGAAGTGCAGGCCAAACAGGCCGAACTGCGCGCGCTGCAAGGAACCATCAGCGAGTGTGACAAGCAGCTGGCGGATGCCAAAGCGGCCGCCGCCCAGCTGACCCGCCATATCCAGCTGGTGCAGGGGATGCTGCCCTTTGCTCACCTGTTTGCCGAGGTAGACCTGGCGGCCCGCCTCGAGGCGGCTCACGCCGACGTGGAGGCCCTTAAAACAGCCGAAGCCTTTATCGCCAAACACGGCAAGGCGCTGGAAAAACTGGAAACCATGGTGCAGGTGCTGCGTCAGGATCCGCAGGATCTGGCCGCGCTGCAGGCAGCTTACGATGAGGTGAGCGACCTGCTGGCCGAGCAGAAGCGCCGTTGCTACGCCCTCGATCAGCTGGTGGCCCGTCTGCCGCACTTTGCCTATCAGGATGCGCAAGACCTGCTGGGCAAGGCGTCCGAGATGAGCGAGCGGCTCAAAGAGAAGCTGAAAGCGGCCGAGCTGGCGGCCCGCACCGCTGGCGAGCAGCACAAGCAGATTGCCCAGCGCCACACCGAGGCGTTGCAGCTGCGCACCGCCCTCAACTCCAGCGTCGAGGCCAAGCGCCAGACCCTGACCGAGTTCGAGCAGGAGCTGGCAGCCATGGGGCTGACCCTCTCTGACGACATGGAAGAGAAGGCGCGCGCTCACAAGAAAGAGATCGAAGAGCTGCTGATCCGCACCCGTTCCCGTCGTACCAGTGCCGAGGCCCAGTTGCAGGTCACCAAGCGCGAGATCGAATCCCTCGGCGGTCGTCTCAAGCTGGAAGGCAAGGATTACTACGGCGCCCGTAAATCCCTGGTGGGTCACAAGGCGAGCTGGTCGCGGGTGGTGCGACTGGCGCGGGAGACCGACGTCGAGAAGCGTTTAAATAAGCGCGAGCTGGCGTACCTCGACAGCGACGAGCTGCGCTCCATGTCGGACAAGGCCCTCGGTGCCCTGCGGGTGGCGGTGGCCCACGACGAGGCCCTGCGCGATGCGCTGCGTCTATCCGAGGGCAACCGCAGCACCGAGCAGAAGGTGGCCTTCTACGTGCAGGTCTACCGTTACCTCAAGGATCGCATCCGCAACGACATCATCCGCTCCGATGATCCGGTCGAGGCGATCGAAGAGATGGAGATCGAGCTGGCCCGTCTGGCCGACGAGCTCAAGCAGCGGGAAACCCATCTGTCGCTCTCCTCCCATGAGGTGGCGGCCAAGATCACCAACATCATTCGCCGCGAGCAGAACCGCATCCGGGTGCTCAACCAGGGCTTGCAGAATATCGCCTTCGGTCTGGTGCGCGGGGTGCGCCTCAACGTCAATATCCGCGAGGCCCACACCCGTCTGCTGACGGCGCTGGCCGACCAAACTGCCATGCACAACGATCTGTTCGCCGACAAGGAGCTCAGCTTCTCCGAGGCGATGGCCAAGCTGTTCCAGCGCCTCAATCCGCAAGTAGAGCAGGGAGATCGCAGCTATCAGGTGATGGGCGATGTGCTGCTCGACTATCGCAACTACCTGGAGCTGGAGATCGAGGTGCAGCGCGGCGCCGATGGTTGGCTGCGTGCCGAGAGCGGTGCGCTCTCCACCGGCGAGGCGATCGGTACCGGTCAGGCCATCCTGCTGATGGTGCTGATCAGCTGGGAGGAGGAGTCTCGCCGTCTGCGCGGCAAGGATATCGCCCCCTGCCGCCTGCTCTTCCTCGACGAAGCAGCCCGTCTGGATGGCAAATCCATCGCCACCCTGTTCGAGCTGTGCGAGCGGCAGGATATGCAGCTGCTTATCGCGGCGCCCGAGAACATCAGCCCCGAGAAGGGCACCACCTACAAGCTCATCCGCAAGGTGCAGGGCAAGCACGAGCATGTGCATGTGGTGGGTCTGCGCGGCTTTGGCTTCGCCGACGACAAGCTCATCGCCTGACAGAGGCTGACGGACGAGGTATGAAAACGGGAGGCTTGGCCTCCCGTTTTGTTTGGAAACTGTGGCAAAGTAGCGGCGCGGCCATGGCTGGCCGGCACCACGCCGGTTCGCTCATGCCCGCTAGCGCTTCATTGGCATCGACAACCCCGCAGGGGAGCAAGGACAAGGCACATGGTTGAAAAGGGGCAATTTTTGCGAAAGGGGCTGCTGCTGTCGCTCACCGTGCTGCTGGCGGCCTGCAGCAGCCGCTATGACGAGAGCCACGGCGGCAGCTGGCGCGGCTATAGCGAGACGGGGCTTGCCTCCTACTACGCCGATCGCTACCACAACAAGCGCACCGCCAGTGGCGAGCCTTATCAGCGCCACGCCAACACCGCCGCCCACATGGAGTTGCCCTTCGGCGCCATGGTACGGGTCACCAACCTCGCCAACGGCAAGAGCGTGGTAGTCAGGGTCAACGACAGGGGAAATTTCCCGCGCGGGCGCATCATCGATCTCTCCAAAGCGGCCTTCAGCGCCATCGGCAATCCTCGCGCCGGGCTTATCAAGGTGAAGATAGAGGCGCTCTAGGCGCTGACTCGTTCAGTGGCTTGAACAGAGTGTCCATCCTGCCCGGCTATATCCCGCCTGGCCGCTCCTCTTACACTGCAGCTCGACGCAAAGGCAGCGCCCGGATTGGGGCCCCTTTGCTTACCCTTGAGAACATGGAGCAGACCAAGATGAGTGAAGAGAAACGGGTGTCCATCGCCGTGTTGAAAGCCCGCGCCGGCATGAGAGAGCCACTGCGCCGCGAGCTGCTAAAGCTCATTGCGCCGACGCGGCGCGAGCCGGGCAACCTGGATTACGTGCTGTTTGAATTGCAGGACGAGCCGGGCACCTTCTACATGCGCGAGGCGTTCATCAATCAGGCCGCGCTGGACAGCCACTGCCAGACGGACTATTTCCAGGCCTTTGCCGCCGAGGCGGAGGTTCTGCTGGCAGAGCCGCTGCGGCTGATTTTTATGAAGGAGGTGAGCCTCCCTTAAACCCATCGGGCCCACGGTTGGCCCGATTTCTACCCATGTCTGGTGCCGCCCCGGACGCTATCCCATCCCATCCCATCCCATCCCATCATGGGGAATCTCTGGTCTGCGTCTCTGCATCCTCTACCGAGAGGTTGAACGGGGGCTTATTGCCCTTATCCCGCCTGTTTATGCCTGCCGTCTTTTCATCTCCAGATTGTCCGGTAAGATACCCAAATGAAAATCAATGTTGGGGCCGAGCGACATGACCGCCATGGCGGGTGGACGGTCTGACGAGAGGTGGTCATCAGGCCGCCAAGATGGTTGAGCCGAGGAGAGGGAATGGAGATCGAACTGGCGGAGATAGCGACAAGTGAGTTTGAACAGCGCTTTGCGGCCGTCAAGGAGGGGATCTTTCCCTATGTCGAGGCGGTGTTTGGCTGGGATGACGACTTTCAGCGCGAGCGGTTGACCAGCGAATATCAGCCGCACTGGTTCTCGTGGATCCTGGCAGAGGGGGAGAGAGTCGGTCTGCTCTGCTGCAAGCCATACGACGATGCGCTGCACATTCATCTGTTGATTATCTTCCCCCGTTATCAGGGTCGGCAGCTTGGTTCGGCCGTCATGGCGCGGCTGCATCGCGAGGCAGCATCTGAGGGGAGACTCCGGGTGACCCTGTCGAGCTTTAGCGCCAATCAGAGGGCAATAGAATTTTATCGGCGCCTCGGTTGTCAGGTGGTAGCGGAAGAGCCGGCGTTCATCTCCTTGTCCTGGCCGGTGACGAGGGAAGAGTCGTCGTTACTAATGGTTGACGGAGAGCCCTCATGGCAAGGCTGGAGATTTTAACGGTTCCTGATCCCCGATTGAGCATCAACGCCGAGCAGGTTGAGGATATTGCGGCCGTGCAAGGCCTGATTGATGACATGTTGGAGACCCTCTATGCCACCGACAATGGTATTGGTCTGGCGGCCACGCAAGTGGGGCGCAAGGAGGCCATCGTCATCATCGACCTGTCAGAAAAACGGGATCAGCCGCTGGTGTTGATCAATCCGCAAGTGACAAGCGGCACTGAACCGGCGTTTGGGCAAGAGGGGTGTCTGTCCGTGCCGGATTATTATGCCGATGTTGAGCGTTACGGCTCGGTGGTGGTGTCGGCACTGGATCGCCATGGTGTGCCTATCACGGTAAAGAGCAGCGATTTTCTGGCCATCGTGATGCAGCATGAGATCGATCACCTGCAGGGCAAGGTGTTTATCGATTATCTCTCGCCGCTAAAGCGCAAGATGGCGTTGAAGAAGGTGAAAAAGCATCTCAAGGCGACATGACGTGATATTTCATGCGGCGCATTACATATCCATTTGATTATCTGCACAGGAGGACGGGGTAGCCATGTACAAGGTTGGTATTGTTTTATTTGATGATTTCACCGATGTGGATTTTTTCTTGATGTATGACCTGCTTGGGAGAAGCAAAGAGAGCTGGTCGGTGAAAATACTGGGAACCAAGCCTGAGCATGGCTCTGCACTGGGTATCAACGTAAAGACGGATGGAGATGTGGCGGAAGCACAGGATCAGGATGTGGTGCTGATCACCAGCGGGCAGCGTGGTATCCCTGCTGCGCTGCAAGACCACGAGTTCATGTCCGCATTGCGGCTGGATCCGCAGCGCCAGCTGATTGGCTCAATTTGTGCTGGTTCATTCATATTGCATGAGCTGGGCTTGCTGCAGGGAAAGAAATTAACAACCAACCCTGCAGCCAAAGCCCAGTTGCTGGAGATGGGGGGTGATGTTCAGGACGCTCCTCTGGTCGTGCAAGGAAATATTGCAACGGCAGGCGGCTGCCTCTCACTGGTTTATTTGATTGGCTGGGTGGCCGAACGGTGTTTTGGTCCGGAAAAACGTAGATTGATGCAATCTCAGCTTATTCCTGCCGGACAAATGGAAATCTTCGAACAGCTGATCTCCTCCACTATCAGAGAGGCTGAAGAGTCATTCGACTGATGCCATTGCTCACTGTTTATATCTGTCTGGACCCATAGCCTGTCTGCCCAATGAAACAGGATGGCGCATGCACCTCGAATTCAAAAAAATAAACCTGGCGCGTGACTATGAGTTTTGCGTGGCAGCCCGTCGGGACGCCTATGTTTGCAGCTTCCACCACAACGAGGGATTTGACGAGTTTCTGGCGGGCTATCGGGAGCGGATGGCGACGAGGCTGACCAGCCAGGAGTGGCATTATCTGCATGTCTGGCAGGGGGACGAGATAGTGGGGCAGCTGGAGTTTTGCACTGTCTCAGCCGAACCGGAAACCGGCTACATATACCTGATCTATTTGACGCCACAGGCGCGTGGTCAAGGCATGGCCGATCTGCTGCTGCAATATATCGGTCGCACCTTGCGGCATGCTGGCTGCCGGCGAGTGGTGTTGTCGGTCAGCCGTCTCAACCCGCGGGCGCTGCGTTTCTATCTGCGCTGCGGGTGGCAATATTTGGGGCCCAACCCCAAGCATGCGAGACAGATTTCTATGAATATTGGTTGCCGGACCCTGCGTGATCAGTAGCCGTATTTGAACGGGAAAAACAAAGTCTCATGGAGGGGAAAATAGATGGAAGTGAGACAGGTCCGGGAATCGGATGCAGATAACCTACTGGCCTTGATGAACAGACTCGACAATGAAACAACTTTTATGCTCTATGAGCCGGGTGAGCGCACCACGACAGAGATCGAGCAAGCTCAAATATTGGCCTCGTTTGTCGATGCAGACAACAAAGTCATGCTGGTACTGTCGGAGCATGACGAGATTGCTGGTTTTATTGTCGGCATCGGTCAACCGGCAAATCGCAACAAACATGTACTGTATTGCGTTATCGGTATTCAACTCTCTGCAACTGGACAGGGCTTTGGCAAAAAAATGATGTCTGCGCTGGAGGCGTGGGCCAGGGCGCATGGCTTTACCCGTATGGAGTTGAGCGTCATGTGTCACAATGCCCGGGCTTGTGCGCTATACCGCGCCTGCGGATTTGAGGTGGAAGGCATCAAACGCAATACGATGAGGGTCGATGGTGCATATGTCGATGAATATATGATGGCCAAGCTGATTGAGGGGGTGGCATGAGCAAGATGCAGTGGCAGGGTTACTTGAACGTCGCTCGGTCGTCAAGGCGTGTGCACAGCGGGGCGTTGCTTGTGCTGGTGTCGCTGCTCGGCTGGCTGCTGACCATGGCGCCAGCTTATGCCGAGGAGCCGCAGCTCAGCGCCGAGTATCGCCCTCTGGTACAGAAGGTGATCGATGCCGCCAAGGCGCGGGATCCACAGGCTCTTGCCCATCAGTTCAAATACCCCTTCAAGCAGGAGTATCCCATCCCGGTCATCAAGAATCCGTCCGAGATGGTGGCCCGCTTCGACGAGGTATTTGATGACGCCCTTTTAAACAGCATTGCCAGCTCCCGGGTCGGGCAAGATTGGCAGACCATGGGCTGGCGCGGCATCATGCTGGGCAGTGGCGAGGTGTGGCTGGATTTTGATGGCAAGGTGATCGGCATCAATCATCAGACTGCGCAGGCTGCAAAACGCAAGGCCGAGCTTGTCGCCAAACAGAAAAGCGATCTTTATCCCGGTCTGCGGGAGTACCAGCGCCCCGAGCTGATGTGGCAGACCGAGAAATTTACCATTCGCATCGACGAGCTGGGTGACGGCCGTTATCGCTATGCCTCCTGGGCCAAGGGCAAGGCGCTCAGCGACAAGCCGGACCTGGTGCTCAGCAATGGCTCCGTCAGGGTGGAGGGGACGGGAGGCAACCACACCTATCTATTCACCAGCGGCCCTTACCGCTACGAGTGCGCCGTGACCGTGTTGGGTGAGCGGGGCATGCCGCCGGGTGAGCTGGTGGTCTATCAGAACGAAGTTGCCATCATGCACCAGCCGGTGATCAAGGTGCTCTGATATCCCTTGATCTACCCGGAACGTTCAACGCGCGGCCAAGAGCCGCGCTTTTGTTGTCTGCAACGGTTATCTGCAACGGCTGACGACTTCGCTAGCCCTGCGGTACTCGAACTCCCTTGTCGAGGTAGAGGCTGCTGTAGTGGGCGCGGTGGGTGACAAACATCACCTGATGACGGCTGCCATCGGAGAGGATGATGAAATCACCGGCCTGGGTGGGAGTGTGCAGGCTGATCTCATGTTCGGGGGCGGTCAGCTTGTCGACCTCCTCCTTGAAGGTGAGGGTGTAAGAATACATAGGGTGCTCCACAACAGGACCTTATACAGACACGCATCAAACGTAGCTGCTGCCGTCCGGATCTGCGGCGCCCAAGCGGCACCCGCGCACCATTTAATTTACCGGCCGCGGCGGGCTCGCTATCTTATGGAAAGCGGCCTGCGGCAAGTACAGGCCAATCATGTCGGCGACAGTCAGGAGCGAGCGATGACAGAGCGTGAGTGGGAACCCGAGTTGGTGCGCATTGCCGCCTTCTCCACCGGTGCCAAGGGCGGCAATCCGGCCGGTGTCTGGCTGGGGCCGCAGCTGCCTGGTGTCGAGGAGATGCAGCGCATCGCCGCCGAAGTGGGCTTTTCGGAGACCGCGTTCGCCGCGCCCTTGCCCACGTCCGCAACGCCGGTGGATGAGCAGGCCGGCCCGCGGCAGTGGCGGGTTCGCTACTTCTCTCCTGCCGCCGAGGTGCCGTTTTGTGGGCACGCCACCATTGCCCTCGGGGTGGCGCTGGCACGTCGGGTTGGCGCCGGTGAGTATCAGCTGCAACTCAATCAGGCCACCATCTCGGTCTCGAGCTGGCTGGATGGGGAAGGGGAGTGGCAGGCTGCGCTGCAATCGCCCCCCACTCGCAGCAAGCCAGCCCCTGCCGAACTGGTGAGCGCCGCGCTGGCGCTGTTTGGTTATACCCAGGCAGACCTGGATCCCCGCATTCCACCGGCCCTCATTCATGGCGGCGCCGATCATCTGGTGCTGGCGCTCAACAGTCGCGCCGCCCTGGCGGCCATGCACTACCAGATGGCCGAGGGACGGACCCTGATGCAGCAAGAGGGGCTGGTGACCATTCTGCTGGCGTATGCCGCCCGCGAGCAGCTGTTTCATACCCGCAACCCCTTTGCCTATGGCGGCGTGTATGAGGATCCTGCCACCGGCGCCGCCACCGCGGCTTTTGCCGGTTACCTGCGGGATCTGCACTGGCCCCACGGCGGCATCATCGATCTCTTTCAAGGGGAGGATATGGGGATGGCGTCGCACCTGCATGCCGAAATTCCCCCCGAGCCCGGCAGCTCAATCCGGGTATTTGGCCGCGCCCGCCTGATGTGACAGTCAGACAATGAAAAAAACCGCCGGCTGGTGGTTTTTTACTTTATATCGGGGCAAACCGGCCGCTTTGGCCTATTGCGGGTCGTGCTCCTCAGATGGGATCTGCTCCTGGTGAGCGCTCTGTAGCCAGTGCAGCAGCTGGCGAGCCACCTGCGGGCTGCCGAGCAGCGCCATGTGACTGGTGCGATAGGCAATCATGGTATGGGCGGGGAGAAAGGCCAGCTGGTGGCGTGCCTCGTCATGCAGGCCAAGGGCACTGCGCAGGGGCACCAGACCGTCACCAATCAACCGATCTGCCAACACGCTGCGTTTGGCCGCCGTGGTGGCCGCAATGGCAAAACAGCGGACTCCGCCGGGCAGGGGCAAGGGGGCACGAGGATCGGCCAAGGGGGAAGAAGGGGGATTCCGGGTTGGGAGGGAGTCCATCACCTTGCCGTGGCGCAGATCCTTGATGCCGACGCTGCGCAGCTGTGCCAGCCTGACGAACGGCTCGCTGTAGGCAGTCGCCGGCAGCAGTTGCTCCAGCCAGTGGCCAGCAGATTCGAGCGGTGCGCCATGATGGGGTGTGCCAAGAAACAGCAGGTTTTTAAGATGAGTCGGCCAGGCCTGGGCGGCCAGGTCGGCGCTGTGACAGGCGCTGCGGATCACCAGCCCGCCCATGCTGTAGGCCAGCACGCTGATCTCGCCAAGGCCGCCGGGCCAGTGGGTCGCCAGTTGTTCCAGCTGACGGGCCAGTGCTTGACCGTTCTGCACGATGGAGAGGCCCGAGTTGTAGCGCACATAGATGGGGACGTAACCCAGCGCCTTGGCCAGCATCTCCCCGTGATTGACCGGCGCATCCTGATGCCGGGTATGCCACTGCAGATCGTTCATGCACAGCCCGTGCACCATCAGCAGCACCCGCCCGCGAGGGGGCAGTTGCGCCGGCAGGGTCGGCCAGCTCAGGGGCTTGCCGAGATAACGCAGGGTCATGGGGGTGGCCAAGGCATTGTGACTCTCGACCAGCTTGTCCCCCATCACGCCATTGAGGGTGGCGAGCAGGGCGGCGCGGCTGGGCGTGTCGGGAATTTGCTGCAAAGGCGGGGCTGGCGGCAGACGGGCAAGCAGGGCATGGATACCGCTGCCCAGTGCGCTGGCCGCGCCATATACCCCCTTGTAGACCAGCCCGGTGATCCCCGCCGTCTTTCCTTCCTCCCGCCCTTTGAAGCCCATGCCGCTCAATACCGCCTGATGGACGGCCTCGGTGAGCTGTATCGTCGCAGGCAGGGCCTGAATGAACAGTCGGGTCAGCTCGCGAATATCCGCAAGATGCCAGGAGGAGGCGGGTTGCGGTGCTGTTGGTTGCGTCATGAAAGCCCCTGTGAAGGTATCGCCGGCCTGCTCCTGCCCGGCAGCGGGGCGGCATGCATGACAACCAGCTTGCGCCGTTTGTCCCGGGTTTGCCAGTGACGCATCGGCAGTTCTTGGCGAGAAGGCTACCTAGTACGCTGTCCGGCGGGCACTGCAATTTGCTGACAAGGGGCGCATGCATCTGATCGGACAGGGTTGGTGGCTGGAGCAGGAGGTATTGGTACTGGCCAGGGGATGGTAAGCATGGCCATTGAACGTGGCTTGCGACTGATGCCGCCATAAAAAAACCGCCATCAGGCGGTTTTTTTATCCTGCCAGCCCTTATTTCAGGGCTTTCTTCAGCTTCTTGATCTTGCTCTCGTGCTTGGCAATTTTCTCAAGGCGGGCGGCAATCTTCTGCTTGATCTCTTTCTTGCTGACTTTGGCCATCTGGCGTGCTCCTTTTTGCTGTGATGACACTCGCGGTGTCGGGGGTAGGTCAGTCCATGAAACGCCAGAGTGCCACAGGGTCGCTGATGACACCAACTTTTCGCTCAAAATAACAGCAGGCAGCATGCTGGCGTAGGGCCTTGTATCGCGACGGTTCGCGGCAAGAACAGGGGGGAGTGTTATCGGCAGGCACAAAAAAAGCGCCCAGCGGGGCGCTCTTGCTAGCAGGGCAGAGGGCGATCAGGCCTTTTTCAGGTAGGCGGCGACCAGCACGATCTGCACGCCGTTGACCTTGCCTTCGATGTGCAGCGGGTTGTTGGTGAGGCGGATGCCCTTCACCAGGGTGCCGCGCTTGGCGGTGAAGCCCGCGCCCTTGACGTCCAGATCCTTGATCAGGGTCACCGAGTCACCTTCGACCAATACGGCGCCGTTGGAGTCGACGGTGGGCACGCTGTCGTCATCGTCGCTGGCCATACCCGCTTCGGCCCAGGCTTTGGTCTCTTCTTCCATGTACATCATGTCCAGCATGTCCTGGGCCCAGACCTCGCCTTGAGCGGAGAGGTTCTTCAACTGGCGCCATGCCATGACCTGTACCGCAGGTACCTGGCTCCACATGCTGTCGCCCAGGCAACGCCAGTGGTTGACCACTGTGGTCGCCGGCTGCTCCAGCTGGCCACGACAGGTGTCGCACAGGGCAACGCTGTGATCATCATCGCTGGCCGGAGAGTGGGGGACCGCGAAGGCAGTCAGCGCCTGTTCGGCACCGCACAGTTCACACTTGGCGCCCGCGCGCGCTTGCAGGATGGCATTGATGGTCATGTTTTGGTTCCATTCACGTTGGTAAAATGGCCCGCGATGGGCAGGCCAAGATAATGAAGGGGCGGAATATACCACAAAACCCCGCTCTTTGTCAGGCTAAGCCCGGTCGCGGGCTTGCTGCCGACCAGCGGAGGCATCATCGGGACCTGTTGGCGCAGGAGGACTGCGGGACAGCTGTGATGGCGCAGCATAGATGAGAGTGCTTTTTGATGCGGGATCGCTAGAATGAGCCTCCATTTTGACGGCATAACAGGGGCGCGCGTGCTGGCTCAACGTTTTCAACAACTGGATCGATTGCTGAGCGAAGCCCGGCACTGGTGGCAATACCAACCCTACCACCACCTGGACCTTGCCTTTGCCAAGGCGGCGCCGGCGCTGGCTGAACGGCTCAATGCCCTGTCGCTGGCCGAGATTGAGCGGCTCGATGGCGACATGTCCGCCCTGTGCGAGCTGCTGGCCCCCTGGATCCCGCAGGGGTCAGTGCTGCATGCCCTGAGCGCGTTGCCGACCCTGACGGCCGAGCCCATCCCGTGCGAGCGGACCATGGCGATGTACATGCCGGGGCGCAAGCAGGCCCAGATTGAAGCCTTCACCGCTTGTCTGCCCGCGCACCGCGGCCCCTATCTGGAGTGGTGTGCGGGCAAGGGACACCTGGGGCGGCTGGTCTCCCTGCACCGTCAAGCCGAGGTGCTGAGCCTGGAGCTACAGGCGCCACTGTGCGAAGAGGGGCGCCAGCTGGCCGCTCGCGACGGTGCCCGGATGGCATTTGTCTGTGCCGACGCCTTCGCCGATGAGACCGCCCAGCTGATCGTACCGGCCCATCACGCCATGGCGCTGCACGCCTGCGGCGAGCTGCACACCCATCTGATTGAACAGGTGGCGGCGCGCGGTGCCGAGGGGGTGACCCTCTCCCCCTGCTGTTATCACCTGATCCGCACCAGCCACTACCGCCCGCTTTCCGGCCCGGCCAAGGCCAGTGTGCTGCAGCTTGCCAAGAGCGATCTGAAGTTGCCGCTGCAGGAGACGGTCACCGGCGGCGCCCGCATCGCCCGCCTGCGCGAGCAGGAGGTGGCCTGGCGACTGGCCTTTGACTGCCTGCAGCGCCAGGTGCGCGGGGTGGATGAGTATCTGCCGGTGCCCAACATGCAAAAGAGTCTGCTGACCGGCACCTTCGAGGATTTCTGTGGCTGGGCCGCCGAGCGAAAGGGGCTGGTGTTGCCGGCCGGCCTCGACTACGCCGGGTTTCTGGCAAAGGGGGAGGCGCGCTATGGCGATGTCGCCCGCATGGAGCTGGTGCGTCACCTGTTTCGTCGCCCGCTGGAACTCTGGCTGGTGCTGGATCGCGCCCTCTTCCTGCAAGAGCAGGGCTACCGGGTGGAGGTGGGCGAGTTTTGCGACAAGCCCATGACCCCCCGCAATATCCTGATCCGCGCGGTGCGAGCACGGCACGGATAAGTGGCGGGCCTCGTCGCGGCGGGGCCTGTTGCAGCGCTGTGCGGTTTGTCCTTTGGTGCTTCCCGTTGAGGCGATCGTGTCGTTGAAAGAGCGGCGTGACCGCTCTTTTCTCATTTTTCTTCGGTTTATTTTCATATAACCGAAAGGCTCGTCATCACGTCGCTTCACAATGCATTTTATGCTCGCCAACCGGCAGAGTGAATTGGCTCACAGTTCCGATAATATTCTTAATTTTCATCGTGAATTTAGTGGTCTGTAGGATTATTCTCGAGGCGACTATTATCCCGACGTTATTCTGACATAAGGACTGTCTGTTATGTTCAAGCCTACACATTGTGCCTGGCTGGTTGCGGCTGCCTGCGCATTGCCAAGTTATGCCATGAATATTCAACCCGACCCACAAAATGCCGGTGGATATGTAATTTCAGCCCCGGATCTGGCGGCGGTGGAAAAAAACAAGACGGCCAATCCCATGTACGGGATTTGGGCAAAGGCGTTGGCGACACGTTCCAATACCATTGTCGATGCCATCAAGCCAAGGGCAGCCAGCAATCCGGATAACGTCAAACGGGTCGAGCGGGTATTCACCGAATCAGATTGGGATTATTTAACCCAGATGGCGGCGCCGGAATATACCTATGAGCGCTTCTTGCGGGCGGTCGGGAAATTCCCGGCTTTTTGCGGCGAATATACCGATGGCCGCGATGCCGATGCCATCTGCAAAAAATCCATCATCACCGCCTTTGCCCATTTCGCCCAGGAAACCGGCGGTCACATCGCCAAGGAGAATATCTCCGACAACCCGCTGGCGCTGGAGGAGTGGCAGCAGGCGCTGGTGCACGTGCGCGAGATGGGCTGGTCGGAGGGGCAGACCGGCTACACCACCGGCTGTGGCCAGAACGACTGGCAGAACAAGAAGTGGCCCTGCAGCACAGGCCAGGGCTATTTCGGCCGCGGCGCCAAGCAGCTCTCCTATCACTTCAACTACGGCGCCTTCTCCGAGGCGATGTTTGACGGCGATGCGTCCGTGTTGCTCAACAACCCCGGGTTGGTGGCGGACTCCTGGCTCAACCTCGCCTCCGCCATCTGGTTCTTCCTGACCCCGCAGGCACCCAAACCCGCCATGCTGCACGTGATTGATCGCACTTGGGTGCCCTCCCAGCGCGAGATCGCCGCCGGTATCGGCTACGGCTTTGGTACCACCATCAACGTCATCAATGGCGGCATCGAGTGCGGCGAGCAGAACAAGAACAAGGGCCAGCCGGTCAACCGCATCCGCTACTGGGAAGGGCTCGCCGAGCACTATCAGATCCCCGTCAAGGCCGACGAGAAGAACACCTGCTGGCAGCAGACCCCCTATGGCAGCCTCAACCTCAACGGTGCTACCGACGTGCTCTACACCAACTGGGACGGCAACTGGAAATACTATCCGGATCGGCCCGGCGGCTACTCGTTCGAATGTGAACTGGTGGGGTTCCAGACCGCCTACTCGGCACTGGTGCCGGGGGATTACGAGAAGTGCGTGACCAACTTCTACGGCTCCCACGCCAACTGGCCCAAGGTGCGGGTAGTGGCCAAACTGGATCCTGCGCCGGTTGACCCGACCGATCCCCCCGTGGGTGATGTGGCTGCCTGGAGTGCCAGCAAGGTCTATACGGCGGGCAACAAGGTGAGCTACAAGGGGGCCATCTATCAGGCCAAGTGGTGGACCCAGGGCAGTGAACCGGGCAAGGGCGATCCCTGGGTGCTGGTGCCGGCGAAATAGCGTAAAGCGGCTGGTATCAATAAACTCGGCAATGGGTAACACCTCTCTTGCCAAGTCGGGGGACATATTGTCCCCCTTTTCGATATCCTGCCTTGTGAAATAAAACCAGTGTCTAATTTTTCAGGATAGAGTGCGGTGCTGGATCTCTATCAGCGTATAAGCGTGCTCGGTGATAAAAATATCCAGCAACAATGGATGAGGGTGGGCATGGTCAGTCAAAAATATCGCGCTGGCCCTGTTTTTAATCTGGGAGGAGCATTGAATGGTATTTTTTTTATGGCTGGTATCGGTGACTGTTCTCTGTTATTACGCTGCTTCCTCGTTTTTCGTCAGGCACCCATCGCCAGAATATTTATTTTTATCGAAGCAGGCATATTCAATGTTTGAAAAACATTGGCCGTCACCCCGCAATGGGGTATCACTGTTCCGATGAGTGAAAATCAGAGGAGACTTCATGTTCAATATTGCTATGCATTTTGAAATCCCGGTGACGGATATGGCGCGTGCCACGGCGTTTTACCGCCGTGTGTTTGGCATCGAGTTCGAGTTGACCCAGATTGATGGCAACGAGATGGCGCTGTTCCCGCTGATGGAAGGGGTGGAGGGTTGCTCCGGCGCCTTGGCCAAAGGGGAGAGCTACGTGCCCAGTATCGACGGGACGCGGATCTATCTCGCTGTCAGCGAGATTGAGCGGGTGATGGCGACGGCCCAGGCGGCTGGGGCCCGGCAGCTCTACCCGGTGACACAGGTCGGGGAGGGCATCAAGGTGGCCGAGTTTCAGGACTTGGAAGGCAACCGGATTGCATTGCAGGAGCGCTGGCTGCCGGTTTCGTGAGTCATCTAGCAGCCGGTTTTGTGATGGGGGCGGTGGCCGACGAGGATACAACATGGTACTCATCTGATCCGGCAGTGGCTGCAATGACGCGGTCACGTCAGCGACGACAAGCGACAACAAGAGGCAAGGAGGCGTGATGAAAGGACATTGTCTGTGCGGTGGGATTGAGGTCTCGGCCGGCGATCACCAGGAGGTGGGGTTGTGTCACTGCAGCACCTGTCGGCGCTGGTCGGGCGGCCCCCTGTTTGCGGTGCACTGTGGCAAGGAGGTGCGCTTTCGCGGGCTCACCCCGGTGGCCTATCGCTCCTCGGAGTGGGCGGAGCGGAGGTTTTGCCCCACCTGCGGTACCCACCTTTTCTATCACCTGTTGCCGACGGATGAGTACATAGTGCCGGCTGGCCTGTTTCAGAGTGAATCCTTCCAGCTGGCGAGCCAGATCTTCATCGACGAAAAGCCGGATTTCTACGAGCTGAAAAACGAGACACCGACCCTGACCGGTCAGCAGGTTTTCGAGCAGTTTGCGCCCAAGCCGTGAGAACGGGCAGCGCGATCATCGGCCGCAATCAAAGGAACAGACAATGCAACTGGTGGTGATGCGCCACGGGCAAACCCCGGCCAATGCCGAGGGGCGCTATCAGGGGGCGCTGGATATTGGTCTGAGCGACACCGGGGTGGCCCAGATCAGCGCCCAGGCAAGGGCACTGGCCTTGGCGCAGGCCCCGTTTCAGCGGCTGCTGAGTTCCCCCTTGCTGCGGGCGCGGCAAAGCGCGGCCTTGGTAGCGGACGAGCTGGCGCTGCCGGTGACGCTAGCCCCCGCTTTTCGCGAGCGCCATGTCGGGGTGTTCGAGGGGCTGACTCAGCAAGAGGCGAGGGAGCGTTACCCTGCGCTGTGGGCACGCAACATCACCCGGCGCTGGGCCGAGGCGCCACCTGGCGGAGAATCGCTGGACGAAGTCACTGCCCGGGTCGGGCAGGGACTGGCGGAACTGGCGCAGAGCGGCCGTCAGGAACGGGTGTTGCTGGTGGCGCACGGCGTGGTGGCCAAGGTGATCCGGGCGCTGACCGTGGCGGGATTTGACGACTTCTTCGAGTGGCAGCTGGCCAACGGGGCCGTGCTGGAGGTGTCGCTGGCATGTGGCGACGCTGGCGGGCCGCTGGGTTTCTTTGCCCGGCCGGGCAGTGAACATGGCGTCGCGGCCATGAATTGAGCCGAAGGCGCCAGGCCTGATAAGTGTTTCTCAGGCCTGACGCGTATTGCCTCTCAGGGGGAGTCTGGCAGTGCCTTCCTTGAGCAGTTGCGCCCCTGTTTCTTGGCCAGATAGAGGGCGGTATCGGCCCGGCGCACCATGCGTTCCACCGTATCCTGCGGGCCCAGGCTGGCACTGATGCCGATGCTGATGGTGAGCGGCACCTCGGTGCCTGCGCCCAGCTGATGCAGCTGCGACTCGACGGCGAGGCGGATCCGCTCCGCACTGGCCCAGGCCAGCTCCAGCGAGGTTTCCGGCAGCAGCAAGATGAACTCCTCGCCGCCCCAGCGGCCCAGCATGTCCACCTCCCGCAGTTGTTTGGCGACCCGTCTTACCAGGCTGAGAATGGCCTGATCCCCTTGCTGGTGGCCATAGGTGTCGTTGATCTGCTTGAAGTGATCGATGTCGATCAGCAGCAGGCTCATAGTGTGACCGAAGCGCTGACAGCGCTGCATCTCCAGCTTGACCAACTCGTCGAAGCGGCGCCGGTTGGCGATCCCGGTGAGGGGATCCGTGGTGGCCGCCACCTTGAGCTCCTCCACCAGCCGGGCCCGCTCCGAGATATCCCGCAGGATGGCGGTCATCTCGGTGGTCTGCCCCAGGTTGATCTTGGCGATGGTCACCTCCAGCGGAAACTCGCTGCCGTCGCGACGCAGCCCCATCACGGAGGCGCGGGCATGCATGGGGCGCGAGTTGATGGGGGAGTTGCTGAAGGCCTTGAAGTAGCCGTCGTGGTTGGCCCGAAAGCGCTGGGGCAGCAGGGTCTCCAGCCGTTTGCCGAGGTAGCTTTCGTCCACCCCGAACATCTCGCAGGCAGCGGTGTTGATAAGTTCGATGCGCGACTCGCTGTTGACGCTGATGATGCCGTCGTAGGCGGAGTTGACCACCGCCTCGAAGCGCTTGCGGCTGCCTCCTCCAGCTGCTTTTTGGCGGTGATGTCGATGGCGGTGACCATGATGCGGGTGATGCGGGATTGCTCGGGAATGATGGGGGAGATGACAAAGCGCCACCAGCTGGTGCGCGACAGGGTGTCGATGGGCAGCTCGCTCTCGAGCCCCGTCTGCTGGCTCACGCACTCGTGCATCGGCTGCTCTATGCTGCCGGTGATGTAGCGGGGAAACATTTCGTTCAGGCGCTTGCCGATGCTGCCGAGCACGTCCAGCTCGAAGGCCTGGGCAAAGGTGTCGTTGGCGGATACCAGGGTAAAGCGATCATCGTCGTCGAGGGAAAACACCGCAACGGCGGCGCCGATGGCATCGAGAGACGACTTGATGTCGGCATGGGAACCCTGTGTGAACATGCAACCTCCATGGCGGATAACGTATTGATATTCAGTATAGTGCGGCCGTTTTTGATCCTTGTCCCGCAGGCAGAAGGAACGCCTTGCCACTGGGTTGGCGGTGATGAGCCCCGTCAGATGGACTGGCTCGGCGCCATCGGCTGGACTTTACTTGCTGGCATCCGCAAGCGAGCTGGCCGGCATGGCCAGTCATATCACAGCAAACTGGCACGGAGCGCGTCATGAAGATCAGCATCGAGGCACATATTGAGCAGGAGATAGAGGCCATCTGGTGGGCCTGGAACGATCCGGACTGCATCGCCTGATGGAATGCGGCCTCCAGCGACTGGCACACCACCGGCAGTCGGGTCGACTTGGTGGTGGGCGGGCGTTTCTGCCATCACATGGCCGCCAAGGATGGCAGCGCCGGTTTTGATTTCACCGGCACCTTTACCCGGGTGGAGGCGCCGACCCGTCTCTCGTTCGTGATGGATGACGGGCGCGAGGTGGATGTGCAGTTTGCGAGCGAGCCGGGCGGCACCTGGGTGCAGGAAACCTTCGATGCCGAGACGAGCCACACCCCGGCCCAGCAGCAGGCGGGCTGGCAGGGGATCCTCGACAACTTCAAGCGTTATGTGGAAGCTGCAGGCTAGGGGAGGCGCCTGTGCCCATAAAAAACCACCGCTAGGTCGCGGTGGTTTTTTTATGCTGCTTTGCACGTACGCCAGAGCATGCCAGAGGACGAAGGCTACTCCTCGATATCCAGCAGCACCAGGATGGCGCTGTCGCCGCCCCACTCGCGGGGGGCCTGATGGAACGCCTGTACATTGGGGTGCTGGGCCAGCCAGCTTGGAATGCGCTGCTTGAGGATGTGTTTGCCGATGCCGTGCATCACGGAGGCAACGTGGATGTTCTCTTTTTGGCAGAGGGTCAGCAGGGCTGCCAGCTCCTGTTTGGCCTGCTGCTGGTTCATGCCGTGCAGGTCCAGGTAGATCTCCGGCGGATAGCTGCCGCGCTTGAGCTTTTTCAGCTCGAATTTTGACACATCTTCACGCACGTAACGGGTCGGTCCATCGGCCTCGAGATGGGGCTGGTACTCATCGCTGAAATAGTGGTCAACCCCAAGCTTTTCGCGGCTCTCACGCAGTTCGCGTTTCTGCTTGACCGGGCGCAGGTCGGCCCTTATGGTATCTTGCTTGATTTTCCGGGTACCTTTTATCGCATCGCGGAACAGCTGGGTTTCCTCGTCTGTCGGTGAGGGCGTTTTTTTCATCAGGTACTCGTCTTGCTCGCTGTATAGAATTCTCGGGCCGGATATTACTCGACTTGGAGGTGGATTTGGACAAGATATTTATCGATGAGGTGGTTGCCGAGATGCACACCATCCAGGACATGTTGCGCTGGGCCATGAGTCGTTTCAACGACGCCGGGATCTTCTACGGACATGGTACCGACAACGCCTGGGATGAAGCCGTGCAGCTGGTACTGCCCGCGCTACATCTGCCGCCGGACGTGGATCCGGGCATGCGCCACTCCCGTCTGACCACCAGCGAACGGCACCGCATCGCCGAGCTCATCATCCGCCGCGTGCAGGAGCGGGTACCGGCCGCCTACCTGACCAACAAGGCCTGGTATGCCGGTTGGGAGTTCTACGTGGACGAGCGGGTGCTCATCCCCCGTTCCCCCATCGCCGAGATGGTGGCCAACCGCTTCGCTCCCTTCCTCAAGCATGAACCGACCCGGATCATGGACTTGTGCACCGGCTCCGGCTGCATTGCCATCATCATGGCCCACGAGTTCCCGGAAGCCGAAGTGGATGCCATCGACATCAGCGTCGATGCCCTCAACGTGGCCGAGCGCAACATCAACGATCACGGGTTGGAGCAGCAGGTCATTCCGATCCGCTCCGATCTGTTCCGCGATCTGCCGGTCGGCGACAAGTACGATCTCATCGTCTCCAACCCGCCCTACGTGGATTCCGAAGACATGTCGGATCTGCCGGACGAGTTTCGTCACGAACCCGAGCTGGCGCTGGCCTCCGGCTCTGACGGCCTCAAGCTCACCAAGCGCCTGCTGGCCAATGCCGCCGACTTCCTCAAAGAGGACGGCGTGCTGGTGGTCGAGGTGGGCAACAGCATGATCCATCTGGAAGCCCAGTTCCCGGACGTGCCCTTTACCTGGGTCGAGTTCGAGAATGGCGGTCACGGCGTGTTCGTGATGAGCCGTGCCGATCTGGTGCAGTACCAGGACTATTTCGCGATTTACAAGAGCTAAGCAGGAGCACTCATGGCAGGGAACAGTTTCGGCCAACTCTTTCGTGTGACGACCTTCGGCGAGAGCCACGGCCTGGCGCTGGGCGCCGTGGTCGACGGCTGCCCGCCGGGACTGGAGATCAGCGAAGCGGATCTGCAGGGGGATCTGGACCGGCGCAAGCCCGGCACCTCCCGCTACACCACGCCGCGCCGCGAGCCGGACGAGGTGAAGATCCTCTCCGGGGTGTTCGAGGGCAAGACCACCGGCACCTCCATCGGGCTCTTGATCGAGAACACCGATCAGCGCTCCAAGGACTACTCCGACATCAAGGACTTGTTCCGTCCGGGCCACGCCGATTACACCTATCACCAGAAGTACGGCCAGCGCGACTATCGCGGCGGCGGTCGTTCCTCCGCCCGTGAAACCGCGATGCGGGTGGCGGCGGGGGCCATTGCCAAGAAGTACCTGAAACAGGTGCACGGCATCGAGATCACCGGTTTCCTCTCCCAGCTCGGCCCCATCAAGGCAGAAGCCTTCGACGCGGCGCAGATTGAGCAGAATCCCTTCTTCTTCCCCGATACGGGCAAGCTGGAAGCGCTCGATCAATACATGCGCGACCTGAAAAAAGAGGGCAACAGCATCGGTGCCAAGGTGCAGGTCATCGCCAGCAATGTGCCGGTGGGCCTCGGTGAGCCGGTGTTCGACCGGCTCGACGCCGACATCGCCCACGCCATGATGGGCATCAATGCGGTGAAAGGGGTGGAGATCGGTGACGGGTTCGCGGTGGTGGAGCAAAAAGGCTCCGAGCACCGCGACGAGATGACCCCGGCCGGCTTTGCCAGCAACCATGCGGGCGGTATTCTGGGCGGTATCTCGTCGGGTCAGGATATCGTGGTGAGCTTAGGCTTAAAGCCCACCTCCAGCATCACGGTGCCGGGCAAAACGATCAATACCGAAGGCGAAGCGATCGAGATGATTACCAAGGGTCGCCACGATCCTTGCGTCGGTATCCGCGCCGTGCCCATTGCCGAGGCGATGCTGGCACTGGTGCTGATGGATCACCTGCTGCGCCACCGTGCCCAGAACCAGGGCGTGCAGACGCATACCCCGCAACTGCGCTGATCGGCCTGCCCACCGCTCGGTTGATCGAGTGGTGCAGACACAGTCACAGTCAAAAGGCGACCTCAGGGTCGCCTTTTTCATGGACCTTCATCGCGCTTGATTACTGGCCGGGCGCCACCTGCTCAGCCGCCGGGTTGTCGAGCCGGCAGGGGGGCGGCGCTACATCACGGCCGGGTGGAGGCAGGCCGGCAATCACCTCATTGACCCGGGTGAGCTGCGCATCGGTGACGGCTGAGCTGGCAAACATCAGGCTGACCGGTTGGTGATGGAGCAGCAGCTGGCAGCGGATAAAGCCGTCGGCCCCCAGCTGTTGCAGCCGGTAGCGGGCGTATTGCCACTCCATGATGACGCCGTCGAGGCGACGCGCCAGCAGCAGATCGACCAGCCGGTCATCCGCGTTGTATTCGCTCGCCTGCTTGAGGGCGGGACACGCTTCCATCAGCTGGATGGGGCGGGTGCCGCGCAGCTTGCCAAGGCGCAGCTGGCTTTGCTGGCAAAGCTGCGACAGGTCTGACACCGCCAGCCAGGGATCTCGCTGGCCCGGGATGGGGTTGTTGCTCAGCAGCACGAAGGTACTGCGCCGATAGGGTACCGAGAAGCGGGCAAAGGCGCGCCGCTCCGGCGTATCGAGCGCCCCCATGGCCACGTCCAGCTGCTGCTGCTCGAGCAGATGGATGGCCCTGGCCCAGGGCAGGTTGCGAAAGTGGGATTCCAGGCCCGCCTGGCTCAGGATCTGGCGGGTCAGGGTGACGTCCAGCCCATCCAGCGTTCCCTGGGGATTGATGTAACTGAACGGAGGCCAGTGGCTCCAGGCCACCGACAGCCTGGGCTTGGCCTGCAGCGGCAGAGAGAGCCCAACTGCCAGCAGGGAGAGCAAGAGCCAGCCAGGGGCGGCCGACAGAAGATGAACACGCATGAACCTGAACCTCCTTGTACAGGATGGATGCGGCGGTATCGCCGTTATCTGGCATCAAGCATAGCCTGATTCGAATGAGTTCTTGAGCGGCTTTTCCGGGCGGGACGGTGACCTGCTTTTGGCAAACATGCTGGGAGGAACGTCACATTTTTCTCGTTTCTCCTCAATAACTCCGTTAGACTGCGCCCCTATTCTTTCCCCTTTGCTCTGCTCCCCGGGGAAATCGTTGTGTTCTCAACAGGCCCGAGTCTGGCGAGATGGCATCGGCTCAGCAGAGGAGCCCCATCCCGGATTGTCGGCGCCCCTATCCCTAGCAGGTAACTATGAGTTTTACTTCCCTCGGTCTGGCCGAACCCTTGTTGCGTGCCGTTGCCGAGCAAGGCTACGACACCCCGTCTCCCATTCAGCAACAAGCGATCCCGGCGGTACTGGCTGGCCGTGATCTGATGGCCGCCGCTCAGACCGGGACCGGCAAGACCGCAGGTTTTACCCTGCCGATGCTGCAGCGTCTGACTGAAAGCAAGCGCAAGGTCTCCCCGAATCGCATCCGTGCCCTGGTGCTGACCCCGACCCGCGAGCTGGCCGCCCAGGTGGGCGAGAGCGTGCGCAACTACGGCAAACACCTGCCGATCCGCAGCCACGTGGTATTTGGCGGCGTGAGCATCAACCCGCAGATGATGGCGACCCGCCGTGGTCTGGACGTGCTGGTGGCCTGCCCGGGCCGCCTGATGGATCTGTACAACCAGAACGCCGTCAAGTTCGACGAAGTGGAAATCCTGGTGCTGGACGAAGCGGATCGCATGCTCGACATGGGCTTTATCCGCGACATCCGCCGCATCCTGGCCCTGCTGCCGAAGAAGCGCCAGAACCTGCTGTTCTCCGCCACCTTCGCCGACGAGATCCGCGAGCTGGCCACCGGTTTGCTGGACAACCCGGCGGTGATCGAAGTCGCCCCACGCAACAGCACCGCCGAGCGTATCGAGCAGCTGGTGCACCCCTGTGACAAGGCCAACAAGATTGCCCTGCTGAGCCACCTGGTCACCAGCAACAACTGGCAGCAGGTACTGGTGTTCACCCGTACCAAGCACATGGCCAACCGTGTTGCCGAGACCCTCGACAAGAACGGCGTCAGCGCCGCCGCCATCCACGGCAACAAGAGCCAGGGTGCCCGTACCCGCGCCCTGGCCGGTTTCAAGGATGGCAGCGTCAAGGTGCTGGTGGCGACCGACATCGCCGCCCGTGGCCTGGACATCGACAAACTGCCGCAGGTAGTGAACTTCGAGCTGCCGAACGTGGCGGAAGATTACGTGCACCGTATCGGCCGTACCGGCCGTGCCGGCGCCGCCGGTCACGCCATCTCCCTGGTCGCGGCCGATGAAGGCAAGCTCATCAAGGCCATCGAGCGGCTGACCAAGCAGAACATTCCGTGCGAGCAGGTGGCCGGTTTTGAAGCCTCCCGCGAGACCTTGGACAACATCGCCCGTGGCATCGGCGCGCCGCTGCGCAAAGAGCCGCGCGATCCGAGCGAGCAGCGCCGTGCACCGCGCCCGCAAGGTCAAGGCCAGCGTCAGGGCGCCGGTCGCTCTGCCAACGGTGGCAATGGCGGCGGTAACCGCTCCGGCAACGGTGGCAAGCCCAAGCCCCAGGGTGGCCAGCGCCCGGAAGGCGGCGCCGGCAAACCGGCTCAGGCTCGTCGTCCCCGTCGCGCTACCCACAACCAGTAAGCGGCCAGGGAGCCTGCTCCCCGCTCGGTTGATGCAAAAAGCCCCGCCACTCTGGCGGGGCTTTTCTATATCCGGGAGTCGGTCGAGTGAGGCGGCAGTGCCCATCACTCGCCATAGAGGGTGATCTGCAGCACGTTGGCGATGGCGCTGCCGTTCCAGTGGTACTCCAGATGGCGGGGCTGATGGACGCGATTGACCAGGCGCGGGCGATAGAGCAGGTAGCAGTCGTGGCCGCTGTGGCGCACCGAGCGATAACAGATGCCGTCGACATCCAGGTCTTTCTGCTCGCGGGCGAAGGCCTGGGAATACCCGTAGTCGGTAGCATGGTAGAGCGGTGTGGCGAGAAATGCTTCGCCGGTAATGTCGATCAGGCTGGCGCTGAACTCGGCATGGATCACCCGCATCTGCACTTTCTGGGCGGGTTCACGGGTATAGCCGAAGACGCGCTCCTGGTGGTAGACCGTCTCCTTGATGGCGGTGTCGAGGCTGGGGGCGCAGTAATAACCGCCAAAATCACCGGTGGTGAAGCGGGCCCCCTCCGGATTGAGGTGGGTGAAGGCGGCCATCACATGGCTGCCGCCAGCCAAGCCCACCAGCCAGTCTGCTTTCGGCACCCGCGTCAGCTCGCCGGCCTCTTCCCTCAGCCTGTCGTTGGTCAGCGCCTCGATGGCCCAGACCGCCTCCAGTTCGTCGGCGTTGGCCACATCCTCATAGAGGCAGATGGTGGGGTAGCGGCTCGGGATGATCCGGTAGGCTGACTCGTCCTTGAAAGCGCGCTGCGGGGGAGTCTGCATCAGGCCATGCCTCCGCGCCAGGCGTGCAGGCGGGTAGCGACCTCATAGAGATCGGCCACGCGGCCACCCTGCATCACCTCCATGGCGCTGCGGCCGGCAAAGAAGGGGTGGCTGTTGGACTTGCGCACCCAGCCATAGATGCTCTCGTCCGCGCTGAACAGTATCCGCAGGCTCTTGTGAATGTTGAGCAGGTAGCTCATTCGCTCCTGCAGATCCGCACTCAGTCTGATCCCGCCGTGGGACTCCTTGTACTTGTTCAAAGTTGAACGCGAAGAGATACCGAGTAGTCGCAACTGTTCATCTGTGTTGCACTGCCATTTGTCGAGGATGCGAAACACCACCGGCAGCGCCTTGCTGGGATCAACGGCGCCATCTTGCCGTTGAACGTGTGCGGTTACGACCATGTCAGGCTCCTTGCGGGATTGAGCGTGTATTCTGTTGCCAAAAAGGCGATCTGTTATCAGTGTACAAGAACTATTCACATATATACAGGGCGTCGATACATGGTGCATATATGAACGTTTGATGCATCAAGGAGATGAGCACCGCGCAGGCGGACCCCTTTATATCGATGGCATATACCGATGGCATAGAAAAAGCCCCGCCAACTGGGTTGGTGGGGCTTTTGCGCTTTTGTTTAGGGCATGCACCGGCTCTGGCTTAGAGCGCGGGCAGCAATCCCATGCTGACGCTTATCTGCACCCCGACGATCAGCACACCCATGGCGCCGGCAAGGCCCAGGGCCAGCACGCCGCCCGGGGCGCGGTAGTGATGCGCCTCGGCCTGCTTGCGGCTCTGCCACACCAGGGCCACCGGCAGCAGTACCGCCAGCACCGCCAGCGCGATGGCGGCGTAACCCAGCGCCATGATGAAGCCTTGCGGGAAGTAGAGGGCGAACAGCAGGGGCGGCACGAAGGTGATGAGGCCGGTCTGGCTGCGGCCCTGCCAGTTGTCCTTGCGGCGGGTCACCTTGGCCATGAAGTCAAACAGCCCCAGCGTCACCCCGAGGAAGGAGGTGGCAAGCGCCAGATCGGCGAACAGATGCATCGCCTGATTGAAGGCGGGCCAGCTGACCAGATTGCCGACGCTGGCCAAGAGGCTGTCGAGCGCGCCGCCGGTCTGGATCAGCGTCTGTTGACCGAGCAGCCCCAGGATGGCCACCTGCCACAGCACGTAGAGGATGAGCGGCAGGGCCGAGCCCCACACAAACACCCGGCGCAGCCGCTTGGGGCAATCGCCCAGGTAGAGCATGACGCTCGGGATGGAGCCGTGGAAGCCGAACGAGGTGAAGATCACCGGCAAGCCTGCCAGCAGCAAACCCTGGCCGAGCGGCATGGAGAGCAGATGTTGCCCCTCGGCGCGCGGCAGCAGCAGCGCCAGCACCCCCACCATGATCACCAGTTTCACGGTGAACATCAGCCGGTTGAGGTAATCCACCTGTTTGGTGCCGACGCAGACCATGCCGCCAAACAGCAGGGTAAAGGCCCAGGCGGCCTGCTCCTGGCTGAGGGTCATGCCCGCATCGGCCAGCGCCTGGGCCAGCAGGCTGCTGCCGCCGCTGATGTAGGCGGAGGCTAGCGAATAGAACAGCATCAGGATGCAGAAGGAGGCGATGCGCTTGCCCCAGGGGCCGAGCAGGTGATCCGCCAGCTGGTGCAGGTACCACTTGCCGGTGTTGAGGCTGGCCTCCACCTGCAACATGGCGGTGAAGGCCATCAGGGCCCAGAGCCCGACCATCAGCAGCAGGGTGGCGGGTCCGCCGAGGGAGGAGGAGGCCAGCGGCAGGGCCAGCATGCCGGCGCCTATGGTGGTGCCGGCAATCAACAGGGTACAACCCAGGGTCTTGGTGTTCATGGTGTCCATCCAGATCGAGAAACTGCGTATTCAAAAAAGAGTGCCAGTGGCTGTGCTGGCAAGGCGCCTCCGGGGTAGGGACCGGAGGCTAGCGATATCGGAGTGGACGCATCGTTACGAAAAACCCGTGGATTGTAAAAGATGGTTGCCACGTTAACGGATCAAAATAGTGGAAACAAGCCTGTAAAGGCGGATTTTGTACTGGAAGGTGGCAGTAGGTGGAAATAAAAGATGACAGAAAGGGGTGTTGACTGGTGGAAAAACGCGCCGGCGTGGAGAGCGCCGGCGCGTGAAGGGGGGTCAGCGTCGACGCTTGAGGGTCCGGCTCACGTAGTGCAGCCCGCACAGGTATTCGCCGTTGATCGCCTTGAGGGCGAGCTCCAGTGCCTGGCTGGCCAGGGCATCGTGCTGCTGGGGCAGGGAGTTGATGCCAAAGGGGAGGAAGTCGAGCAGGCGATCGTCCCCGAAGGTGGCCATGGCGAGCCGGCTCATGTCGGTCTCCTGCTCCAGCAGGTAGTCCAGCACCCCTTCCATCAATATATAGGAGGTGGCGACCAGTGCCTCGGGCAACTGGCCGAGTCGCTGGTGCAACTCCTTGATCAGGCGATAGCCCTCGGCGCGGGAGAAGTGGGCACCCTCGCACAGATGGCGCGTGGCGCTGTGGCTGGCGACGGCCTGCTCGAAGCCCGCTTTTCGCTCCTGGCTGATCGTGAGCGCCGGCAGGGCCGTGATCAATGCGATGTGCTTGAGCGCCGGGGTGAGCAGGGAGGCGGTGAGATCAAAGCTCGCCTTCTGGTTTTCACTGGCGACGGTCACGAACTTGTCGGCGGCCATGGCCCGGTCGATGGCCAGCACATGGATGCCGCGAGCCTGCTGGCGCGGATAGAAGGGATCGTCCGGTGGCAGGCAGCTGGCCACCAGCAGGGCATCCACATGACGGCTGGCCAGCATCTCGGCCAGCTCCTTCTCGGTAGCCGGTTCATCTTCCGAGCAGACGATCAGCAGCTGATAGCCCTGGGCCCGGGCGCCTTGTTCGAGGCGCTTGGCGAGCTTGGCGTAACTGGCGTTCTCAAGGTCGGGCAGGATGAAGCCGAGGGTCCTGGTCTGGCCGCCGCGCAGGGAGGCGGCGCGGCTGTCCGGCTGGTAGTTGTGGGCCGTGACCACGGCCATCACCTTGTCACGGGTTGCCTGACTGATGCGGTACTGATCGGCCTTGCCATTGATCACATAGCTGGCCGTGGTGCGCGAGACACCGGCGAGGGCGGCGATTTCATCCAGTTTCATCATATTGGCTCTGTTTGAGTTGCAAGGCCCACGGTCACTGCCAGGTGAGGGCACCGAAAAGTGTGCGCGGGATCATATCATTGAAAAGCACTCTTTGTGGGTACTTGATCAATTCGCTGAAACGATTCAGTCTGAGTGTAAGTGAAACGATTCAGCTTGTCAGTAGACAATCGATGGCCGGGCATAAAAATCGGGTATGACCCGCGAAGGGATGCAATCCGGTCTATTGTCAGCAGGCGAGTGGCACGAATGGTTATGTTTGATGAGCCGGTACGGTCAGGCCGCCCGGCACCTGATGGAGAATCTCTATGTTGAAGTTGGCGCGACAGCAGATCCTGCTGGGGCAGTCGGTGGCGACCAAGGCCGAAGCCATTGCCCTGTTGGCAGGCAAACTGACCGAAGCCGGTCTGGTGGAAGCGGGGTATGTAGATGGCATGCTGGCGCGTGAAGCGCAGCACGCCACCTATCTTGGCAGCGGCATCGCCATTCCCCACGGCACCACCGACACCCGGCATCTGGTGAAGAACACCGGCGTCATGGTGGCCCAGTTCCCGCAGGGGATCGAGTGGGATGAGGGGCAGATCGCCTACGTCGCCATCGGCATCGCCGCCAAGTCCGACGAGCATCTGGGCATTTTGCGCCAGCTCACCCACGTGCTGGGTGATGAGCAGGCGGCGGCGCAATTGAAAGAGGCCACCGATGCCGACACCATCATCAATATCCTGACCGGTGCGACGGCGCCCAAAGAGGTGCAGTTCCTGGCTTTGGCCGACTTCCCGGCGGACGATCGCGACCAGCTGCTGCTGGGCGCAGCCGCCCGCGCCAAATCCGCCGGCTGGGGCGATGCCGCCATGGTGAGCGCCCTGCTGGCAAGTGAACCCGCCTACCTGGGCGAGGGCATCTGGCTGGCGCGGGCACAAGCGGCTCAGACTGGCTGGGTGCTGGCGACGCCGAGCACTGCACTGAGCGCAGGGGAGCTGCCGGTCAGCGCCCTGCTGCTGCTGTGCGCCGCCGACAGCGGCCATCTGGCGCAACTCGACAACCTGGCCAAACTGGCCGCTGCCGGTCAGCTGGCTACGCTGGCAGGTGGCGAGGGGTTGGCCATGCTGCAAGCGGGGCCGGCCAGCGGTCTCAGTGACACCTTCACCATCATCAACCCCCATGGGTTGCACGCTCGTCCGGGCGCCATGCTGGTCAAGGTGGCCAAGGAGTATGAATCCGATATCCGGGTAGCGAATCTGGATGGCAGCGGCGAGGCGGTCTCCGCCAAGAGCCTGATGAAGGTCATCGGCCTGGGCGTCAAGTGCGGGCACCGTCTGGCGTTTCGCGTCGAAGGCCCGGATGCCGAAGCGGCGCTCAAGGGCATCGGCGCCGCCATTGCGGCCGGGCTGGGCGAGGGGGCGCACTGATGGACATAGTGACCATCACCCTCAACCCTGCGCTCGATCTCACCACCCGCCTCGAGGCGATGAGTCTGGGCGAGGTGAATCTGGTGAGCGAGGCCAACCTGCGTGCGGCGGGCAAGGGGATCAACGTCGCCATGGTGCTCAAGGACTTGGGCCGTGAAGTGGGCGTCACTGGCTGGCTTGGCGCAGACAATGAGCAGAGCTTTGTCTCCCTGTTTGCCGAGCGAGCGCTGGATGATCACTTTGTCCGTGTCGCGGGCAGCACCCGCATCAACGTCAAGATCTCCGAGCAATCCGGTCGGGTCACCGATCTCAATCTGCCGGGGCTCACCATCCAGCAAGGGGAGGTGGGCGCGCTGGAGCAGGCCATCGACGAACTGGCAGCGCGCGCCGACTGGTTCGTGCTGGCGGGCAGCCTGCCCAAAGGGGTGGCCCCCGATTACTGCGCCCATCTGATCCGCCTGCTCAAGGCCAAAGGCAAGCAGGTGATCTTCGATTGCAGCGGCGCGGCGTTAAGCGAAGGGATCAAGGCGGCGCCGACCCTGGTCAAACCCAATCTGGAAGAGCTGAGCCAGTGGGCGGGCCGCCCCATCAAGACCCTGAGCGAGCAGGCCGAGTGTGCCCGCGCGCTGCAGGCAAGCGGGATCCCCAACGTGGTGATCTCCAACGGCGCCGATGGCCTCATCTGGTTTGCACCGGATGCCGTCTGGCAGGCGATTCCGCCGCGCATGCAGGTGGTCAGCACGGTCGGTGCCGGCGATTCCCTGGTGGCTGGTCTCGCCCATGGTCTCAGCCTTGGCTGGACACCGGAGCAGACCCTGCGGCTGGCCACCGCCGTCTCGGCGCTGGCGGTCAGCCAGGTGGCGGTCGGCTTTAGCGATATCAGTGTGCTCAACCCCTTGCTTGAACAGGTGCGCGTACAGCGTCTGGATGCGCTGGCTCCGGTTCAATGCCATACCCCCTCAATGGAAAACTCAGGAGATGCCCAATGAAAGCTATCTTGGTTACGGCTTGCCCGGCGGGCATTGCCACCAGCTTTCTCGCTGCAAAACGGATAGAACAGCAGGCCAAACTGGCTGGCTGGGAGCTCACCCTCGACGTCGGCTCCAGCGTGCAGCCTCGCCAGGTGCCGGGCAAGGAGCAGATTGCCGCGGCCGACCTGGTGCTGGTTGTCGCCAGCGCCCCGGTGGATCTCGCCGCCTATGACGGCAAGCGGGTCTATCAGGGCAGCATGGATCTCGCCCTGCAGGATCCGGCCGCCTTGCTGGAGGCAGCCGCCAGCGGCGCCAGCCTCTATCGCCACCAAGCCGCCTCCGCCGTTGCTGCCGCCAAACCGGCCGCCGCTGGCAAGCGCATCGTGGCGGTGACAGCGTGCCCGACCGGGGTGGCCCACACCTTTATGTCGGCAGAAGCGCTGGAGACCATGGCCAAACAGCTGGGTTATCAGATCCGCGTCGAGACTCAAGGCTCGGTCGGTGCCCAGAATGCCCTGACTGCCGAGGAGATTGCAGCCGCCGATCTGGTGTTCCTCGCCACCGATATCGAGGTGGACATGGCCCGTTTCGACGGCAAGCCGGTCTATCGCACCAGCACGGGGGCGGCGCTCAAGAAAACCCGCGCCGAGCTGGACAAGGCGTGGAGTGAGGCGAAAACCTATCGCCACAGCGGTGCCAGCCAGCCCAAGAAAGAGGAAAAAGCAGGCCCCTACAAGCACCTGTTGACCGGTGTCTCCTTCATGCTGCCGATGGTGGTGGCGGGCGGCCTCATCATCGCGCTCTCGTTTGTGTTCGGTATCGAGGCGTTCAAGGTGGAAGGCACTCTGGCCGCGGCTCTGATGAAGATCGGTGGCGGCTCCGCCTTCGCCCTGATGATCCCGGTGCTGGCGGGTTACATTGCCTACTCCATCGCTGATCGCCCGGGCCTCGCTCCCGGCATGATCGGCGGCATGCTGGCAAGCTCGCTGGGCGCCGGTTTCCTTGGCGGCATCGTGGCCGGTTTCCTGGCCGGTTACAGTGCCAAGTACCTGAGCGACAAGGTGCGCCTGCCGGTGACCCTGGAAGCGCTCAAGCCGATCCTGATCATTCCGCTGTTTGCCAGCCTGTTTACCGGCCTGGTGATGATCTATGTGGTGGGTGGCCCGGTGGCCGGCATCATGAATGCCATGACCACCTTCCTCAACAACATGGGCTCTGCCAACGCCGTGCTGCTGGGTGTCATCATCGGCGCCATGATGTGCTTCGACATGGGTGGCCCGGTCAACAAGGCGGCTTACGCCTTCGGGGTCGGCCTGTTGGCCTCCAAAACTTACGCCCCGATGGCTGCCGTGATGGCCGCCGGTATGGTGCCAGCGCTGGGGATGGGGATCGCCACCTTCCTGGCCCGCACCAAGTTCATCAAGGCGGAGCAGGAAGCGGGCAAGGCCTCCTTCGTGCTGGGTCTGTGCTTCATCTCCGAGGGGGCCATTCCGTTTGCCGCCAAGGATCCGATGCGGGTCATCCCGGCCTGCATGGTGGGTGGCGTCCTGACCGGTGCGCTCTCCATGCTGTTTGGTTGCGAGCTGATGGCGCCCCACGGCGGTCTGTTTGTGCTGTTCATCCCGCACGCCATCAGCAACGTCATGATGTATATCGTGGCGATTGCGGCAGGCTCGCTGCTGACCGGTGTCTCCTACGCCATGCTCAAGCGCGGTGAAGAGCAGGCCAAGCTGGCCACGGCATAATCCGCTAGTCAGCAACACGCCATACAAGAGAGCGGCCTTTGGGCCGCTTTTTTATTGCCCAAATTTATTGTCCAAAAAAGTGACGAGGGTAGGGCAACCTGGCTTGTGGTTAATGGATTAACCCTCTAGCGTGGAACCCCGAAGGGCGCCGCTGCGCCTGCCGATAACCCGATCCCCAGGAGCTGATAATGACCCCCATGATCCCCCCGATTCTCGACTTTGCGACCGGTAGACTCGCTGGCGCCGAGCTGGTGGAAAAGAGCACCACCCTGGCCGACCTGCAGGGGCTGTTTGCCGACCCGCATGCCGCGGCGGCGCTCCCGTCCGAGACACTGCTCTACCGGGTTGCCATGTTGCCAGGTCATGGCGGCGAGGGGGATCTCAACATGGGGGTCACCTATCTGGAGGCGGGCCGGGTTGGCCAGGAGTTCTTCATGACCCGCGGTCATCTCCATGCGCGGGCCGAGCAGGCGGAATATTACTTCGGGTTGTGCGGGCAGGGGGGGTTGCTGCTGCAGGATATGGCCGGTGTCTGCCGGCTGGAGCGGGTCTTTGCCGGCAGCGTTCACCATATCCCTGGCCATGTGGCCCATCGACTCATCAACACCGGCGCGACGCAGCTCTCGGCGCTGGCGGTGTGGCCCGCCGTCGCCGGTCACGATTACGAAGCGCTGGGAGCGCGCGGCTTTGGCCTGCGGGTGCTGGCCGGGGAGGATGGCACGCCCCGCATTGTCACTTCTGCCGGGCAAGCCACTTGAAGCAGGGCTTACGGCGGCCTGCTAGGGGCTGCCGCAGGATTGGCGCACCACCAGGGTGGGGGGCAGAATGATGCTCTTGGCCGGTTCGTCGTTGCCGGCCATCCGCTCGAGCAGCAGCTCGCCAGCTTTTCGGCCGATCTCCCGCGACGCCACCGAGACGGTGGTGAGGGGCGGGTCCACCAGCGCCGTCTCCGGCAGATCGTCAAAGCCCACCAGTGCAACGTCCTGACCGATGACCCTCCCCAGCTTGCGCAGCGCCAGAATGGCGCCGAGCGCCACCACGTCCTGATAGCAGACCGCCGCCGTCACCTCGGGATGCTGTTCCAGCAGCGCCGTGATGGCGCGAGTGCCTTCCACCCGGCTGGCGCCGCAGCCGATGATCCACTCCGGTCTTGGGGAGATGCCGTGTTCGAGCAACTTGCTCATGTAGCCGCCGAGGCGCTGGGAGCGACTGATGGAGGCAGGATTGCCCCCGACAAAGGCGATGTGGCGGTGACCCAGCTTCAGCAGGTGTTCGGTCGCCAGCTGGCAGCCCAGGAAGTTGTCGGTGCCGACGAAGTCGATCGCCACGTCTGGCACCGGTCGCACGATCAGAATGGTGGGCATGCGGCGGCGCTGCAGGCTCTCGAAGAAGCTGCGGGGAGTGGTCTGGGTGGCGCAGATCACCATGCCGGCGGCGTTGTTGCGCTGCAGCGAGTCGGTGAACTGCTGCTGCCGGGTGGCCGACTCCTCGCTGTTGGCCAGAAACAGCATCAGATCGTGATGCTCCATCTCCCGGCTCAGGCCCGCCGTCATCTCCGCATAGAAGGGGTTGGTGATGTCGTGCAGCAACAGACCGACCTGGTTGCTGCTCTTGTTGCGCAGGTTGGCGGCGGTCTGGTTGTAGACATAGCCGAGCTCGTCGATGGCCCTGAGTACCCGCTGGCGGGTGTGCTCGGAGATGCGCCCCTTGTTGCGCAGGGTCATGGAGACGGTGGCAGTCGACACCCCCAGATGGCGGGCGATGTCGGCAATGGTCACATTGCTCATGGGATGGATCCTGTCAGGGAGTAGGCCTCAAAGGTATATCGATTAACCTTTCGTTGTTAACGTACCATGATGAAATTGCTGTCACGATCACATATTTCACCCATGTTGGCGATCAAATACACCATTTTATGAGGTTAATCTTGTTTATCAGGTTGTGGTTAACAGGTTAATCGATTTATCTCTCTCCCAGGTGTCAACGAGAGAGCAAGCCAATGATTCATTCGAGTTACGTCTCCAACTACGACAAATTCCCGGAAGTGGTGGTCGCCGGCCATGAGGGCGCCGCCTGCGCCGGCTGGCATGAGATAGCCCGGCGACTGCAGGCTGCGGCAGACGGGCAAGGTGGGGCAAGGGTGGTGCTGGTGATCGACTGCTATCACGGCGTGGATCAGGACGAGCTGCGTAGCCAGCTGCTGGCGAGGCTTGGGCCCCACACGCTTATAGATGTGGAGCAGGCCCGTCTGCCCGAATCAAAAGTGCTGGCGATGCTGGAGCGCTTCATCACCGAGGACCGGGTGTTTGGTGTGTTGGCCCCCCACAAGATGGTGGAGTTTTTTGACCCGGCCGCGCTGGCGCGCCTGCAGCAGCAGGTCGCAGAGATAACCGGTGGCCTGGTGGTGGTGATGGGCAGTGGCGCTTCGCTGGTGGCGAGAGGAGATGTGCGGGTCTATGCCGATCTCGCCCGCTGGGAGATCCAGCAGCGACTGCGGCGCAGGGAGCTGGGCAACTGGGGGGCCGGCAACGAGGAGGAGGACATACTGCGCCGCTACAAGCGCGCCTTCTTCATCGAGTGGCGGGTGTTTGACCGCCATAAACTGGCCCAGCTGCCCACCATCGATTTCCTGCTCGACACCAACACCCGAGGCAAGCCGACCCTGGTGACGGGGCAGGCTCTACTGGCGGGGTTGCATCAGGCGGCGCGCCAGCCGTTTCGGGTGGTGCCCTTCTTCGACCCCGGGGTCTGGGGCGGGCAGTGGATGAAGCAGGTGTGCGATCTGGACCCGGCTCAGCCCAACTATGCCTGGTGCTTTGATTGCGTACCGGAAGAGAACAGCCTCTACCTGCGCATTGGCGAGGTGCGGGTGGAGATCCCGTCGCAAAACCTGGTGCTGTGCGAGCCCAGCGCCCTGCTTGGGGAGCGGGTACATGCCCGCTTTGGTGCCGAGTTCCCGATCCGGTTCGATTTTCTCGATACGGTGGGGGGGCAGCCGCTCAGCCTGCAGGTGCATCCGCTGACCGAATACATCCAGCAGGAGTTCGGCATGCACTACACCCAGGACGAGAGCTACTACCTGCTCGATACCAAGCCGGACGCCTGCGTCTATCTCGGCACCCGCACCGGTATCGACCCGCAGGCGATGCTGGCGGAGCTGGCCGCCGCCCAGCGCGGCGAGAAGCCCTTCGACGACGAGCGCTTCATCAACCGTTTTCCGGCCCGTAAACACGATCACTTTCTGATCCCGGCCGGAACTGTCCACTGCTCGGGGGAGGGAGCCATGGTGCTCGAGATCAGCGCCACCCCCTACATCTTCACCTTCAAGCTATGGGACTGGGGTCGGGTCGGGCTCGACGGCATCCCGCGCCCCATCCATCTGGAGCATGGCAGCAAGGTGATCCAGTGGGAGCGCGACAGCGACTGGACCCGTGAGCACCTGGTCAATCGCATCGAACCCATTGCCGAGGGGCCGGGCTGGCGCGAGGAGCGCACCGGGCTGCACGAGCGGGAATTCATCGAGACTCGTCGCCACTGGTTCAGCGTGCCGGTGGAGCACGACACCGGCGGTACCGTGCAGGTACTCAATCTGATCGAGGGGCGGGAGGCGACGGTGGAGAGTCCCGACCATGCGTTCGCACCGTTTGTGGTGCACTACGCCGAGACCTTCATCGTACCGGCCTCGGTAGGGCGTTATCGCATCCGCCCGAGCGGCGAGAGTGAAGGGGCGACCATCGCCACCATCAAGGCCTATGTGAGGGGGTAACCAAGATGCTGAGGATCCTTATCGCAACCCATGGTTCACTGGCGCCGGCCCTGCTGGCCAGCGCCAGCATGGTTTACGGCGAACTGCCCGCTGTGGCGACCGTCTCCCTCACCGAAGAGGGGGGGATCGAGGCCTTTCGCACCGAGTTTGAACAGACCCTGCGCCGCCATGGCGCGGGGGCTGACGGGGTGCTGGTGCTGTGCGACATGGAGTGCGGCACCCCCTACAACGTGGCGTGCCGCTTCGCGTTTGACCCCGAATGGCCACAGCCACTGGCGGTGGTGACCGGGGTCAACTTCCCCATGCTGCTGATGAGCGCCGAGCTGCTGGATGCCGTGGATGTGCACGAGGCGGCCCGCCAGTTGCTGGTTCAGGCGCTGGAATCCATGGTGATCGCGGCCCCGGCGGCTGCGCACCAGCAAGACGACAACTTCTAGGAGAGCGAGATGGCCATTTCATTTGTACGCATTGACGATCGGGTGATCCACGGTCAGCTGGTGACGCGCTGGGCCAGGGAGCTGCCTTGCGACGGCATCGTCGCGATCGATGACGAGGTGGCGGCCGATCCGCTGCTCTCCCAGGTGATGATCGGTGCCGTACCGGACACCCGGGTATGGCTGTTCGACGTGGCGACGGCGATTGCCAAGCTGCCCAAGGTGATCGCCAGCGACAAGCGCTACTTCGTGATCGGCAAGTCGCCGGTCACCCTGCAGCGGCTCTGCGCCGGCGGCATCTCCCTTGAGAACCACAACGGCAAGATCAACGTCGGGCCCATGAGTGCCCGCGAACAGACCACCACCATAGGCCCCAACCAGTCGGTCACGGCGCAGGAGATCGCCGCCTTTGACTACCTGGCCGGCCTTGGCCACGACATTGACTTTCGGCTGGTGCCGGATGCCAGCCACTACAGCTGGGCGGATGCCCAGAAAAAGCTGAAATAGGGAGCAGACATCATGTTTCTGGAAGCAACACTCATCGGGATACTCTGTTATCTCGGCGCCCTCAGCACCCCCTGGTTGCTGGGATTGACCGGGGGCTGGTACACCATCACCCGTCCGCTGGTCTCGGGTATGCTGGTGGGGGCCATCCTCGGTGATATCCAGACCGGGATCCTCATCGGGGTGGCGGTGCAGGCGGTCTATATCGCCATGGTGACGCCGGGTGGCTCCATGCCGGCGGATCTCAACTTCGTCGCCTTTCCGGCCATTGCGCTGGGTATCCTGTCGGGCAAGGAGCCGTCAGTGGCGGTGGCTATTGCCGCCACCATCGGCATCGCCGGCACCATCCTCTTCAACTTCATGATGGTGCTCAACTCCTACTGGAACCACAGGGCCGACGTGGCGCTGGAGCAGGGGGACGAGCAGGGGGTCTACCTCAACAGCGCCATCTTCCCGCAGGCCAGCAACTTCGTGCTGCGCTTCGTGCCCACCTTCATCGCCGTCTATTTTGGCAACCAGTACATCGAAGGCTTCATGAACAGCCTGCCGGAGCTGGTGATCCGCACCATGACGGTGGTGGGCGGTATCCTGCCGGCGGTCGGCATCGCCATCCTGCTCAAGCAGATCATCAAGCAGAGCAGCATGCTGATCTACTTCCTGGTGGGCTTTGTCGGCATCGTCTTTCTCAAGCTCAACATGGTGGGGCTGGTGATGATCGGCGCCTTGCTTGCGCTCATCCACTACAACTACAAGCCGGAGCCGCGCCCTGCACCGGCTGCCCGTGCTGCCACCCAAACCGACGATGAGGATGAATTCTGATGGACGCAAAGCTGCAAGCGGGCCAGCCGGTGAACAAGGTGCCGGTGGCCCTCACTCCCAAGGATCTGCGTGCCTGCTGGCGCGCCTGGATGATGTACAACCTCTCCTCCATGAGCTTCGAGCGGCTCGAGTCGTTCGGCTTCTGCCTTGGCATGATGCCGGCGCTGAAAAAACTCTATCCCGGCAAGGCGGAGCGGACGGAGGCGATGAAGCGTCACGCCTCCTTCTACAACACCGAGCCTCAGCTTGGCTCCATCATCAACGGGTTGGCGGTGGGGCTGGAGGAGAAGCGGGCCAACGGCGAGCGGATCGATGGTGAGACCATCAACACCCTGAAAGTGGGGTTGATGGGGCCCATCGCCGGGATCGGGGATTCCATGATCCCGGGCATGCTGGTGCCCATTCTGCTCAGCATCGGCATGGCGCTGGCCGCCGGCGGCAGCGTGCTGGGGCCGCTCTTTTACATCATCAGCTTCAATGCCATCGTCATCACCGGCTCCTACATGCTGTTCATGAAGGGCTACCGGATGGGGACCGGCTCGGTGGAGGCGCTGGTGAGCTCGGAGTCGGTCAAGCTGCGCGAGGCGCTCTCCCTGCTCGGGGTCTTCGTGATGGGCGGGGTGGCGGCCAGTTACGTCAATCTCTCCACCGGGCTCGATTTCGTCACCTCCGACGGGGTCAACATCCAGCTGCAGGCCATGCTGGACGGCATTTTTCCCAAACTGATGCCGCTGCTGGTGGTGCTGGGCACCTGGTATCTGATGGCCAGACGCAACGTCTCGCCGGTCAAGGCCATGCTGGGGTTGCTGGTCGTGGCCTTTGTCGGGGTCGCCGTCGGACTGTTCTAGGCCGCTCAAGGGTTGAGGTGAGCACAGACAGGGGAGAGCAGGGCTCTCCCTTTTTATGGGCTGGATGATGGGTTGGCTGGAGAGGTGATGAGATGCATGACGAGATAAGAGAGGCCGAGCAGCGCTGTCGACGCTGGCTGGTGGAGGAGGCGCTGCCTCACTGGGGGGCAAACGGCTTTGATTGGGAGCGGGGGCTGTTTGCCGAAGGGCTGGATGGCGCAGGCGCGCCGCTCTGGCAGCCCATTCGCTTTCGGGTGCAGAGTCGCCAGATCTATGTGTTCAGCCACGCCGCCCTGCTCGGCTGGTATGAAGGGGGCGAGCTGGCAGAGCGCTACGCCACGTTCGGCATGAGGCACTTTGCTGATGGTGCCGGCAACCAGCTGTTTTCCCTCAATGCCGATGGCTCACCTGCTGACACTTCGATGTGCTGCTACGAATACGCCTTTGCCCTGCTCGCCGAGTGCTGGCTCTACCGCTTGAGCGGCGAGCCGCGCTGGCAGCAGCAGGCCGAGTCGCGCTATCAGGCCATCGAACTGCTCTTTGCCGATCCCCTGTACGGTGGGTTTCACTCCCGCTTTCCGCCAAGCGCGCTGCGCAGTCAAAATCCCCATATGCATCTGTTCGAAGCGCTGCTGGTGGCGGCGGAGTGCTTTGATGAGCCGCACTGGCAGGGGCGCGCCCATCGGCTCTATCAGCTGTTTCGCCAGCGCTTGCTGGAGCCCGCCTTGCTGCGGGAGTTCTTTGATGAGCGGCTGCTTCCGACCCATCCCGATTCGCACCTGATCGACCCGGGCCATCACTACGAGTGGTGCTGGCTGTTGGCCCGTTACCGGACATTGGCGCAAGGGTGGGAGTGTGGGCCGAGTGAGCGCGAGATAGACGAGGGGATCGCCATCCTGACCCGCTTTGCCACCACTCACGGCCACGGGCCGACCGGACTGGTGCTGGATGAACTCACCGATGACGGGCGGCCCCATCGGGCGACCAGCCGGCTCTGGTGTCAGACCGAGCAGCTCAAGGCGCTGCTGGCAGCCTACGAGCGGCGAGGGGAGGCTGAGATTGTCCGCCGGATTGGTGAAGTGGTGAGGCGGATCTTTGACTATTACCTGATGCCGGCGCTGCCGGGCCAGTGGCTAGATCAGGTGGATGTGACGGGGGCGCCGTTGGCCGGCCATGCACCGGCCAGCACCTTCTATCACCTGTTCGTGGCGTTCAGTGAGCTGGTGCGGGTGGCGCAAAGGGAGGGGTAAAGAGGGATAAGAGAGGGGCTGGGTTTAAAAATCCCAGCCAGCTTGCTCCGGCTGCTCGGGTTGGGCCCCCTCCTGCGCCTTGCGGCGAGCGGCTTCCACCCGCGCCTTGCGGCCACGGCACAGGCGCATCACCTCTTGCTGCTGGGCATGGCTCATGGTGAGCCAGTTGAAACGCTCCTCGCGGCTGCGCAGGCACCCTTTGCAGTAGCCCTTGTTGTTCACTTCGCAGACCCCGATGCAGGGGCTCTGCAGCGGGAAGATTTCGAGCTGTTCCATACATGGCCTCTCACACCCTGTTACCTTGTTATAACCCAGAAGATCCCCTTTGGAGAAATCCGCCGTCCCAGGCCTGAAGGCGTTTGCTTTCCCTCTGCAAATTTGGCATCTTCCCCGCCGAACATAACCCTTGGTGTTATATGAGGACATATGAATAAACACGCTTACTGGCTGACCGCCGCAGTGCTGGGGTTGGCCGGTTGTGCAGGCAACTCTGAGCAAGCCCAGGTGCCCAAAAACAAACCCGATGCCAGATGTTTTCTCAACTGCGAGGTGCCGGAAAATCTGGGCAAGCAGTATCTGGACGGTCCCCTGCCTGATGATCTGGTGCGAGTGGAGCGGGTCAACAGCCGACAGCGCGCCGACTACAGCAAGTTCGGCCCCCAGAGCCGGCTGGTGCTGGAGCGCTCCGGCAAGATGACCCGCCGCTATGGCGAGCTTTACCATCAACTCTCCCGCTGGGTGGCCAATGGCGGCGATCCCGCTCAGATCACCCGTTACGGCATCAGCCTGGCCCAGCTGGGTGGCTCGGATCGGATGGGCAACGTGCTGTTCACCGGTTACTACTCGCCGGTGTTGGAGGTGCGTCACCGCCCGGATGCCAAGTACAAGTACCCCATCTATGCCATGCCCAAATGCGGCGGGCGCTGCCCGAGCCGGGCCCAGATCCACCAGGGGGCCCTGGCCAACCGTGGGCTGGAGCTGGGCTACAGCAAATCCCTCATCGACAATTTCCTGATGGACGTGCAGGGCTCGGGCTTCGTTCACTATGGTGACGACGATCGGCTGCAATATCTGGGTTACAGCGGCAAGAACGGTCACGGTTATGTCAGCATCGGCCGGGTGCTGATCGATCGTGGCGAAGTGCCCAAGGAGCAGATGTCCATGAAGGCCATCAAGGAGTGGGCCAACCGTCAGCCGGAGGAGAGCGTCAAGGAGCTGGTGGAGCAGAACCCCTCCTATGTCTTCTTCGAGCGTCGCCCCACCAACGACGTGATCGGGGCCGCCGGCATTCCGCTGCTGCCGATGGCGGCGGTGGCCGCCGACAAGACTCTGCTGCCGATGGGCACGCCAATCCTGGCGGAAGTGCCGCTGCTGGACAAAGAGGGCAACTGGACCGGCAAGCACCAGCTGCGGCTGTTGATCGCGCTGGATGTGGGCGGTGCGGTGAAGAAGGGCCACCTCGACCTCTACCACGGCATGGGCGAGAAGGCCGGTGTCGCGGCCGGTCACTACAAGCACTTCGGCCGGGTCTGGAAGCTGGGTCTGCACCATGGGCCGACCGCCGCGCCCTGGCTGTAAGGCCCTGTAGGGGCGGGTGGTGTATCAGCCGCCCGCCCACCAGGCATCGCCCGCCCACCAGGCATAGAGAGGGATGTAAAAAAGCCGCCGGAGTAATCCGGCGGCTTTTTGTTTGCTGACGCGAACCTGAGGGGGTCTCAGCGCTTCTTGATGTCCAGCCGGATGGCGCCCACCGGTTTGCAGCAGCAGGGCAGGCACTCTCCCTGCGATACAAAGGCGAGCGGCACGGCGGCATAGTGCACCTTGCCTGCCAGCAGCGGGGTGCGGCAGGCGCCGCAATAGCCGCTGCGGCACTGGAACTCCACGTGATGACCGTGGCGCTCCAGGGTTTCCAGTACGCTCTCGCCGGGATGGGCGTGCAGCACGCCATCCTGGGTATGCACCCGTGGCGAGCCTGCGTCGCTCTGGGCGGGAGCCGCGTGCGGGGCAGGAGTCAGCGTGCCGGTGGCGTCACTCACAGCTCGAAATCACCCAGGTCTTCGGCATTCACTTCGCTGTCGATCTGACCCACCAGATAGGAGCTCACTTCCACTTCCTGTGGGGCGACCTGCACGTTGTCGGACGACAGCCAGGTGTTGATCCAGGGGATCGGGTTTTGCTTGGCACCGGCAAAGGCTGGCTGCAGACCCACCGCATTCATGCGCAGGTTGGTGATGTACTCCACGTACTGGCAGAGGATGTCCTTGTTCAGGCCGATCATGGAGCCGTCCTGGAACAGGTACTCGGCCCACTCTTTCTCCTGGATGGCGGCTTCCTTGAACAGCTCGAAGCAGGCCTGCTCGCACTCGGCGGCAATCTCGGCCATTTCGGGGTCGTCCTGACCGCTGCGCATCAGGTTCAGCATGTGCTGGGTCCCGGTCAGGTGCAGCGCTTCGTCGCGGGCGATCATCTTGATGATCTTGGCGTTGCCCTCCATCAGCTCGCGCTCGGCGAAGGCGAAGGAGCAGGCGAAGCTGACGTAGAAGCGGATCGCTTCCAGCGCGTTGACGCTCATCAGGCACAGGTAGAGTTTCTTTTTCAGCTCGCGCAGGGTGATGGTCACGTCACGACCGGCCACCCGGTGGGTGCCTTCACCGTGCAGGTTGTAGAGCGCGGTCGCCTCGATCAGATCATCGTAGAAGTGGCTGATGGAGCCGGCGCGCTTCAGGATCTGCTCGTTGGTGACGATGTCGTCGAACACCTGGGCGGGGGTGTTGACGATGTTGCGGATGATGTGGGTGTAGGAGCGAGAGTGGATGGTCTCCGAGAAGGCCCAGGTCTCGATCCAGGTTTCCAGCTCCGGGATGGAGACCAGCGGCAGCAGCGCCACGTTGGGGCTGCGACCCTGGATGGAGTCCAGCAGGGTCTGGTACTTCAGGTTGGAGATGAAGATGTGCTGCTCGTGGGGCGGCAGGGCCTGGAAGTCGATGCGGTCGTGGGAGACGTCCACCTCTTCCGGGCGCCAGAAGAAGGAGAGCTGCTTTTCGATCAGCCGTTCGAACACTTCGTGTTTTTGCTGGTCATAACGGGCCACGTTGACCGATTGGCCGAAAAACATCGGCTCCTTGAGCTGGTCGTTTTGGGTCTGGCAGAACGTTGAATAGGCCATGGTGATTTGAATGTCTTGAATAAGGGGAAACAGGAGGGCGGGAGCTTCATGCTCCCGCCCGGTTCATCAGATCTTGCAGGCGCCGCCGGCACAACCGTCATCTTGCAGATCGGTCTGGGCATCGTCCGCACCATCACGGGTGTTGTGATAGTAGAGGGTCTTGAGGCCGTATTTGTAGGCGGTCAGCAAGTCCTTCAGCAGCTGCTTCATCGGTACCTTGTTGCCTTCGAAACGGGCGGGATCGTAGTTGGTGTTGGCGGAGATCGCCTGATCCACAAACTTCTGCATGATACCGACCAGCTGCAGGTAACCATCGACGCTCGGTTGCTTCCAGAGCAGTTCGTATTGATCCTTGAGGCGGTCATACTCGGGCACCACCTGCTTGAGGATGCCGTCCTTGGAGGCCTTGACCGACACCAGGCCGCGCGGCGGCTCGATGCCGTTGGTGGCGTTGGAGATCTGGCTGGAGGTCTCGCTCGGCATCAGGGCGGTCAGGGTGGAGTTGCGCAGACCCACGGTGCGGATCTCCTCGCGCAAGGCTTCCCAGTCCAGGTGCAGCGGCTCGTTGCACAGGTTGTCCAGATCCTTTTTATAGGTATCGATGGGCAGGATCCCCTGGGCATAGGTGGTCTCGTTGAAGGCCGGGCAGGGGCCGAACTCGCGGGCCAGCTGCACGGAGGCCTTCAACAGATAGTACTGGATCGCCTCGAAGGTGCGGTGGGTCAGCGCCAGACCGGAACCGTCGGAGTAGCGGGCACCGTTCTTCGCCAGGTAGTAGGCGTAGTTGATGACACCGATCCCCAGGGTACGGCGGTTCATGCTGCCCTTCATCGCGGCCTTGAGCGGGTAGTCCTGATAGTCGAGCAGGGCATCCAGGGCGCGCACGGCGAGATCGGCCATCTCTTCCAGATCTTCCAGCTTCTCGATGGCACCCAGGTTGAAGGCAGACAGGGTACAGAGTGCGATCTCGCCCTCTTCGTCATCCACGTTGTTGAGCGGCTTGGTGGGCAGCGCAATCTCGAGGCAGAGGTTGGACTGGCGCACCGGCGCCACGCTCGGATCGAACGGGCTGTGGGTGTTGCAGTGGTCCACGTTCTGGATGTAGATGCGACCGGTACCGGCGCGCTCCTGCATCATCAGGGAGAAGAGATCGACCGCCTTGAGGGTCTTCTTGCGAATGCTCGGATCCTGCTCGTACTTGACGTAGAGCGCTTCAAACTTGTCCTGATCCGCGAAGAAGGCATCGTACAGGCCAGGTGCATCGGACGGGGAGAACAATGTGATGTCGCCGCCCTTGATGAGGCGCTGATACATCAGCTTGTTGATCTGTACGCCGTAGTCCATGTGACGGACCCGGTTCTCTTCCACGCCGCGGTTGTTCTTCAGTACCAGCAGGCTCTCCACTTCGGTGTGCCACAGCGGGTAGAACAGGGTGGCCGCACCGCCGCGCACGCCGCCCTGGGAGCAGCACTTCACGGCAGTCTGGAAGTACTTGTAGAAGGGGATGCAACCGGTGTGGAAGGCTTCGCCGCCACGGATCGGGCTGCCCAGACCACGGATGCGGCCGGCGTTGATGCCGATGCCGGCGCGCTGGGACACGTAACGCACGATGGCGCTGGCGGTGGCATTGATGGAATCCAGGCTGTCGTCGCACTCGATCAGCACGCAGGAGCTGAACTGACGGGTCGGGGTGCGCACGCCGCTCATGATCGGGGTCGGCAGCGAGATCTTGAAGGTCGAGACCGCATCATAGAAGCGCTTGATGTAGTCCAGACGGGTATCTTTCGGATACTTGGAGAAGAGGCAGGCCGCTACCAGGATGTAGAGGAACTGCGGGCTCTCGTAAATTTCGCCGGTGACGCGGTTCTGGACCAGGTACTTGCCTTCCAGCTGCTTGACCGCCGCGTAGGAGAAGTCCATGTCGCGCCAGTGATCCAGGTGCTGGTTCAGCTCCTCGAATTCGGCCTGGCTGTAGTCTTCCAGCAGGTGCTTGTCGTACTTGCCCATGTCCACCAGTTTGGCGACGTGCTGATAGAGGTGGGGCGGCTCGAACTGGCCGTAGGCCTTCTTGCGCAGGTGGAAGATGGCCAGGCGGGCGGCCATGTACTGGTAGTCCGGGCTTTGCTCGGAGATCAGGTCAGCAGCGGCCTTGATGACGGTTTCGTGGATATCGGCGGTACGGATGCCGTCATAGAACTGGATGTGGGACTTGAGTTCCACCTGGGAGACCGACACGTTGTCGAGACCCTCGGCAGCCCAGTCGAGCACGCGGTGAATTTTATCCAGATCGATGGGTTCTTTGTGGCCGTTACGCTTCGTCACAAACAAGTTCATTGGCTGATGACCTTTAGTTGATTCCCGAAAAACCATCGCACGGCGTTCGCCTCCAGACCTGTGAGAGGCGTGGGAGGTGGGGACCTATTGTGCGATGAATCACAAGATATAGTGTTATTTTGATTTCGAGCTACAAGATAGTGAGGTCGGCCCGGCTTTGCAATCTGTGGATAAGGGATTAGCTGTGGATAAATTGTGGGTGTTCCGCTCTGTGTTAGTGGACGCTCACAGCGAGTGGGTTTTCATCCGTCCGATCCGGTAAATGCAAGTCTGATGATCGAACATGGAAAATTTAAATAACTTTTTTTGCTTGCGAAAAGGGGGTGTTTTTACTAGCAAATTCAGCCTGATTATCCCTTGTGCAGCAAGGGTCAAAAGGTGTCCGATCTCGCCGCTTCCCTGCTTGTCAAACCGCCAAAACGGGGGATCGCTGGGGATCCCCCATTGGTACTGGCAAGGCTCTGCCGCGATCAGTCAACAGTGCTCATCTGGCCACCCTTTGGCGGCAAAGCTGCCTTTGTGATCCATCTCTGTTGTCTGCTTCCTGTACCAAGGGGGCCCGGCACGGGTTGGCACTCTCAGCCCAGCTCGTAGCGCAGCCAGTGGTGCAGCGCCTGCACGGTGTCAAAGTGCAGATCGGCGCCCCACTGGGCCGGATCCTCGTCGTCATTGAGATAACCCCAGCCGGCGACGGCGGTGCGCATGCCGGCGTTGCGGCCAGCCTCGATGTCGCGCACGTGATCTCCCACATAAAGGCAGTGGCTCGCCTCGACGCCAAGCTGGTCGCAGGCAAAGTACATGGGGGCTGGGTCGGGCTTGCGCACCGGCAGGGTGTCGGCGCTGACGGTGACGCCACAGCTGGCGAGCTCGGGCAGGGCCGCCAGCAGCGGTTCGGTGAGAAAGCCCGGCTTGTTGGTGACGATGCCCCAGGGCAGCTGCTTCTCGTCGAGCCACTCGATGAGATCCACCATCCCCTCATAGGGGCGGGTGCCAACGCAGAGGTTGGCGGCGTAGTAGTCGAGCAGGGCGGTGCGAAGGCGGGTGGCGCCCAGCTCTTCCAGCAATTCGTCACCAAGACCGGCCCTGAGCAGCCCGAGCGCCCCGTGGGAGGTGGTCTGACGGATGATGTCGTCAGAGAGGGGGGCAAAGCCTTCGCTTATCAGCACGTGGTTGACGGCGGCGCCCAAGTCCGGCGCGGTATCAAGCAATGTGCCGTCCAGATCGAACAGCACGCAGCCAAGGGGCGCAGCAGAGTGAGTCGTCATCAGCCTTGCTCCGGGCGCTCGAACGCCACCATGTAGTTGACGTCGACGTTGCGACCGAGCTTGAAGCTGTTGGAGAGCGGCGCGTAGTGCACCCCGCTCATGTCCCGTACCAGCAGGCCAGCAGCCTCACCCATGCGACACAGTTCGGCGGGAGTGATGAACTTCTTGTGGTCGTGGGTACCCTTGGGCACCATCTTCATCAGGTACTCGGCGCCGAGGATCATCATCAGATAGGCTTTCGGGTTGCGGTTGATGGTGGAGACGAATACCTTGCCGCCCGGGCGTACCAGGGTGGCGATGGCGCGCAGTACGGAGGCGGGATCCGGCACGTGCTCCAGCATCTCCATGCAGGTGACCACGTCATACTGGCCGGGGGCCTCATCAGCGTGGGCCTCGGCGGTGATCTGGCGATACTCGAGCTCCACGCCCGCCTCGAGGGCATGGAGGCGGGCGACCCCGAGGGGCTCCTTGCCCATGTCGATGCCGGTGACCTTGGCACCCCGGCGGGCCATGCTCTCGGCGAGAATGCCGCCGCCGCAGCCGATGTCGAGGATGCGCTTGCCGAACAGGCCGCCGCTCTTGTCGGTGATCCAGTCAAGGCGCACCGGGTTTATCTGGTGCAGCGGCTTGAACTCTCCCTCCATGTCCCACCAGCGGGAGGCGATGGCTTCGAATTTGGCAATTTCTGTCAGATCGACATTGGCATCACTGTGCATTTTTTGATGATCCTGTGGCAAGGGCGCGCAGGCTGGGTGGGGCGCGCGCAATCTGTTGTCCTGGCGGGCATTATAACGGACGGACTTTGTCACACCAGCCCGACTTGTTACCGGATTTGTGGCTTAAGGTATTTGGCTCAGTGTGTTACCATGTCGCGCTGTTTAAGCCAAAGAACAACTAATTAGGGATTAAGGCTTTCTATGAGCGATCTGGCCAGAGAGATCACGCCGGTCAACATCGAAGAAGAGCTCAAGAGTTCCTATCTTGATTACGCCATGAGCGTGATCGTAGGACGAGCTCTGCCGGATGTGCGTGATGGCTTGAAACCGGTTCACCGCCGCGTTCTGTATGCAATGAACGAGCTGGGGAACGACTGGAACAAGCCCTATAAAAAATCGGCCCGTGTGGTCGGTGACGTAATCGGTAAATATCACCCGCACGGCGACATTGCCGTGTATGACACCATCGTTCGCATGGCGCAGGATTTCTCCATGCGTTACATGCTGGTCGATGGTCAGGGCAACTTCGGTTCGGTCGACGGCGACAGCGCCGCCGCCATGCGTTACACCGAAGTGCGGATGGCCCGCATCTCCCACGAGCTGCTGGCCGATCTGGACAAAGAGACTGTGGACTGGGTGCCGAACTATGACGGCACCGAGATGATCCCGGCTGTCATGCCCACCAAGGTTCCCAACCTGCTGGTCAACGGCTCCTCCGGTATTGCGGTGGGCATGGCGACCAACATTCCGCCTCACAACCTCACCGAGATAGTCAACGGCTGTCTGGCGTTGATCGAGAACGGCGACCTCACTATCGACGAGCTGATGACCTACATCACCGGCCCGGATTTCCCCACTGGTGGCATCATCAACGGTCGTTCCGGCATCGTGCAGGCGTACCGTACCGGTCGTGGCTCCGTCTATGTGCGTGCCAAGGCCGAAGTGGAGGTGGACGAGAAGACCAGTCGCGAGACCATCATCGTTCACGAGATCCCCTATCAGGTGAACAAGGCGCGGCTGATCGAGAAGATCGCCGAGCTGGTCAAAGAGAAGAAAATCGAGGGCATCAGTGCCCTGCGCGATGAGTCCGACAAGGACGGCATGCGCATCGTTATCGAGATCAAGCGCGGCGAGTCCGGCGAGATTGTGCTGAACAATCTCTACAAGCACACCCAGATGCAGACCACGTTCGGCATCAACATGGTGGCGCTCGATAACAACCAGCCCAAGGTGATGAACCTCAAAGAGATCCTGGATGCGTTCCTGCTGCACCGCCGTGAAGTGGTGACCCGCCGGACCGTGTTCGAACTGCGCAAGGCGCGGGATCGGGCGCACATCCTGGAAGGTCTGGCGGTGGCGCTGGCCAACATCGACCCAGTCATCGAGCTCATTCGCCACAGCGCGACCCCGGCCGACGCGAAAGCGGGCCTGGTTGCCCGCGGCTGGGAGCTCGGCAACGTGGCCTCCATGCTGGAGAAAGCCGGTGACGATGCGGCCCGCCCCGAGTGGCTGGAACCCGAGTTCGGCATCCGCGAAGGTCACTACTACCTGACCGAGCAGCAGGCCCAGGCCATCCTTGACCTGCGTCTGCACAAGCTGACCGGCCTCGAGCACGAGAAGATCCTGGAAGAGTACCAATCTCTGCTGGATCTCATCGCCGAGCTGCTGTTCATCCTGGCGAGCCCGGTGCGGTTGATGGAAGTGATCCGTGACGAACTGCTGGCCGTGCGCGAGCAGTACGGCGACGAGCGTCGTACCGAGATCAGCATGTCCAGTGCCGAGATCAACATCGAAGATCTGATCACCCCGGAAGATGTGGTCGTGACCTTGTCTCACCAGGGTTACGTGAAGTATCAGCCGCTCTCCGACTACGAGGCCCAGCGCCGCGGTGGTCGTGGCAAGTCGGCCACCCGGATCAAGGAAGAGGACTTTGTGGAACGTCTGCTGGTGGCCAACACCCACGACACCATTCTGTGCTTCTCCACCCGTGGCAAGGTCTACTGGCTCAAGGTGTATCAACTGCCGGAGGCGTCCCGTGGCGCTCGCGGTCGTCCGATCATCAACCTGCTGCCGCTGGATGAGGGTGAGCGCATCACCGCCATCCTGCCGGTCAAGGAATATGACGCCGACAAGTATGTGTTCTTCGCCACCGCCAACGGTACCGTGAAGAAGACCAGCCTGTCCGACTTCAGCCGTCCGCTCTCCTCCGGCATCCGCGCCATCAACCTCAAAGAGGGTGATGAGCTGATCGGGGTGGACATCACCGATGGCAGCAACGAGATCATGCTGTTCTCCGATGCGGGCAAGGTTGTTCGCTTCGCGGAAGGCAGCGGTCGCGCCGATGCCGATGCCACTGACGAAGTCGAAACCGACGACGATGCCGGCAACGACGATGATGGCAGCGACAACGGCGAAGGCACCGAAAGCAAGGGTACCTTCAAGGGCGTACGTCCCATGGGTCGTACCGCTGCCGGTGTGCGCGGCATCAAGCTGGGCGCCGGTGACAAGGTGGTGTCCCTCATCGTGCCGCGTGGCGACGGGGCCATCCTCACCGCCACCGAGAACGGTTACGGCAAGCGTACCGCGCTCGACGAGTACCCGACCAAGAGCCGTGGTACCCAGGGCGTCATCTCCATCAAAGTGGACGAGCGCAACGGCAAGGTGATCGATGCGATCCAGGTCGAAGATACCGACCAGATCATGCTGATCACCAACGGCGGTACCCTGGTACGTACCCGGGTGTCCGAGGTGAGCGTCATCGGCCGCAACACCGGCGGTGTGCGTCTGATCCGTACCGGTGAAGACGAGACTGTGGTCGGTCTGCAGCGGGTTGCCGAAAGCGACGAAGACGAAAACGAAGTGCTGGCCGTTGAAGGGGAGGTGTCTGAAGGCACCGATACCGCAGCGGACACCGGTGCTGTCGATGCAGGTGAAGCGGGCGACGAATAATCGCTCCCCTTTACCCGATACCAAAGAGCGGCCTCATGGCCGCTCTTTTCATTGGCTCGCTTGTCGCTGGCGTCCCCCGTTATCCTCCTTCCTTCTCTTCCTTTTTCCTCTGCCCAGTCTTGCCTGTCATGGCAGGAAGAACGGGCACAGCTTGCCAGGGTTGCCCTGATGGAAGCATGGCCTCGACACGGCTCCTTCATGTGAATGTCATCGCTCTGTCATGGCGGCCAGCCATGCTGCTCCCGTTGGAGAGAAACCACCATAGACGCAGGTAACGCCTGCCAGGAGCATGTCATGACCAGCTGGGTAATGTGGGAGATCTGGTGGAGCCGGGTATGGGGTGAGGCAGAGATGGATGCGCGCGCAGGCGAACATGAACCTGAGGGGGCACATGAGCCAGCCCGTTTGCCCGCCGAGTTGATTGCCCACAGCAGCAAGGCCAGTGCGTCGCGGCCAAGGAGCTGAGGGCAGGCTTGACGGGAGCCTAGAACAGCCGCAGCTGCTCGCCTGGGCGGATGAAAGCATCCTGGCGCAGCTGAAAGTGGCGCTTGCCGAGCCCGAGCCGCTTGGCGATCAACCGAAAGCGCTGGGCCAGCAGATCGGCAAACTGGCCTTCTCCCCGCATCCGGCTGCCGAAGGCGGGACTGTTGAGGGCGCCGTCCCGGCTGGCCCGTAGCTGGTTGAGGATCGCCTCCTTCTGACCGGGATAGTGTTGCGCTAGCCAGTCACTGAACAGCGGTGCCAGCTCGTGGGGCAGTCGCAGCAGGATATAGTCGGCGCAGTGGGCTCCGGCCTCGGCAGCGCCTTTGATGATCTGCTCGAGCTCGGGCTCGTTGAGCCGCGGGATCATGGGCGCCGCCAGCACGCCGACCGGCACACCGGCGCAGGCCAGTTTCTCCACCACCTTGAGCCGGCCGGCCCCGGTGCTGGCTCTTGGCTCCAGCTGTCGCCGCAATGTCTCATTCAAGGTGGTGACCGACACCATCACCTGGCAGAGCCCCTCCCGGGCCAGCTCCGTCAGCAGGTCGAGGTCGCGCAATATCATGGCGCTCTTGGTGATGATCCCGACCGGATGGCGGTGGGCCAGCATTACCGTCAACAGTTCGCGGGTGAGGCGATAGTGATGCTCGATGGGCTGATAGGGGTCGGTATTGGCTCCCAGCACTATGGTCTGCGGCTGATAGGCGGGTCTGGCAAACTCCCGGCGCAGCAGCTCGGCGGCGTTGAGCTTGGCGAACAAGCGGGTCTCGAAGTCGAGGCCGGGGGAGAGCTCGAGATAGGCGTGGCTCGGTCTGGCGTAGCAATAGATGCAACCGTGTTCGCAGCCCTGATAGGGGTTGATGGAGCGGCTGAAAGGGACGTCGGGGGAGCTGTTGTAACTGATGATGCTGCGGGCGCTGATCTCCGTCACCTCGGTGCGGGGATCGCTGGCGGCAAATGCCGCTTCCCACTCGGGTTGGGACCAGCCGTCGTCGACCCCATCGACCCGCTGGGCGCTGAAGCGGTGATCAACATTGTGGGAACTGCCTCGACCTGCCATCGCACCTTACCAGTACTGTTTATATATACAGTCATCATGCTGGCCCCCATTGCCGAATGCAAGCCCTGCCGACCCAGCCAGCCATAAAAAGCATGTCAAAGGGATCTCTTGCTTGATCGCGGCGCTACATTTCGTTTACATAGACGAAATGCGAACTGGATCACGGAAATCATTATGGCACCCATCACCTCTCGCTGGCTCTTCATCGCTGTCATTGCGCTGGTTATCTGGCGTCTGATCCCGCTCTCCACCGAGCAGGAGCTGGCCTCGGCCAATCGCGCCTGGCGCACCGGTCACTTCGATGAGGCGACCCGGATCTGGTCGCCGCTGGCCGAGCAGGGCCAGCCACGAGCCCAGGCCTTGATGGGCTGGAGCCATGAAGTGGGGCAGGGGAGCGAGCAGGATATCAGCCGGGCCATCACGCTCTATCGTCAGGCGGCGCAGGCGGGGGATGCCTTCGGCCAATACCGGCTGGGGGAGGTCTACCTGCGGGGGGCCGGGGTGAAGCGGGATCTGCGCGAGGCGTTTCACTGGATGGAGCTGGCAGCCAAGAACGGCGATGTGCCCGCCATGTTGAAGGTGGGGGTGCTGCACCTGATGGGGGTCAGCGGGCGGGTCGATCTGCCCCGTGCCAAGGAGTGGCTCTATCAGGCCGCCAAGCAGGGCAACCAGCTGGCGCTCAAGGTGCTGCAGGAGCTGGAACTGGCGCAGGAGGGGAGCTCCACGTTCGATTTCAACTGGCAGCCCCTGCTGGGGGAATAGCTGCCAAGCACTTCATCTGACTGTAGAAAATCTCAGCAAACCCGATACAGCCCCGCCTACTTCTGGTAGCATGGTCCGGTTTTTGGTTTGTCTTGCGACGTTGAACGGGTTGTTTGCGTCGCGGGGCGCCTTCGCAAAGTGCTGTGGAGAGCCAGAACATCACCCATTTTTGAATGAATCTTTCCATCCCGCATGTGCCCTTTGGTAGGGGGCACCACTGTATAAGGAAACACACAATGCCAATCATTACTCTGCCTGATGGCAGCCAACGTCAATTTGCCCACGCCGTTTCCGTCATGGATGTGGCCGCGGACATCGGTCCCGGTCTCGCCAAGGCGTGCATTGCCGGTCGGGTAAACGGTGAACTGGTGGATGCCTGCGAGCTGATCGAAGCCGATGCCTCCCTGGCCATCATCACCGCCAAAGACGAAGAAGGTCTGGACATCCTGCGCCACTCCTGTGCTCACCTGCTGGGTCATGCCATCAAGCAACTCTGGCCCCAGACCAAGATGGCCATCGGTCCCGTCATCGACAACGGTTTCTACTACGACATCGATCTCGATCGCACCCTGACCGATGAAGATCTGGCTGCGCTGGAAGAGCGCATGCTGGCGCTGGCCGCCAAGGATTACGACGTCATCAAGAAGAAGGTCTCCTGGCAGGAAGCACGCGACGTGTTCGAAGCCCGTGGCGAGACCTACAAGGTCGAGATCCTGGATCAGAACATTGCCCGTGATGACCAGCCCGGTCTGTATCATCACGAAGAGTACATCGACATGTGTCGTGGCCCGCACGTGCCCAACATGCGTCACTGCCACCACTTCAAGTTGCAGAAGATGTCCGGCGCCTACTGGCGCGGCGACTCCAACAACAAGATGCTGCAGCGCATCTACGGCACCGCCTGGGCCGACAAGAAGCAGCTCAAGTCTTACCTGCAGCGCCTCGAAGAGGCCGCCAAGCGCGACCACCGCAAGATCGGCAAGCAGCTCGACCTGTACCACATGCAGGAAGAAGCGCCCGGCATGGTGTTCTGGCACAACGATGGCTGGACCATTTTCCGTGAGCTGGAAACCTTCATCCGCGGCAAGCTCAAAGAGTACGACTATCAGGAGGTGAAAGGCCCCTTCATGATGGATCGCGTGCTGTGGGAGCGTTCAGGTCACTGGGAGAAATACGCCCAGGCCATGTTCACCACCCAGTCCGAGAACCGCGAGTACGCCATCAAGCCGATGAACTGCCCGGGCCACGTGCAGATCTTCAACCAGGGTCTGAAATCCTACCGCGATCTGCCGCTGCGCATGGCCGAGTTCGGCTCCTGCCACCGCAACGAGCCGTCAGGCTCCCTGCACGGCCTGATGCGGGTACGTGGTTTTACCCAGGATGATGCGCACATCTTCTGTACCGAAGAGCAGATCATGGAAGAGGTGTCGGCCTGTATTCGCATGGTCTACGACGTCTATGGCACCTTCGGCTTCGAGAACATCGTGGTCAAGCTCTCCACTCGTCCGGAACAGCGTATCGGCTCCGATGAGGCCTGGGATCGCGCCGAGGCCGCGCTGGCCGAGGCCCTGGTGCTGAACGGTCTGAAGTACGATCTGCAGCCGGGTGAGGGGGCCTTCTACGGTCCCAAGATCGAATTTACCCTGCACGATTGCCTTGATCGTGCGTGGCAATGTGGTACCGTGCAGCTCGATTTTGCCCTGCCGGGCCGTCTGGGCGCCACCTACGTGGGTGAAGACAACGAGCGTCATGTTCCCGTGATGATCCACCGTGCCATTCTGGGCTCGCTGGAGCGTTTCATCGGGATTCTGACCGAAGAGTACGCCGGACTGTTCCCGACCTGGCTGGCACCGACCCAAGCCGTGGTCATGAATATCACCGACAATCAGGCCGATTATGCAGTGAAAGTAGCCAAAGCATTGAATGATGCGGGCCTTCGCGCAAAAGCGGACTTGAGAAATGAGAAGATTGGCTTTAAAATCCGCGAGCATACTTTGAAGCGAGTACCCTTCATGCTGGTCTGCGGCGATAAAGAAGTAGAAGCCGGCAAGATTGCAGTGCGTACTCGTAAAGGGGCTGACCTGGGCACTTATCCTGTTGAAGAGCTGATTGTTCTGTTGACCCAGGAAGTTCAGACCCGCGGACAAAAGAAAGTGGAGGAATAAGCTATAAAAGGCGGAAAAAAACTGGGCAAGCAACCGCAAGCCCGCGCTCACCGGATCAACGAAGAGATCCGTCTGAAAGAAGTTCGTCTGACTGGTCTGGATGGTGAAGCCATTGGCATCACCTCCATCCAGGATGCCCTGAACTTGGCCCTTGAGGCCGGAGTGGATCTGGTCGAGATCAGTCCGAACGCTGAGCCGCCCGTTTGCCGGATCATGGATTACGGCAAATTCCTCTACGAAAAGAGCAAGACCACCAAAGAACAGAAGAAAAAGCAGAAAGTCGTCCAGGTTAAGGAAATCAAATTCCGTCCTGGCACCGACGAAGGCGACTATCAGGTAAAACTACGCAACCTGGTTCGCTTTCTGGAAGACGGGGACAAGGCAAAGGTCACCCTGCGCTTCCGTGGTCGTGAAATGGCCCACCAGGAACTTGGTATCAAGGTTCTGGAGCGCGTCAAGAACGATCTGGAAGAGCTGGCCGTAGTCGAATCGTTCCCGAAAGTCGAAGGCCGTCAAGCTGTGATGGTCCTCGCACCTAAGAAGAAATCTTAAGGCCCACAAGAAATTGACTCATGGGGCCAGCCCCATGAGTTGGTTCGCCTTGCGATTTTGTTGTCACTCACAATGCGGAGTATGAAATGCCGAAGATGAAAACCAACCGGGGCGCCGCAAAGCGCTTCAAGAAGACTGGCTCAGGTCGCTTCAAGTGCAAGCACAACCACCTGCGTCACATCCTGACCAAGAAGAGCAGTAAGCGTAAGCGTCAGCTGGGACCGAAGTTCTTTGTTTCCGCTGCCGACCACAAACGTGTTGTCGCTTGTCTGCCGTACGCATAAGGGGGGATGTGAAAAATGCCAAGAGTTAAACGTGGTGTGACCGCTCGCGCTCGTCACAAGAAAGTAATGAAAGCCGCCAAGGGTTACTACGGCGCCCGTTCCCGTGTCTACCGCGTAGCGGTACAAGCGGTAACCAAAGCTGGTCAGTATGCCTACCGTGACCGTCGCCAGAAAAAGCGTCAGTTCCGTCAACTGTGGATTGCTCGTATCAACGCAGCAGCCCGTCAGAACGGTCTGTCCTACAGCCGTCTGATCAACGGTCTGAAGAAGGCTTCCATCGAGATCGATCGCAAGATCCTGTCCGATATCGCCGTTCACGACAAGCTGGCTTTCACCGCCCTGGTTGAAAAGGCCAAAGCAGCTCTGGTCTAATCCGGTTCTGTTATAAATGCTAAAAGGAGGCTTAGGCCTCCTTTTTTGTTGTCTGTCATTTGCCGTTTGCAGGCAGTGATGACTCTACCATCATGATAGCCATACATATGGCTCCATATGCCATCAAACTAAAATTGTGTAGCCAATCACGAAGAAGAAGCCGGTCCGGCTCGAAGCCCTACTTGATAACAAAATGATTTCTAGGGAGAAAAGGGCACCTTAACTATGGTCAGTGAAGGGGCTTTTTTTGTATTATTCCCCTCTTGACCTTATTTAGCCTAAAGGCTCCTGTACCGGGAGTGGTGACGAGGAAGACATGCAACAGCTTGAAGAAGTAGTCGGCCAAGCCAGGGCCGAAATTGAGGGCGTAAGCGACATCGCGGCCCTTGACGAAATCCGGGTCAAATATCTGGGTAAAAAGGGCTTTTTTACCGAGCAGATGAAGGGCTTGGGCGCCCTGTCCGCTGAAGAGCGTCCCGCCGCGGGCGCCGTGATCAACCAGGCCAAACAGCAGGTTCAGGATGCCCTGAATGAGCGTCGTGAAGCCCTCGAAGTCGCCGTGCTCAACCAGAAGCTGGCCGCCGAGACCATCGACGTCAGCCTGCCGGGCCGCCGCATCGAGAATGGCGGTCTGCACCCGGTGACCCGCACCATCGAGCGCATCGAACGCCTGTTTGGCGAGATGGGCTTCAAGGTTGCCCGTGGTCCCGAGATTGAAGATGGCTTCCACAACTTCGATGCGCTGAACATCCCGGCTCATCACCCGGCGCGTACCGATCACGATACCTTCTACTTCAATCCTGATTTGATGTTGCGTACCCACACCTCCGGTGTGCAGATCCGCACCATGGAACATCAGCAGCCGCCGATCCGCATCATCGCGCCGGGCCGCGTCTATCGTAACGACTACGACATGACCCACACCCCGATGTTCCACCAGGTCGAAGGCCTGCTGGTCGACGAGCATGCCAGCTTCACCGAGCTGAAAGGGATCCTGCACGACTTCCTGCGCAACTACTTCGAGGAAGACCTGACCATTCGCTTCCGTCCTTCCTACTTCCCGTTTACCGAGCCTAGCGCCGAAGTGGACGTGATGGGCAAGAATGGCAAGTGGCTGGAAGTGCTGGGCTGCGGCATGGTGCACCCGAACGTGCTGCGTTCGGTCGGTATCGATCCGGAAAAATACTCCGGCTTTGCCTTCGGCATGGGCGTTGAGCGCCTGACCATGCTGCGTTACGGGGTCAACGACCTGCGTGCCTTCTTCGAAAACGACCTGCGCTTCCTCAAGCAGTTCAAGTAAGGGCGAGAGAACATGAAATTCAGTAAATCCTGGGTGATGGAGTGGGTCCGCACCGAGTTGAGTGACAATGCACTGGCCGAGCAGATCACCATGGCCGGTCTGGAAGTGGATGCCGTGGAAGCGGTGGCCGGCCAGTTCAACAACGTGGTGGTGGGTGAAGTAGTCGAGTGCGCCCAGCATCCGGACGCCGACAAGCTGCGGGTGACCAAGGTCAACGTGGGCGAGGCCGAGCTGCTGGACATCGTCTGCGGCGCGCCGAACTGCCGCGCCGGTCTGAAAGTCTGCGTGGCCAAAGTAGGGGCGACCCTGCCGGGTGATTTCACCATCAAGAAAGCCAAGCTGCGCGGCCAGCCGTCTCACGGCATGCTCTGCTCCTTCAGCGAGCTGGGGATCGACGTCGAAGCCGATGGCATCATCGAGCTGCCGCTTGATGCGCCTATCGGCACCGATATCCGCGAATACCTCGCACTCAACGACGTCAGCATCGACGTGGATCTGACCCCGAACCGTGCCGACTGCCTCGGCATCGCGGGTCTGGCCCGTGAAATCGGCGTGCTCAACAGCGTCGACGTGGTCGAACCGACCTGGGCGCCGGCTGTTGCCACCATCGATGCGACTTTCCCGATCCGGGTTGAAGCGCCGGCCGATTGCCCCCGTTATCTGGGCCGTGTCATCAAGGGGCTGAACCTGCACGCCCAGAGCCCGCTCTGGATGCAGGAGAAGCTGCGCCGTGGCGGCATCCGTTCCATCGACGCCATCGTCGACATCACCAACTACCTGCTGCTGGAGTACGGTCAGCCGATGCACGCCTTCGATCTGGCGACGCTTGAAGGGGAACTGGTGGTGCGCCGCGCTCGTAGCGATGAGCCAATGACCCTGCTCGATGGCAACGAGGTGAAGCTCAAAGAGACGACTCTGGTGATTGCCGATGCCAAAGGTCCTGCCTGCATGGCCGGCATCTTCGGCGGCGATCGCACCGGTGTCTCCGAGACCACTACCGACATCCTGCTGGAGTGCGCCTTCTTCGCGCCGCTCTCCATCACCGGCCGTGCCCGTGCCTACGGTCTGCATACCGACTCCTCCCACCGCTTCGAGCGCGGGGTGGATCCGCAGTTGCAGGCCAAGGTGATGGATCGTGCCACTCGTCTGCTGCTGGACATTTGTGGCGGTGAAGCCGGTCCTGTCATCGAGGTCAAATCCGATGCCCATCTGCCCAAGGCTGCCCCCATCCGCTTGCGTCGCACCAAGCTCGACAAGGTGATCGGCATCAGCGTGGCCGATGCCCAAGTGGTCGAGATCCTGACTCGTCTGGGCATGCAGGTAACCGTTGAAGCCGATGGCTGGACCGCGCTGGCACCCTCCTGGCGTTTCGATATCGCCATCGAGGAAGACCTCATCGAGGAAGTGGCCCGCATCTACGGCTACAACAACATCCCGAACCTCAAACCCGCCGCCTCTCTGGCGATGGTGGAGCAGGCAGAAGGGCAGGTGACCTTGAAACGGGTGCGTGACCTGCTGGTTGATCGCGGCTTCCAGGAAGCGATCACCTACAGCTTCGTCGATCCCAAGGCTCAGCAGACCCTGTTCCCGCAGAGCGATGCCATCGTGCTGCCGAACCCGATCTCGGTCGAGATGTCCGCCATGCGCGTCTCTCTGTTCCCGGGTCTGGTGCAGGCCGTGGTTTACAACCAGAACCGCCAGCAGCCGCGGGTGCGCCTGTTCGAGCAGGGCCTGCGCTTCATCAAGGACGAGAATGCCGAGAACGGCATCCGTCAGGAGCCCATGCTGGCCGGCATCATCACCGGCAACCAGAGCGACGAGCACTGGGACATCAAGAGCCGCGCTGCCGACTTCTTTGATTTGAAAGGGGATCTGGAAGCGGTGCTGGATCTGACCGCCGAAGGGGCTACCTTCAGCTTCGAGCGTGCCGAGCACAGTGCCCTGCACCCGGGCCAGAGCGCGGCCATCCTGCGCAATGGCGTGGTCATCGGCCACATCGGCGTGATCCATCCGAGCCTCGAGAAGAAGCTGGGTCTGAAGAGTCGCGCCGTCATGTTCGAACTGGAGCTGGACAAGCTGACCCCGGCCAAGGTGCCGGTTGCTGCCGAGGTTTCCAAGTTCCCTGCCAACCGTCGTGACATCGCCGTGGTGGTTGATCGTCATGTCCTGGCCGGTGATGTCCTCGCAGTAATTAAAAAAGTTGGCGGAAATCAGGTAGTTGGAATAAACTTGTTTGACGTATACCAGGGTGCTGGCATGGCAGAGGACAAGAAGAGCCTGGCCATCAGTCTTGTTCTGCAAGACACCCAGCGCACTCTGGAGGAGAAAGAGATTGCCGAGACCGTAGACAATGTCGTGCGGGCCCTTGGTGAAGAGTTGAATGCATCCTTGAGGGATTGATCTATGGCGCTTACCAAAGCCGACATTGCAGAGCACCTGTTCACCCAGCTCGGGATGAGCAAGCGTGAAGCCAAAGATATGGTGGAAGCCTTCTTTGAAGAGATCAGACAAGCGCTTGAGCGTGGTGAACAAGTCAAGATTTCAGGCTTCGGTAACTTTGATCTTCGTGAGAAGAACCAGCGTCCTGGACGTAACCCGAAAACCGGCGAAGATATTCCTATCAGCGCCCGGCGGGTGGTCACCTTCCGCCCTGGTCAGAAGCTCAAGGCCAGGGTCGAAAATGTTGAGCCCAACGAGTGACAAAAAGCCAGGCAGCCGCCTGGCTTTTATTTTTTCATGAGAAAAACCAGCCTATTGCTAGGCCTGCTGCTGGCTGCGCCACTGCAGGCGATGGATCTCCCCCTCTCCACGGCGGCCAAGGCGTATGCCGATGTCACCAAGTCGCTGACCATCTGTTATCCGGCGCTGATCCGGCCGCCTTATCTCGAGGAGTCGGGAGGCTTGCTGATCGATCAGATGGAGCGGTTGGCAGAGCAACTCCCTTTTCCGCTCCTGCACGAGAAGCTGCCCAACTGGTCGGCGGTGCAGCGCGGCTTGCAGGAGGGACGCTGCGATCTCATTCCAAATGTCGGCCCTTCGTTGCAGGCCCTGCCGGGTATGGCACTGAGCCGTGCCATGCTGGAGGCCGAATCCGCCATCCTCTATCGCGGCGATCTGGAGCGGGCGACCTTCCTGGTGTCTCCCATCTGGCAGGCGAACGAGGTGTTGCGGGCACTTTATCCCCGCTCAACCCAGCTGCCCCTGACCGAGGCAGACAACTGGTATGCGGCGCTGGCGGCGGGCAAGGGGACCGCCTACCTCGGTGACTATCTGCAACTGCGCTACCTGATGCGCGAATATCCGGATCAGGGGCTGCGGCTGCGCCGGCTGCGCAGCGATGAACTGGTGGTGAGCTACCGGCTGATGATGCGCGACCAGCCGGAACTGCGCGAGCTCATCGATACCGCCATCCGCTATCTGCCGCCCGGTGCCCTCTACAAGGATCTGGATCGCTATCTGGCGCAGGGGGAGCAGGACATCAACCCGCTTCACTTCACCGACAAGGAGCAGGCCTGGCTGGTCGGCACCTCCCGTGCCATCAAGCTGGTCGTCAACCCGGATTTCATGCCCTACAGCGGTCTTGACGAGCAGGGGGAACTCAAGGGGTGGAGCGCCGACGTACTGCGGCAGGTGAGCCAGCAGACCGGCCTCAACTTCCACGTGATCCCGACCGCCAGCAAGGAAGAGGCGCTGGCCAAGCTGCGCAGCGGTGAGGCGGACATGATGGCCGGCCTGCTGGAGACGCCAGCGCTGACCAATGCCTTCGACTTCACCCGCATCATGGCGCTCAATCGCTATGCCCTGGTCAGTCGCAAGGCGAAGTCGTTCGACACGCTGGCGGCGGTGAAGGGCGACATCGTGGTGCCCGCCACCCTCTATGACGAAGGGATGCTGGCCCGGCTGGGTGGCGAACATCATTGGCGCAAAAGCGACACCCTGGCGCAAGGGCTTGCGGCGGTGCAAAGCGGTGAGGCCGACGCCATGCTGGCCGAGCTCTACCAGCTGCAATACCCGCTTCGCAACAACCAGCTGGACGGACTGGATATCAGGGAGCTACCTCAACGCTTCGGGCTGGGGTTTGCCATCAGCCATCACAGCCCGCGACTCGCCGGGGTGATGGAGCAGAGCCTGATGGCCTTCACCAGCAGGCAGAATGACGATCTCAATCAGCGTTGGCGCCGGCTGGTGCTGACCCAGCAAGCCGGCGTCAGCTACGGGATCTGGCTGGGGTCGGTGTCGCTGGCGCTGTTGATCAGTGCCGGCGTCATCTGGCTGATCTGGCGCTCCCGCCAGCAGTTGGCCCGGGAAGTGAGCCAGCGTCAGGAGATGGAGCAGACCCTGGCGCTGGAGAGCCAGTTCAGGGAGTCGCTGTTCCAGGCGCTGCCGGTGCCGGTGTTTCTGCGGGACAACCAGGGCGAGATCATCAAGCGCAACAAGCAGGCCAAGCGGCTAGAGGCGCGCTACCTAGCCGAGCTGCACCTGCCAGAGGCCCAGTTGCAGGGGGGCGAGGGCGAGATGGCCTTGGGCGATCAGGTCTACTCCTATGCCCAGATCCCGCTTCAGCTTGGCAAGCAGTCGCCGGCGGGGGATCTCATCGCGCTCTCCAACATCAGCGCCCTGCGCGAGCGCACCCGCTTGCTGCGCCAGGCCGAGCGCCGCCTGCGGGCATTGACCAATACGGTGCCCGGAGTGGTGATCCAGTTCCTGCTGCAGCGAGAAGGCATCGCCCAGGTAGAGTTCATCAGCCGTGGCAGCTACGAGCTGCTGGGGCTGGCCAGCCAGCAGATCCGCCGCAATCCCGGTCAGGCGCTGGGCCGGCTGGATCAGCAGGACAGGCGCAAGATGCAGATCCCCATGCTGGAGATGCTGCAGGCCGGTCAGCCTTTTTCCTACGCGCTGCGCTATGAGCATCCGGGCAAGGGCACCCGCTGGCTGCAGTTCTACGGCCGGGGGCGCAGCCAGTCCGAACAGGGTTGGCGGGTGTACGGGGTGGTGCAGGATGTCACGACCCGGGTCGAGCAGGAGCAGGCGCTGCAGGCCTCCCACGAGCGGGCCGAGCAGGCGGTGCTGGCCAAGGGGCGTTTCCTCGCGGCGGTGAGCCACGAAATTCGTACCCCCATGAACGCCATTCTGGGGTTGCTGGAGTGGCTCAGCCACACCTCCCTCAATGCCGAGCAGCGCTCGGCACTGGCCCACGTCCGCCAGGCGGGGGACGAACTGCTGGGCCTGCTCAACGACGTGCTGGACTTCAGCCGCAACGAAAACCGGCAGCTGGCGCTCTCGCTGCAACCCACCGATCTGGTGGATTTGTGCGAGCACGTGGCGGCCGTGCACTGGTCCAAGGCCCGCTCCAAGCGGTTGCAACTGCGGCTGGACCTCGATCATCGACTGCCTGCCCAGGTGGAGCTGGATCCCCACCGGGTGCAGCAGGTGCTGCACAACCTGCTGGCCAATGCCATCAAGTTCAGCTCCCGTGGCGAGGTGGTGCTGTGGGCCCGCCGCGCTGGCTCCCAGCTGTTGTGCGGAGTGGACGATGAGGGGCCCGGCATCAGTGCCGAGCTGCTGCCGCGGCTGTTCCTGCCCTTTGAGCAGGGCGGGGAGGCGGGTCAGCCGCGGGCCCAGGGCACCGGGCTCGGACTTGCCATCTGTCGCCAGTTGATGGAGCAGATGGGGGGCGAGATCCGGGTCGAGCCGCGGCCGACCGGCGGCAGCCGTTTCCTCTGTGCGCTGCCACTGGTGTTGCTGCAGGAGATGCCGCGCTGGCGGCCAAGGGTGGCCAGCGTGCATGTGCAACTTGGCGGGGCGGAGCTGGACTATCTGTTGCCCTGGCTGGGCGAGCTGGATTTGCAGGACGATCCGGCCGGCCCGGTATTGAGCGTCCGGCTGGATGAGCAGGGGCTGCGCTACTGGGACTGGCAGGGGGAACCCTGGGTGCCGGGCTCGGTGGTGAGTCTGATGCAGCCAAGGCTGGTGCCCTCTAGCCAGGGCATGATCACGCTGCCAGGGCAGGGGATGCGGGTGCTGCTGGTCGAAGATCACGAGGTGAACCGGGTGTTGATCAGCATGCAGCTGACCCAGCTGGGGGCCCGGGTGATCAGCGCGGCCAACGGCCAGCTGGCGCTCGACATCCTGCAGCATGAAACGGTCGATCTGGTGTTGACCGACCTGCAGATGCCGGTGATGGACGGGGCCGAGCTCTGCCGCCAGCTGCGGGACGCGCCGCGCTGGCAGCATCTGCCCACCTATGTCATCACCGCCGATCTCAGCGAGCAGGCGGCGGCGCAGCTGGCCAGCTGCGGTTGTCGCGGGCATCTGGACAAGCCGCTGCTGCTCAAAGATTTGGCCAACCTGCTGCGCGGTCTGGGTGAGCCAGACTTGGCGCCCGCACCCGAGTCACCCCCTCAAAGCGACCTGCCGGCTGAAGGGGAGGTCTGGGCAGCGCAGGAGGTGTCGCTGCTGGCGCCGGAGCTTATTCCCCTCTATCTGGACGCGACCGGGCAGGATCTGGCCGACATTGAGCGCTGCGTCACACAAGGGGACGAGATGGCGCTTGAAGCCGCTTTACACAAGATGAAGGGGGCCGCCAAAATGGTGGGAGCCACCCCGCTTGTTCAGGTGATCGAGCAGTGGAAACGGGATCCACGGCAACCCCTGCTACCCCCGCTGCGGCAAGCTCTGGATGAGGTGTGCCGGCGACTACGTGAGAGGCTCTGACATGATCATCACAGATGAAGAGTTACTGGCGTTGCTGAACTCGGAAGAGACGGACGAGCGCCTGTTCCACCCCGTGACCATCTACGCCCTGGACGGGGTCGCCTATCGGACGGCAAAGGCCGTCGAGCTGCCCGAGTTCGCCACCTTGCGCCGTACCCGCCCCGATGCCTGCTGGCAGTGGGAAGGGCTGTTTGCCGCCGGTGCTATCGCCCTGTTCGATCCCGACTCCCATGTGGGGGCTGACTATCTGCCGCAGCTGACGGCGCAGGCCGAGGGTGTCTATCGCCTCACCGACGACTGGCTGGCGGGGGTCAATGGCCGCTACCTGGCGTGGCAGGAGTGGCTGGCCCAGACCCAGGTGCTGCTGCTGGAGGATCACCCGTTTCAGGGGGTCCATATCCAGCAGGAGATCAAGGGGCTGGGGGTGCCCTGTCAGTGGGTGCAGGATGGCAATGCCTGCATCAAGGCACTGGCCAGCGGCGAGGTCAAGCTGCTGGTGAGCGATCTCAGTCTGGTGGAGCAGGATGCCATCAGCCTGCTGATGAGCCAGCCCCAATATCAGCACAGTGGCTTGCCCATCGTGCTGCTCTCGGCCCACGATCAGACCCTGATCGACGGGGCTCGCCGCCTGCTGCACGACGCCGGTTTCAACGTGCTGGCCGCCCTGGCCAAGCCGCTGCTGGCCGACGATCTGCTGCGGCTGCTTAAGACGCTCTATCTGGGGCCGCAGCGTCAGCGCCGCTTGAGCGGTCTGCGCCGCACCATCCGCACCTGGCAGGGGGAAGAGAAAGGGCTGCTCGGGCTCTTGTCCGATCCCCCGTCGCCCTTGCCCATCTGGCTGGCGGTGACCGGCTTGCCGCCGCGCTGGGAGCGGGTACGCGAGTGGCTGGTCCAGCAGGGCCGGGAGCCTGGCGAGCTCACCCTGCTCATCCACCGGCGCGACCATCTGCTGAGCCAGGCGGAGCGTTTTGCCCTGGTGCTGCAGGCCAGTCTGGCGGGGGCCAAGCTGGCCCTGCTGCTGGACAACGATCAGCACATCCCGTTCGACTTGCTGGAGCGGATGCCGCTGCAGCACCTGCTGCTGGGACAGAGTCTGCTGCCCGGGCTGGAGGCCATGACCCCGGACTCCCTGCTGGGGCGTTTCATCAACCGGGCCAGGGAGCTCGGGATCGCCCTCTATCTGGACGATCCCTTCAACTTGCTGGACAGCAATCTGTGGCGCGATCAGGGCGTGGCGGGGCGCTGGTAGACGGTGGCCCGCTATCTCTGCTGGCCACCGGACGAGGCCCGGTTGCGGCGCGCCCTGGCCGGTTGGCTGCATCCTCATTCGCGGGCAGCCCTGCCGCTGATGATGGAGGTGGGGGGCATTCCCTGCCGCTTGCAGGAGCTGGCAGGGGCTGATCCCGAGCAGATCAGGGCCGCCTATGGCGAGCTCAGCGAGCAGAGCGTCTACCTGCGTTTCATGCGCGCCAAGCAGATCCCGAGTGACGAGCAGCTCGCCTTCTTCCTCGATTACCCCAAGGAGCACCAGATCGGGCTGCTGCTGACCGACGGTCAGGGGCGACCGTTGGCCCAAGCCCAGTCCATCCGGCGGCGATTGCACCCGGATCGGGCCGAGTTCTCCTGCATCGTCGCCGATCACTTCCAGCACCGGGGCGCGGGGCGGCGCATCCTGCTGGCGCTGGCCTTGCTGGCGCGCGCCGAAGGCATTCGCGAGTGGACGGCGGAGGTGCTGCCCCAGAATCGCCCCATGCTGGCGCTGCTGCGCGGGCTGGGCTTGCCGCTCACCCTGGTGACGGGACGGGAGCTGGTGTTCGTGCGACTCGATCTGAGCGTGCTCGACACCCTGTAACCGCGTCATAAGACCAAGGGCGAATAGGCCGGTTTTTCACCCTGTGCTAAGGTCAGCCAGAGAGGTCGTCAGAGGGAGTCAGTCATGGTGCAGTCAGCGAAACACATCGTCATTCTTACCGGTGCCGGGATCTCGGCCGAGTCGGGCATCAAGACCTTTCGCGCCTGTGACGGTCTGTGGGAAGAGCACAGGGTCGAAGACGTGGCAACGCCAGAGGGCTACGCACGGGATCCCGCCCTGGTGCAGGGCTTTTACAACTCCCGCCGCCACCAGCTGCAGCAACCCCACATCCACCCCAATCCGGCCCACTATGCGCTGGCCAGGCTTGAGCGCCTGCTGCCGGGCTGCGTCACCCTGGTGACCCAGAACATCGACAACTTGCACGAGAGCGCCGGCAGCAAGAACCTCATTCACATGCACGGGGAGCTGCTCAAGGCGCGCTGCCCGGGTTCGGGCCAGGTGATCGAGTGGCGCGGCGATCTGCAGCAGGAAGAGCTGTGCACCTGCTGCCAGTTTCCCCAGCCGCTGCGCCCGCACGTGGTCTGGTTCGGCGAGATGCCGCTCGGGCTGGATCGTATCTACAGCGCGCTGGCCCAGTGCGATCTGTTCATCTCCATCGGCACCTCGGGCGCCGTCTATCCGGCGGCCGGTTTCGTGCACGAGGCGGGATTGAACGGGGCCCACACCATCGAGCTCAATCTCGAACCGAGCGAAGTGGGCAGCCAGTTTGATGAAAAACGCTACGGGCCAGCCTCCCTGCTGGTGCCGGCCTACGTGGATGAGCTGCTGCAAAGCTGCGGCGTCCACCAGCCGGCGCAGATCGAGGGCCACAACTGGATGGAGATGCGCGGTCCCTGAGCTATTGTGCGACTGGACAGTTGCAATGAACCGGTGAAATCGCCACACTGGCAGCCACAAAAAATGGGATGCAGTTGGCGCAAATTACCATGACCGCAGTAAAGCAATGGATCGCTTTTTTCCTCCTGATGCTGGCCAGTGCCGGTGCATCGGCCTCGACCCCCCTGATGACCCTGGTGCTGCCAGGCGGCCAGCAAGTGGCCCTCGATGAGGCGGCCCTGTCCGCCCTGCCGCAGACCGAATTCACCACCACCACCCCCTGGACCCAGGGCGCCCACCACTATCGCGGGCCGACCCTGGCAGCCGTGCTGGCGGCGCAAGGGATCCTGGATGCCCGCAAGATCGCCGTCTCGGCTCTCAACGGCTATCAGCAGGTGGTGGATCTGGCCCTGTTCGACGGCGTGCCGCTGACCCTGGTGCGTCAGGAGGATGGCAAGCTTCTGACCCGGCGCAACAAGGGCCCGCTCTGGCTGCTCATTCCGTTTACCACCTATCCCAAGCTGGACGTGCCCGCCATTCACAACTGCATGGTGTGGCAGGTAACCCGCATCGAGATCGTCGATTGATGGGGCTATCCCGCCACAAACTGCTGTTGGTTGCGGTGTCGCTGCTGTTTCTGCTCTCCTCGGGCAGCAGCCTCTATCTGCAGCATCGCCAGGAGCAGCTGGTCGATACCTTTTACCGCAATATCCACTGGAACATCAGCCAGGTGATGCTGGAATCCCAGCGTTTCCTCTACGATCTGCAGCTCTACCGGGCCGGCCGGCTGACGATGGAGACCCTGAGCCTCAATTACGATCTGCTGTGGAACCGGCTCGATATCTTTCTCATCAGCAGTGAAACCGCCGAGGCGCGCCAGCGGCACGGGCTTGGCAAGGCGCTGGCCGGACTGTTCGAGCAGATCAAGCAGCTCGAACCCCAGATGGAGGCCGGTGCCCTGCGCGAGGGGGCCGAGCTTGCCCGCTTGCAGGAGGCGATCGCCAGCCAGACCCACCTCATCGAGCAGATAGGGGATCAGATCCTCTCCGGCCAGGAGCGGGAGCGTTCGGTCAGCCAGATCCGCAGCAGCCTGTTCTGGCTGCAGATCTGGCAACTGATCCTGCTGCTGACCGGCGGCGCCCTGGTGGCTGCCCTCATTCGCGCCAACCTGGCGAATCGCCGGCTCGCCCTGCTCGATCCCCTGACCCGGCTTGGCAACCGCCGTGCCCTGCAGGAGCAGCTCTCCCGCGCCCTGCATGCCGGCGAGGCGAGCGCCCTGGTGGTGCTCGATCTCAAGCGCTTCAAGCAGGTCAATGATTTGCTCGGTTATCAGGTCGGTGATCGGCTGTTGCAGACGGTGGCCGACAAGCTGCAGCAGGCCCACGGTGGCCACGCCTACCGGCTCGGTGGCGACGAGTTCGCGGTGGTGTTGACCAGAGCGGATGGCGCGCTGGAAACCCGCATTCATGAGCTGGTGAGCCTGCTCCATTTCGAGTTCGTGACCCGGGAGTGCAGCTTCGATCTGGCCTGTCGGCTCGGGGTGGCCAAGGCGCAGCAGCAAGATGCCGGCCGGCTGCTGGATCAGGCCATCCTGGCCCTCAATCAGGCCAAACGCAGCCAGGAGGGGGATATCTGCTGGTTTGAGCCTGCCATGCTGCAGCAGCTGCAGTTGAGCCAGCATCAGCTTCATCAGCTGCGCGACTGGCTGGCCGGGCGGGAATCAGCACCGCTGCGAGTGGCGTTGCAGGGATTGACGGACGGGCAGGGCAACGACCTGTGGCAAATGACGCTCTACTGGCGTGAGCAGGGGGCGCCCTGTCCCATGCGCTGGCTGCAGGAGTGCGGCGTGCTGGGGCCCGTGCTGGCCCGGCTGCTGCAAGCGCACGAGGCGCAGCATGCCGATGGGCGGGCGTGGTTGCTCCCGCTCGACAACCAGGCCCAGCTGGCCCATGTCGTGGCCTATCTGCCGGCTGCATCCCGCACGCCGCGGGTGCTGCTGGTGCCGACGCTGTTGCCGGATGCAGCCTTGCTGGCGGGATTGCGGGAGCAGGGTTGCACCCTGGCGCTCAGAGACATTGGCAGCACCACCCCGGCCCAGCTGGCGGCCGGCTGGCCTGTCCGCTACTGGCTGCCAGATGACACGGAGCACAGCGAGTTGTTGCAGCCGCTGGCCCGGCGACTGGGGCTGGTGCAACTGCAGGTGCTGACGGGCAGTGAGGCAAGACAGCTGGCTTGAGCACACAGCGCGGTATTAAACCGGCCAGAGACAAAATGCAGCAAGGCGACCTCAGGGTCGCCTTGCTGCATTTTATTGCAGGTGAATGTCAGGGGCGGGGGGCGCAGGAATCCCTGATCACCAGATCTGGGTCGACGGTGATCAGATGATCCGCCACCGCCTCGCCATTGATGCGCGCCAGCAGCCGGGTGACGGCGAGGCGGCCCAGCTCCTCTTTGGGCTGGTTGACGGTGGTGAGTGGCGGCGACATGAATTCGGCCAGCGCCACGTTGTCATAGCCGACGATGGAGAGATCACGCGGGATCACCAGCCCCGCCTGATGAGCGGCGCTGATGGCCCCCATCGCCATCATGTCGTTGCAGACGAACAGTGCGGTGGGGCGCTCGGGCAGCGCCAGCAGGCGGGTCATCGCCTGGTGGCCGCTGGCGCAGTCGAAGTCACCCTCCTGGACCCACTGTGGGTTGACGGTTAGCCCGGCCTCCTGCATCGCCTGCTCAAATCCTGCCTGACGCTGGTTGGCGGGAGCGCGGCTGTGGGGGCCGGTGATGCAGCCGATGGCGGTGTGACCCAGCCCCAGCAGGTGGCGGGTCGCCAGGTAGCCGCCGCGATGGGAGTTGTCGGCGATGAGATCCACGTCGGCACTCTCCATCCCCCAGTCCATCACCACCACCGGCAGGCTCTTGAGCCAGTCGAGCTGGTTGAACACCTCCTGCTGCCCCTCGCTGCACATGATGAGCAGGCCGTCGACCCGCTTGCGCAGCATCATCTTGAGGTAGGAGAGCGCCGTCTCGGCCTGGCCCTCGGTGTTGCCCAGCATCAGGTTGTAGCCCTGCTCGAAGCAGTAACGCTCCACCCCGCGCACCACCTCGGCAAAGAAGGGGTTGCTGGAGGTGGTGACCAGCATGCCGATACTGTTGGTCTCCTTCACCTTGAGGCTGCGGGCCACCAGGCTCGGGGCATAGTTGAGCTCGCGCATGGCGGTGAAGACCCGCTCGCGGGTCTCCTCGGCGACGAAACGGGTCTCGTTGATGACGTGGGAGACGGTGGTGGTGGAGACTCCCGCCAGCGCCGCCACCTCCTTGATATTGGCCATCAGTGCCCCTGCGCAGTCTGCTCAAGCAGGAAGGCGTCGACCTCCTGCTTGCTCGGGATGGAGCTCTGGGCACCAAACCGGGTGACGGAAAGCGCCGCGGCGCCGTGGGCAAAGCGCACGGCCGCGTCAAAGTCGGCGCCGGCGAGCTCGGCCGCCAGCAGGGCGCCGTTGAAGGTATCGCCGGCCGCCGTTGTGTCCACCGCCTTGACCCTAAAACCCGGGATGAGCGCTTGTTGCTGCCCCTTGCTGCAATAGACCCCTTGCGACCCCAAGGTGATCATCACCTCCCCGATGCCCATCTGGTGGAAGCGGGCAGCCGCCTCGGCTGCGCTCGTCTCGTCGGTGACCTTGACGCCGGTCAGCAGCTCAGCTTCGGTCTGGTTGGGGGTGATGAGGTCGACCAGTGCCAGCAGCTCGTTTGAGAGCGGGCGAGCGGGGGCGGGGTTGAGCACCACCCGGGTGCCGTGGGCACGGGCCAGGCGGGCGGCTTCCAGCACGCTCTCCAGCGGCACTTCCAGCTGCAGCAGCAGGGTGTGGGCGGCGGCGATCATAGCTTCATGGCTTTTCACCACGGCCGGGGTGAGGGCACCGTTGGCTTCGGCGGAGATACCGATGCTGTTCTCCCCCTCATCGCTCACATAGATGATGGCGATGCCGGTCGGGAGCTTGGGATCGAGTTCGATGGCGCTCACGTCGATGCCGTCTTTAGCAAAGCCGCTCTTCATCTGCTGGCCGATGGCGTCATCGCCGATGCGGGCGATAAAGGAGACTTCGGCACCTAGCCGAGCGGCGGCCACCGCCTGGTTGGCGCCCTTGCCACCGGGCACCACTTGATAGCTGTGGCCGGTCAGGGTTTCACCCGGGCGAGGAAAGTGGGGAACGCGCAGCACGTGGTCTGCATTGACACTGCCCAGAACGACGAGACGATTCATGTTGAGTACTCCTGATGCATCTTGGCATGGACACGAAAGCCGGATCCAGGCCGGGAGGCACCGTAAAGCTTGAGTGAAAAGGGGGAGGCGAACCTCCCCCCGTCAACTTACTTGCTAACCACTTGCAGCGGAACCGGGATGGATTTTTCCACCGGCTGGCCCTTGAGCACCTTGTCGGCGGTTTCCACGCCGATGGCGCCGATCAGGGCGGGCTGCTGGGCCACGGTGGCGGCCAGTTTACCCTTGGCCACGGCGGCCTTGCCATCGTCGGTGCCGTCAAAACCGACGATCATCACCTCTTTGCCGGCGGCCTGCACGGCGCGGATGGCGCCCAGCGCCATCTCGTCGTTCTGGGCGAACACCGCCTGCACGCTCGGGTGAGCGGCCAACAGGTTCTCCATGACGTTCAGACCCTTGGTGCGGTCAAAGTCGGCGGGCTGGGAGGCCAGCACTTCCAGCTTGTTGGCAGCCACGGCCAGGGCAAAGCCTTCACCGCGGTCACGGGCGGCGGAGGTACCGGCGATCCCTTCCAGCTGGATCACCTTGGCACCGGCACCCAGCTTCTGGGTGATGAAATCGCCGGCCAGTTTGCCGCCCGCCACGTTGTCGGAGGCGATGTGGGCCTTGACGTCACCCTGCGCCGCGCCGCGGTCCAGGGTCAGCACCGGGATGTTGGCCTTGTTGGCCAAGCGGATGGCGTTGCCCACCGCTTCGGAGTCGGTCGGGTTGATCAGGATGGCGTTGACCTTGCGCACGGTGAGATCTTCCATGTTGGAGAGCTCCTTGGCCGGGTCATTCTGGGAATCCAGCACCACCAGCTCGTAGCCAAGCTCCTTGGCCTTGGCTTCGGCCCCTTCCTTCATGGTGACGAAGAAGGGGTTGTTGAGGGTGGAGACCACCATGGCCAGGGTGTGATCGGCGGCCTGGGCGGTGCCCAGCACGGACATGATGGCGGCAGCGAGCAGGGTATTGAGCTTTTTCATCATTTCATTCCTTGTGTGTGCTTACTTGCTTTTGTTATCGATCATCACGGCGAGCAAAATCACGCTGGCCTTGGCGATCATCTGGTAATAGGACGATACGTCGAGCAGGTTGAGGGCATTGTTGAGGAAGCCGATGATCAGGGCACCGATCAGGGTACCCATGATGCGACCCTTGCCCCCCATCAGGCTGGTGCCACCCAGCACCACGGCGGCGATGGCATCCAGCTCGTAACCCATACCGGCGGTCGGCTGGGCGGAGGAGAGGCGGGATGTGACGATGAGCCCGGCCAGTGCCGACAGCATGCCGCACAGACCATACACCGCGAGCTTCACCCGGTCCACATTGATGCCGGAGAGGCGGGTGGCCGATTCGTTGCCGCCCAGGGCATAGATGTAGCGGCCCAGGCGAGTGTGGTTGAGCATGAACCAGGCCAGCAGGAAGACGATGGCCATCAGCCAGATGGGCACCGGCAGACCGAACAGGTAACCGGTACCCAGCCAGGCGAAGTGATCGGCGCCGTCACTGAAACCGGTGGAGATGGGGCGCCCCTCGGTATAGACCATGGTGACGCCGCGCAGGGCGGTCATGGTGACCAGGGTGGCGATGAAGGCCTGTACCTTGCCCTTGGCAATGATGAGGCCGCTGATGCCGCCAAGCAGGGCGCCGGCCCCCAGGGTGAGGGGGATCACCAGGGCGATGGGCAGCTCCATGGCCACCATGGTGGCGGCCAGGGCGCCGCACAGGGCCAGTACCGAGCCGACCGACAGATCGATGCCGGCGGTGAGGATAACCAGCGTCATGCCGACCGCCATGATGGCGTTGACCGAGGTCTGGCGCAGGATGTTGAGCAGGTTGTCGGCGGTGAAGAAGTTGGGGCTCAGGAAGGAGACCACGCCGATCAGCACCAGCAGCGCGACCAGGGATTTGTTCTCGATCCACCAGGCCTTGCTCATGACGCCGCGGCGGGAAAGGGTTTGGGTTGTCATTGTGCTGCCTCTTGCTCTGCTTGCCACTGTTTACCGACTGCCGCTGCCATCAGCTTCTCCTGATTGGCATCGCGGGTGTTGAATTCTGCGCTGATGCGCCCTTCGTGCATCACCATGATGCGATCACTCATGCCGAGCACTTCCGGCATTTCGGAGGAGACCAGGATGATGCTCATCCCCTCCTTCTTGAACTGGTTGATGAGCTGATAGATCTCCTTCTTGGCGCCGACATCGACGCCGCGGGTCGGCTCGTCCAGGATCAGCACCTTGGGCCTTGTCAGCAGCCCCTTGGCGATGGCCACCTTCTGCTGGTTGCCGCCGGAGAGCAGCTTGATCAGCTGATCCTGACTCGGGGTCTTGATGTTGAACAGGCGCACATAGTCGCCCACCGCCTGGCGCTCGGCCTGGCCGTCAATCTTGCCGTGGCTGATGAACTCGCCAAGGGCGCACAGGCTCATGTTTTCGCGCACCGACAGCTCCAGCACCAGGCCATCACCCTTGCGATCCTCGGAGATGTAGGCGATGCCGGCGGCCAGGCCATCGGCCGGGCTCTTGGGGACCAGTGCGTGGCCATCCACGGCTATGTCACCGGCGCTGATGGGGCTGGCACCGTAGATGAGCTTCATCAGCTCGGTACGGCCGGAGCCCATCAGGCCGCTGAAGCCCAGAATTTCACCCTGACGCAGGGAGAAGCTCACTCCGCGCACGCCGGGGCCGGCCAGATCCTTGACCTGCAGGCTGACCGGGCCGAGCTCGCGGGCGAGGCGCGGGTACTGCTCTTCCAGCCGGCGACCCACCATCATCTCGATGATCCTGTCTTCGTCGAGCTCGCTCACCGCCTGTTCGCCTATCCACTTGCCATCGCGCAGCACGGTGACCCGATCACAGATTTCGAAGATCTCCTTCAAGCGATGGGAGATGTAGACGATGCCGCAGCCCTGCTCACGCAACTCGCGGATGACCACGAACAGCTGCTCGGTCTCGGTGTCGGTGAGGGCATCGGTGGGCTCGTCCATGATGATGACGCTGGCATCGAACGACAGCGCCTTGGCGATCTCCACCATCTGCTGCTCACCGATGGAGAGATCCCCGAGCCGGGTATCCGGGCCGTGTTTGACGCCAAGCCGTGCCAGCAGACCGCTGGCCCGTTCGCGCAGTTGTTTGTGGTCGATGCTGCCAAAACGGGTACGAGGTTCGCGGCCGAGGAAGATGTTGGCAGCAATCGACAGCTCAGGCAGCAGGTTCAGCTCCTGGTGGATGATGCTGATCCCCTGATCCTGAGAGTCGCGAGGGCCCTTGAAGTGAACCGGCTGGCCGCGATAGCTGATGCTGCCCGCATCGGCCTGGTAGATGCCGGTCAGTACCTTCATCAGGGTCGACTTGCCGGCGCCGTTTTCGCCGAGCAGGGCCATCACCTGGCCCGGATAGACCTTGAGGCCCGCCTCATCGAGGGCGCGCACCCCGGGGAAGGTCTTGACGATCCCGGAAAGAGCCAGAATGGGCGAGGGGAGCATATTGGCGTTGCTCATAGCTGCTTCCTTGGGAATTTAAAACGCCACGCCGGCGCAGAGAATGAGATTGGCGTAGGGGGTCACCTCGCCGCTGCGCACGATGGCCTTGCTCTGGTGGGAGCGAGCCTTGAATGCTTCGTGCAGGCAGTACTCGATGGTGATGGGCTTGCCTTGGGCGACGGCGTGCGCCTCCAGCTGATCCACCAGCGCCTGATGGGCGGCGGGGCTGATCTGCTTGATCTCGCTCGCCATGATCACCTTCTCCACCACCAGGTCGGTGAGCAGGGCGGTCAGCACGGTTTCAAGGCTCGGCGTCCCCGCCATCAGCGCCAGATCGATGCGCTCCGGGCCTGCTGGAATGGGCAGGCCGGCATCGCAGACGGTGATCTCGTCGGTGTGACCCATCCGTGCCACCAGGGCACTCAGGGGAGCATTGAGCAGTACGCCTCGTTTCATACAGCACCTCGGCAGGCTATGCCCGCGTATCTGATGTTAGCTAGGCAACCGGTTACGCAACCGGTTGCGTCATGGGGTGGAAGATAGGCGCTCAGGCGGTTTTGATCCACCAAGAGATGGCAGAAATGTGAAAACGATCTCAATGGCGAGGGGAAAGCGGGGAAAAACAGGTGCCAGAAGAGCACTGGCACCCGCAACGAGAGGATTAGAGGGCTAGCCCTTGCTGCACGCCGGGGCGTGCCAGCATGCGCCGATAGTGGTCCGCTACCTTGGGAAATTCGCTGATGGCCACCCCGTCGCCCTCGAGCCAGCTCGCCACCACGAACAGGTAGATGTCGGCCAGGCTGAACCGCTCCCCCAGTACCCAGGGGCCGGCCAGATAATGGCGTTCAATCTCGGCAAAGCCCTCGCGCATGTTGTGCGGCACCTTGGCCTGCATGGCGGCGATGGCCAGCGGGTCATCGGCCCAGCGGCTGCCGCGCCGGCCATGGGCATGGGCGACGTGCACGGTGGCGGCGAGAAAGCCGTGCACCTCCTGCATCCTGGCCAGCAGGAAGGGGTCGTCCAGCGGCGCCAGCCCGGCATGGGGAAAACGCTGCGCCACATAGAGCAGCAAGGCCGGCGTCTCGGTGAGCACGCCGCGCTCGGTAACGAGAGCCGGCACTCGGCCTTTGGGGTTGATGGCGAGATAGGCAGGGGAGCGCTGCTCGCTGGCCGCCAGATCCAGCTGCTTGATCCGGTGAGGGGCACCGGCTTCGGTGAGGGCGATACGCACGGCCATGGCGCAGGTACCGGGCGCAAGATAGAGGGTCAAATCAGACATGAACATCTCCTTGTGAAGCGCGTGCCCCCTGCGATCCCGGGTAGGGCGGGGCGCGCAGAAAAATCCGCACTGTCGCCTGGCATCCTACGCCCCTGGTTGGCGTCGGCCAAGGAGGGGATCCTGGCCTGGACTATGGGGGCTGATGAAATCAAAGGCTTTTTGAGCGCAGCCGCGCGGGAAAAACGGCTACGCATGCCGGGTCAAATCGCTATAATGTGCTCCCTGAATAGCAGTTTTTCGGATGTTGGGTAGTCAATTGAGTAACAAAATGCGGATAGGTGGTTCCCTCGAACAGTCCCTGAGCCAGGGATATCGTCTCGACCTCAAGGGGGTATTGCAGGAGAGCTGGCAACAGACACGGCGCACCGGATTCGGCTTGCTGCTGGCCATCGTCGGGGTGACGGCCATCTGGATGCTGCTGAGCAACACCCTGCTCGCCCCCTACGTCAATCAGGAAGGGGGGATGGACGTGGCCCTGGTGCTGAGCCTGCTCATCACCATCATCATGTCGCCCATGACCTCCTCCCTCGACATGCTGGGCTTGCAGCAGTCGGTGGGGGTGCGTGCCCGGCCGAGCCAGGTATTTGACTTCTTTCGCCACTTCCTGCGCCTTGGCAGCCTGAGCCTGCTCGGCAGCCTCATCACCAGCCTGTTCGGCCCGCTGTTCGAACTGCTGGGTCTGCCGGTGATGCTGGCCTTCATTCCGTCGGCGCTGATCGGCATGGGGCTGGTGTTTACCGTGCCGCTGGTGCTGGAGCGCGGCCTGTCGCCGGTGCAGGCCATTCTGGTCTCCCTGCGCCTGTTTGCCCGCGGCTGGCCCAGCATAGTGCTGCTGCACGGGGTCATGATGGCGCTATTCTTCCTGGCGCTGATCCCCATGGGGCTGGGGCTTATCTGGGTGGCACCGCTCTATTTCAACTGCAAGGGGATCCTCTACCGGGATCTGTGCGGGGTGGCGGTCGAAGTGACCGAGGTGAGCCAGGGCCCCGATCATTTCAACGCCTGACGGCATGCAGGGCGTCAGACAACAGCAACAGATAGCGGCGCGTGCAGATGCGTGATGCAAAAGGATGGCATATGAACAATCGATACGGGATGGCGGCCGCGCTGCTGATGGCGCCCATGCTGGCAGTGGCGCAGCCCTCCCTTGAGCTGCAGTACGGCACCTTCTACAGCCAGATGAAGACCTTCGTCAAAGGGGAGTTTGGTCACGCCAGGCTGGGTTTTTATCTGACCGATCAGCAAAATGGCCGGCGCTGCCTGCTCACCTCGGCCCGTGTCTCGACCCTGGATCGGGATGTGGCGGCCGAGGTGACCGTTGACAGCGAATTGCGGCTGCCCTATGACGATGACTTGAATCTCGACAAGGCGACCGTAGTGGTAGGGCTCACCGAGCCCCATGAGGCCTGCGATCTGTCGGTACAGGTGATGGCGGACGTGCCGCAGCCGGCAGACAGTCGGTGGGAGCTCAAGGTGAGCGAGCTGACGGGGCGCCAGCACGACATGCAGAGCCTGCTGGAGAAGCTGGCCGGCATGGTCGGCAAATATTTCCTGCCCGAGATGACGGGGGTGAGGGTCAGCCTGGTGCAACCAAGCGGCACCGCCTACCTCATCGACGGTGCTCGCCAGTTGCCGCTGCCCTGGCAGGAGGGGCAACTGCTGCTGAGCAACGCCCAGCTGGCGGAGTTTGCCGAGGGCAAGCTGCAGCTGCAGGGAGAGATCCTGCGGTTGACGCCCTGGCTGCACAAGGGCTAGCCCATCTTGAGCCGCCACTGAGGGTGGCCGGCATAAAATGAAAAAGGAGCGCCTGGCGCTCCTTTTTTGTGGCTGAGGTGGGCTTAGCGCACCTCAATGACGTCCAGCATGTCCATCTCGTCGATGTCCAGCAGCGGTGCCTTGGGCAGTTCGGGCGGATCAAACGCCTTGTCGCCGCCGTCGATGATGCCGGAGTCGCGGTTGATGCTCTTGAAGTCAAACAGCTTGTGATCGAGCAGGTGGCTCGGGATCACGTCCTGAATGGCGGTGAACATGGTCTCGAGGCGACCCGGGAAGCGGCGATCCCACTCCTGCATCATCTGCTTGATGGCCTGGCGCTGCAGGTTCTCCTGGGAGCCGCACAGGTTGCACGGGATGATGGGGAAGGCCTTGACCTCGGCATAGCGCACCAGGTCCTTCTCCTTGCAGTAGGCGAGCGGGCGGATCACCACGTTCTTGCCATCGTCACTCACCAGCTTGGGCGGCATGGACTTGAGCTTGCCGCCGTAGAACATGTTGAGGAACAGGGTCTCGAGGATGTCATCGCGGTGGTGGCCAAGGGCAATCTTGGTGCAGCCCAGCTCCTGGGCGGTGCGGTAGAGAATGCCGCGGCGCAGGCGGGAGCAGAGTGCGCAGGTGGTCTTGCCCTCCGGCACCTTCTCCTTGACGATGGCGTAGGTATCCTCTTCGACGATCTTGAAATCGATGCCGAGGGTGGTCAGGTATTCGGGCAGCACGTGCTCGGGGAAGCCGGGCTGCTTCTGATCCAGGTTGACCGCCACCAGATCGAAGTGGATGGGGGCGCTGGCCTTCAGGCTCATCAGAATGTCGAGCATGGCGAAGCTGTCCTTGCCGCCGGACAGGCACACCATGACCTTGTCACCCTCTTCAATCATATTGAAGTCGGCGATGGCCTGACCTACGTTGCGCCGCAGGCGCTTCTGCAGTTTGTTGAAACTGTATTTTTCTTTGGCGTTAAGCTCTTCTAGCATGACCTGAAACCCGGGACAAAAATAAGCGGCTTATTATAGCCATGTCCCGGGGGAGGGCAAGAAAGGCTTATGCGGGACGGCGGCTATCGACCGGGCAGCTGTAATCGGCGGGCTTTAGGATCAGCATGTCGCAGGCGAGGCGATCCACCACGTGTTCGGCGGTGTTGCCGAGCAGGGCGGCGGAGAGCCCGGTGCGACCGACGCACCCCATGATCATCAGGGTGGCCTGCAGCTCGCCGGCGAGATCGGGCAGCACCTCTTCGGGCAGGCCTTCCGCCACCCGGGTCCAGAGATGGCCGATGCCATATTTGTCGGCGTGGCTCAGCAGCAGGCTCTCGTGGTGTTTGCGAATGGCGTCGTTGTAGGCGTTGGGGTCAAACTCCGGCAGCTCGATGGCCACGTTGACCGGGGTGCCCGGGTAGGTGTTGACCAGATAGAGGTTGGAGCCGAGCAGCTCGGCGATGGCGATCCCCTCTTCGGTGATCCGCTCGTTGAGCAGTTTCTGATCCTGATCGTCGCTGGAGCAATTGATGGCGGCGATGATGTTGCCGCCCCGCTGCCAATGACCCTCTTTCACCAGCAGCACCGGACAGGGACACTTGCGCAGCAGATGCCAGTCGGTGGGGGTGAAGATGAAGGTTTGCAGGAAGGAGTGGTGGTGGGTGGCCTTGACCACCAGATCGTGGCGCTGCTCCAGTACTTCCTGAATGATGCATTCGAAGGGACGGTTGTGCCAGACCACCTTGATCTCGCAATCCAGTCCTCGGGCGCGGTAGGGTTTGAGAATGTCGTCGAGCCATTCGCGGCGCTGGGCAATGACCCCGTGGCGCATCTCTTCCCGCTCATCCACCGACAGCATGGCGGTCATTTCATACGAGAAGTCGTAAATGGTGAGCAACAGGGTCAGTTGGGCGCCTTCATCCAGCTCGGCTACCTTGACCGCACGTTCGAGGGCGATTTGCCGCTCTTCTTCCGGGTTGATGACCACCAGAATTTTTTGGTACTTGACCATGTTCTCCTCCTCCTTGGCAAAAATACCAATGATGGCAGACCTTTAGCCATTACAGCTTAGCTCAGGAGGAGAAGGGGGGACGTGTGCCGGATCAAATTTCGGGGTAAACCGATCCGGCACCAGAGAGAGGATGCTTAACCGCAGGGGGGGCGGGTTGCACCGGCCATGACGCCGAGGGCGACGTGATCCAGTACGGTAATGTACTTGCCCTTGACGCTGATGAGACCGGACTTCTGGAAGCGGCCCAGCAGGCGGCTGATGGTCTCGACGGTGAGGCCGAGGTAGTTGCCGATGTCGCCGCGGGTCATGGAGAGGCGGAACTCCTTGGCGGAGAAGCCACGCTCGGAGAAGCGCACCGACAGGTTGTGCAGGAAGGCGGCAAGGCGCTCTTCGGCATTCTTCTTGGAGAGCAGCAGGATCATCTCTTGGTCGCCCATGATCTCGTTGCTCATCAGCCGCATGATCTGCTGGCGCAGCTTCGGCATCTTGCCGGAAAGATCGTCGAGCACGTCGAACGGGATCTCGCACACCATGGCGGTTTCCAGCGCCTGGGCGAAGGAGGGGTGCGCCTGCTTGTGGATGGCGTCAAAGCCGACCAGATCGCCAGCCAGGTGGAAGGCAGTGATCTGCTCGTCACCCTGCTCGGTGATGGTGTATGACTTGATGGTCCCGGAACGGATGGCGTAGAGCGATTTAAGCTCATCGCCGGCCTTGAACAACTCTTCACCCTTCTGGATCGGCTTCTTGCGCTCGATGATGCTGTCCAGCTGATCGAGCTCGTTGTCGTTCAGAGTGAAGGGAATGCAGAGCTGGCTGATGCTGCAATCCTGGCAATGAATTGCACAGCCACCGCTCTGAATACGTCTGCCAGGTTTCTTTTCCGGGATCATAGGCTCATACGAATAATTGATTTATATCAAACAAGTTTACCATCAACTCATCCGTTTTGGATAGGGTTTCAAAAGGACGCAATCCCGACCCAGAGGGTATGCAGCCCGTATGCGATGAGCAGCAGGGCTCCACCAAGGCGCAAACTGCGCAGGGTCAGCCAGTAGCGCAGCCGATCCGCCAGCCCCCCCAGCGCAAACAGGGTCGGCAGGGTGCCGAGGCCGAAAAAGAGCATGATCAGCGCTCCACCGCCGGCGGATCCCGCCGCTGCGCTCCAGGTCAGCATGGAGTAGACCAGCCCGCAGGGGAGCCAGCCCCACACCATGCCAAACGGCAGTGCCTGCCAGGCCGAGGTGAAGGGGATGAACTTGCCCGCCAGCGGCTTGAGGCGGGGCCACAACCTGGCGCCAATGCGCTCGAGCAGCAACACCCCCTGCCACCAGCCGGCGAGATAGAGCCCGAGGGCAATCATCAGGAAGGCCGCCACCAGCCGCAGGCCGGCGATAGCGTGCTTGCCCGCGCCGAGTTCACTGGTGGTGGCCAGCAGCCCCCCGACCAAGGCGCCGGCAATCACATAGCTCAAGATCCGGCCGAGGTTGTAGTTGAGCAGGTAACCGAGCCGGCCCCAGAAGTGCTGCTTCTCGGCAGGAATGGCCATGGAGAGGGCGGCAGAGACGCCGCCGCACATGCCGATGCAGTGGCCGGCACCAGCCAGTCCCACCAGCAGGGCGCCCAGCAGATCAAGGGTGGCCGTCATCTTTGTGCTCGTGTTCAACGTGTTTGGGGGCGGGTTGCTCTTCATCGAACAGGATATTGGAACCCTGGCGGTCTAGATCTTCAAACTGCTCGGAGCGAATGGCCCAGAAGAAGACGGCGCCGGCGATGATGACGAAGAGGATGGCGATGGGGATGAGGACGAAGATGATGTTCATGCAGCAAACCTTGTAATGAAAGGGGTCATGGTACACCCGTTGGTGGCCGCGGGCCCGTCGATGTGATGGTGAAGGGAGCCTGAGCGGAGCCAGCTCCCTTCACCCTGTCTGTCCCTGTGGCCACGGCTCAGCGGTTGAGCCGCATGGAGTTGGTGACGACTATGAGGGAGCTCAATGACATGCCCGCCGCCGCCACGTAGGGGGGCAGCCAGCCGCTCGCCGCCAATGGCAGCACCAGCAGGTTGTAGCCGATGGACCAGGCGAAGTTCTCCTTGATGATCTTGCGGGTGCGCAGCGCCAGGGTGCGGGCATCCAGCAGGCGGGAGAGATCGTCGGCCAGCAAAATGGCGTCGGCGCTGTTCTTGGCCAGATCGGTGCCGCCGGCCATGGCGAAGGAGGCGTGGGCGCCGGCCAGCACAGGGGCGTCGTTGATGCCATCACCCACCATGATGCTGATGTCGCCGCGGGCCTCGTGCTCCTTGAGGTAGGCCAGCTTGCCATCCGGCGTGACGCCTTTGACCAGCTCGTCGACCCCCAGCTCGCGGGCCACCTCGTCGGCCTGGGCAGAGCTGTCGCCGGTGAGGATGGTGGTCTTGAGGCCGGCCGCCTTGAAGGCCTGGATCAGCGCCTTCGCATCGGGGCGCAGGGTATCGGTCAGCAGGAAGCGGGCGAGCACTCGATCCTCGTCGGCCAGATAGATGACCAGCTCGTCCGCCTGCGTTTCATGGGCATCGCTGATGCCGAGCCAGCGGGCACTGCCGAGGCGATAGTGGCGATCGTCGATCGCCCCCTCGATACCGTGTCCGATGACGGGGGTCACTTTGCTGGCCGCCAGCAGCATGGTGTCCTCTGCGGCGTTGCTGCGAAAGGCGCGGGCGATGGGGTGTTCGGAATAGGCCTCCAGGGCGCGGGCGATGTCAAGGCAGCGTGCCTCGTCGAGATTGCCCAGGGCTTCCGTGCTGGTCAGGCTGATGTTGCCCGTGGTCAGGGTACCGGTCTTGTCCATCACGATGCGGTTGGCCCGGGTCAGCACGTCCAGCACGTGGCCACGGCGCAGCAGGATGCCGGCACGGGTCAGGCGGGCGGTGGCCGAGGTGAGCGCGGTGGGGGTGGCCAGCGACAGGGCGCAGGGGCAGGTCGCCACCAGCACTGCCAGGGTGACCCAGAACGCCTGATCCGGTTGATGGAAGTGCCAGAAGGTCCAGACCGCGGCGGCAATGATCAGCAGCACCAGAATAAAGTGGCGCGACAGTTGATCCGCCATCTGGGCGATGGCCGGTTTGTCGTCGAGGGCGTGATCCTGCAGCCGCATGATCTGGGCGATCCGCGACTCTTCGATACGGTGGCTGACCCGGATCTGCAGCGGCGCATCCGTGTTGATGGTGCCGGCATAGACGGCATCCCCCGCCTGTTTGAACAGTGGCAGCTGTTCGCCGGTCAGCATGGATTCGTTGAGGCTGGCCTGCCCAAGCAGGATGATGCCATCCGCCGGCAGGGTGGCACCCGCCAGCACCCGCACCCGGTCGCCGACCTGCAGCGTCTTGGCGGCCACCTCGTGTTCACCCTCCTCATCGAGCCGGGTGGCCATGATGGGCACCAGTCGCGCCAGGTTGGAGCTCGACTCGGAGGCCTTGCGTCTGGCCCGCAGCTCGAGGAAGCGTCCCAGTAGCAGGAAGAAGACGAACATGGTGATGGAGTCGTAATAGACCTCACCGGTATTGAACACGGTGGCCCACATGGAGGCGACGAAGGCACCGATCAGTGCCAGCGACACCGACACGTCCATGGAGAGGTGCCCCTGCCTGAGGCTGCGCCAGGCACCCACGTAGAAGGGCTGGGCCGAGTAGATCATGATGGGGGTGGAGAGCAGCAGACTTATCCACTTGAAGTAGACCATGAACTCCTCTTCGACACTGATGAAGAGGTCCATGTAGAGCGCCACCGCGCACATCATCACCTGCATGGAGCCGAGCCCCGCCAGTGCCAGCCGGAACATGTAGCTGCGCACCTCTTTGGCGTAGAGCGCTTCCTGCTGGTGAGTCTGGAAGGGGTAGGCGCGATAGCCGATCTTGGCAAAGCCCTTGAGGATGTCGCTCAACGAGAGCCGGTCCGGATCCCACTTGATGCGGGCCCGGTGGGTGGTGGTGTTGACGTTGATGTAGTGCAGCCCGGCCAGGTTGCCCAGATGACGTTCGATGAGCCAGGCACAGGCGGCGCAGGTCAAGCCTTCCACCGTCAGCTGGATCTCGCGCACCTTGTGGCTGCCGGTGGCGCTGTCGGTGACAAAATCCTGCTGCACTTCGGCCAGATCATAGTGGGTGAGGGCGGCGAGCTCTGCGGGCACCAGCTCGCCCTTGGTGCCGGGGGCGGTGCGGTGCTCGTAGTAGCTGGCCAGGCCGCACTCCAGAATGGTTTCCGCCACCGCCTGACAACCGGGGCAGCACATGGGCTGGACTATGCCTTTTATCTCGAGGGCATAGCGGCTGCCGGCGGGCACCGGCTCACCACAGTGAAAGCAGCCGCTCATGACAGCTGGCCGCAGGCTACCCGGCCTGTCGGCAAAAACAGTGAAGCGCCGGTTGCTGCTGGCGTGTCATGGTGAACAGGACGACTCATGACTCAGCGTCCTTTGGGATCGAGTTCGACGGGGGCCTTGGTGGGGAGCTGGACAGTCTCTTGCAGCCGCCATTCGTGGTTGAAGGCATCCACCCGCACGTGCCACTTGCCGGTGAGCGGCTTGTCGAGCAGCAGGCGATAGACGCCGTTGCCGTCGGCGGTCACCATGTGCTCGCTGTCCATGCCGGCGAGAGTGGGGTGAAACAGGGAGAGGTAGAGCGCCTGGCCGGCCGGGATATCCCCCGACAGCGGCTTGAGGGTCAGCTCGTTGCCATTGACCTCCAGCGCGATGTGGATGTTGAGGGCTTCAGAGCGATCAAACTTGCTGAGATCCTGATTAATCTCCTTGCCTTGCTTGTAATAGTCTTCGGCCACCAGGTTGACGCCATCCTTGCTGGCGATGATCGCCGTGCTGATGCTGCCGATCACGGCTGCGGTCGGGAGGGCGATGATGAACCAGGGCCAGAATTGGCGATACCAGGGTTGGGACATAGTGCTACTACCGTGAAACCAGTGATTAACGAAACAGAGGAATTTCAGTCAACACAAGATAACAAAAAGCCTCGAAGAGTCGAGGCTTTTTGCTGAGTAATCACGTGTTTATCACATGTTACTGCTTATTTTGCTGGTCGTTGTGGGACAAGCTGTAAACGTAGGAGGCGAGCAGGTGCACCTTGTCTTCACCCAGAATATCCTTCCAGGCCGGCATCACGCCGTGACGACCGTGGGTGATGGTCTGCTCGACCACCTGACGGGAACCGCCGTAGAGCCAGGTGTTGTTGGTGAGATCCGGTGCCCCGAAGGCGATGCCGCCCTTGGCGTCCGGACCGTGACAGGCGGCGCAGATGGTAAAGCGCGCTTCACCCTTCTTGGCTTCCACCATGTCCACCTTGCGACCGGAGAGGCTCAGCACGTAGGAGGCCACTTCCTTGACCCCGTCCTTGCCGAGGATCTCGCCCCAGGCTGCCATCACGCCCTGACGACCGCCCATGATGGTGGTCTTGATCTGGTCGGGCGCGCCGCCCCATTGCCATTCGCTGTCGGTCAGGTTCGGGAAACCGCGACCACCGCGGGCGTCGGAGCCGTGGCACTGGGAGCAGTTCTGCAGGAACAGACGCTGACCCACCTTGCGGGCTTCCGGATCGGCGGCGATCTCTTCGATGGCGCGATAGGTCTTGCCATCGGCCTGATAGGCCAGCTCGCGGAACTTGGCGCCGTAGATCTCGTCGGCCTTGATGAGCTCGCGATCGTACTCCACCGCGCGCCCTTCAGCCTTGGCGGAGGCCGCCGCAGCCTTGGACTCGGCCAGCGAGCGTACGTCCTGGTTGGAGCTCTGCCAGCCCAGTACGCCCTTGAAGTTGCCAAGGCCCGGGAAGGCAATCAGATAGACCAGACCGGTGACGATGAAGAAGAGGAACATGTAGGTCCACCACTTCGGCAGTGGGTTGTTGATCTCTTCGATGCCGTCGAAGGCGTGTCCCATGGACTTGCCCTCTTCCACCCCCATCTTGTCGCGCAGGCACCAGACCAGCAGCAAGAAGCAGCCGAGGATGGTCCCCAGACTGATGACGGTGACAAAAATGCTAAACAAAGTGCTCATTATTGTTTCGCTCCTGCGTTCTTGTTATTAGCACTGGGTTGCTCGTCGTCGGCAAAAACCAGATTGGCAGCCTCGTCGAAGGAGGTCTTGCGGCGCTTGCTGTAGGCCCAGACGATGATGCCGATCATGATGGCCATCAACAGCAGGGTATACAGGCCGCGAAATGTGCCGTAATCCATATCCTGACTCCTTTATTTCAGGGCATGACCCAGTGATTGCAGATAGGCTACCAGCGCATCCAGCTCGGTCTTGCCCTTCACAGCCTCACCGGCACCCTGAATGTCGGCATCCGTGTAGGGTACGCCGAAGTGATCGCGGAACAGGGCCAGCTTCTTGCCAGTCAGTTCACCGGTCAGCACGTTGGTGTCGAGCCAGGGGAAGGCGGGCATGTTGGACTCGGGTACCACATCGCGCGGGTTGATCAGGTGGGCACGATGCCAGTCGTCGGAATAACGACCGCCGACCCGGGCCAGATCCGGACCGGTACGCTTGGAGCCCCACAGGAAGGGGTGCTCCCACACGCTCTCACCGGCGACCGAGTAGTGGCCGTAACGCTCGGTTTCGGCGCGGAACGGACGGATCATCTGGCTGTGGCAGACGGTGCAGCCTTCGCGGATGAAGATATCGCGCCCTTCCATCTGCAGAGCGGTATAGGGCTTGAGGCCCTCGACCGGCTCAGTGGTCTGCTTCTGGAAGAACAGCGGGGTGATTTCGACCAGGCCCCCCAGGCTGATGGCAAAGATGATGCCGACCACCAGCATGGGAACGCTCTTTTCAAAGATCTCGTGACGGTTATTGTTGCTCATGCTTTGACCTCTTCAATCATGCTGGCTGTGCGACAGGTTCCAGGGAACCTTTGGGCGCAGTGATGGTGCGATAGGCGTTGTAGGCCATCAGCAACATGCCGGTGACAAAGAAGCAGCCACCCAGGAAGCGCACGAAGTAGAAGGGATAAGAGGCCTGCAGCGCTTCTACGAAGCTGTAGGTCAGGGTGCCGTCGTCGTTGACCGCACGCCACATCAGACCCTGCATCACCCCGGAAATCCACATGGCGACGATGTAGAGCACGGTGCCCACGGTGGCCAGCCAGAAGTGGACGTTGATGAGCTTGATGCTGTACATGCGGCCCTGGCCGAACAGGTTCGGGATCAGGTGGTACACGGCTCCGATGGAGACCATGGCAACCCAGCCCAGTGCACCGGAGTGGACGTGACCGATGGTCCAGTCGGTGTAGTGGGAGAGGGCGTTGACGGTCTTGATCGCCATCATGGGGCCTTCGAAGGTGGACATGCCGTAGAACGACAGGGACACGATCAGGAAGCGCAGGATGGGGTCATAACGCAGTTTGTGCCAGGCACCGGAGAGGGTCATGATGCCGTTGATCATGCCGCCCCAGGAGGGCACGAACAGGATCAGGGACATCACCATGCCCAGCGACTGGGCCCAGTCAGGCAGCGCGGTATAGTGCAGGTGGTGCGGACCGGCCCAGATGTAGAGGGAGATCAGCGCCCAGAAGTGAACGATGGAGAGACGGTAGGAGTAGACCGGACGACCCGCCTGCTTGGGCACGAAGTAATACATCATGCCGAGGAAGCCGGCGGTCAGCAGGAAGCCTACCGCGTTGTGGCCATACCACCACTGCACCATGGCATCCATGGCGCCGGAGTACATGGAGTAGGACTTCATGCCGGAAAGCGGCACTTCCATGTTGTTGACGATGTGCAGCACGGCCACCGTGATGATGAAGGCACCGAAGAACCAGTTCGCCACATAGATGTGGGAGGTGGTGCGCTTGACCAGGGTGCCGAAGAAGACCACGGCATAGGCGACCCAGACGATGGTGATGGCGATATCAATCGGCCATTCCAGCTCTGCGTACTCCTTGGAGGTGGTGTATCCCAGCGGCAGCGAAATGGCGGCCGAGAGGATGATCGCCTGCCAGCCCCAGAACACGAAGGAGGCAAGCTTGCCGCCGAACAGCCGGGTTTGACAGGTGCGTTGCACCACATAGAAGGAGGTCGCCATCAGGGCGCTACAGCCAAACGCGAAGATCACCGCGTTGGTGTGCAGAGGGCGAAGGCGACTGTAAGTCAGCCAGGGAGTATCAAAGTTGAGGGCAGGCCAGATCAACTGGGCTGCGATCAGTACGCCAACCGACATGCCGACAATTCCCCAGACAATCGTCATGATGGTGAACTGGCGAACAACGGTGTAGTTGTACTCAGGATGGTTAGTTGTATGGCTCATCGTTGTATTCCGCTTCCGATGCTGCTGTTGTTTGATTTTGTGTCCAGTGACGTGGACCGACTTCATTGGCTACTGCCTTTTCTCTTGTTAACAACTGTTAATAAAAGGAAAAGCAAAAAGTAGCTAAATGAAAATTCAATGGGAATGATACTGAACTGACAGGTAAAATAACAGTATAAACAGTGATATATTTGGCTCCGTTGGGTCTCGCCTGTTCAATTATTTACCTTGCGCGAGATCACGAAAATGTCATTTTTCAGACATCTTACAAGGCTGTTTTTTCATGAAAGAGAGACTCACTTCACGCAAAATTGTCCATTTGGCGATCGTCCTGGCCATTTTGCTCGGATTGGTTGCCTATCGAACCTGGTTCGACAACGTGCAGACTGCGGTGGCGGGATCAGAAAAAGATCAGATTTGTGATCTGTCCCACACCAGCTGCAACACCCGGCTGGGCGACAAGCCGTTGACCGTGCGTCTTGCCTCGCTGCCGGTGCAGGCCGAACGTGACTTTGTGATACAGCTTCAGGGCGGCGATCCGGCCGTAACGCCGGTGAAGGCGTGGCTGGAGGGACGGGACATGTTCATGGGGACCATTCCGGTCAACTTTGAGGCCACCGAGCAGGGCTGGCAGGGGACTACCCTGGTGGGATCCTGCACCTCGCCGCTGATGGTCTGGCTGCTCAATATCGAGTGGAGCAATGGCCAGCGCCAGCAACTGGCGCTCTCCGTCGCCCGCTAAATGCCTCGCCTGATTGAAGAAAGGATGGGGGGTGAGGTGAAAATTGATTTGAATTTTTCAGGCGGGGCGTTACCTTGCACTGATTATCAGGGAGTGAAGTTCATTTAATCATGATTGAAAAACAAGCATTTTATCGCACCCTCAACCAGCAAGCCCAGGCATTGCTGGAAGGGGAGCCGGATCTCATCGCCAACCTGGCCAACTTGTCTGCGCTGCTCAACCAGGAGCTGGCCGACATCAACTGGGTCGGCTTTTACCTGTTGCAGGGCGAGACCCTGGTGCTCGGCCCGTTCCAGGGCAAGCCGGCCTGCGTGCGCATTCCGGTCGGGCGCGGGGTATGTGGTACGGCAGTGGCCGAGGGCAAGACCCAGCTCATCGACGACGTGCACCAGTTTGAAGGTCACATCGCCTGCGACGGTGCCAGCAATGCCGAAATCGTGATCCCGCTGCGGCGTGGTGGCGAGATCATTGGCGTACTGGATATCGATAGTCCAATCTTTAACCGCTTTGATGCACAAGACCGGATTGGACTGGAAGAAACGGTGCAAATTTTGGAAAGCATGCTCTAAGTCATTGCTTGATGGTTCGCAAAAGGCCCCAAGCTCTCTATAATGGGGCCTTTGTTGTGCTCGGGTGTGCCCGCGCGTTTATATGAAAGCCAAGGTTATACATGGAAAACACTGAGAAGCTGAAGAACAGTAAAGAGATCGTTGCCTACCTGGTCGAGAAATTCCCGGCCTGCTTCATCGCTGAAGGAGAGGCCAAGCCGCTCAAGATTGGCATCTTCCAGGATTTGGCCGAGCGTCTTGCTGACGACGCCAGAGTCTCCAAGACCATGCTGCGTTCTGCTCTGCGTCAATACACCTCCAGCTGGCGTTACCTGCATGGCCTCAAGGCCGGTCAGGCCCGTGTCGATCTGGACGGCAATCCGGGCGAGCTGCTCACCGAAGAGCACATCGAGCACGCCAAGCAAGCCCTCAAAGAGAGCAAAGAGCGTGTCTTTGCCAGCCGTCGTACCAACACCAAGGAAGAGAAGGCCAAGCAGCCACGTCGTCCTGCCCCGCGCAAGGCCGATGCTGCCGCCAAATCCGACAAGCCGAAAGCCGCTCCCAAGGCTGCTCCCGCTGCTGTCGAAGCACCGCTGGTCAAAGTGGATGCCGCTACCCTGAAAGTGGATCAGGGCGTCCGGGTTGTGCTGGGCAAGTCTCCGGTGCCGGCCACCATCAAGGAAGTGACCAAGGATGACGTTCAGGTTCAATTGCAGACCGGCATGATGCTGCGGGTCAAATTCGAGCACCTGGTTCTCTAAGGAGACAAATGTTGAAGCATGGCGTAATTCGTTTTTCCCTCGTTGCCTGTAGCCTGGCGCTTGCCGGGCTTGCACAGGCCATCGAGCCGGTGCTCAAGGAAAGTGATTTGCCTGTGTTGGCTCAGGAGAGCCAACATGCTACGGCTAGCAAGCGAATTGCCAATCTGTTTACCCGCTCGCATTACAAGCAGTTCAAGCTGGACGATGCCTTTTCCTCCGTGATCTTTGACAAGTATCTGGAGAATCTGGACTACAGCCGCAACCTGTTTCTGGCCTCTGATATCAGCCGCTTTGAAAAGTACCGTACCGGTTTTGACACCGACCTCGAGAGAGGGCGGCTGGCACCGGCTTACGAGATGTTCAATCTGAGTCAGCAGCGGCGTTATGAGCGGTTCGAATACGCCCTCAAACTGCTCGATACTCCTTTCGATTTTACCCAGCCCGACAATTATATCTTTGATCGGGAAGGGGCGGCCTGGCCGAAAGACGAAGCCGAACTCAACGAGTTGTGGCGCCAGCGGGTCAAGTTCGATGCCCTGAGCCTCAAGCTCAGCGGCAAGGAGTGGCCCGAGATCAAGGAACTGCTTGGCAAGCGTTACAACAACGCCATCAAGCGGATGTCCCAGACCGAGAGCGAGGACGTGTTCCAGCTCTTCATGAACTCCTTCGCTCGCGCCATCGAACCGCACACCAGCTATCTGTCTCCGCGCAGCGCCGATCGTTTCAACACCGAGATGAACCTCTCGCTGGAGGGGATTGGTGCCGTGCTGCAGGCCGAGGATGACTTCACCGTCATTCGCTCCCTGGTGCCCGGTGGTCCGGCAGCCAAGTCCAATCACCTCAAACCCGATGACAAAATTGTCGGGGTAGGGCAGGACGACGGCAAGATTGTCGATGTGATCGGCTGGCGTCTCGATGACGTGGTCGAACTCATCAAGGGACCAAAAGGCAGCAAGGTGAAGCTGGAGATCCAGCGTGGCAAGGGTGCCGCCGCCAAGACCGAGCAGATCGAGCTGGTGCGTGACAAGGTGCGCCTGGAAGACCGAGCCGCCAAGTCGAAGGTGATCACCGCCGAAGGCAAGAAGATCGGCGTGCTCGAGATCCCGAGTTTCTACGTCAACCTGCATGATGACGTGATCAAGGAGCTCTCCAGCCTCAACAAGCAGAAGATCGATGGCCTCATCGTCGATCTGCGTGGCAACGGCGGCGGCGCGCTGACCGAAGCCTCTGCTTTGAGCGGCCTGTTCTTTGCCAGCGGTCCCGTGGTGCAGATCCGGGATCACATGGGCCGCATCACCGTCAACGGTGATGACGACGGCAACGTCTACTACGGCGGTCCCATGTCGGTAATGATCGACAGATACAGCGCCTCGGCCTCCGAGATCTTTGCCGCCGCCATGCAGGATTACGGCCGTGCCCTGATCCTCGGCGAGAACTCGTTCGGCAAGGGCACGGTGCAGCAGCATCGCAGCCTCGCCAAGGTGTATGACTTCTACGAGCAGCCGCTCGGTCACGTGCAGTACACCATCGCCAAGTTCTACCGGATCAACGGTGGCAGCACCCAGAACAAGGGCGTCGCCCCGGACATCAGCTTCCCGACCGCGGTGGCGCCGGAAGAGACGGGCGAGAGCCGCGAGTTCAACGCCTTGCCGTGGGACAAGATTGCATCGGCCAAGTACGACAAGCTCGGCAACTTCGCCAGCCTGCTGCCCAAGCTGCAGTCTGCCCACGAGGCACGGATCAACAAGGATCCGGAGTTTGCCTACGTGATGCAGGACATTGCCGACTACAAGGAGGAGAAAGACAAGAAGTCGGTCTCCCTCAACGAGGCGGAGCGTCTGGCGGATCAGGCCAAGCAGGACGAGAAGGCTCTCAAGCGCACCAACGAGCGCCTTGCCCGTCTCGGCAAGCCGGCGGTGAAGAGTCTGGATGAACTGCCCGCCGATTTCGAGGCTCCCGACGAGTATCTGGTCGAGGCAGCCAACATCACGGCGGACCTGGCCAAGCTCAGCAAACGCAGCTGATCACTGGCGAGTCAATTAATCAACAAGGGCGACTGAGGTCGCCCTTTCTTTTGCCTGAATGCAAACTATTTGACCCTGCCAACCGGTTGTGACAGCCTCTGACACGTCAATTACAAGCGTGGAAGCAAACAATAATGACCGATCACTCCCAGGCCATGACGGCCAAATATCGCCAGGATTACCGGGCTCCGCTCTACTGGATCGACAGCATCGATCTCGACTTTCAACTGCAGGAGCCGCTGACCCAGGTGACCGCCATCTCCCGTCTGCGCCGCAATGGCGAGCACAATGAACCGCTGGTGCTTGATGGGGAGGGGCTCTCCCTGCACAGCGTCAGCGTGGACGGGGTACCCTTCACTCAGTACGAGCAGGGCGAGAGCAGCCTGACCCTGTTCAACCTGCCGGCCGAATGCGTGCTGACCATCGTGACCCTACTGGATCCGGCTGCCAACACCGCGCTGGAAGGGCTCTACAAGTCCGGCGACGCCTACTGCACCCAGTGTGAGGCGGAAGGGTTCCGGCGTATCACCTATTATCTGGACCGGCCCGACATTCTGGCCCGTTACAGCACCCGCATCACCGCCGACAAATCCCAGTTCCCTTTCCTGCTCTCCAACGGCAACAAGGTCGACAGCGGCGATCTGGGTGACGGCCGCCACTTCGTGCAGTGGCAGGATCCCTTCCCCAAACCGAGCTACCTGTTTGCCCTGGTGGCCGGGGACTTCGACGTGGAGCGGGGTAGCTACGCTACCCGTAGTGGCCGCAAGGTGGCCCTCAAGATCTTCGTCGACAAGGGCAACCTGGATCGCGCCGGTTTCGCCATGGAGAGCCTCATCAACTCCATGCGCTGGGACGAGCAGCGCTTCGGTCTCGAGTACGACCTCGACATCTATATGATCGTGGCGGTGGACTTCTTCAACATGGGCGCCATGGAGAACAAGGGGCTCAACATCTTCAACTCCAAGTTCGTGCTGGCCAACCCGGCTACCGCTACCGACGGCGACTACCACGGCATCGAGCGGGTGATCGGCCACGAATACTTCCACAACTGGACCGGCAACCGTGTCACCTGCCGCGACTGGTTCCAGCTCAGCCTGAAAGAGGGGCTGACGGTGTTTCGGGATCAGGAGTTCTCTTCCGATCTGGGCTCACGCGGGGTCAATCGCATCAATAACGTGCGCACGGTGCGCGGCCCGCAGTTTGCCGAAGATGCCGGCCCCATGGCCCACCCCATCCGCCCGGATGTGGTGATCGAGATGAACAACTTCTACACCCTGACCGTCTACGAGAAGGGCTCGGAAGTGATCCGCATGCTGCATACCCTGTTGGGTGAGGCCGCCTTCCAGGCAGGCATGCGCCTCTATTTCGAGCGCTTTGACGGTCAAGCCGTCACCTGTGATGACTTCGTGCAGGCGATGGAAGATGCCTCCGGCGTGGATCTCGGCCGCTTCCGCCGCTGGTACAGCCAGTCCGGTACCCCTGAGCTCACCGTGACCGACGAGTACGATGCCGAAATCGGCGTCTATCGCCTGCATGTGAGCCAGCACACCCCGCCGACCCAGGATCAGCCGCAAAAACTGCCGCTACATATTCCGCTCGACATCGAATTCTATGATGCGCAAGGGGCCGTCATTCCGCTGCAGTACCAGGGCAAGGCCATCGGCAACGTGCTGGACGTGCTGGAAGCGGAGCAGACCTTCGTCTTCGATCGGGTGGCGGTCAAGCCGGTGCCCTCCCTGCTGCGGGACTTCTCCGCGCCGGTGAAGTTGCATTTTGACTACAGCGACGAAGCCCTGGCCTTCCTGATGCGCCATGCCCGCAACGAGTTTGCTCGCTGGGATGCGGCGCAGATGCTGATCAACAAGGCGGTCATCGACGGCGTGGACCGGGTGCAGCACGGGCAGGGGGTTGAGCTCTCCCAGACCCTGCTGGCGGCCTTTGTCGCCATTCTGGACGATGGCGAGCTGGACCCGGCCCTCAAGGCGGAGATCCTGGCGCTGCCGGGTGAGGCGACCCTGGCCGAGCTGTTCGAGGTGGCCGACATCGATGCCATCCATCAGGTTCGCAACGAGATCCACACCTCGCTGGCCCACGCCTTCGGTGCCCGTCTGACAAGCAGCTACGAAGCGCTGCGCCTGCCGGCGTATCAGGTGGTGCACGCAGACATGGCCAAGCGGGCGCTCAAGGGCGTCGTGCTGGGCTATCTGGCGGCGCTCGACGCCGGCAGTGCCGATCTGCTGGTACGCCAGCAATATGCCACCGCCGACAACATGACCGACACCCTGGCGGCGCTGCAGGTGGCCAACAGCCATCTGCTGCCGTGCCGCTCCGAGTTACTGGCCGATTTCGAAGGTAAGTGGGCCAAGGATGGTCTGGTGTTGGACAACTGGCTGCGGCTGGTGGGTAGCAAGCCGGCGGAAGACGTGCTGGAGGAGGTGAAGCTGGCGATGGCGCATCCTACCTTCAGCATCCGCAACCCGAACCGGCTGCGGGCGTTGGTGGCCAGTTTTGCCATGAACAACCAGGTGCAGTTCCATGCGCGCGATGGTCGCGGCTACCGCTTCCTGACCGATCTCTTGATCGAGCTCAACGAGGTCAACCCGCAGGTGGCCTCCCGCCTCATCACCCCGCTCATCCAGTTCAAGCGGCTCGATGAGGGGCGCAAGGCGCTGATCCGCACCGAGCTGACCCGTCTGGCCAACCTCGAGGGGCTGGCACGGGATCTGTTCGAGAAGGTGAGCAAGGCACTGCAGCAGTAAACCCGACGGGGTGGGGGAGCCATCTCCCACCCTTTCAACACCCGGGTTGTTTATCAGACCAGAGGAGTCATCGTGAAGCAGTTTACCTTTCGCCTGTCCCTGAGCCACGACGAGGTCATGCTGATGTATCAGGGTCATGCCAAACGGCTGGTGGTACGCAGCGAGCAGGGGCTGACCCTGGAGCTGGGCATTGAGAAAATCCGGCCTTTCGTCGCCATCAGCGGGGTACATGGCTATTTTCGCCTCAAAACCCAGGATGATTATCGCTTTATCAGCCTCGAACGCATAAATTAACAAAACTTGAACATATTTCCGCGCAATTCACTGCTTTCAGTCACTATCTATCCGGTAAATCCGTAACCATCCAGTGGGATTTTCTGTTTTTTGCCAGAACGGCAAAATATTTCACAGCTTAAGGCGTGATCTGACCCTTGTTTTTAACAACTCATTATCACCTTTGCTCGCCTTCCTTGATCCAAGACATTACACTTCGCAGCAACTCTGTACCGGTGGGCATCCAGGGTGGATGTCTCTGTGTCGGTGGTTAATGTCGTCCGATAAGGAATATAGAAATGGCATTGAAAGACGCCCCTACCTCAGTTCTGCTCGAAAACGTTCTCAGCCTGATCCATCAGAAGTTGCCCAAGAAGAGTGCCTCCCTGGTCGAGTGCTTCGTCGCCAAGTTCTACGGCAACATGGCGAGCACCGATCTGCACGATCGCAATGACAGCGATCTCTATGGTGCCGCGCTCAGCCTGTGGAATGCGCTCAACCAGCGCACCTCGACCTCCCCCTATATCCGAGTCTACAATCCCGAGCTGACCCGCCATGGCTGGCAGTCTCCCCATACCATCGTCGAGATCATCCTGCAGGACTCCCCCTTCCTGGTGGACTCCATCCGCATGGCGCTCAAGCGCCGGGGCATCACGGCGCACATGATGCTGCACCAGCCGTTGCACCTCATTCGTGGCAACGAGGGCAAGATCAGCGCCATTCTGGATCTCGACAACAGTGCCGAACAGACCTCGGTCGAAACCGCCTTCCTCATCGAAATCGATCACCTCACCAGCGAGGAGCAGATGGAAGGGTTGACTGCCGAGCTCAATTCGGTGGCCGGTGAAGTGGCGCTGGCGGTCGGTGACTGGCAGCCGATGCTGGCACGCCTGAACGAGATCATCGACGAGCTGCCCAAGCGCAAGAACCCGGTCAGTCAGGCCGAAGTGGACTCCTGTGTTGCCTTCCTCAAGTGGGTGGCCGCCCATAACTTCACCCTGATGGGCTATCGCCGCTATGACGTCAAGGCGGTGGAGGGGGATCACGAGATCCTGCCCCAGGCCGACTCCAGCCTGGGTCTGATGAAAAACTCCATCAAGGAAGTGGGGCAGCGCCTTGGCAACATGCCGGCCAGTGCCCGTCACGCGGCGCTGAGTTCTGACTTGCTGATCCTCACCAAGTCCAACAGCAAGTCGCGGGTGCATCGCCCGGCGTATGTGGACTACATCGGCATCAAGCGCTTCGACGAGCACGGCAAGGTGGTGGGAGAGGATCGCTTCATCGGCCTGTATGCCTCCTCCATCTACAACACCAGCGCAACCCAGATCCCGCTCATCAGTCACCGTCTCGAGCACATCATGGCCGCCTCCGGTCACGAGAAGGGCTCCCACGCCTACAAGGCGCTGCTGAACGTATTGGAAACCTACCCGCGCGACGAGCTGATCCAGGCCCGTGAAGAGGAGCTGCTGGCTACCGGTCTTGGCGTGCTGGAGATGCAGGAGCGCGACATGCTGCGCCTGTTCGTGCGCCGCGATGTGTACGGCCGTTTCTTCTCCTGCATGGTCTATGTCACCAAGGAGCGCTACAACACGGCGCTGCGGGTCAAGACCCAGCAGATCCTGCAGAAGTATTTTGGCAGCAGCGAAGAGGTGGAGTTCAACGTCTACTTCACCGAGGGCGTGCTGGCACGGACCCACTACATAGTGCGGGTCAACAACAACAACGTGGATGTGGATGTGAACGAAGTACAGAACAACCTGATTGAAGCGGCCCGCAGCTGGGACGACCGCCTGGATTCCGTGCTGCTCTCTCACTACGGTGAAGCCCGCGGCAACGAACTGCGCCGCCGTTTCAGCACCGCCTTCCCCCGCGCCTACAAGGAAGACGTGCTGCCGGGTTCCGCCGTGGCCGACATCATGGAGCTGGACAACCTGAGCGAGGCCAATCCGCTCGGCATGCTGTTCTACCGCGCTCAGGAAGAAGAGAACGATCGCCGGGTTCGCCTCAAACTGTTCCACCGCACCGAACCCATCCACCTCTCCGATGTGCTGCCCATGCTGGAAAACATGGGGCTGCGCGTCATCGGCGAAACTCCCTATCAGGTGCGCACCCCGGCGGGCGACATCTTCTGGATCCTCGACTTCTCCATGCTGCTGCATGGCGAGCAGCCGTTCGATCTGGAACAGAGCCAGCAGCGCTTCCAGCAGGCTTTCGCAGCCATCTGGAACAAGCAGCTGGAAGATGATGGCTTCAACCGCCTGGTGCTGGGAGCCGGCCTCACCGGTCGTCAGGTCTCGGTACTGCGCGCCTATGCCAAATACATGCGTCAGACCGGCGTCTCCTTCAGCCAGTCCTATATCGAAGAGACCCTGACCCGCTACCCGGATATCGCCCAGCTGCTGTTCACCCTGTTCGAACAGCGCCTTGATCCGGCCGGCAAGCAGGACGCCAAGGTGCCATCGCAAGATGCCAAGGCATCCGCCAAGCTGCACGAGCAGCTCGCCGCCAAGCTGGATCAGGTCGCCAACCTGGACGACGATCGCATCATCCGCCGCTATGTGGAGATGATCGACGCCACCCTGCGCACCAACTACTACCAGCTGGACAAGGCGGGCAACATCAAGCCCTACATCTCCTTCAAGCTGGCCCCCTCCAGCATCACCGACATGCCGCTGCCGCTGCCCAAGTTCGAGATCTTCGTCTACTCGCCGCGGGTAGAAGGGGTGCACCTGCGCTGGGGCAAGGTGGCCCGTGGCGGTCTGCGCTGGTCTGATCGCAAGGAGGACTTCCGCACCGAAGTGCTGGGTCTGGTAAAAGCCCAGCAGGTGAAGAACACCGTCATCGTGCCAGTCGGTGCCAAGGGCGGCTTCTACTGCAAACAGATGCCGGCGGGGGCCCCCCGTGCCGCCATCCAGGAAGAGGGCAAGGCCTGCTATCGCCTGTTTATTCGCGGCCTGCTCGATGTGACCGACAACATCATCGGCGGCGAGGTGATCCCGCCGAAATCCGTGGTGCGTCACGACGAGGATGACTACTACCTGGTGGTGGCCGCCGACAAGGGCACCGCGACCTTCTCGGACATCGCCAACGAGATAAGCCTCGAATACGGCCACTGGCTGGGCGATGCGTTCGCCTCCGGCGGCTCGGTCGGCTATGACCACAAGAAGATGGGCATCACCGCCCGTGGCGCCTGGGAATCGGTCAAGCGGCATTTTCGCGAGATCGGCGTCAACTGCCAGACCACCGACTTCACTTGCGTCGGCATCGGCGACATGGCGGGGGACGTGTTTGGCAACGGCATGCTGCTCTCCGAGCACACCCAGCTGGTGGGCGCCTTCAACCACATGCACATCTTCATCGACCCGACCCCCAATGCGGCCAAGAGCTTCGTCGAGCGCAAGCGCCTGTTCGAGCTGCCCGGCTCCAGCTGGGATGACTACAACCGGGAGCTGATATCCCAAGGGGGCGGCATCTTCCTGCGCTCGGCCAAGTCCATCAAGCTGAGCCCCGAGATCCAGACCCTGCTCGGTACTGACAAGGCCAGCATGGCCCCGAACGAGCTGATCAAGGCGCTGCTCTGCCTGAACGTGGATCTGCTGTGGAACGGCGGCATCGGCACCTATGTGAAGAGTTCCCGCGAGAGCGACGCCGAAGTGGGCGATCGCAGCAACGATGTGCTGCGGGTCAATGGCCGCGATCTGCGGGCCCGCATCGTGGGTGAGGGCGGCAACCTCGGCTTTACCCAGCTCGGCCGGGTGGAGTACGCCAGCCAGGGCGGTCGCATCAACACCGACTTCACCGACAACGTGGGCGGGGTGGATTGCTCCGACAACGAGGTGAACATCAAGATCCTGCTGAACCAGCTGGTGGCGGCCGGTGACCTGACCCTCAAGCAGCGCAATCAGATGCTCTATGAGATGACCGACGACGTGGCGCAGATTGTCATCACCAACGCCTATCGCCAGTCCCAGTCCATCTCGGTGACCAGTTTCCGCGGCGCCGAGCAGCTCAAGGAGCAGCAGCGTTTCATCCAGGGGCTGGAGCGGGAAGGCAAGCTGGACCGCGCCCTGGAGTTCCTGCCCTCCGACGAGGAGCTCTCCGAGCGGATGGCGGCGGGGCAGGGGCTGACCCGTCCCGAACTGGCGGTGCTGGTGGCCTATGGCAAGATGGTACTGAAAGAGCAGCTCAACTGCCCGGAAGTGACCGACGAGCCCTTCCTCGCCAACATGCTGGTGACCAGCTTCCCGGCCAAGCTGCAGCAGCAGTTCGGTGCGGCACTGGCCCAGCATCCGCTGCGCGGGGAGATCATCGCGACCCGGGTGGCCAACATGCTGGTCAACGACATGGGGCTCAACTTCGCCAGCCGGATGAAGGACGAGACCGGTGCCTCGGTGGCGGAAGTGGCCTGCTGCTTCGCCATGGCCCGCGAGGTATTTGGCCTCAACCAGCTGTGGCGCGACATCGAAGGGTGCGACAACCTGGTGGGGGCAGAGACCCAGCTCGAGCTGATGTTCTACAGCCGTCGCATCGTGCGCCGCGCCACCCGCTGGTTCCTGCGCGCCCGCAATCGCAGCTGGAGCATCAGCGAGAACATCGCCTTCTTCCGTCCGGCCTTCGAGACGCTGGGGCAGCACCTCTACGAGGTGATGGACGAGAGCGAAGTGGCCGAGCACCAGCAGGCGGTCGCGGCGTTGGTGGCCAAGCAAGTGCCACAAGCCATCGCCCGTCAGGTGGCCCACATGAGCAGCCTCTTCTCCAGCCTGGATCTGGCGCAGATCGCCGCGGAGCACAAGACCGACATCCTGCGTGCCGCCAACGTCTACTACCGTCTCGGCGCCAAGCTGGATCTGCACTGGTTCCTCGACCAGATCAACCATCAACCGGTGGGCAACCACTGGCAGGCGATGGCGCGGGCCTCCTTCCGCGAAGATCTGGACTGGCAGCAGCGCAGCCTCACTTCCGTGGTGCTGGAAGGGTGCAAAGATCAGGGAGAATGCGCTACCATACTGGCCGACTGGATTTCGGAGCATGAGCAACTCTTGTCCCGTTGGACCCACATGTTGGCCGACTTCAAGACCACCAGTACCCATGAGTTCGCCAAGTTCTCGGTGGCCTTGCGGGAGTTGAACCTGCTCCAGTTGAATTGCCGAGCACTGTGATTGCCAGTTAAGGCATGACAGCGGTATCACACCCAAAGCCCCGGCCAGTTGCCGGGGCTTTTTTTAAGGAGCAAACATGCTGTACCCTCTCGCCAGGCATTTCCTGTTCAAGCTCAACCCGGAACAGGCGCACGATCTCTCCATCAAATATCTGCCCCGCCTTCTCGGTACGCCGCTTGATTGTTTCTTCCGCCACTCCTTGCCCAAACGCCCCGTCACTGTCATGGGGCTTTCTTTTGCCAATCCGGTGGGTCTGGCGGCCGGTCTGGACAAGGATGGCGAGTGTATCGATGCCTTCGGGGCCATGGGATTCGGCTTTATCGAGGTCGGTACCGTCACTCCCAGACCCCAGAGCGGCAATGACAAGCCACGTCTGTTCCGGGTTATTCCGGCAGAGGGGATCATCAACCGGATGGGCTTCAACAACAAAGGGGTCGACCATCTGGTTGCCCAGGTCAAGAAGGCCAAATATCAGGGGGTGATCGGCATCAATATCGGCAAGAACAAGGACACCCCCATCGAGCAGGGCAAGGATGATTACCTGATCTGCATGGACAAGGTGTATGACCATGCCGGTTATATTGCCGTCAATATCTCTTCCCCCAATACGCCGGGGTTGCGTTCGCTGCAATATGGCGATGCGCTGGATGAACTGTTGGCCGCCCTCAAGGTTCGTCAGCAGGAGCTGGCCGCGCAATATAAGAAATACGTGCCACTGGCCGTTAAAATTGCGCCGGATTTGACTCCGGATGAAATTAATCAGGTGGCCGCATCCTTGATAAAAAACGACATTGATGGGGTCATTGCCACCAATACTACCCTTGAGCGCGACATGATTTATGACATGCCCCATGCAGCTGAAGCGGGTGGCCTCAGCGGTCGTCCTTTGCAGCACAAGAGCACCGAAGTGATCCGCCAGCTGGCCAAGGCACTGGATGGTGCGCTGCCCATTATTGGCGTCGGTGGCATCGACAGTGCCATGGCGGCCCGCGAGAAGCTGGCAGCGGGTGCCAGTCTGGTCCAGATTTACAGCGGCTTTATTTATAAGGGCCCGGATCTGGTCAAAGAGATTGTGACCCATATATAAGAAATAAATCGGTGCCCTTTATTTAAAGTTGCTGAAATTCTCGACATGGAATAAAGTCGAGTAACGACTTTCAGTAAGGGCACCTGCATGTGTATCCAACCCAATGACAATTGGCAGTGGCATTATGATGCTCATGATGATCGTCTGATGCTGGATTTATCCGAGCGCATGATCTTCGCCACCGAATATAAAGGGCGACAGCTTGTCCCTTGTTCCTTCACCACCCAGCCTTTTTGCGTGGATGATGCTGCGCTCTATTATCAGCTGATGGACAGGGTTGCCGAACTGGAGTGGAGCGTACCGCATCAGGTTCAGCTGGTACTCAATGCCATCGCCGTCAGCCGCTTTTACAAACCCCTGATGCCACAAAGCTGGTTCTTTGGGGAAACCCACCCCGCCATTATTCCCGAAACCGGTGCGCTGGTGTGCATGGGCACCCCACACGGCAAAGGGGAGTTTCTGGTGATCGAAGCCGGTGAACAGGCCAGCGTCTGTTTGAACCTGACTGACGATCTCATATTGACCACCAGCAAGACACTGCCCCGTTTTGGCGTTATCAAGGTAATGAACAATCGCATGAGCCCAAGGCCGGTAGCACAGGCGCAATATCGCCAGGTGAGCTGATCTTTTTCAACTGTGGCAGTTCTATGACCATACGACAACTGGGGCAAAATTAGCCAGATGTCACCTTTTAACATGCTATTCTGAATCCAATCTGAATTTCCTCCTCACGGTGGGCGATTATTTTTATTGCTACCGGACGCTATCCTTGAAAACGTGAACTGTGCCACTTGAGGCTTTCCTGCAAACTCCGTAATCTCAAAATGCGAGTGTAATAATGTGCGTGTATCTGGTTGATACGTGTAAGTAGCATGATCAAGGAAATGACTCATGAAAATAAACAAGTATCTACTGACCAGTAGTCTGTTTCTTCTGCCTCTGACCACATCAGCGACAGAAGATATATCGGTTCTCGTCTACGGAGCATCCATACACAGTGGATGTGAGAAGGCCAAAGGCCCACATGGCAAGACCTGTGACTTTAACAATATCAATCCGGGGTTGGGGGTAGACTGGGCATTTTTGGGGAATCAGGAGACCGGCAAGCTTTCGCTGCGTGGCGGTGGTTATGAAGACTCCTATGAGAAATTTGCCGCCTATGCTGGCTTTATGTATCGCAAGGAGTGGTATCTCACCGAGAGTGTTTTTGCCGGCTTGGGCTTGCAGGCTGGCTATCTCGATGGATCAGGAGTCAATGGCTTCGCCATGCTGCCCATTGTCAGTCTGGGCTATAAAAATGTCGCCTTGGAAATTGGGTATGCGCCCAAGATGAACAATGTTCCAGGTCGCAAACATGTGGCTGTGACCTCATTTGGTTTGCGCTGGGCAATTTAATGTTGTCATGCTAATTGCGAAGACCCGCATCAAGCGGGTCTTTTACATTGGACTAGCGCCACATTGAACCGCTGTGAATGGATGATCATGAAAGCGTGTATAACGCAGATTTTGGCGTTTCATAGGCATCAGATAAAAATGCCCTCCGATCAATTTGATGAGAGGGCGGCAAACACACACTACAGGAGGAATAAGCGGTTGTATCAACAACACGGGGCTATTCTAAATCCTGTAGTTTCTCTTGAAACCTGATAGATGTGACAGTCGGACAATAGCGATATGAACAGAGAGAGGAGGAAAAAATAGCCCTCCCGTTTACGGACGATAACGGGAGAGCCAAACACGGGGTTTACAGAAAGGACTTGCTCTGTCGTGGGAATAATAACGAGTTGAGTCTTGTTTGACGCCTGTCAGATATGGCAGCTGAATGGCTCGCCTATTCTGATCATGGTCATGGCATATATGGTTGCAATCTCAACAAGGTATTGCCGTACCAATTGAGAAAGGCCGGAGTAAACTTGGTTATTGTTCTAGCTCGCTCAGCTGCCGGTACGTTTTTTCTTCGTCATATCCTTCCTGCGCACATGCCTCGCCATGTCAGATGCCTTCTGTTTATGCCGTCACTGGCAAGCTTTTGCTGCTCCGGATCGCGGCTTAAGGTATAATGCGGCACTATTTTTATGGGTTCCCCGTGAGCGTGATGAAAGAATTTTTTGCAACCTGCCCCAAAGGGCTGGAAAACCTGTTGGCCGTTGAGCTGACCAATCTGGGCGCAGAGCAGGTCCGTGAGACCGTGGCTGGCGTGCATTTCAAAGGCGAACTGGCCATTGGCTACAAGGCCTGTCTGTGGAGCCGTTTCGCCTCCCGCATCGTGCTGGTGCTGTCCGAATTCCAGATGAATGACGACCTGGATCTCTATCTGGGTGCTCACACCATTCCCTGGGAAGAGCACTTCTCCGGTACTTCCACCATTGCGGTGGATTTTACCGGTACCAATCCGGCCATTCGCAATACCCAGTACGGTGCCCTGAAGATCAAGGATGCCATCGTCGATCGCTTTACTAAGCGCGGTCACGTGCGTCCTGACGTGGACAAGAAGTCGCCGGATATTCGCATCATGGCGCACCTGGGCAAGGGCAAGGCCAATATCACGCTGGACTTGTCAGGCCCCGCGCTGCACCAGCGTTTCTACCGTCAGGGCACCGGTGAGGCGCCGCTCAAAGAGAACCTGGCCGCCGCCATGATTGCCCGTAGCGGCTGGGCCGGCGAGCCCATGATGGACCCCATGTGTGGCTCCGGTACGCTGCTGGTGGAAGCTGCCTTTATCGCCGCCGACATGGCACCGGCCTTGCGCCGCGAGCGCTTCGGGTTCGATCGCTGGCTGCAGCACGATAGCGAGCTGTGGCAGAGCCTGCTGATGGAGGCTCAGGTTCGGGCCAAGCGCGGCATGCAGCGCTGCGAGGTGAAGCTGTTTGGTTGCGATGCTGACAGCCGCGTGCTGCTCAAAGCCCGCGACAACGCCAAAGCCGCCGGCGTGGCCCATCTCATCACCTTCAAACAGGCCGACGTCACCGCGCTGGAAAATCCGCTGCCGATGCCGGCAGTGGAAGGGGAGGCTCGTCAGGTCGGCATGCTGATCTCCAACCCCCCCTATGGCGAGCGTCTTGGCGAGTTCCCGGCACTGCTGGAAGTGCACCAGGCCCTCGGTGATGCCCTGCGTCGCAGCTTCCAGGGCTGGAAAGTCTCCATTCTTTCCGCATCCCCCGAGCTCTTGAGCTGTTTGCGTCTGCGCGCTGACAAGCAATATCGCCTGTTCAACGGCGCCCTCGAATGTCAGCTGCGTAACTACCAGATTGCACAGGACTCTGTTGCTTCCCAGAAAGAGGTGGCGCAGGACTTTGCCAACCGTCTGCGCAAGAATCTGAAGACCCTGGAGAAGTGGGCACAGAAAGAGAACCTCGACTGCTATCGCCTCTACGATGCCGATCTGCCGGAGTACAACGCCGCCATCGACCGTTATCAGGACTATCTGGTGGTGCAGGAGTACGCGGCGCCCAAGGACATTCCCGCCCAGAAGACTCGTCAGCGTCTGCTCGACATGGTGCAGGCCGCCATCAAGGTGACCGGCATGGACGGCGAGAAGGTGATCCTGAAGGTGCGCGAGCGTCAGGAAGGCAAGCAGCAGTACCAGAAGCTCTCCGAAGAGCAGCACCGGATGGAAGTGCAGGAGTATGGCGCCCGTCTGTGGGTCAATCTCTATGACTATCTCGATACCGGTCTGTTCCTCGACCACCGTCAGACCCGCCGTATGCTGGGTCAGATGGCCAAGGGCAAGCGCTTCCTGAACCTGTTTGCCTACACCGGCAGTGCCACCGTGCACGCTGGGTTGGGTGGTGCCAGCGAGACCACCACGGTGGACATGTCGCGCACCTACCTCAACTGGGCACAAGACAACATGCGCCTCAACTCGCTGGTGGGCCGAGAGCACAAGTTCGTGCAGGCCGACTGCCTGAAGTGGCTCTCCGAGGCGGACGAGCAGTACGACCTCATCTTCATCGATCCGCCCACCTTCTCCAACTCCAAGCGGATGGATGAGAGCTTCGACGTGCAGCGCGATCACCTGCTGCTGATGCAGCACCTGAAGCGGCTGCTGGCTGCGGGTGGCACCCTGGTGTTCTCCAACAACAAGCGCCACTTCAAGATGGATCTGGCCGGTCTCGAGGCCATCGGTCTCAAGGCCCAGAACATCACCGGCAAGACTCGACCCAAGGATTTCGAGCGCAACCAGCATATCCACAACTGCTGGATCATCACCCATGCGGAGGCTGAGGCCTGATGCTGACCCTGTTTCACACCGACGGCTGCCACCTGTGCGAACAGGCGTGGGCGCTGGTGGAGCAGGCCGGTATTGCAGCCGATGCTCGCCAGTGCGACATCATGGATGATGCGCAGTGGCTGGCAACCTATCGGGTCCGCATTCCGGTACTGCGCGATGAAGCGGGGCGTGAACTGGGTTGGCCCTTCACCCTGACTGAGCTACAAGCGTGGCTTGCCAGGCAGGGGTGAGCGGGCGATTTGACGATGAAACGGGGGGAGATCCAGTCTGCCACCCGTTTTTTCATTAGCAATAAGGAACAAGAATGGCTCTTTTGACATTGCACGGCGCGTCGTTGTCGTTCAGTGATTTTCCGCTGCTCGATCAGGCCGAGCTCACCATCGAGCGGGGCGAGCGCCTCTGTCTGGTGGGGCGCAACGGGGCGGGCAAGTCCACCCTGATGAAGGTGATCGCCGGCGAACTGCCGCTCGATGACGGCCGTCTGGTGCTGCAACAAGATTTGAAAGTGACCCGTCTCGAGCAGGATCCCCCCGCGTCGAGCGAGATCACCGTGTTTGACTACGCCGCCGAAGGTCTGGCCGGGGTAGGGGAGCTGCTCAAGCAGTATCACCATATCTCCATGGAACTGGCACATGATGCCTCCGATGCCAACATCCGCAAGATGAGCCAGCTGCAGGAGCAGCTCGACTACCAGAATGGCTGGCGGTTCGAGACTCGCATCAATCAGGTGCTGACTCTGCTGGGTCTGGATCCCGACGTGACCCTCGACAGCCTCTCCGGCGGCTGGCTGCGCAAGGTGGCACTGGCCCGCGCGCTGGCCTGCGATCCGGATCTGTTGCTGCTGGACGAACCGACCAACCACCTGGACATCGATGCCATCAACTGGCTGGAAGAGTTCCTCAAGGATTTTCGCGGCGCTATCGTCTTCATCTCCCACGACCGGGAATTCATCCACAAGCTGGCGACCCGGATCATCGATCTGGACCGCGGCGTGATCACCTCCTGGCCCGGCAACTACGACGAGTACCTGCAGGGGAAAGAGGAGTGGCTGCGGGTCGAGGAGCTCAAGAATGCCGAGTTCGATCGCAAGCTGGCCCAGGAAGAGGTGTGGGTACGCCAAGGGATCAAGGCCCGTCGCACCCGCAATGAGGGGCGAGTGCGCGCCCTCAAGGCAATGCGGATGGAGCGGACCCAGCGCCGTGAACTGCAGGGCAAAGCCAAGCTGCAGCTGGACGAGGCAAGCCGCTCCGGCAAGCTGGTATTTGAGAGTGAAGGCCTGGGGTTGGACTTTGGTGATCGCACTTTGTTCCAGGGGCTGGATCTGCAGGTGCTGCGCGGCGACAAGATTGCGCTGGTCGGCCCCAACGGTTGCGGCAAGTCGACGCTCATCAAGCTGCTGCTCGGTCAGTTGAGCCCAAGTCGTGGCACGGTCAAGGGGGGCACCAATCTGGAAGTGGCCTACTTCGATCAGTACCGCGAGCAGCTCGACCCCGAGAAGACGGTGGTGGACAACGTCGGGGAGGGCAAGCAGGAAGTGATGGTGCGCGGCCGCTCCCGCCACATTCTCGGTTACCTGCAGGACTTCCTGTTTGAACCAAAACGGGCACGCACCCCGGTGAAAGCCTTGTCAGGGGGCGAAAAAAACCGTTTACTGTTGGCCAAATTGTTCTTGAAGCCCAGTAATTTACTGATCCTCGATGAACCAACCAACGACCTGGATGTCGAAACGCTGGAATTGCTGGAAGAGCTGCTGGCGGACTACCCCGGCACCCTGTTGCTGGTGAGTCACGATCGTCGTTTCATCGACAATACCGTGACCGGTTGCTGGTTGTTTGAAGGGGACGGACAGATCAGCGATTATGTGGGCGGTTACGCCGACATGATGGCCACCCGCGCTCAACAACAGGCACAGCAGTCTGCGCAGCACGTCGCCAAACAGGTGCAGAGCAAAACGCCAGAGCCTGTCGTGGCGCCGGCGCCTGCTGCCACAAAAGCCAAAAAGCTCTCTTACAAGTTGCAGCTGGAGCTGGATAATCTACCGGCTCGACTGGAACAGCTGGAGGCAGAGCTGGATGCCCTGCAGACCGAGATCAACCACCCCGGTTTCTTCTCCCTGCCGAGCGACCAGACTCAAGCCAAACTGGATGCCCTGAATGCAGCAGAGGCTGCATTGGAACAAGCCTTCTCCCGTTGGGAGGAGTTGGAAGCGTTGAAACATCAGGACTAAGGAAGTAGATGAAAAAGCAATTATCCATGCTGGCCATTCTGGTCAGCGCCAGCCTGCATGCCCAGGCGGCACAAAGTCCCTTTTTCACCATTGTCGATGCGTCCGACAAGGGTTACGCCAGCGGGATCAGCGGCGACGGCAACGGGCTCATCGGGATCAATACCAAGAACAACATGGCCGAGCACTTCTCGACCGTGCGTTTTGCCGACTTCCTGGTCGATCGTTTCCGTTTCGAGCAGGGCTGCATGCTCTCCAACTCGGTCTGCAACTCTTTCTGGAACGACAACAGCAACTTCGCCTATCAGTGGCGTCGTGACTTCCTCGACGGGGTCGACCAGCGCAACAACGTAGGTTACGTGCAGCTGGGCGAGACCGACGGTCTGGTGACCGCGCTGGGCGACGTACCTGGCACCCGGGCGGGCTACAAGATGAGTGGCAAGCTGCGCACTGCCTTCGCCGTGGTCGAGGAGGGCAACCCCGTCGAGCTGAAAGATGGCGCTGGCACTCACAGCCTGAGCGTGCCGACCAGCATCAAGAAACTGGACAACGGCCAGTATCTGGTGACCGGTACCGCCGCCACTGGCAAGAACATTGCCGTCAACTCCGAAACCTACAACTGGTGCTTTGCCGGCAACGACGGCCAGTACGGTGACTACCGCTACTGCCCGGGCCTCAATACTCAGGCCAGCTTCTGGCTGGTCAACAGTACCGGCACCTTCAACAAGCTGCTGCAGGCCAACGAGTATGCCCGCGCCCGCAACGAAGTGGTGCAGACCGCCTCCGCGCTCGGAGTGGGTAAATTCAACGGCAATCTGTACGGGGTAGGGTACTCCTCCACCGGCGAGATCGGCACCAACTACCTGGATGGTCGCAACCTGGCCGCTTACTGGACGCTGGATCTGGATGGCAGCAAGGTTGGCACTACCCAGATCATCCCGCTGGCCGAAGGCGAGCCCGGCAAGGATGACGCCAAGCTGCAACACAGCTGGGCCGTGGGGGTCAATGACAACGGTTATGTGATAGGCAACCAGCTCTATCGCATCAACAAGGGCCAGAACCGCCCGGTCGAGATGTTCGTGTTCAACCTGAACACGCCGACCACCAACGCCGTGGTTTCCCTGCAGGACAAGCCGCTCAGCGGCGCCGGCTCGGAAGCGGCCGCCATCAACAACCACAACATGGTGGTTGGCTGGCGTGATTCCCGCCACCAGACCCAGCCCGTGGTCAACGGCACCAACCGCATGCAGGAAGGTTTCCTGCTGAACGCAGCGACCGGCAACAACTGGTATCTGAACGATCTCATCTGCGGTCTGGATGATGCGGGCGCCAAGCAGTGTGCTCAGAACGGTTATTACTACCACATCGCTTATGCCAGCGGCATCAGCAGCAACGGTACCGTCGCGGCCACGGCTTATCGCTACAACAGTGAGAGCGATCTGAACAACCGCACCAATGCTACCGTGGTCAGCGTCAAGCTGGCGCCGGTGGTAACCGACTACAAGAACAACGATCCGGCCGGTTATGTGGTCGCCAACGCACCGGTCAACAACCAGACCGGTCAGGATGGCGGCAGCGGTGGCGGCAGCCTGTTCTGGTTGACTCTGCTGGCCCTGCCATTCGCCTGGCTGCGCCGTTTCCAGCGCTAAAAAGTTGTGTCACTAAAAATTAATGCGGTTCAGTGTCTTGTGTCACAATGACCGGATAGCATGAAATTTTTTGTTTGACCCTGCCGACCCCCTGGGGTAAAGATGAAAGCGACCGATGAAAAATTGGTCGCTTTTTTTGTTCCACGGAAGAGGGTCGTAGATGATGAAGAGACAAAAACGGGACCGTCTGGAAAGAGCTCGTGCTCGTGGTTATCAGGCTGGCGTGGTCGGCAAACAGAAAGAAGCGTGTCCGTATCAATGCCTGGATGCCCGTGGGCATTGGCTTGGTGGTTGGCGTGATGCCATGGAAGGGCGGGGCTCAGGCCTCTTCATGAAGTAGCCGGTACTTCATCACTCATTGCAAAAGGAAAGGGGCCATAATGGCCCCTTTACGTTGTTCAGTTTGAACTGCGGGTCAGCACTTAGAATGCGGTGGTGTCCTTGAACAGACCCACTTTCAGATCGGTAGCGCTGTAAATCGGGCGACCATCCACTTCCACCACGCCATCGGCGATCCCCATCACCAGCTTGCGGTTGATGACGCGTTTGAAGGTGATCTTGTAGGTCACTTTCTTGGCGGTCGGCAGGATCTGGCCGGTGAATTTCACCTCGCCAACCCCCAGTGCACGACCCTTGCCGGGGCCGCCTTTCCAGCCCAGGAAGAAACCGACCAGTTGCCACATGGCATCCAGACCGAGACAGCCAGGCATGACCGGATCACCCGGGAAGTGGCAATCGAAGAACCAGAGATCCGGCGTGATATCGAGCTCTGCCAGGATTTCGCCCTTGCCATGCTCACCACCGTTGTCATTGATCTTGACGATACGATCCATCATCAACATGTTGGGGGCGGGCAGCTGACTGTTACCCTCACCAAACAGTTCGCCACGGCTGCAGGCGAGCAGCTCTTCACGGGTAAACGAGTCTTTGCCTTGTTCACACAGGGAAAGGCGGGCATCAATGGTGGTATTGTCTACGGTCACGCTGTTTATCCTTCAAATGGGTCAAAGCCGGGCCAATTTAGCGTACAGTTGTTCGCTAAACAACTCCGATCACTTCTTTTCTCACCGTCCGAACACTCGACCAAGCAGGCGGCGCAGCACGCCACCCTTGATGACGTCGGTGCCATTGAGCTCATCCAGCCGCTGCTGGATCCGGCCGAACAAGGTATCCGGCATATCCGGCTCACCAGCAACACAACCGGTCAGCAGCTCGATAGCCTCTTCCACATGATCCACCGGATGGATATGGAATTGGCCGGCTTCGACGGCTGCAATCACCTCATCGGACAGGTTGAGCTGCTGGGCATTGGTGCCGGGCAGCAGGATCCCTTGTTTGCCGGTGAGACCGTGGATCTTGCACACCCGGAAGAAGCCTTCGATCTTCTCGTTGACGCCGCCGACGGCCTGCACATTGCCGAACTGATCGACCGCGCCGGTCACCGCAAAGTGCTGGTAGATGGGCTGGCGGGCGAGGGCAGAGAGCAGGGCACACAGACCGGTCAACGAGGCGCTGTCACCATCGATCTCGTGATAGGACTGCTCGAACACCAGGTTGGCCGACAGCGGGGAAGGGTTCTCGGCACCGAACTTGTTGGAGAGATAACCGTGGATGATCATCATCGCTTTGGCGTGGATATGGCCGGCCAGCTCCGCTTTGCGCTCGATATCCGCCACATCACCATCACCCAGATGCACGGTGGCGGTGAGACGTACCGGCTCGCCGAAATCATAGGGATGGCCTGAGACTTGAATCACGGAGAGGCCGTTGATCTGGCCCACTTCCTCACCGTCGGTCTGCAGCAGGATCTGGCCGTCGATGACGCCCTGGTCGGACTGCTCGACCAGATAGTTGAGGCGGTAATCCTGCTCTTCCAGCGCACCGCGAATGTGCTCGTCAGTGACGACGTCCGCTTCCAGCTCGCGCGCCAGGCTGTCGGCCATGCGCATGATGGCAGAAAGTTGCACCTCGGAGAGTGACAGCCACTCCTGATGGTCGCACAGCCGGCTGGCGTGGCGACAAAGGGCGGCGAGGGCGGCCGGGGTGAAGTCCAGCAGCTCCCAGCGCTCGCGCAGCCAGGCCAGATATTGAAGATAATCAGGCAGATCCTCTTCAATGTTCACCTCGGAAACCAGATCTGCGCGCAGGAAGATGCGCTCGGACATGTCACGGTCCAGCATCTGGAACTCGGCCACATCGAGCCGATCGCCGACCAGGATCAGCTTGAGCTTGATGGGGGTGGCTTCCGGGGTGAAGAAGGGGGTCAGGGTTTTGCCTTCTTGATAGGCGTTCCAGTCCAGCTCACCTTTTTGCATCGCATTTTTGAGTTTGAACCAGAGATGGGGCTGATCCAGCAGCTCATCCAGTTGCAAAATCAGATAGCCACCGTTGGCCTGACGCAGCAGGCCCGGCTCCAGCAGGTGCTGGTTGGCATAGACCGAACCTTGCTCGGTCTGATAGTTGATGGAGCCAAACAGGGTATCCCAGTTCAAATCCCGCCCATAGATGACCGGTGCTTCCTGTTCTTCATGGTGGATCAGCAGGTTGATGAGTACCGGATGCTGGAATTCGAGCCCTTGAGCCACGTGCGCCGCCAGATCGGAGAGGAAGTCATCGATCTTGGGATCGTTGTTCTGTTTGCGCATGATGCGGGTGACCAGGCGCTCGGCATCCAGATGATGGCTCATCAGCTTGAGCAATTCGCCGACCATTTCACAGAACTCGAAGCCGGTGCCGGGTTGCAGGCGCAGCCAGATGGGCTTGAACGGATTGTTCAGATTCTCGGTGTAGCAGAGATCGAACAGGTCACCATCCTTGCCGTTGGAGGCGGCGATCAGCGTCTGGCAAACACCTTCATAATCCACCCCGGGAAAGCCGTTGAGCAGCATGACCGGGCAGTCACCATCAAAACTGGCGAGACGCTTGATGCCGGAAATGGCTCTGGGTTGCAAGGCGGCAAAAGGAATGGGTTCGAGTTCGCTGAGGGCAGGAAACTGTTCAATCGAAAAAACAGGTTTTAATTGTTCTGATGTTAATTCAGCCACTTAAGACATCCGGTCGGAGATAGGATCAATTGTTGCCATTATACACAGTTCAATAGGTGGTGACAGGAAACAAGATATTTAATTTAACATAATATACATTATGCGCGGTATTGGGTTGTGGAAGAGTCTGGAGTGATGCCGGTTAAAAAACGCTGGTCATCACAGCCATGCTCCTGAACTTCTCTTTTCGTTATCTCTCGCCTTCAAAGGCCTAGTCGTGCAACCGATCCAGCGGTTTGTGGTTGGCACTTTCATGGCGTTCGCTGTTGCCGGTGTGCAGGTACTTTGAGGTGGTGTCGATGCTGTCGTGGCCGGCATCGGCTTGCACATGTGATAACGGCCGCCCGTTGAGATTGATGTCGTGGGTGATGCCGGTATGACGAATGGAGTGTGGTGTCAGGTTGCGCATCTCGGCGCCGTCCTGCACAAACCCATCTTTTTCTGCCAACTCGGCGGCGGTCTGGATGACGCTCATCACCAGGTCACGCAGCTGGCGGATCCCGAGGTTGGCGTTGAGCTCGCCTTGTTCCCGGCCATGCGCCGCAGCCTTGTGGCGCACAAACAGCGGAGTTTGCTCATCAGGTGCTGGTAATGGTGAGAGACCAAGAAACGTCCGATAGCGTTTGAGGGCCTCGAGCAAGGCATGGGACACCGCCACGGTGCGGCGCTTGCCACCCTTGCTGCGAGGAATGAAATAGCCCCAGACACCGGTTTTTCCATCACGGCGAAACTGCCCCATGACGGGGGTAAATCCTGGTCTTGCCGCCACTTCCGAGATCCGCAGGTAACAGGCGTACATCAGGCTTATCAGGAAGCGGCTGCGTTCGTGCTGTTCGGGTGATTCGGCCGCCAGCAGGTCGGCTGCCTGCATCACATAGGACCACTGCAGCTCGCTGAAGGCCTGGCCATGGTCGTCCGGCTCCTGCTGCATTGAGCGCTTCACCCGTTGCAGTAACAGCGCCGGGTTGCGGTCCATGTACTCTTCCTGGATCAAGAACTGGAAGAAGGCAGACAGAATGGCGAGTTTGGTCTTCATGGCCTGTTCGCTGAGGCGGTATGGCAGCTCGCGGCCCAGCTCCCGCTTGCCAAGGAAGGGTCGCCATTGGGGATTGGGCAGTCGTTCTCCCCACTCCTTGTCGAGCACGAACTGGGCTACATTGCGATAGGCAATCAGGGCCGCCGGCGGCGCCTGACAGTAATCGAGATAGCGCATCATGATGCGCCGGGTCAGATCCTTGGGGCTGATGCGCATTTCGCCGAAGCACCAGTGCAAAAACGTGGTCAGCTCGCTGCGATAGGTTTTGTAGTTGTTCTCGCTGTTGCGCTGCTCCAGCAGCCAGTCGACGGCGAGCTCGTAGACCAGCCCGGCATCGGGCACATCGTTGAGGCTGAGATTGGCAAGATATTGATTGACCTGAGGATTGCCCGCCTCCAGGTAGGCCAGACCATCGAACAGCGGCATGGCGGGTGGAAGTAACATAGTGGTCATGATGATGCTTGTGAATGAGAGACTCGGCTCGGGGCCTGTGTGATGGTGATGCCGATAAATGGGGTTATCGGCATCACGCGGTAATGGAACGTCGATGTTGTACAGCAAACAGCATCGCCATCAATAGCTGATACTGCATAGTGTATTTATTCAATGGATATGCACCTTGGTTGGAAAATTCTCGGGGTAAATATCCATGTAAATGCTTTAAAATTCTTATCAATGCATAAATTGAGGCTGTTTTCATGCTGTGATGGGCAGCCTCCCCCGTGTCGTCCTCACGCTACACGCTTGAGGGATTTGTCTTTTGGCTTGCCCGCCTCGCTCTGCTCTTCTTGCGGCTCCGACTTGCCGCTCCCCTGCCCCTTGGCCCCGCGCAGCACGTTTTGCAGCAGATCGCGCTGCTCGGCCAGGTAGAAGGCCAGACTCTCTTGCTGCTCCGGTTCAAGGCGAACGGGCGCGCCTGCCAGCAAATGCATCAATTCATCGGCCGTGTCCAGCAGCTTGTCATAGGCATCGGCCTCTTTCTTGCTGGTAAAGGTCATCTTCTCCACTCCCCCACGCACCACAACATATTTGATCTCAACGGCCATAGCGGCGTCCTCCTTCTGATAGTGATTACAAGTATATGTATGGATATACAGTATTGCAAATAACCCCATGCAGAAGTGTTTGATTGGCGCGCCGACGGGTGATTGCGCGCCTGTCATCACATTGATGAAAGGGTCATTTGACTTCCATGCCAAACTGGTCGGATGATTGGGCCATGACGATCACAAAGCAACTCCTGATCCTGCTGCTGGTTGAGGTGACGCTCCTTGGGGGCATCGCCCATCTGGTCATCGGCCTCTCGCTGCCGCTCTCCATTCTGTTCGTGGTGGTGGCCCTGTTGGGGCTGCGCACCCTGGTGGTGCTGCTGACCTGGGGCTTTTCCCGCTTCTACCCGGTGCCTGCCATCGGCTGGCGAGAATGGTTGCCCATGGTGGGACGGGAGATAGCCGCTTACCTGCTGACCTTCACCTGGTTGCTGCCGTTCGAACGCTGGCTGATGGCGCCAGACAGGCTGACGCCCTCCCCCCTGCCCCTGCTGCTGATCCACGGTTATGGTTGCAGTCGCGGCATCTGGCGGGTGCAACGAGCCAGACTGGAGTCTGCCGGCCATACGGTAGCGACGGTCACCCTGACCCCTCCTTTCGGCCATCTCGACGACATGGTGCCGCTCTTGGCCAAGCGCATCGACGAGGTGTTGGCCGCCACCGGTGCGTCGCAACTGGTGCTGATCGGTCACAGCATGGGTGGCCTGGTGTGCCGCGACTATCTGGCGGTGGCGGGCGGTGACAAGGTGGCCCAGCTCATCACCCTGGCCACCCCCCATCAGGGCAGCCAACTGGCGACCCTGGGGCTGGGCGACAATGCCCGCGAGATGGAGCCCGGCTCCGGCTGGCTGCAGCGCTTTGCCGCCGTGCCGCTCTGCGTGCCCGGGGTCTCGGTGCGCACCAGCCACGACAACTTCGTGCTGCCCCAGTCCCGCCAACGGCTGGATGGGATGGAGGACGTGGAGCTCGCCGCCCTCGGCCACCTCTCCCTGCTCTACTCCCGCCGCACCACGGCCCTGTTGTTGACCCTGCTCTCTCGCCCGCAGCCGCAAATGAAAAGGGCCTGATTGCGCAGGCCCTTCCCGTTTTTGCTACCTCAGTTCGTTGTCGCTCCCCCTAGAAGTGGATCCCCTTGATCAGGGTGGAGACCGCCATCTGATCCGCCGAAGCCTTGGATTCGTTGCCCTCTTTGGGGTCGGAGAAGGTGCGGAAGCTGGTGTTCATGATCACCTGGGCCACTCGCGGCGCCAGGGCATGGATCACCTGGCCGAACACCCCGAGCCGGGTAGCCAGTCGCACGTGCTTGTTGATGATGGTGTCGCACACCAGATCGGCGGCCTCTTCCGGCGTCATCATGGGCACCTGCTCATACACCTTGGTGGGTGCCACCATGGGGGTTTTCACCAGCGGCATGTTGATGATGGAGAAGTTGACTCCCTTGTCGGCAAACTCGGAGGCGGCGGTGCGCACCCAGGCATCGAGCGCCGATTTGGAGGCGACGTAGGCGGAGAAGCGCGGCGCATTGGTCAGCACCCCGATGGAGGAGATGTTGATGATGTGGCCCTTCTTCTTCTCGATCATGGTGGGCAGCAACCCCATGATCACCTTGAGGGTGCCGAAGTAGTTGAGCTGCATGGTGCGCTCCAGATCGTGGAAGCGATCGAAGGAGTCCTCGATGGCGCGGCGGATGGAGCGACCGGCATTGTTGATGAGGATGTCCACCCCGCCATGCTCGGCCACGATCTGGCGGGTGATCGCCTCCCCTTGGGCGAGATCGGCCAGGTCCCCCTGATAGACCTGCAGAGTCAATCCCTGCTCGGCAAACTCGGCCTGGGTCTCGGCAATCTTGTGCTCGTCCCGGGCGATGGTCAGTACCTTGGCCCCCGCCTCGGCCAGTTTTCTCGCCGTGGCCTTGCCGATGCCGGAGGTGGCACCGGTGATCAGCACTACCTTGCCCTCGACCCGGCCGCGCAGGGTACGATCGATGAACAGCTCGGGGTCGAGGTGGCGCTCCCAGTAATCCCACAGTCGCCAGGCATAGCTGTGCAGCGGCGGCACTTCGATGCCGGTCCCCTTCAGTACCCGCTGGGTTTCCCGGTTGTCGAAGCGGGTGGGATAGTTGATGAGCCGGAAGATGTCCTTGGGCAGCCCCAGATCGGCAATCGCCGCATCGCGAATGCGCCGCACCGGCGTCAGTGCCATCAGCATGGTCATCAGATGGCGGGGAATGAAGCTGAACAGGGCGGCATTGATGCGAATGGCCGGCTCAGGGGCATGGGCTGCGCGGGAGAAGGTACTCAGCATGTCGCCGACCCGCATGGGGTGGGAATCGGTCAGGTGGAACGCCTTGTTGTCCTCCCCTTCCAGGTGGGCGATGTGATCGATGGCATCCACCACGAAGTTGACCGGTACCAGGTTGATGCGTCCCCCTTCGACCCCGATGGCGGGCATCCAGGGCGGCAGCATGCGGCGCAGCTTCTGGATGGTCTTGAAGAAGTAATAGGGGCCGTCCACCTTGTCCATCTCGCCGGTGTTGGCATCACCGACCACGATGCCCGGTCGATAGATGCGCCAGGGCAGTGTGCTCTCCTTGCGCACGATTCCTTCGGCCTCGTGCTTGGTCTGGAAATAGGGCATGTCGAGGTGTTCGGCCTCATCGAACATGTCTTCCCGGAACAGTCCGTCGAACAGACCGGCCACTGCGATGGAGCTGCAGTGATGGAAGCAGCGGGCCTGGAGCCGCTCGGCCAGTTGCAGGGCCTGACGGGTGCCTTCGGCATTGACCTGCTGCTGAATGCCCGCCTTGGCGTTGAGATCGTAGATGGCGGCGAGATGCAGGAAGTGGTCGATCTTGCCGATGAGAGACTCCAGCTCGGCACTGCCCACTCCGAGCAGCGGGTGGGTCATGTCGCCGACCACGGGGATGGCGCGATCCGCCTCAACCCCCCAGTAAGCCAGCAGATCGGGTACCCGATCGAGATGGGCGGCACGCATCAAGAAATGCACCCGGCTATTCGGGCGCTGCAGCACTTTTTTAATCAGCCGGCGACCGATAAAGCCGCTGCCCCCCGTGATGAAATAGTCCATGGTATTTATATCCCTTACTGATTGGGCTGTTAGTTGTTGTTAGATATATCACGCTTTAACGCAAAATATTCATTCGAATATCATTCTTCGTGACCCAGACCAAAATTACCAGGGTTGCTTGTTCCGTTATTAGGTAGAACCCTCTATTTTTTCTCCATAGACTGAGGATGAAAGCCAAGTAATGCCACAACGAATATATCAAGGTTGTTGTCATTACCATCATCTATATCACGAGCAAGGAGATTGTCATGGCCAAAAAATTGAAAGCACTGGCAAGTTCGGTGACCGACAACCAACTCACCTCCACCATCAAGGAGTCCACCCAGCAGATCTGGTTGGCGGGTCTGGGTGCCTATGCCAAAGCCCAGGAAGAAGGCGGTAAAATCTTCGAAGCCCTGGTGCAGGAAGGGGAAGCCCTGCAAACCCGTACCCGCCAGAGTGCAGACGAGAAGATCGCTGCCATGACCGACAAGACGGCCGGTACTTGGGGACGTCTGGAGCAGGTATTCGAGGATCGCGTGGCCCGCGCCGTCGCCAGCCTTGGCATCCCGACCCGCAAGGACATCGACAAACTCTCCAAGCGCATGGCTGAGCTGACCGAGGTGGTACAACAGCTGATCGATGCCCAGGACCTGGATGACGTTGCCCCGGCTGACGAGGCCAAGCCTGCCGCCGCTGCAGCCAAAAAGCCGGTTGCAGCCAAAAAGCCGCCGGTCAAGAAAGCCGCCGCTCCCATCGCCAAGGTGAAGGAAGAGGTGAAAGCACTGGCAACGGAAGTGGAGAGCGTGGCCAAAGAGGTCAAGGAGAAGAGTGAAACCACGCTCTTCTGATCCACTGACCGGCTTGTTCTGATTGCGTAATGATCCACCGGCCCATGCCCTCTGCTGGGCCGGTTTTGCATGAGAAGGGAGGCAAATCATGAGCACGATTGCGGTTGCCCTCGCCGGAGGGGGACCTCTGGGGGGGATCTACGAGATCGGAGCCTGCGCCGCCCTGGCCGACAGTATCAAGGGGCTGCGTTTCGAGCAGGCCGATATCTATGTGGGGGTGAGCTCGGGGGCGGTGATCGCCTCGGCGCTGGCCAACGGCATCTCGCCGGACAAGCTGGTGCGGATCCTGTTAAGCGATGACACCGGCGAGTTCTTCGACCCCTCCACCCTGCTGCGTCCCGCCTTCGGGGAGTATTTTGACCGGCTCACCTCGCTGCCACCGCTGGTGCTGACGTGTCTGGCCGACTATCTCTCCTCACCCTGGAACAAGAGCCTGCTCGGCTCGTTGCAGGGGTTGTCCCGAGCGATCCCGACCGGCATGTTCGACAGCCGCGGGGTGGATCGGATCCTCACCCAGTTTTTCTCCCGCCCCGGTCGCAGCAACGACTTTCGTGAGCTTGCCAGCCGGCTGTTCGTCATCGCTACCGAGCTCGATACCGGCCGCGCGGTGGCCTTCGGCAGCCCGGGGCTGGACCAGGTGCCCATCTCCGCCGCGGTGCAGGCCTCGGCCGCCCTGCCCGGCCTGTTCCCGCCCTCGCTCATCGATGGCCGCTACTACGTGGACGGGGCGCTGATCAAGACGCTGCACGCCTCGGTGGCGCTGCAGGAGGGGGCCGACCTGGTGTTTTGCATCAATCCGCTGGTGCCCTTTGACGCGGGGCTGGCCAGCGAACACCCTGCCAAGCTGGTGGACCGCGGTCTGCCGGTGGTGCTGGCCCAGACGTTTCGCGCCATCATCCACTCGCGCATGCACGTGGGAATGGATCGCTACAAGCACCAGTATCCGGAGGCGGATGCCCTGCTGTTCGAACCCTCTTCGGCCGACGGCGAGATGTTCTTTACCAATGTGTTCAGTTACCGGGATCGGCGCCATCTGTGCGAGCACGCCTTCCAGCATACCCGCCAGGATCTCTGGCAGCGACGGGCCGAGCTTGGCCCCATTCTCGCCAAACATGGGCTGGAACTGGATCTGAGCGCGCTGGTCGATGAACAGCGTTCCCTGCTGACCCCGGGCACCGGCTCGGTGGCGGCGCTGGATGCCTCTTTGACCCAGCTGCAGCACTGGCTGACTCGCCGCTATGGCGGCAAGGGTCGCCGGCAATCGAAGGAGTAGCATGGACTGCAAACCCAAGCGGCGCACGCGGGATCGCATCCTGGCCACCGCCCTCGCCCAGTTCAACCTGCTGGGCGAGCCGACCGTCACCACCTCCGCCATCGCGGCCGAGCTGGAGATGAGTCAGGGCAACCTCTATTACCACTTTCACAACAAGGAGGAGATCGTCAACGCCCTGTTCGGCGAGTTCGAACAGGAGATGGCCCACCTGCTCGATACCATTACCCCGCCGTTGAACGAGGCGGAGGACATCTGGTTCTTCTTGCACCTGATGTTCGAACTCATCTGGAAGTACCGTTTTTTCTACTACGACATCAGTACCCTGATGAGCGGCAACCACAAGGTGGAGCTGCGCTTCTCGGCCCTGCTGCGACGCAAGGAGCAGACCGCCGCCGCCATCTGTCACAGCCTCTGGCGCAGCGGCCTGCTGCAAGGCGATGAGACGCAGGTGACGGCGCTGGCCGCCAACATCGCGCTGGTCGGGACCTTCTGGATCTCCTACCAGCGGGCGCTGCATCCGCGGGCCGATGCCGACATCGCGCTCGGGGTGTTTCAGGTGATGCAGCTGGTGGCCCCCCGGCTGCGCGCCGATGCCCGCGCCGATCTGGATGCCATCGCCACCCATTATCAGCCCACCACCACGGCGAGCTGACAGCATCGTGTATTTGATTGTGTTTTTAACAGGGAGAATCATATGACCACTTCACAGCCCAAATTGTCCGATTTCACCCCCTTCCCCTGGCCGGATGCGGCCTATGACTATGCCGGGGAGCGCCTTGAGCAGCATTGGGAGCGGCTGCACCAGGGGGATGCCGAGCCCTGGCCCGAAGATGAACAGGTGCAGGAAGCCTGGCGCGCCTATCACGCCGGTGATTTCGCCCGCGCCGTCAGCCTGGGGCTGGGCGCCGGCGAGGAGGGCCTCAACGTGGCGAACAAGGCGCTTGTGATCCACGCCAGCTACCTGCTGGATGACAAGTATGCCAAGCGCGAAGCATTCGAGCTGGCCGCCAGCAACGCCGAGAAGTTGCAAAAGCGCCAGCCGGGCAACGTCAACGCCTGGTACTTCCACGCCCTGGCGCTGGGTCGCTACAGCCAGGTGATCTCGGTCTCCAAGGCGCTCTCCATCGGCATTGGTGACAAGATCAAGAGCAGCCTGGAGCAGGCGCTGATCCTTGAGCCTGACCACGCGGAAGCCCATACCGCCTTCGGTGCCTGGCATGCGGAGATCATCGACAAGCTGGGCGCCATGATCGGTGGCATCACCTATGGCGCCAAGAAGGATGAGTCCGAACGTCACTTCAAGGCGGCGCTGGCCATCATCCCCCACTCCGCCATCGCCCGCATGGAGTACGCCAACGCCATGGTGATGATGCACGGCAAGAGCAAGATGGCGGCCGCCGAGGCGCTCTACGGCGAGGCCGCCGCGTGCGAGCCGCTGGATGCCATGGAGCGGCTCGACCTGGAAGCCGCCCGTGAGGAGCTGGCGGACGAGTAAGGCAGCCATTGCCGCAATGAAAGAGGCCAACCCCCGGGTTGGCCTCTTTTCTTTTTCACTTTTTTTCTTGCAGGCTTCCTTTCTTGCCGGCTCCTTCTCTTGCAGGAGTGGCGCGGTCAGCCGTGCAACAGCTGATCCAGCATGTCGGGATCGTAGAGCAGGTCCGGCTCCATCAACACCAGCAGCAGCAACTGCTCAAACTCCACGGCGAAGCGCTCGACGATGAGATCCGGGTCCGGCACCCGCTTCTTGTCGGTGATGAGGCCGAGCTGCACCTTGTTGTCATAGGAGAGAATGGAGACGCCGACCGCAATGTCGCCGGCCTGGGGCACCCAGAACAGCGGCTGACGCAGGCGGGCGCCGGCCAGATAGAGGGTCTGCTGCGGGCCCGGCACGTTGGTGATGACCGCACTGGCCTTGGCCGAGAGGATGTCGATGGCCTGCTGCTGCACCGCCTTGGGCGCCATGCCCATCACTTCCAGCAGGTTGAGCACCACCGCCGGCTGCAGGGAGGACTTGAGCGCCTGCATCCGATCCCGCACCGCATAGAGCCGTTGCAGCGGGTGCTCGATGTTGAGGGGCAGATCCAGCGCCACCAGCCCGAAGCGATTGCCCAGCGCCCCCTTGTCGTCCGGGGCGCGCATGTTGACCGGCACCAGCGCCCGGATGTCGATGTCGGTCTGGTCGCCCTGCTCCAGCAGGTAGTGACGAAACGCGCCGGCGGTGGCGGCGATCAGCAGATCGTTGACCGAGCAGCCGAGCACTCGCCCCACCGCCTTCACGTCCGGCAGCGGGATCTGTTCTGACCAGGCTACTCGCTTGGTGCTACCAGTCTCCCCCTTGAGCCGGGTATTGGCGTCATCGGAGAGGGTGGCGATGGTGTAAAGCTCGGCGGTCACGTCCCGGCTGGTCTTGAGGTAGTCCATCGCCTTGGTGGGATGGGTCAGTACCTCGACGTACTTGGACCAGAGGGTGCCGGTCAGCTTGAGGCCGGCCCGCAGCAGGCGACTGCCCTGTTGATCGTGCTCCTCGTCGCCGTCGTCGTTGGCCACCGGCTCGGGTTGCGGCCTGGGGGGCGCCACCGGGCTCTCGTCCATCATGGTCAGCATGGCCCGCACCAGGGAGAAGCCGTCCCCCATGGCGTGGTGAAAACGCACTACCAGCGCCTGGCCGCCCAGAGAGGTATCCACCAAGTGCATCTCCCACAGCGGGCGCTGGTGGTTGAGGGGGGTGGAGGCAAAATCGGCCACCAGCCGCTCCAGCTCGGCCTTGCCTGGCAGGATCACCCGCTTGAGGTGCAGGTCGAGGTCGAAGTCGGGGTCGGTGCGCCAGTAGTATTCGCCCCCTTCCAGGCAGGCCTTCTGCCCGAAGCGCGGCTGTACCCGAACTGTGTGCAGCAGGCTCTCCCGCAGTATGGCTTCATCCAGCTGACCGTCGAACATCAGCACGCCGACGATCTGCATCAAGTTGTTGGGCCGGTCCATCCGCAGCCAGGCGGTATCGACACAGGAGATGAGTTCACACACAGACATGTATTATCCCTATCGTTGCACGTTATTCGTTCAATTCTGTTTCAGACATTGGCTTAACCAGGAATGAATAAACAAATAACGCTTTATATGTTGGTGAAACTGCACGGCGATTAATTCATGATGATGTTTCATGACAAAAATGGAGGCGATTTTCATGCCTCTTAAAATAAAACAAACAAAGTGTGTTTGGCCCTTCTAATAATAAATATCAGGCCGGGTAACGATAGTGGAATCGGTTATTTCATGATTATTTCTTGCGCTGGTTCAGTATTTATTGGCCCCATCAGCGCCGGGTTGGGCAAGGCAGGCGCTGATCGACGTATTCGAGGATCTCCTGCTCCAGCACGCTACGCACCGGCAACAGCATCAGGCCGAGGCGCACCTCCAGCGACAGGGTATCGTCGGTGAGGAACAAAGAGCCGTTGACCCCGGCGCCACGAAACAGCAAGCGGGTCTCCTCCTCGTCTTCCCACTCGCAGTCGAGTTCGTACTCCTCGCTCATGTCCTGGGCGATGGCTTCGGCGGCCAGTCTGGCGCCGGCGAGGCCCAGCGGGTGTTGGCGGCTGACCTGGATGGTCGACAGGCTGCTGCCGGCAAGGGGATCGTATAGAAACATGCTAATTCTCTGAGCGATGACAACATTTATTGATATTAAACACATGAATCAAACAAGTGAAAGCCATTTGCAACATTTTTGGGACTCACTTAACAAAGCCTGTTGAGTAAAAGCTCCATCGATTCCGCCTGGGCTGCCGCCGCGTTACACTGGGTCGGCAACACGTGACGAGCGTCGGCAAGGCGCCGCCTGTCGTCATGTCTATCCGTGACAGGCCATTGGAAACAGGTCAAGAGAGCCGCAGATGACCCAACAGCAACAACCATTCGATGACCCGCAACCGGATGAAGAGAGTACTCTGGCGCGACTCTATCGCCAGCTCAACCGGGTGGCCGCGCTGCGCGAGCAGATGCGCACCCATCCGCAGGATCAGCAAGACAGGGACGCATTGCGCCAATGGCAGGCCGATCGGCTGGGACGCACTCACCGTGACCTCTTGGAGAGCAAGCGCTACGGGCCGGCCGCGCAGTTCTTCCTGACCGATCTCTACGGGCCGGGAGATTGTGCCCGCCGGGATGCGGATGTGATGCGGGTGATGCCGACCGCCGAGCGACTGTTGCCAGAATCCGGTCTCAAGGTGCTGGCGCAGGCCATTGAACTTGATGCCCTCTCCGAGGAGCTTGACTACCTGATGGTGGTGGCGCTGCGTCGCAGTGGCCGCATGGCGCGGTTGAACGCCAAGGCCTATGCCCTCGCCTATCAGGAGGTCGGTGAAGAAGTGCGCCGCCGTCATCAGTTGCAACTGGTCAACGAACTGGGGATGACCCTGGATCGGCTGGCCAGAAAGCCGCTGCTTGGGGCGACCTTGAAGCTGATATCGGGGCCGGCCCATCTGGCGGGACTGGGCGAGCTCTTTACCTTTGTCGAACGGGGTTACCGGGTGTGTCACCACATGGGGCGGGCCAACGAGTTTCTCGAGACCATCGCCAGCCGCGAGACGGCGATCATGCTGGCGCTGCTGACGGGCGACGAGACTGTGCTGGATTGATCTTGGGAGCCATCCGGGCAGACATGACAAAGCGGGCCGAGTGGCCCGCTTTTCGTTTATCGCTGTTTGCCTGTAGATAGCGGTCAGATCACCAGCAGATCCATAAAGGCGTGCACCGGGGTGGCGGCCAGTTGCTTGCCATCCTGGCAAAGGGCCAGGATCGCCTCGGCCCGTTTGGCCGGGAAGCGGGTGGCCAGGTTGTGGCGGAACTTCTCTACCAGCAGCGGGATCCCCTCTTCGTGGCGGCGACGATGACCGACCGGGTACTCCACCTCCACCTTGGCGGTGTGGGTGCCGTCCTTGAAGAAGACCTGGATGGCGTTGGCAATCGAGCGCTTGTCCGCTTCCAGATACTCGCGGCTGTAGCGCTTGTCCTCCTGCACCACCATCTTGGCTCGCAGCCCATCAATGCGGGGATCGATGGCCACGGCGTCCTCGTAATCCTCGGCGATGAGGCGCCCGAAGATGAGCGGTACCGCCACCATGTACTGCAGGCAGTGATCCCGGTCGGCCGGGTTGTTGAGGGCGCCGACCTTGCTGATGATGCGAATGGCCGACTCATGGGTGGTGAGCTCGATGCGGTCAATCTCGTCGAGGCGTCCCTTCACCTGCTCATGCAGCTTCATGGCGCACTCCACCGCCGTCTGAGCGTGGAACTCGGCGGGATAGGAGATCTTGAACAGCACGTTCTCCATCACATAGCTGGCGTACCCCTGGTGCAGGGCGAACTGGTTACCCTTGAACAGCACGTCGTAGAAGCCCCACTTGGGGGCAGTCAGAGCGCCGGGATACCCCATCTCGCCGCTCATGGTGATAAGGGCCAGGCGCACCGCCCGGGAGGTGGCATCCCCCGCCGCCCAGCTCTTGCGCGACCCCGCATTGGGCGCATGACGGTAGGTACGCAGGCTCTGGCCATCGACCCAGGCCTGGGAGACCGCATCGATCACCTGATCGCGGCTGCCGCCCAGCATGTGGGTCACCACGGCGGTACTGGCAACCTTCACCAGCACCACGTGATCGAGACCGACCCGATTGAAGGAGTTCTCGAGCGCCAGTACTCCCTGAATCTCATGGGCCTTCACCATGGCCGTCAGCACATCGCTCATGGTGAGCGGCGCCTTGCCTTCGGCCACCCGGGTACGGGAGAGCCAGTCGGCGGTGGCGAGGATGCCACCCAGGTTGTCGGAGGGGTGCCCCCACTCGGCGGCCAGCCAGGTGTCGTTGTAATCGAGCCAGCGGATGATGGCGCCGATATCCCAGGCCGCCTTGACCGGGTCGAGGCAGAGCTGGGTGCCGGGTACCCGGGCGCCGAAGGGCACGATGGTGCCCGGTACGATGGGACCAAGGTGCTTGGTGCACTCGGGAAAACGCAGGGCCAAGAGGCCACAGCCCAGGGTATCCATCAGGCAGTAACGGGCGGTATCGAGGGCGGCCTGGCTGGTAATGGGGTGATTGCAGACGTAATCGGCAATATCGACCAGCACCTGATCGGGGTCTGGTCTGTGGTTGACGTCGACGTTGGCGGACATCGTGACTTCCTTATCGTTGTTGTGAATGAAACGGGGTGATGAAACGGCGCCCTGCCCGCCCGCCTGCGCACATCGACCCCGCTGTTGCCGGTGTCGGGTGACGCAATGGGGTGACAGGACCGCCCATGGTTATCGCTGCTGCAGCGAGACGAAATGCCGGGGCGCCGGGCCGACGTAATCGGCGCTCGGACGGATGATCCGGTTGTGTTCGCGCTGCTCCATCACGTGGGCGCACCAGCCGGTGACCCGCGAGCAGACGAAGATGGGGGTGAACAGCTTGGTCGGGATCCCCATGTAGTGATAGGCGCTGGCGTGGAAGAAGTCGGCGTTGGGGAAGAGTTCTTTCTCCTCCCACATCACCTTCTCCGCCTCGCAGGAGACGCGGTATAGCCTGTCATCGCCCACCGCCTCGGCCAGCTTGGCCGACCACCCCTTGATGATGACGTTGCGGGGATCCGAGGTGCGATAGACTGCGTGGCCAAAGCCCATGATCTTCTCCTTGGCCGCCAGCTTTGCCAGCAGCTCGCGCCGCGCCTGGGCCTCATCCTGCCAGGGTTCGATCATCGCCATGGCGGCCTCGTTGGCCCCGCCATGGAGCGGGCCGCGCAGGGTACCGATGGCCGCGGTGACACAGGAGAACATGTCAGATAGCGTCGAGGCGCAGACCCGCGCCGCGAAGGTGGAGGCGTTGAACTCATGCTCGGCGTAGAGAATGAGGGAGACGTGCATCACCCGACGCTCCAGCTCGCTCGGCGCCTTCTGGTGCAGCAGCGCCAGGAAGTGGCCGCCGATGCACTCTTCGTCGGTGTCGAGGGGGATGCGTACTCCGTCGTGGCTGAACTTGTACCAGTAGAGGAGAATACCCGGGAAGGCGGCCAGCAGCCGATCCGCCACCTCGTGCTCGTGTTCGAAGCCATCTTCCGGCTCCAGATCGCCGAGCATGGAGCAGCCGGTGCGCAGCACATCCATGGGATGGGCGTCGGCGGGAATGCGCTCGAGCACCTCCAGCAGGGCGGCAGGCAGGGTGCGCAGACTGCGCAGCGTCCGCTTGTAATCTTCGAGTTGCTGCTCGTCCGGCAGCTCGCCCTTGAGCAGCAGGTAGGCGACCTCTTCGAACTGGGCGCCATCGGCCAGCTCCTGGATGTCATAGCCGCGATAGGTGAGCCCGGTGCCGCTCTTGCCCACGGTGCAGATGCTGGTCTCCCCTGCGCTCTGGCCACGCAGGCCGGCGCCACCCAACGGTTTTTGCTGTCCCATTTTTCCTCCTAGTCCCTGGATGTAAACAGACGGTCCAGCGTCTGCTCGTAGTGGTGATAACCGAGGAAGTCGTAGAGCGACTCCCGGGTCTGCATGGTGTCGACGACGGCCCGCTGATGGCCATCCTGGCGAAGGTGCTGATAGACGTTGAGGGCCGCCTGATTGGCCGCCCGGCTGGCACTCAAGGGATAGAGCACCATGTCGACGCCATGGGCGGCGAGCGCCTCCTTGTCGAACAGCTCGGTTTTGCCGAATTCGGTCATGTTGGCGAGAATGGGCACCCCGGCCGCCTGCTTGAACAGATCATACTGACCGAGCTCGGTCACCGCCTCGGCGAAGATCATGTCGGCCCCGGCGGCCACGTAGGCGGCGGCGCGCTCCAGCGCCGGGCCAATCCCCTCCACCGCCAGCGCGTCAGTGCGGGCCATGATGACGAACTCGCCATTCTCGCGGGCATCCACCGCCGCCTTGATGCGATCGCACATCTCCTCCAGCGAAACCACCGCCTTGTTGGGCCGGTGGCCACAGCGCTTCTGGGCCACCTGATCTTCCATGTGCACGGCGGCCACCCCGGCTCGCTCGAAGGCGCGCACGGTGCGGGCGATGTTGAATGCCCCGCCCCAGCCGGTGTCGATGTCGACCAGCAACGGCACACGGGTGGCTGCTGTGATGCGCTCGGCGTCGATCAGTACGTCATTGAGGGAGGTCATGCCGAGATCCGGCAGGCCATAGGAGGCGTTGGCAACGCCGGCGCCTGACAGATAAATGGCCTGAAAGCCGCTGCGCTCCGCCATCAGCGCCATGTAGGCATTGATGGTGCCGACGATCTGCAGGGGGCGTTCGTTGGCGAGGGCGGTGCGAAAATGCAGGCCTGCCGAGGGGGTAAGGCTGGACATCATGACTCCTTTCACTTGTCTGGTCAGACTATCTAATATCACGTTTACGTTAACGTCAATCATACTTTCGTGGCATGCCCCCGCCAGGCAAGACAGGACGCGGGTTTTAGGGTAAATTTCACCAATTCCTTCAACAGGTTGAATCGTAATGTCGGATCTCAATCCCGTGATCGTCTGCCCGGCTTGCGACTTGCTGATCGAACGCAAGTTATTGCCGCTGAGGCGCCATGCCCACTGCCCCCGCTGTCACCAGCATCTGTACGGGCGCTATGCATTTCGCCCCTCCCAATTGATGGCGCTGACCATCACCGGCTTCCTGTTGCTCCCATCCGCCTTCTTCGAACCGCTGATCTACCTGCGCCTGGCCGGCGTCAACTCGGACGCCAACCTGCTCAAGGGCATCATGGTGCTGCTGCTCGAGCACGAGATCTGGGTGGCGGGGCTGGTGTTCTGGTGCGCCGTGCTGGCGCCGGTGGGCTTGCTGCTCGGGATCTTTGCGCTGGCCTCGGGCCTTGCCAAACGCTGGCACATACTGGCGCCAACCCTGAAGGCGGTGGAGGTGTTTCGTCACTGGGCCATGCTGGAGGTCTACATCGTCAGCCTGCTGGTCGCCCTGTTCAAGCTGATCGACATTGCCGACGTGCGTCTCGGCGGCGGTCTGTTGAGCCTGGGGATCCTGATGCTGCTCAACCTGACCCTGCTGATCCTGTTTGACCCGGCCCCCTACTGGGAGCGAGTACCGCTGGAGGAGCCGGACCATGTCCCAGACCAGCGCCCGTGAACTGGGGCTTTGCCGCTGCCACACCTGCGGCCTGCTGGTGCGCTATCAGGCGGGCAGCGTCTGCCCTCGTTGTCACAGCCGGCTGCAGGTGCGCATTCCCCACTCCCTGGCCTGGTCCTGGGGGTTGCTGGCGCTGGCCAGCTTCATGCTGTTGCCCGCCAACCTGCTGCCTATCACCCATTTCTACAACAAGGGATTGTTGCAGTCCGACACCATCTTCAGCGGTATCATGATGCTCTATCGCAGCAAGATGTCTGGCATCGCCACCATCGTCCTCACCGCCAGCATCATAGTGCCGGTGGGCAAGATCCTGGGGCTGGGCTGGATCTGCTGGCAGCTGCAGCGAACCAAGCCGGTGCGGCGCAAACGCCAGCTCATCATGTATCGCATCATCGATTTCATCGGCCGCTGGTCCATGCTGGACTTGTTCGTCATCTCGCTGATGGTGGCCCTGGTGGATCGCGGCGTGCTGCTCAACGTGCGGGCCGGCCCCGGCGCCACCGCCTTTGCCGGCGTGGTGGTGCTGACCATGATGTCGGCCCGCATGCTGGATACGCGCCTGCTGTGGGACAAGGCGGCCCGCTAGGGTCGGCCATCACATATGCCTGAAACTGTTTGTCTTTATCTGAACTGCTGTTTATCTCAGCCAATTAAGGAGTCGGTATGATCGGGGCTGAACCCGTCATTGAGAAGCGTCGCTGGTTGTCACCCGTCTGGTTGCTGCCCTTTATCGCCCTGTTGCTGGCGGGGGGCTTCATCTACCAGCAGTTTGCCAGCAGTGGCCAGCTGATCCGCATCAACTTCGCCCAGGGCAACGGTATCCTGCCGGGCAAGACTCAGGTGCGCTATCAGGGTGTCGCCATCGGGGTGGTGCAGGAGCTGGAGCTGGCCGAGGATGGCCGCAAGATAGCCGTGCTGGCCAAGATTGACAGCCGGGCCCGCCCGCTCATCCGCAAAGGCTCGGATTTCTGGCTGGTGAGCCCCAAGGCGTCGCTCACCGAGATCTCCGGCCTCGATACCCTGGTCTCCGGCAACTACATCAACCTGCAGCCCGGGCGTGACAACAACCCGCTGCAGGAGGAGTTCGATGCGCTGGACGGCCCTCCCCCCGGTTATCAGGCCCAGGGGCGGATGCTGCACCTGACTGCCGATTCGCTTGGCTCGGTCGGCATCGGCGCCAAACTCTATTTTCGCGGCATCGAGGTGGGCAGCGTCATCAATACCCGCCTTGGCGAAGAGAACCAGAACGTGATCCTGGATCTGGTGATCGAGCCGCGTTTTGAGCACCTCATCAAGGCCGACACTCGCTTCTGGAACATCAGCGGCATCAAGGGCTCCTTCAGCCTGGCCGGGGTCAATGTGGAGGCCGGCAGCCTCACCTCCATCCTGAGCGGCGGCATCGCTTTCGACTCTCCCAAGGACTCTCCGGAGCCGGAGAAAGGCCAGGTCTTTACCCTCTACAAAGGCTTGGCCGAGGCGGCCCGCGGCGAGCGAATTGACATCCAGGCGGGGGACCTACCCATCAAGGAGGGGATGCCCATCCTGTTCGAAGGCATCGAGATCGGCCGCATCGACCCCATTCGCCTGACCGACAAGGGCCGGGTGGTGACCGCGCTGATCAACCCGGAGCAGGCGTTTCGGATCACCGGCAACAGCCGTCTGGTGTGGGAGAGCGTCTCCCTCGGCGCCGGTGGTATCAAGCATGCGGATCGCCTGCTGGCGGGCCCGGCCATTCGTCTCGACTATGTGGCGGGCGAGCGGGTGAAGGCCATGACCCTGAGCAGCAAAGAACAACCGGGTGGCATCAAGCTGGTGCTACAGGCCGACGATCTCGCCGGCCTCAACGAGGGGGCGCCGCTCTGGTACAAGGGCTTGCAGGTGGGCCAGATCAGTCAGCTCATCCTGGATGGCGGCGGCAACGCCAGCGTGGCCCTAGTCGTGCAGAGCCAGTATCAGCATCTGCTCAACCGGGCCCGTTTCTATCGGGCGGCGCCGCTGCAGATCGATGCCGATCTGAGCGGCATCAAGGTGGAAACCAGTCCGGCCAGCGCCTGGATCGGTGGTGGCATCAAGCTGGTGCAAGCGCCGGCCGGCGAGCGGGTCAACCGACTCTATCCCAGCCAGGAGCTGGCCCTGCTCGGTACCCGGGATGCCAAGCCCCGTCGCTGGATGTTGAAGGCGGAGCAGGCTGATGGCATCGGCATCGGTTCCCCCGTGCTCTATCTGGGGCTTGAAGCAGGCAAGGTCAATGCGCTGCGCGCCGCCAAGGAGGGGGTGGAGATCGAACTCGAGATCGCCGGTGTCTATGCCCCCCTGTTGGAGCAGCAGCCGCAATTCTGGAAAAAGCCGGCGCTGGACACCCGGGTGCGGGTGGATGGCGTGCAGGTCAAGGTGGGGAACCTCGCCACCCTGCTGCGCGGCGCCATCGAATTCGATCGGCTCGGCACGGGTCGCAGCAGTCACCAGCTGTTTGACAACAAGGAGCAGGCCAAGGCCAAGGTACGGACCCTCTCCCTGGTGGCCGACACCAACCCGGGACTCGGGGTCGGCAGCCCGATCCGCTACCGCGGGGTCGACATCGGCAAGATTGAACAGATTGAACTGGAGCCTACCTTGGGTCAGGTGATCTTCAAGGCCGAGCTGGATGGCCAGTATGCCGCGCGCTTCCTGCAGTCTGGCGCTCGCTTCACTCTGGTGCAGGCCAAGCTGGGGCTGGGCGGCGTGGCCCACCTCGATACCCTGATCAAGGGCGCCTTTGTGGAGGCGCAGCCCGGTCAGGGCGCTGGCAAGGATCGCTTCCCCCTCAGCCAAAGCGGCCCAGCCGGCCTGGCGCTCACCCTCAAGAGCGCGTCGGTCAACGGCTTGAGCGTCGGCAGCCCATTACTGTTTCGCAAGATGGTGGTGGGCAGCGTGACCAAGGTGGCGTTGGCCCGCGATGGCAGCGAGGTGCTGATCGACGTCAACGTGGAGCAGGAGTACGCCCATCTGGTGCGGGCCAACTCCCGCTTCTGGAACGTCTCCGGGGTCAAGGCAGATATCGGCCTGACCGGTGGCACCATCGAGGTAGAGACGGTGCAGAGCCTGCTCGCCGGCGGCATCGCCTTCAACACTCCGGAGAAAGAGATGGGGCCGACCGTCAAGGCCGGCCACAGTTACCCGCTGCATGCCAAGGCGGAAAAAGAGTGGCAGGAGTGGAACCCCCGCATCCAGCCCTGATCGCTCCCCTCACCCACGCTCACTCAAGCCCGGCACAGTGCCGGGCTTGTTTTTGCCCGCCGCGCTTTCAGAATATTCCTACCCTTGTGATAAGATACCGCCCCTCTTTTTCGGTCAACGAGACTGCACCGTGCACGACAACACCTATCTTCCCGATCACTTCTTGCGCCATATCGCGGCCATCATGCCGGCGCACCTCTCCATGGATGAGTTCGTGGCCAGTTGTCGACGACCGCTGCGGCGCAGCATCCGGGTCAATACCCTGAAGATATCGGTGGCGGCGTTTGTGGCGCGGATGCAACCGCTCGGTTGGCAGCTCGATCCCGTGCCCTGGTGCGACACCGGCTTCTGGCTGAGCCGTGAAGACGAGAGCGTGCCCCTTGGCAACACCGCCGAGCATTTGAGCGGCCTCTTCTACATTCAGGAGGCGAGCTCCATGCTGCCGGTCACCGCCCTGTTTGCCTGCGAGCAGACCCGGCGCGACGGCATGCTGCTGGACGCGGCGGCGGCCCCCGGCTCCAAGACCACCCAGATTGCGGCCCTGATGAACAACCAGGGCATGCTGGTTGCCAACGAATATTCCAGCAGCAGGCTCAAGGTGCTCAGCGCCAATCTGCAGCGCTGCGGCGTGACCAACGTGGGCATGACCCACTTCGATGCCAAGGTCTTCGGCCAGTGGTTGCCGGAGACCTTCGATGCCATCCTGCTCGACGCCCCCTGCTCCGGCGAGGGCACGGTGCGCAAGGACGAAGACGCCTTGCGCAACTGGAGCCTCGAGAGCATCGACGAGATTGCCGCGGTGCAACAAGGCTTGCTGGAGAGTGCCTTTCATGCCCTCAAACCGGGTGGCGTACTGGTCTACTCCACCTGTACCTTGAGCCTGCAGGAGAACCAGGCCGTCTGTCAGTCACTGCTGGACAAGTTCGGCGATGCGTTCAGCTTTGACTCGCTGGCCGATCTCTTCCCCACTGCAGAACAGGCCTGCACACCGGAAGGATACCTGCACGTTTGGCCCCAAATCTTCGACAGTGAAGGCTTTTTCGTTGCCAGATTGCGCAAGCACCACTCCGTACCCAACACCATGTTCAAACCGGGCAAGCTCGGCAAATTCCCCTTCTTGCCGCTGCCGGCCAAAGAGTCCGAGCCCATGCTGCGGGAGATTGAAGCCGCCTTCGGGATCGTGCCGCAGGGCAATCTGTTTGGCCGCAGCGAGGAGATCTGGCTCTTCCCCCAGCTGTTCGAACAGGTGCAGGGCAAGCTGCGCTTCGATCGTATCGGGCTGAAACTGGCGGAGACCTTCAAGAAGGGTTATCGGCTGACCCATGAGTGGGCGCTGGCATATGGCGACGGCGCGAGCAAGGGATTCGTCGAGCTCGGCATTGCTGATGCACGGGAGTTCATGATGGGGCGGGATGTGTGGCCGGAGCAAGCCGCCGGCACTGGCGAGGTGATCGTTCGTTATCAGGGCCATACCCTGGGCATGGGGAAATGGGTGGGCAGCCGGGTCAAGAATGCCCTGCCCCGCGAGCTGGTGCGCGACAACAACCTGTTCGTGTAACGAGTGTCATCGGAGCAGGAAAACCCACACTCCGGTTGAACTTTTACGTGGATCTTGAAAAGCCTTGAGCCTTGTCTAAGCTTAAGGCTATCCGAACACCAGTTAGCGCACGGCTCTGCAAGGAGCCAATTCCCCTATGCCAGGTACAAGGAATTCGTACCTGGCTTTTTTTATGCTCGCCGTTCGCATGTCGCAATGAAGCATCATGCCGCCGGTACGTTTACTCGAGCACCTCTGCCGGCTCTGGCACTTCGACATGTGGCGCGGCTTGTTCCTGTTGCAGCTCATGTTGATAGAGCAGATCGATGGCCTGCTCGATGAGAGAGGCCTGGCTGTCTTCGAGTTGCAACCCCAGCATGGCCAACCGTTCGGCGTGGCGATTGCTGATCCAGCATTGCAATCGGCTGTGAGTTTCCTGTTTGCGTTTCACGTGCTGGCGCTGCCGCTCGGCGTTGTCTTGCGCACTGCTCACTTTCATTTCCTGGCTCATATCACCTTGCAACTTTGATTTTTATCGCCTGTTATCTCTCATCGATTCTTCACCATTCGCTGACGAACGTGAGGAGCCTGACTCTCCCCCTCTTGATGGGGTAAGTTCAGTGCGCTGCAAATATATCATTGGATCAACAAGATATCATTTAACATAAAAATATGAGTGACGCAGTTATATTACAGCAAACCATCCAGAGCGTGATCCGAGAACTTGTGGGCATCGTCGAAATACTCCTGCAAGGTGCGGATGTCCTTGTGGCGGGTGACCTCGATGATCTTGTTCATCGGTTTGCCGGCAGTGACCGCCGAGGTGATGAAGCCGCGCCGCAGACTGTGGCCACTGACCTGGAGATCGTCGATGGCCTGACCGGTACGCCGCTTGATCATCAGGTTGATACCCTGCGGACCGAGCGGTTCCTGCATGATCTGACCCCAGCGATTCATGCGGCGAAACAGGGCGCCCTCGCTGATCCTGCTCTGTTTGAGCCAGCGCGCCAGTGCCGACACCGGACAATACTGTTTGCCGGGCACCAGGGCGATCTCCGTTTCATGCAGCTGATGCTTGCTGGGCTTGAGCCGAAGACGGATCCCCTGCCCCACAAAGTCGAGATCATCCACCTCAATCCTTGCCGCCTCAGAGCGTCGCAAGGCGCCGCTGAACATCAGCAGCAACAGGGTGTAATCCCGCAGCCCCGCCAGATTGCCGGTGTCGATTTCGTCGAGTACACAGGCCAGTGGTTTCAGGGTCAGTGCCCCCGTTTTGCGTTTGCGGTTGTCACCGAGCCGAACTATGCCCCGCATCATCTCCTTTATCTCCGCGTGCTCGGTCGGCATGGGGTGGATCCCCTTCTGCTTGAAAGCATAACGAATGCCGGCGAGTCGTCTTACCAGGGTGGCCGGCTTGCGGGGTTCACCGTTGCGCAGTTCTCCCTTCCCCTCTTCTTTGTCCAGCCAGACCCAGTCGGCCAGGATGCCATCGGCCTGATCTGCCAGGAAGTTCATGATGTCATGATGGGTGGTCTGCAACGGATCGAGCCCATGCAGCTGACACCAGAACACGAAGATGCGGGTATCGGCCTGATAGGCATTGAGGGTGGAATCGGCTTTGGCGCTGCGCAAGAAGCGTCTGGCCCGGCTGTTCAATTGAGGATCGAAGACACTCTGCAAAGCTTGTTGAGTTTGAGCCTGGATGTATGGGTAGTTCACTTAACTCTATGATTTAATGCGGAGTTTCGTTGGATCTTACAGGATCTTGTAGATCTATCAAGTATCGATAATGAATATTATCGATACTTATGAAGTGTGCTTTCAACACATTTATCCTCCTCATTTATTCCTCAAGCGCCCTCTGATCCCTGCTCCGTTTTATCAGGGGTTGGCGATTTTACCTAGTCAGCATTCACCACAGAAAGTGAGAGATAACAACTCTCCATAATCGTTTTTAGATGGGTCATGATAGTGCTGATTGTCATACTAAAACGCCCCGCTATGCGGGGCGTTGTTTGTTATCGCTTTGCCAACTTGAATAACTCGAAGAAGTTGTGACTGGTCGCTTGTGCCAATTCGGCCAGCGGTATTTGCCGCAGATCCGCGATGAACTGGGCCACGTCGCGCACAAAGGCCGGCTCGTTCTCCCTGCCCCGGTGCGGAACTGGCGCCAGATAAGGTGAGTCGGTTTCAACCAGCAGCCGCTCCAGCGGCAGCGCTTTGACCACTGCTTGCAAAGCAGCCGCATTTTTGAAGGTAGCGATACCGGAGATGGAGATATAAAAACCCATCGCCATGGCCGCCTCCGCCATCTCGAGCGACTCGGTGAAGCAGTGCAACACCCCGCCGACCTGCTCGGCCCCCTCTTCGCGCATGATCTGCAGGGTATCCTGCTGGGCATCGCGGGTATGGATGATGAGGGGTTTGTTCAGGGCACGGGCCACCCGGATATGCTCGCGGAAGGAAGCCTGCTGTACCTCCTTGTTCTCCGGCGAATAGAAGTAGTCGAGCCCGGTCTCGCCGATGGCCACCACCCTTTCATCTGCCGCCTGGGTCAGCAACAAGGCGGCATCGACGCCAGGCTCCTGATTGAGAGGGTGCACGCCACAGGAGGCAAACACCTGAGGATAAGGGGCGATCGCTTCCAGCATGGTCGGGAACTGTACCTGGGTGACGCTCACGCACAGAAAATATCCCACGTCCTGCTCGGCGGCCTTGACCAGCACATCGGCCATATTGGTCTGCTTGCTGCCATAGCTCAGGCGATCGAGATGACAATGGGAATCAACGAGTAACATATAAAACCTTTGTAGCGAGATCTATAACCAGCGAGTCAGCCAGTTCATCAGATGGATGGTGGGATTGGAGAGTTGCCCCGGCTGGCAGGCCATCTTCAGCTCGACCAGCTGTTGCTCCGCCTCCAGCAGCTTCTCGCTGGAATGAAGCCCGGCAAGTTGCTGGCTGAGCGCCGTCAGATCCGGCATCGCCAGCTGATGATGACCACAACCGGCCTGCGTCTTGAGAGCATCGCACAAGAACAGCTGCAACCAATGCAGCCTGACCTGGATATCGCTCGCCAGCAGACCGCACACGTGGTTGGCCCGGGTCGGCGTCTGTGCCAGCGCGAGGAAACTCTCCAGCAGATCCCGGCGGGCACTGTCTTGCTGCTCTTCGATATAGCGCAGCACCCGCAGCGGCGCCCCCTGGCAGATCCGTACCTGGGCCAGCGTGGCCTGATGACCCTGCTCGGCCAACCAGCGCACCGTCTCACCTTCGGCGGGCAACTGGAAGACATGTTTGTGACAGCGACTGAGAATGGTCGGCAGCAGACGGGAAACCTGAGAGGCTATCAGCAGCAGCAAGCTGTCGCCGGCCGGTTCTTCCAGGGTTTTGAGCAGGGCGTTGGCGGCAGACTCTGTCATGCGCTCCGCATCGGGGATGATCACCACCTTGCCGCGACCAAGCTGGGCCGAATTCTGCAGGCGCGAACAGATCTCGCGGATAGCCTCGACCCCGATGGTCTTGCTCTCCGTCGTCAGGCGGCCCAGATCCGGATGATGGCCCTTCTCAAACAGCTGGCAGGAGTGACATTGGCCACAGGGCTCACCCCGATCGGGCCGATGGCAGAGGTGCAAGCGCGCCAATTGTTCCGCAAGCTGCTCCTTGCCAAGGCCGGGATCACCGAGCAGCAACCAGGCGTGACCGAGTCGGCCGGCCGCGGCGGTCTGGCTCAAGGCATGCCAGTCCGGGATCAACCAGGGATACATGAGGGCTCATCTTTCAGGTAGTGGGCCAATGCAGCCTCGATGGCTACCTTGACCTGCTCCGGCGCTTGGCCGGCATCGATCACCTTGATTGACTCATCGGCGGCGGCCAATTCCAGATAGCGCTGGCGGGTGCGTTCGAAGAAGCTGAGCTGCTCGAGCTCGATCCGGTCCAGCTCACCGCGGTGGCGGGCTCGCTGCAGGCCGATGGCAGGATCGATGTCGAGATAGAGGGTCAGATCCGGTTTGAAGTCACCGAGCACGGCCCGTTTGATGGCACCGATGAGATTCGCATCGATGCCACGGCCACCGCCCTGATAGGCCTGGGACGAGAGATCGTGGCGATCGCCCACCACCCAGATGCCGTCGGCCAGCGCCGGCTTGATGCGGGTCTCGACCAGCTGGACCCGGGAGGCGTACATCAGCAACAGTTCGGCTTCGATGGTGAGGCGCTCGTCGTGCACCTCCTTGACGATAGCCCGCATCCGCTCCGCCAGCGGGGTACCGCCCGGCTCACGGGTACACTCGATCCGCGCCACGCCGTGGCCATGCAGATAGTCGGTCACATAACGCACCGCGGAGCTCTTACCTGCTCCTTCCAGTCCTTCAATCACGATAAATTTAGACATTAGGGTTTCTTCAATATGTATTCGCGGACCGCCCGATTGTGTTCATCGAGGGTCTTGGAGAAGTAGTGGGCTCCGCCCCCTTTGGCGACAAAATAGAGGTAGTCGGTCGATTTGGGGTTGAGCGCCGCCTCGATGGAAGCCTTGCCCGGCATGGCGATGGGCGTGGGCGGCAAGCCGTCGATCACATAGGTGTTGTAGGGGTTCACATCGGTCAGGTCGCTGCGGCGGATGTTGCCATCATACCTGTCCTTCACCCCGTAGATGACGGTGGGATCGGTCTGCAGCTTCATGCCAAGACGCAGGCGATTGACGAATACCGAGGCAATCTGGGCCCGCTCTTCCGGCTGACCGGTCTCTTTTTCGATGATCGAGGCCATGATCAGCGCCTCATAAGGGGTCTTGTAAGGCAGATTGGCCTGGCGCTTGTCCCAGCTCTGCTGCAGAAAGGCTCGCATGTCCTGATAGGCGCGACGCAGGATGGAAATATCGCTGGCATGAGTGGTATAGGCGTAGGTTTCCGGCAGGAACCACCCCTCCAGCTTGCCATTGTCGATGCCAAGCTCCTGAGCCAGATCCGCTTCGCTCTGCTCCACCGTCAACCGCTCCAGATAAGGGGCGCTGGCCAGCTGCTTCAGCCAATCCTCGAAACGGGATCCTTCGACGAAGGTCAGGCTGAAGTGAAACTCCTTGCCGGAGGCGAACAGGGAGAGGGTCTCCTTGAGCGGAGCCCCCTCCTTGATTTCATAGGTGCCGGATTTGATGGCAACCAGCTCGGGGTGACCGCGCAGCCAGAGCCGCACCGCCCAGGGACTGGTTTCCCCCTCCCCCAGTTCGGCGATCAGGCGCGCCGCATGGGCCCCCTTCTCGACGGTAAAGAGGCGGGTCGGCCCCTTGTTGGTGAGCGTCTCCACCTGCTGCCATTTGTAATGTACATAGCCCCCGGCCACGGCGACTGTCAGCGCCGCGCCCGCGAGCAGGGTGTAAAGCCGATTAAACTTCAATGACCAAACGCTCCTGTAAACGGCGGATCAATACCGGACTGGCATATTGGGTCTCCCCGATGCCGGTCACCGGCACTATGCCCATCAGGGTATTGGTCAGCCATACCTCTTCGGCCTGCCACAGTGACTCCAGCGGAGCCTCCACGACACGCAGTTCAATGCTCATCTGTTTTAGCATTGCCATCACATGGCGCCGCATGATGCCGTCTATGCCGCAGTGGGTAAGATCCGGCGTAAACACCGTTCTGCCACGGCGCCAAAACAGATTGGCACTGACCCCTTCTACCAGAAATCCCCGGCTGTTCAAGACTATACCTTCGACTCCCGAACGCGCCGCAAGTTCGCTTTTCAGCAGCACCTGCTCCAGCCGGTTGAGGGTCTTGAGGCCCGCCAGCATGGGGGCGTCGCCCAGTCGTTTCTGGCATACCAGCAGGGGAATGCCGGTTTGCTGCCACGCTGAATAGTGAGCCGGGTAAGCGGCCAGCGACAGGATCCGGGTCGGCGCATGGCAGGCAGTACCATCATACCCCCGGCCACCACTGCCTCGGGTCAGCATCACCTTGATCACCGCCAGCGTCTGATCGCGAGCCATCCCGGCGACCTCGTCACCAAGGCGTTGCCAGTCCACCTCGGCAAGGCCGAGTCTGGCGCTTGCTTGCTGCAGCCGTGCCAGATGAGCCGGCCACCAGACGGGGCGACCATCCTTGACCAGCAAGGTGGTGAAATGGCCATCGCCATAAGCCAGGCCACGATCCATGGCGGAAACGCTGTCTGTCGGTATTCCATTGATCAGCAAAAGGATCCCTCCGATAAAAAAGGCCCGATACTGTCGTATCGGGCCCATACTATCCGCCCAGGGCGAATTATACGCGTTTGAAGATCAGTGAGCCATTGGTGCCACCAAAACCGAAGGAATTGGAGAGGGCATATTCGAAGTTGCCAGCCTTGGCAACATGAGGCACCAGGTCCAGATCGCACTCATCATCCGGGTTGTCCAGGTTGATGGTGGGCGGCGCCATCTGATCGCGCAGCGCCAGTACCGTGATGATCGCCTCGATGGCGCCGGCGGCACCCAGCAGGTGACCGGTCATCGACTTGGTGGAGCTGATCATCAGGGATTTGGCATGCTCGCCAAACACCGCTTTCATGCCGCGCAGTTCGGCCACGTCACCCAGGGGGGTGGAAGTGCCGTGGGCGTTGATGTAGCCCACCTGCTCGGGGGCGATGCCAGCATCCTTGATGGCATTTTGCATGGCGCGGGCGCCACCGTTGCCGTCAGCGGGAGGCGCTGTCATGTGGTAGGCATCGCCACTCATGCCAAAACCGACCAGCTCGGCGTAGATCTTGGCGCCGCGGGCCTTGGCGTGTTCGTACTCTTCCAGCACCAGCACCCCGGCGCCATCACCCAGCACGAAACCGTCGCGATCTTTATCCCACGGACGGCTGGCCTTGGTTGGCTCGTCGTTGCGGTTGGAGAGCGCCTTGGCTGCCGCAAAACCGCCCATCCCCATCGGGGTGGAGGCTTTCTCGGCGCCGCCGGCCACCATCACGTCCGCATCGCCGTAGGCGATCATCCGGCCGGCCATGCCGATGGCATGGGTACCTGTGGTGCAGGCGGTGGTCACGGCGATGTTCGGCCCTTGCAGACCCTTCATGATGGAGAGATGACCGGACACCATATTGATGATGGTGGACGGTACGAAGAAGGGGCTCAGCTTGCGGGGGCCGCCGTTGACGAGGCTGCTGTGGTTCTGTTCAATCAGACCCAGGCCGCCGATACCGGAACCGATCGCCACACCGACGCGCTCGGCATTTGCCTCGTTGATGACGAGACCGGCATCATCCAGCGCCTGTATGCCTGCGGCGATACCGTACTGGATGAAGAGATCCATCTTGCGAGCTTCTTTGCGGTTGATACCGTACTGCTCGGGATCGAAATCCTTGACCTGGCCTGCGAAACGGGTCGCAAACTCGCTGGCATCAAAGTGTTCGATGGGAGAAATGCCGCTCTGCCCGTTGAGCAGGGCTTGCCAGCTGGATTCGGCAGTGTTGCCTACCGGGGAAAGCATCCCCAAGCCGGTCACCACGACTCTGCGTTTTGACACTGAGGTAGTCTCCGAGAGGTGTTTTGAAAAGGGGTAAACATAAAAGAAGCGGCCCTTGGGCCGCTTCTTTCAGAACAGGAACTTATTCCTGATTAGCGGTGATGTAGTCGATAGCCGCTTGAACAGTGGTGATCTTCTCGGCTTCTTCATCAGGAATTTCGGTATCGAATTCTTCTTCCAGCGCCATTACCAGTTCAACGGTATCCAAAGAGTCAGCGCCCAGGTCGTCGACGAAGGAGGCAGCGTTCTTAACGTCTTCTTCTTTAACACCCAGTTGTTCGATGATGATTTTCTTTACGCGTTCTTCGATGTTGCTCATGACCTGAATTTTCCTTTAAAAATACGCTATTGCGTCTGGTTGGGGTAGTTTATTCAATTGACGTGAGTTTGCAAGTGGCTTGCCGCTGGTCAAACCACGAAATTCGCCAAACTTCGGCGTACTATCGCAAATTTGAACAGATCTCACGACAAATTGATTACACCATGTACATCCCGCCATTAACATGCAGGGTTTCGCCAGTGATGTAGGCGGCATCATCCGATGCCAAGAATACCACAGCAGCGGCAATTTCTTTTGGATCGCCCAGACGAGCGGCAGGCACCTGGCTCATGATGCCGGCACGCTGCTCTTCATTGAGCGCCTTGGTCATATCGGTCTCGATGAAACCGGGGGCAACCGCGTTAACGGTAATGCCGCGGGAGGCCACTTCACGAGCCAGCGACTTGGTAAAACCAACCAGCCCCGCCTTGGCGGCAGCATAGTTGACCTGACCGGCATTGCCCATGGTTCCCACCACGGAGCCGATGCTGATGATGCGGCCATTGCGCTTCTTCATCATGGCGCGCAGCACCGGTTTGCTCAGTCGATACAGGGAAGTGAGGTTGGTGTCGATGATCTCGTTCCACTCATCATCCTTCATCCGCATCAGCAGGTTGTCACGGGTGATGCCGGCGTTGTTGATCAGGATGTCGATGTCGCCAAAACGCGCCTTGATGGCGGCGAAGACGGCTTCGATGGATTCCTGGCTGGTCACGTTCAGTGCCATGCCGCAACCCTGTTCACCCAGATAGGCGCTGATCGCCTCGGCGCCGCTCTCGCTGGTCGCCGTGCCGACTACCTTGGCGCCACGGGCCGCAAAAGTTTCGGCAATTGCACGGCCGATGCCACGACTGGCACCGGTCACCAACACAACCTTATCGGTAAAGCTCATTACTTGCTCCTGTTTACTTGATCTGGGCCAGCGCCTGCTCGAAAGAGGCGGCGTCGTTGGCATGAATACCTTCCACGCGCTTGTCGATGCGCTTGGCGAGCCCGGTCAATACCTTGCCCGGTCCCATCTCGATCTCGAGGGTAACCCCCTCATTGGCCATCCGCTCGACAGTCTCGGTCCAACGAACCGGGCTGAACAGCTGACGCACCAGAGCCTGTTTGATGGCGGCCGGATCCTGTTCACAGGATACGTCGACATTATTGATGACAGCGATGGCAGGAACCTTGATCTCGATCCCGTCCAGCGCAGCTGCCAATTTTTCTGCGGCAGGTTTCATCAGGGCGCAGTGAGAAGGCACGGAGACCGGCAGCGGCAGTGCACGCTTGGCGCCGGACTCTTTCATCAGCACGTTGGCACGCTCGACGGCCTCTTTGTGGCCGGCGATGACCACCTGGCCCGGAGAGTTGAAGTTGACTGGGGAGACCACTTGTCCTTGTGCCGCTTTTTCGCAGTTGGCGGCGATGGCGTCATTATCTAGGCCGATGATGGCGGCCATGGCACCGGTGCCTTCCGGCACGGCTTCCTGCATGGCCAGACCACGCAGCTCAACCAGTTTGACCGCATCGGCAAAGGCCAGTGCACCGCTGCACACCAGGGCGGAGTACTCACCCAGGCTGTGACCAGCCATCACGGCGGGGGTTGCCCCACCCTGCTGTTGCCACAGGCGCCACAGCGCGACAGAGGCTGTCAGCAAGGCGGGCTGGGTGCGCCAGGTCTTGTTCAGATCGTCGGCCGGACCATCCATCACCAGGGCAAACAGGTCATAACCCAGCACCTGGCTCGCCTCGGCGAAGGTCTCCTTGATCACGGCATGTTGTTCCGCCAGCTCGGCCAGCATGCCGACGGTTTGGGAGCCCTGTCCCGGGAAGGCAATGGCAAATTGGGTCATCATTGATTCCTTTAGATAAGACAAAAATGAGAGCGGCAGGATGAGCCAGATTGCTCATCCCGACGACGATCAGAGGCGAACCAGCGCCGAGCCCCAGGCAAAACCACCGCCGAAGGCCTCCAGCAATACCAGCTGGCCCGGTTTGATCCGGCCGTCACGCACCCCTTCATCGAAGGCGATGGGCACGGAGGCGGCAGAGGTGTTGCCGTGCTTGTCGAGGGTCAGCACCACCTTGTCCAGCCCCATGCCAAGCTTCTTGGCGGTGGCACTGATGATGCGGAAGTTGGCCTGATGAGGCACCAGCCAGTCCAGCTCGCTCGGCGCGATGCCGGCGGCGGCCAGTGTCTCGGTGACGATCTCGCTCAAACGGGTGACCGCTACCTTGAACACATCGTTGCCCTTCATGTACATGTAGGCTTCAAGTTCGGCCCCCGGCATGCCGCGGCGCGGCTGCGGCAGCTTGAGCAGATCGCCGTAACGGCCATCGGCATGCAGATGGGTGGAGAGAATGCCCGGCGTGTCGCTGGCGCCGATCACCACGGCCCCTGCCCCGTCACCAAAGAGGATGATGGTGCCGCGGTCTTCCGGATCGCACATGCGCGACAGCACATCGGCCCCGACCACCAGTACGTGGCGGGCAGCACCGGATTTGACGAACTGATCGGCGATGGAGAGCGCGTAGGTAAAGCCGGCGCAGGCAGCGGCCACGTCAAAGGCCGGGATCCCTTGCACCCCGAGCAGGCCCTGCAATTCACAGGCGGCGGCCGGGAAGGCGTTCTCGGCACTGGTGGTGGCCAGCACTATCATGTCGAGATCGGCAGCGGTCAAGCCCGCTGCGTCCAGGGCGCGCAGAGCGGCCTGGTGAGACAGGGTGGCGACGGTTTCATCGGCACCGGCAATGCGACGTTCACGGATCCCGGTACGCTCCACAATCCACTCGTCGCTGGTTTCCACCATCTGTTCGAGATCGGCATTGGTACGTACCGAGTTCGGCAGATAACTGCCAGTACCCAAAATTTTGCTATGCATAGAGTTCTTATAGATCCCTGTCGGAAAAGACAGATTCAAGGCGATCTGCTATTTGCAATGGAAGTTGATGCTTGGCCTCTTGCGCGGCCAGCAGGATCGCGTTACACAGGGCGCGCCGTTCGGCCCGCCCGTGGCTTTTTACCACAATGCCGCGCAATCCTAACAGACTTGCACCGTTATACTGGTCGGGGTTCAGGTAAGAAAAACGCCGTTTGAACATAAATCCGGCGATGCGACCAAGAAAACTGCGTTTTTTGCGGGGATATCCGGCCAGTTGGGCCATCATCCGCACGACCCCTTCCGCCGTCTTGAGGGCCACGTTGCCGACAAAACCGTCGCAGACGATCACGTCGCACTCGCCGCTGAAGATCCGGTCCCCTTCGACAAAACCGACGAAGTTGAGCGCCTGGCACTGACGCAGCAACTCGGCACTGTGGCGCACCAGATCGTTGCCCTTGATCTCCTCCTCCCCCACGTTGAGCAGGGCCACCCTGGGAGTGGCAATGCCCTCCACCTTTTCAGCCACCACGGCCCCCATCACCGCAAATTGCAGCAGGGTATCGGCATCGCAGCTGACGTTGGCGCCAAGATCCAGCATCACGGTACGTTTGCCGGAAAGAGTGGGCAGCGCCTTGATGAGGGCGGGTCGGTCGACCCCGGGCAGGGATTTGAGCACGCACTTGGCCATGGCCATCAGCGCACCGGTATTGCCGGCGCTGACGCAGGCATCGGCCTCGCCAGCTTTCACCAGATTGAGGACGACCCGCATGGAGGAGTCTTTCAGGGTGCGCAGCGCCACGATCGGTTTGTCGCCCATGCCAACCACCTGGGATGCATGCACGAAACGAACGCGGGGATGATTCAGCAAGCCATGTTGCTGCAAAAGAGGGGTGGTCTGGTGTTGGTCACCGACCAGGATCAGTTTTAACTGGGGTAAAAGAGACAGTGCCTGCACGGCGGCAGGCACTGTTTCCGAGGGGCCAATATCTCCCCCCATGATGTCTAGCGCGACAGTTTGCGTAGACAAAGGCAATCCTTAAGCGATTACCTTTTTACCGCGGTAGAAACCATCGGCAGTCACGTGGTGACGACGATGGATTTCGCCACTGGTCTGATCAACAGTCAGGGCAGCGGTGGTCAGCGCATCGTGGGAACGACGCATGCCACGCTTGGCACGGGTTTTACGGTTCTGTTGTACGGCCATTGTAGGCTAACTCCTAAATTCACTTACGTTTAAGCTCTTCAAGAACTGCAAAGGGATTCGGCCGCTCATCAGCAGGTTCGATTTCACCCCAGGTCATCTCCATGTTACCGCGCGGGCAAGCATCCATGGGATGCATGGCCACCTGCGGCAACGAGAGGATGAGTTCATCCTCCAGGATTTGATGAAGATCCATCTCGCCGTTTTCGTCCAACTCAATGGGCTCATAAGCTTCCGGCAGTTCTTCCTCGTTTGTTCTCTCGAACAGCGGAGTGTAGATAAATTCAGCTTCACAGAGATGCTCGAATGTTTCTCCACAACGCTGGCAAACCAGGTCAACCTTGGCATGGGCAGTGCCTTTCATAACGGTCAACTTCTGGACATCTTTGCCAAAGTGCAGCGATACATCGATATCACTCTGCAAGCCTGCGGTTGATTCCTCCAGCCTGGGCATCTGCGACTTTTCCACTATCCCGACATAATCGAGCAGCTTCGAGGCACTACGGACTGGATCAACCTTTACGGGCAACTTCACCTTTTGCATAGGGCGCGAATATTATAGGTCCAACAACTGATAGTCAAAGGAAAAAGTCCTTACCGCCGATGATTTTAACCTCACAACCCCCGCACATGGCGGAACTTGCGCTCACCGGTGACTGATTATGCCATAAACCAAAGGATCCGACACCGGATCCTGGCCGCATTTGCGTTGACGGCGGGGATCCGGCTCACTCCTTGACAGCAGAATTTCACAGCGTAGGTAGCTCAACCACTCCCCTGCCCCCACAAGGTTCATGGATGGCTGCCGCACAACCCGACTGGGCGCCCCTGCCGCATATGGGCGCAAGGGCAAGGCTCGGGCGGGATGGCCTCCATCAGACGGCGGATGGCCCGAAAACTGTCCAGTGCCGCCTGGGCGGCGATGGGATTGATGAGCCAGCCAGGCAGGTTGTCACCCGGGTTGGTATAGGTTTCGAGGCGTATCAGGGTGGTACCGTTGAGTTGCGGCACCGCCTCCCAGCGTCCTTCACTGGCCCGGATCCGCACCCGACCGGGGTAAGGCGGCAAAGCATCAGGGGCGGCCCATACCGTCAGCACCAGGCCGCAATTTGGCAGGCGTTGCAGGCGGGAGTGGGTGATAAGCTCCCGCTCCTGCACCGGCCAGGGCGCAGAGAGCCGGGTATAGACCAGATCTTCATCGGGTGCCGGCTTGGCCAGCACCCTTACCTCCAGGCTCTGGGGCAGCCACTCCTGATGGCGAGCGGTATCACGCAGCACGGCCAGCAGTGCCGACGGCGGAGCGGCCACGTTCATCTCCAGGTGCAAAGCCAGAAAGGCGCCAGGGGGATGAGCCCGGCTCCACAGCAGTATGCCCGCCTCCCCCGCCTGCAGGTGCCAGCCCTGTGCCCAAGCCGGCACGCAGAGCAACCATAACAGCCATATCCCGACTCTCATCATCCATGACCCCGCCTTGCCCATTCCTATGCTTATAGCCGTTTTTCTGGCCCTGCGAGGTACAGGTCAGGGTTAACCCGCGCCAGCGGCCCCGATATGCTGGTGGTAAAGCCGTTTGATCTCGTCGCGCAGCCACAGCACCTTGGTGTTGTGGTTGTTGCGTTTGTGCCAGAGCAGGATAAAGGCGATGTCGAGTTGCCGGTAGAGGGCTTCATCCAGCGGCAGCGGCAAGGAGATCAGATTGTCATGGTGCTGGCGGGCATAGCTGGCGCAATAGGAGGGCACCACCGCGATCAGTTCGTGGTCTGACTGGGCTGCGATGTGCAGCGCCTGCTCGAAGCTGGAGACCCGGATCGGCACCTGCCGGCTGAGCCCCTCATCATCCAGCAGGCTGTCGAGCGCCCAGGCATCGCTCGCCTCCCACACCACGCTGACATGGGGATAGGCGAGAAAGTTGTCGAGATTCCAGGTGCGGGCCAGCAGCGGATGATCCTTGCGCAAAAACACCATGGGCCTGTCTTCGAACAACACCTCGTGATCGATGTAATAGGGCAGCCGGTTGATCCTGGCCAGCGAGCTGGGGTGGGTTTCCCTCGCACAGAAGCCGAGATCGGCATCGCCATTGATGATGTCGTTGAGGGAGTGATGGTCCCAGTTCATGATCCGGATGGTCGATTTGCGATAGGTTTCATAAATCACCATGGGCAGGTCATTGAGAAAGCTGATGTAAAAGGGTGACTCCAGCACCAGCCTGAACGCGGCCCCCGCCGGAATGGCATTGCCGCAGAGGGAGGCAATGTTGCCCGATAGCTGGAACCACTCCTTGAGCTCTTCCTCCAGGGTGAGCGACAGATTGGTGGGCTCCAGCCCCCGCTGAGTGCGAAGGAACAGCGGGTCGTCGAACCAGTCGCGCAGCCGCGCCAGCGCCTTGCTGACGGTAGGCGCCGTGACATTGAGTTTCTTGGCAGCCTTGGTGACACTGCGCTCTTGCAGCAACAGCCGAAATACCACCAACAAATTGAGATCGAGGTCGATCAAGGGTCGCATGCTCAGGGATTCTCCATGACCGGGGCACCGTGGGCGGCGCTGTCGAAGGCCGGCCCCAGGGCGCGAAAGAGCAGATAGAGTAACACGGCGCCGAGCAGGGCACAGGCAAGCAGCGTGCTGGGTGCAAAGCCAAGCCACCCCATCAACCAGATATAGCCGGCGCTCACGGTTATCTGGGCAAGACAGAGGGTGGCGCTGGCAAGGGCTATCTGATGACGGCAACTGGCCAGCGCCTCGCCCATGGCGATGCCGACGCTCGCGGAAAAACCGATGCAGGTGAAGGCAAAGCCCGCCAGCAGCAGCCGCAGACCCCAGGAGCTCTCAAGATGAGAGGCCAGGATCAGCAGCAGCGCCAACCCCAACCCACCGTGGGCCAGCGCGAGCAGGCTGTGCTTGTGGAGCCGACGCAGCAACCAGGGGGCGAAGAAGGAGGTGATCATGCTGATCATCGCCATGATCATCATGATGCGGGCATACTCTGCGCTTGCCAGCCCCTTTTGGGTCATCAGGATCATGGGTGAAGTGCTGACATAGGTCAGAATGCAGGTCATGCCGGCACTGCTCAACCCACACATCCAGAGAAACTGCGGCACTCGCAAGAAGGCAAAGCGGGCTGCTGACGCACTCGAGGATGGTTCAGGGTGCAGCGGCAGGCTCTCTTTCAGCCCCAACAGGTTGATCAACAGCACCACGCCGCCGAGCAGCGCCATGGCCTGAAAGATGGCAGGCCATGGGAAGCCGGTCAGGATGAGATAGCCGAGCAGCGGCGCCAGTACGGGGATCACGCAGATGATCCCATTGATGGCCGACAGCACGGCCGCCAGCCGGGCCGGTGGCAACACGTCTCGCAGCACGGTAAAGGTCATGATGTAGAGCGCGCCGGCCCCTGCCCCCTGCCCCACCCGCGCCAGCAGAAACTGCGCGGTGTCGTCGGCGCTGCCGGCCAGCAGCGACGCCAGCATAAACAAGCCGGCCCCGCTCAGGATCACCGGCCTGCGACCGTGGCGATCCGCCAGCAGGCCGGCCAGCGGGACGGTCGCGGCCATGCCAAGCAGATAGAGGGAAAACGCGGTGTGCAGCTGAGCCTCGCTGGCCTGAAGGCTGGCGCCTATGTTGGGCAACGCCACCAGATAGAGATCGATCCCCACCGGGTAGAGCGTGATCATCAAAAAACAGCAGAGCATGTAACGGCCCATGGTGACTCCTCAGCGAATGGGTAGCATCGACGGGGTACTATAACGTCAGGCCGGATGAATAAGCCGATAGCGGTGTTTTCCAATCTCGACATGCTGGAAAAAAGAGAGTAGCGGCGACATTTGCCCTCGCCGCACGGGGGCGATACCATCCACGTCTGCCCGTTTCTGAACCTGGATACCTGATTGCCATGTCGCGTCCCCTGATCCTCGCCTCCACCTCCCGTTACCGCAAAGCCCTGCTGGAAAAGCTGGGCCTCCCCTTTGAGTGCGCCGCGCCGAATGTCAATGAATCCGTGCTGCCCAGGGAGGATGCACAGACGCTGGTGGCTCGCCTTGCCCATGCCAAGGCCCGTGCCATTGCCGACCAGCATGATCAGGGGCTGATCATCGGCTCGGATCAGATGTGCGTCTGTGATGGCCGGATCCTGGGCAAGCCGGGAACGGTCGAGCGAGCGGTGGCCCAGCTGATGGCGGCCCAGGGACGCAGCGTCACCTTTTATACCGGCCTGTGCGTGCTGGACGCCGCGTCTGGCCGCGCCGAACAGCTGATAGAACCCTTCACCGTTCACTTTCGCCAGCTGGATGAGGCGGCCATCCGCCGCTATGTAGAAGCTGAACAGCCCCTCGACTGTGCCGGCAGCTTCAAGTGTGAAGGCATGGGGATCGTGCTGTTCAAGGCCTTGGAAGGGCGCGATCCCAATGCGCTGATCGGCCTGCCGCTGATCGGCCTGATCGAGCTGCTGGCCCGCCACGGTATCGCCCTGCCCTGATGGGAGCGGTATGCCAGCCATGAAAAACGGGAGCCAAGGCTCCCGTTTTTCGTTTATTCATCGGTTATATTGCAAGGCTAATCCAACAACCGCTGGAGCTCCGCCATGGTATCGACCACCGCCAGCGGATGGTGGGTCAGCAAGCGGGTACGGTCGTGCACGCCCCAGCTCACTCCGATCCGCGGCATGGCCAGCGCCTCGGCCATCGCCATGTCGTGGATGGAATCACCGATCATCACCGCCTGGTGCGGGGCAATGCCCAGCTCATCCAGAATTTGCGTCAGCATCAGGGGATCAGGCTTGGAGTTGGCCTCGTCCGCCCCGCGCGTGGCGGCAAAGAGCGGCCGCAACCCGGTTTCATCCAGTACCCTGTCCAATCCACGCCGGGACTTGCCAGTGGCGACCGCCAGGGCCACCCCTTGTGCATGCCAATGCTGCAACAGCTCCCTCGCCCCGGCAAACAACGGACTGGGTGTGCTGTCATGGATGTAATGGTGGCGATAGCGGGCGATCAGGGCGTTGGCTCGCTCACCCCCCTGCTCCAGGGAAAACAGCCGGGGGATACCGACCTCCAGACTGAGACCGATGATCTGGTGCGTCTCGACGGCGGTGGGCACGGGCTCACCACAATCACCCGCCGCGTGCGCCACACAGGCAACAATCCGGCCCACCGAGTCCATCAGGGTACCGTCCCAGTCGAAGATGGCGAGCCGGATGGTCTGCATCAGCGGGCCAACTTGTTCAGAAAGTCGTCGAGTTCGGGGGCCAGCGGTGCTTCCACCTGCATCTCGCGGCCATCGGCCGGATGAATGAAGCTCAGCTTCCAGGCATGCAAAAACAGTCGTTTCAGCCCCTGGCTGCGCATTTTATCGTCAAATACGGCTTCTCCATACTTGTCATCACAGGCGATGGGGTGACCCGCATGCTGGGTATGCACCCGGATCTGGTGAGTACGACCGGTGATTGGGCTGCACTCCACCAGGGTGGCCTCGGCAAACTGACGGGCAATCCGGAAACGCGTCTCGGAAGGCTTGCCATCGCTGCTGACCCGCACTACCCGCTCGCCGGATTGCAGGTCATTTTTGCGCAGCGGCGCATTGACCACTTTGACGTGAGGCTGCCACTGGCCACGCACCAGCGCCAGGTACTGCTTGCGCATGGTCTTGACCCGCAGCTGCTCATGCAGGCTGCGCAGGGCGCTGCGCTTCTTGGCAACCAGCAGTACGCCGGAGGTGTCGCGATCGAGCCGATGCACCAGTTCGAGGAAACGGGCTTCCGGACGCAGGGCGCGCAGCCCTTCAATCACGCCAAAGCTCAGGCCGCTGCCGCCGTGTACCGCCATGCCGGACGGCTTGTTCAGCACGATCATGGCATCATCTTCAAACAGGATCTGGCTCTCCAGACGCTGGATGCTGCCAAGATTGGCCGAGGGCAGTTCGTTCTTTTCGGCAACCCGCACGGGGGGGACCCGTACCTCGTCGCCAGTGCAGAGTTTGTATTCCGGTTTGATGCGCTTTTTGTTGACGCGCACTTCCCCTTTGCGAAGGATGCGATAGATCAGGCTCTTGGGGACGCCCTTTAGCTGAGTCTTGAGAAAATTGTCGATGCGCTGCCCTTCATGCTCAGCTTCGATGGTGAGCAGCTGCACTTGTTGATGTATCTGTGTCATGGCGCGGATTTTAACACTGCCGGCGGCCCTTGGCTGCATGCTTTGTTGAAAAATGGCGCCTTGCTATAAAAGTGGTTTAAATGGGATAATAAACAAGGTTTTGTCATTGTGTTCAAGCCTTGTACTAAGTGGCCAAAATTTATGCCACCCAATCCCGAAACACCGTGTATACAAGAACATGACGGTTCCCGGGTGCGAGGTACAGCGCATGGAGAACGCAAACAGAACCGCTAATTTGTCTCCACACCGGTATCCTTTTCATGCCTTCTCGAGAAGGCTGGACCAGAGTGCCCTTAGTTTGCGCCTCATGCATACCCCAACCGGGAGGTTGCCCCAGTATGCTGAAGACCCGAGGCCGGCGCCGGCAGGATCCTGTGGAGGAAATCAAAATGACAAAATAACGAGAACTCAATGAAAAGAATGCTAATCAACGCGACTCAGGAAGAAGAGTTGCGCGTAGCGCTGGTTGACGGACAACAGCTCTACGATCTGGATATTGAAAGTCCGGGACACGAGCAGAAAAAAGCGAACATTTACAAGGGCAAAATCACCCGCGTAGAACCCAGTCTTGAAGCTGCTTTTGTCGACTATGGCGCCGAGCGCCACGGTTTCCTGCCGTTAAAGGAAATCGCCCGCAATTACTTCCCCTCCGGTTACTCCTATCAGGGTCGTCCCAACATCAAAGAAGTGGTCCGCGAAGGCCAGGAAGTGATCGTCCAGATCGACAAGGAAGAGCGTGGCACCAAGGGTGCAGCCCTCACCACCTTTATCAGTCTGGCCGGCAGCTACCTGGTACTGATGCCGAACAATCCTCGCGCCGGCGGCATCTCCCGCCGTATCGAAGGTGATGAACGGACTGAACTGAAAGAAGCCCTGAGCGGCCTGACCGTGCCGGACGGCATGGGCCTCATCGTGCGTACCGCCGGTGTGGGTAAATCCCCGGAAGAGCTGGAATGGGATCTGAACGTTCTGCTCAACCACTGGGATTCCATCCACAAGGCGTCACAGAGCCGCTCTGCACCGGTGCTGATCCATCAGGAAAGCAACGTCATCGTGCGTGCCATCCGTGACTATCTGCGTCGCGATGTCGGCGAGATCCTGATCGACAACCCGGTCATCTTCGAGCGTGCCAAGGCGCATATCGAGCTGGTTCGTCCCGATTTCCTCAATCGCGTGAAGCTGTACAAGGGTGAAGTTGCCCTGTTCAACCACTTCCAGATCGAGAGCCAGATCGAGTCGGCCTTCCAGCGTGAAGTGCGTCTGCCCTCCGGCGGCAGCATCGTCATCGATCCGACCGAAGCACTGACCTCCATCGATATCAACTCCTCCCGCGCCACCAAGGGCGGCGATATCGAAGAGACTGCACTGCAAACCAACCTGGAAGCGGCCGACGAAATTGCCCGTCAATTGCGTCTGCGCGACCTGGGTGGCCTGATCGTCATCGACTTCATCGACATGACCCCGGTTCGTCATCAGCGCGAAGTGGAAAACCGTCTGCGTGAAGCGGTGCATCAGGATCGTGCTCGCATCCAGCTGGGCCGGATCTCCCGTTTCGGTCTGCTGGAGATGTCTCGCCAGCGTCTGCGCCCCTCCCTCAACGAGTCCAGCAGCCATATCTGCCCTCGTTGCCAGGGTCAGGGTGTGATCCGTGACAACGAATCACTGGCGCTGTCCATTCTGCGTCTCATCGAAGAAGAGGCCATGAAGGACAATACCGAGCAGGTTCACGGTCAGGTGCCAGTCGATGTTGCCGCCTATCTGCTCAACGAGAAGCGTGCCTCCATCGCCAGCCTGGAACAGCGCAATGATGTGCGTGTCTACATCATTCCAAACCAGCATCTGGAAACCCCGCACTACGAAGTGACCCGCATCCGTCAGAACGAAATCCCGGAAGCGGCCAGCTACGAGCTGAAAACCGAGATTGCCAAGCCGGTCTACCAGCCGAAACAGGCTCAGGTGATCGAGCGCGAACAACCGCTGCTGCAAGGTTTTGTCCAGGCGCCCCAGCCGGCTCCCGCCGCACCGGCCCCGGTCGTGGCTCCCGCCGCACCAGCCGCCCCCGAAGCCGGTCTGTTTGGCAAACTGTTCAAGGCCATCTCCGGCTTGTTCGGTTCCGACACCGCCCCTGCCGACGTGAAGGCCCCTGCCGACAAACCGGCAGCCCAGCGCGAAGCACGCAAGGATGAGGGGCATCGTCATCAACGCGATGAAACCCGCAGCCGTGGTCAGCGTGGTCGTCGTGATGACAACCGTGGTAACCGCAGCCCTGCCGATACCGCAGAGAAGCGGGAAGCGGGTGCCAACCGTGAAGGTGGTGAAAGCCGCAACCGTCGTCCCCGCAAAGAGCGTGAGCCGCGTCAGGAACGCGAACCCCGCGCACCGCGCCCTGCTCGTGAGCCCCGTGCTCCGCGTGAACCTCGTGCCGAAGTGGTCGTTGAAGCGGTAGAAACCGTCGATACCACCACCATGGTCAACGACGAGCCGCGTCTGGAAAAAGAGCAGAAAGTGGCTGAGCGCCGCGAACGCCGTCAACTGCGCAAGCAGATCCGGGTCGATGCCCCGGCCAGCGACGTTGCCGCCCTGCCCGCCGATGCTCCGGTTGTTGCCGAAGAGGCCTCCGATGCAGTAGAGCAGCACGATGAGCAGGCCGAAGGCCAGCGTCGTTCCCGCCGTACGCCGCGCAATCAGCGTATCGAAGGCCAGCGTCGCAAGCGCATCAATGAAGATGCCCGCAGCCAGCGTGAAGATGAAGAGCAGTCTGCCGAAGGCGCTACCCCTACCCTGACTGCAGCTGCCCAGGCAGATGCCGCCCAAGTGAAAGTGGAAGAACCGGCAGTTCCTGTCATCACCATTCCCAGTGCTGAAGCGGTTGCCGCCGCCCTGCAGGCCTCTGCTGCGCTGACCGAGCATGTCGTGCCTGAAGCCGTTGTGGCCGAGGCTCACGAGCAGGCTGAAGTCGTGGCTGCAGAGCCAGTGGTAACCGAAGCGGTAGTTGCTGAAGAAGCCCAGGTAGCGGTTGTCAACGAGCCAGTGGTTGCAGAAGTTGCTGCCCCGGTCGCAGTGGAAGCCATTGCTGTCGAGGCTCCGGCCATCGAGACTGCCGTGGTTGAAGCTGCACCTGCTGCACCGGCAGTTGAAGAAGCGGCTCCGGTAGTGGTTGTAGCCGAGGTTGCCCCTCTGGTAGTTGAACAGCCAGCTCCGGTCGCTGAGCCTGTCATCGCTGACGAGGCTCCGGTAGCCACTGCCGTAGCAGCCCCTGTGGCCAAGCAAGTCAAACGTGGTGGTGGCCTGCTGGCCGGTGCCCGCAAGGCCTCTGCGCCGATGGCCACACCGGCTGCGGCCCCTGCCCTGCCAGTACGTGAGCCGGTTGCTCATGCTCCGCTGGTTCGCAGCGAAGTGGCAAGCTCAGGTCGCCATGGCGGCAGTACCGCTGCCGTCAACGTTGCAACCAGCCCGGCCGGTCGTCCTTGATGACTCGCTAGTCTGACAAAATGAGCCACACATTGTGTGGCTCTTTTTTTATGTGCGGCATAGCACCGTCAGCTCGTCTCGATTACCCGTCCCTTTACTGCGCCACGACCTCTACCTACCTATTAGCACTTAGTACCCCAAGTCTTCCTCATCATATTGAATAACCACAGCCATTGGCTCGCTGCGGCTCAATCCACACTCCTTGTTTTGTCTTCCTGCTGCCGCGACTGCATGGCTCCTGGTTTAGGCTGGCTGGATAAGATAAGAGCCGGCACAGATACAAATATCGCGTAGTGTGTATACATCCTTGACGACATTGATGCGCATGGACTGCATGGCCAAGCCTGCCATCCATCTCGAAATCGGTTTGAAGTGCGCATGCCTCTGTCAACCGGCATCGGTTGACCATTCAACCTTCCATCCTCTCGGCAATTTAGGCGTACCGCCAAGCGGCGTAGGCAAAGACCCCTCTTCCACAGCCGTCAACACAGCTAATCCCATCTGCTAATTTAGGCCGTCATGTGCCATGAGATAGCAGGCGCCGACCTTCGCCGAGCAGCTCCATGGCTCTCGCTGCACCCTAGCAGGGGCAGAACCGCAAAAGACGTCCACTCTGCCAACCCTCCGATCTTGAATGCCTGTTGATGGGTGGGGATGAGCTTAGTGGGTGAGAGAACTAATTGATTGAATGGAATAATTAGTTTGATGGCATATAAAAGATGGTCAGGCTGGAAACCCGGCGGGTAGGAACCTGACATCACACACACGTTTTTGAGGCCATGAAAAAAGGGCCGCAAGGGCCCTTTCTCAACACGCTTTTGGTATCTGCAATCAGCTGAACAGATGATGGCTGATCAGGAACAGACCACCAGAGAGCAGCATGGTCAGCGGCAGGGTCAGCACCCAGGCCATCAGGATGGTCTTGATGGTCTGGCTCTGCAGGCCCGACTTGTTGGCCACCATGGTCCCCGCTACCGCAGAGGAGAGGATGTGGGTGGTCGATACCGGCATCCCGGTCAAGCTGGCCACCCCGATGGAGGCGGCAGCGGTGATCTGGGCGGCAATCCCCTGGCTGTAGGTCATGCCGGAGGAGCCAATCTTCTCGCCTACGGTGTAGACGATACGACGCCAGCCCACCATGGTGCCACAGCCCAGCGCCAGCGCGATGGAGACGATGACCCAGGTCGGTGCATATTCGGCAGTGGCCGTCAGATCCTTGCGCCATTTGGCAAGGTCCGTCAGCTCTTTGGCCGGCAGCGGCAGCTTGGACACCTTGCGAGCGGTATCGTCGATGCACAACAGCAGACGGCGCACTTCACGGCGATCGGTCAGGTCCATCTCTTCATAGGTCCGCACCTGGGCAAGACGATTGTCCAGCGTGGCCATGGCCTGCAGGGCACCATCGGCAGCACAGTGGGTCATCAACTCTTCCTGGGCCTGGGCAGGCACACTGAAGTTCACTACCTTGGAAACCTGCTCATGGTTGCGCTGATAGATCTCCATGATGCGCTGATTGGCATCCTGGGTGCGATCCAGGTCATAGGAACGGCTGTTCATGTCCAGTGCGAAATAGGCAGGAGCCATGCAGATCAGCACCAACATCACCAGACCAATGCCCTTCTGGCCATCGTTGGAACCGTGCACAAAGCTCACCCCCATGGCGGAGCAGATGAGGGTCACCCGCGCCCAGAACGGCGGATGCTTCTTGCCATCCACCAGCAGACGCTCTTCCGGGGTCTTGTGGATCTTGCTGCCCTGCCAGACACGTTTCATGGCAAACAGCAGCAGCGCAGCGATGATGAAACCGACGGTGGGAGAGATGATGAGGGAAAGCATGATGTCGATGGCTTTCGCGACGTTGATGCCTTCCTGCAGCGGTTGATGGCTGATCCAGGCATAGGCGCCGCCTACCCCCAGAATGGAACCGATCAGCGTGTGTGAGCTGGACGCCGGGATCCCGAAGAACCAGGTACCCAGATTCCACACGATGGCGGAAAACAGCAGGGAGAACACCATGATCAGACCCTGAGTGGAGTCCATCCCCAGCAGCAGATCGATGGGCAGCAGGTGGACAATGGCATAAGCCACGCCCAGACCACCCATCATGACCCCGGCAAAGTTGAACAGACCGGAGGCCACTACTGCCATGTGTGCCGGCATCGCCTTGGTATAGATAACCGTTGCTACCGCGTTGGCGGTATCGTGAAAGCCGTTGATGAATTCATAGGCCAACACAAAAAAAACGGCCAATACCAAACCGATTGACCACCACAAACCCAAACCACTAAACATTTCAAACATAAAAAACGAACCTGTTTATGAGTTGCGGCGGATTATGCCAGAAGGCTGGTAACGCCATACCCGTTGTTGAAATATTTCAGTAAGAAAAAAAAAGAGCATTCCGCCAGTAAATAGCTTAAAGCCAGTCAGCATGCGGCTTATCACAGATTAATTAAACAGACCTTGCCTGACAAAAACAGTCCCCAAACGGGAACAATTCATCATCAGTATGCCGCAGAGATCACTCTCACCGACCTCGGCTCCGTCAATTTTCGACCGACCGTATCGCCCTGTTTGTACAAATGGCAGGCAAGATCACTCCCTCGCCCTGCCCTCTTTGCCACATCCACCTGCCCAAGCGAATGGAGAAGGGCGCCAGCGGCGCCCTCTTTTAACACATTGCCGACGGCTCGACTGTCGATCCGATCTCAGTCCTGATTGATGCGACTGGCAACCGCACCCTGCTGGCTCTTGTACTTGGCGTTTTCCCGTTTGTTATAGGGACGCGCCGCCACACCTGAGAGCATCTCGAAGTTCAGCGCACCGATCTTCATCTTGGGGCGCAACGCCAGCGGCAGCTTGCCGCCGTTGTAGAACTCCAGCACGATGCGACCGGACCAGCCCGGATCGATGCGGTGCGCGGTCACGTGCACCATCAACCCGAGGCGGGCCAAGGACGAGCGGCCATCCAGCCAGCCCACGATGTCGGCCGGCAGGGTGACCGATTCGTAGGTCACCGCCAGGGCCAGCTGACCCGGGTGCAGATAGAAGGCTTCGCCATCCGGCACATGGATTTCATCGCTCATCACCCGATCGATGGCGTCGGCCATTTCGCTGCTGGGGCCGCTCAGATCGATATAGGGGGCGGTGTGATCGCGAAACACCCGAAACTCGTTGCCCAGCAGCACGTCGACGCTGACGCCGCTGATCCGTTCAATACCGGGTCTGGGCTCAATGACGATCTTGCCTTCATCTAGATGACGTTCGATATCGGTATCACAAAGACGCATTGGGCGACTCTCCTGACAAATTGTTCATTTAAAAAAGCCGGGCATCACCCGGCTTGATATCTCTCAACCAATCAACATGTGGCGGATACGCGCCTTGAGCATGTCGATGGCGATGCGGTTCTTGCCGCCACGGGGGACGATCACGTCCGCGTACTGCTTGGAAGGCTCGATAAACTGCAGGAACATGGGGCGTACCGTCTTCTGGTACTGCTTGAGCACCGAATCCATGGTCCGGCCACGTTCCTGCACGTCACGCACCAGACGGCGCAGCAGGCAGATGTCGAGCGGCGTATCCATGAAGATGGAGGCATCCATCAGATCCCGCAAGCGGCTGTCGGTAAGCAGCAGGATCCCTTCCAGAATGATCACCCGGCGCGGTGCGAACGGGGTCACTTCACTCATGCGGGTATGTTCGGTATAGGAGTATTGGGGAATATTGACCGCATCACCTTGCACCAGCTGGCTCAGGTGCTGGACCAGCAGGTCGTGATCCAGCGCGTTGGGGTGGTCATAGTTGGTTTTGACCCGCTCTTCCATGGTCAGGTGGGTCTGATCGCGGTAGTAGCAATCTTCGGTGATCACGCCAATCTGACCGGCTCCCAGCTCGGCCACCAGCTCTTCATAGATGGTTTGGGCTATAAGACTCTTGCCGGAAGCGGATGCACCAGCAATACCGATGATCACACACGAATGTTGAGTATCAGACATTGAAAATACCTAAAGAGAAGAGCAGTGGGGATGGTTTAAACCGATCCATTATATAAAAAAGGGTGAGCCATGCCCACCCTCAAATCCACCCCAGGCGGTCGACCGCCGATTATTCATCCAGCGCCATGGCATAGAGGGGGGTCGCAATCGGTTTACCGCTGAAATAGAGTTCAGCCCCCACCCGACGGGCCAGTTTCAGATAGGCCTCTGCCAGCTCCCCGGTCGGGGCGCCAAACACGGTCGGACAGCCATCGTCCATGTGCTGGCGGATGTCGATATGCAGCGGCAGCTGGCCAAGCAGCGCTACCTGATACTGTTCCGCCATCTTCTGGCCACCACCGGTACCGAACAGCGGCTCATGATGACCACAGGCGCTGCAGACGTGGTAACTCATGTTTTCGATGATGCCGAGCACCGGTACGCTGACCTTGTTGAACATGGCCAGTCCCTTGCGGGCATCCGCCAACGCCACGTCCTGCGGCGTGGTGACGATCACCGCCGCCGTGGTCGGCACCTGCTGGGCCAGGGTCAGCTGGATGTCGCCGGTACCCGGTGGCATGTCCACCACCAGATAGTCCACTTCACCCCAGCGGGTCTCGTGGAGGATCTGGGCCAGCGCCTTGCTCGCCATAGGGCCACGCCAGATGGTGGCATCCTGCTCGGCCACCAGATAGCCGATGCTGTTGCTCTTGAGGCCGCAGGCCATCACCGGCTCCATCAGCTTACCGTCAAGGCTGACGGGGCGCTCCTTCAAGGTCCCGGTCATGGTCGGAATGGAGGGGCCATAGATGTCGGCATCCAGAATGGCGACCCGCGCTCCCTCTTTTTGCAGCGCCAGCGCCAGGTTGACCGCGGTGGTGGACTTGCCCACCCCGCCCTTGCCGGAGGCGACCACGATGATGTTGCGAATGCCCTGCACCGCCGCCAGCCCTTGCGCTCGCGGCAGGCTGGCGACCTCGATTTCGCCCACCCAGTCGATACGGGTGGCCCCGCTGGCGCTGCGCAGACGAGCATCGAACTCCTGCTTGATCTGCTCAAACAGGGAGTGGCCTGCAAAGGGCAGCACCAGCTTGATGGTCAGCGTCGAGCCCTGTTTGTCGATGCTGCGCACGAAGCCGGCAGCCACCAGATCCTTGCCCCAGCCAGTTGGCTTAAATTCGGCGAGGATCTGTTTTACTGAATCAATCACCATTAACTCCTCATTATCTTGTCTTTATCTTGAGGTGAACGGTTACCGCACACAAATCAGTGGCTTGCCTGCTGGTCGACCAGCGTGTGCCGGCAGGGCGGACGAGCCACAACCCTAGGCAGGCTACCCCCAATTCGGGTAACATGCACGGCACTCTATCATCCCAACAAGCACATCAAGAACGACTATATGGCAACTGATCCTCGTACAATGCTGGTAACCTGCGCCCTTCCCTATGCCAATGGCTCCATCCATCTTGGCCACATGCTGGAACACATCCAGGCCGATATCTGGGTTCGTTATCAGCGAATGCGCGGTCACCAGGTGCACTTTGTCTGTGCCGACGATGCCCACGGCACCCCGATCATGCTCAAGGCCCAACAGCTGGGGATCACCCCGGAAGAGATGATCGCGGCCGTCTCCAAGGAGCACCAGGCCGACTTCGCCGGGTTCAACATCAGTTTTGACAACTATCACTCCACCCACAGCGACGAGAACCGCGAGCTGGCGGAGCTGATCTACGGCCGTCTGCAAGCCGGCGGCAAGATCAAGAGCCGCACCATCTCCCAGCTGTTCGATCCGGAAAAGTCCATGTTCCTGCCGGACCGCTTCGTCAAAGGCACCTGCCCCAAGTGCAAGTCCCCGGAGCAGTATGGCGACAACTGTGACAGCTGCGGCGCGACCTACAGCCCGACCGAGCTGATTGATCCGAAATCCGCCGTCTCCGGCGCCACCCCGGTGATGAAGGACTCCGAGCACTTCTTCTTCGACCTGCCGCAGTTTGAAAAATGGCTGGCAGAGTGGGTGCGCGGCTCCGGTGCCATTCAGGAAGAGATGGCCAACAAGATGCAGGAGTGGTTCGAGAGCGGCCTGCAGCAGTGGGACATCACCCGTGACGCCCCCTACTTCGGGTTCGAAATTCCCGGCGCCCCGGGCAAGTACTTCTACGTCTGGCTGGATGCCCCCATCGGTTACATGGCGTCGTTCAAGAACCTGTGCAACAAGCGCGGCGACATCGATTTCGACAGCTACTGGAAAGCGGACTCCGAAGCCGAGCTCTATCACTTCATCGGCAAGGACATCGCCTACTTCCACTGCCTGTTCTGGCCGTCCATGCTGGAAGGCGCGGGTTTCCGCAAGCCGACCAAGGTCAACGTGCACGGCTACGTGACCGTCAACGGCGCCAAGATGTCCAAGTCCAAGGGCACCTTCATCAAGGCATCCACCTATCTCAATCACCTGGATCCGGAGTGCCTGCGTTACTACTACGCCGCCAAGCTCAACAGCCGCATCGACGATCTGGACTTGAACCTCGATGACTTCGTCGCCCGCGTCAACGCCGACGTGGTCAACAAGCTGGTCAACCTCGCTTCCCGCAACGCCGGTTTCATCGCCAAGCGTTTCGACGGCAAGCTGGCCGCCACCTGCGCCGAGCCTGAGCTCTACGCCGAGTTCGCCAACGCCCGCACTGCCATTGCCGAAGCCTACGAGAGCCGCGAGTTCAGCCGCGCCATCCGCGAGATCATGGCGCTGGCCGACAAGGCCAACCGCTACGTGGATGACAAGGCTCCCTGGGTCATCGCCAAGCAGGAAGGCGCTGACGCCGAGCTGCAGGCGGTCTGCTCCGTCGGCATCAACCTGTTCCGGGTGCTGATGGCCTACCTCAAGCCGGTGATGCCGCTGCTGGCCGAGCGTGCCGAAGCCTTCCTGGGGGAAACCCTCAGCTGGGACGGTGTCGCCCAGCCGCTAACCAACCATCAACTGGCCCCGTTCAAGGCGCTGTTCTCCCGCATCGAACCGGCCAAAATCGAAGCCATGATCGACGCGTCCAAGGAAGATCTGGCCAAAGAACAGGCACCGAAAGCGAGCGGCCCACTGGTAGACGATCCCATCAGCGAGACCATCAGCTACGACGACTTCGCCAAGATTGACCTGCGCGTAGCCCTGATCAAGAAGGCCGAAGCCGTACCGGAAGCGGACAAACTGCTCAAGCTGCAGCTGGATATCGGCGGCGAGACCCGTCAGGTGTTTGCCGGCATCAAGTCCGCCTACAACCCGGAAGATCTGGAAGGCAAGCTGACCGTGATGGTGGCCAACCTGGCCCCGCGCAAGATGCGCTTTGGCATGTCCGAAGGCATGGTGCTGGCGGCAGGCCCGGGCGGCAAGGATCTCTGGATCCTGGAGCCGCAGGAAGGTGCCCAGCCCGGCATGCGCGTCAAGTAAGCACTGCCCGGTCATCAAGCAACGAGGGAGGCCTGCGGCCTCCCTTTTATTTGCCCTCTTCGCCCCCTTCCCTCTTTCCTCTCCCCACTGAACGCCCTGGGTGGTGAGCGCTTCACCCTTTCGGTGCTTGTTGCACCTGGGTAATTTGCCTAGACTGGCGATTCACTACGGGCCCATGGCCCCCTTCATCAGGCAAGGAGCAAGCATGATCACCTTATATGGCACCCCCGTCAGCCGGGCCCTGCGCGTATCCTGGTTACTGGAAGAGCTGGACGTGGCGTGGCAGTTCCAGTTTCTCGACTTCGCCAAGGGCGAGAACCGCAGCGACTGGTTTCTGACCCTCAACCCGAGCGGCAAGATGCCGGTGCTCAAGGACGGGGAGTTCGTGCTGACCGAATCTGCCGCCATCATGCAGTACCTGGCAGAGGTATATGGCCCGCACTGGCTGCCGGCCAGAGGGACCCAGGCCTCGGCGCTGCACGCTCAGTGGGTCAGTTTCATCACCTGCGAGCTGGAGCAGCCGCTGTGGACCATCGGCAAGCACCGCTTCGCCCTGCCCGAGGCCCAGCGTCTGCCGGCCATCTTCCCCACCGCCAAGTGGGAGTTCGACAAGGCGGCGGCCATCGCCGAATCCTGGGTGCCCGAGCAGGGTTACCTGCTGGGTGAGCAGGTAACCATCGCCGATCTGCTGCTGGCCCATACCCTGATGTGGGCCACCCGCTTCGAGCAGACAATTCCCCCCAAGCTGTCAGCCTATCGGGATCGTCTGGCCAAACGCCCCGCCCTGCAGGCGGTGCTGGCCAAGACCCAGGCCATCGCCGATGCCGCCCAGGCTGGCTGACTCAGAGTGCCATCGATGCAAACGGGAGCCTGTGTGGCTCCCGTTTTTCATGGCTGTTCGGCGTCATTGGCGTGGCAAGGCGCTCAATTGGTATGAAAGCCGCTCCCCTTGGGCGGTGGCGCCACTTCATACTCCATCCGGGTCACCTCGGCGGTACGCGGCCCGCGCTCCAGCCAGCCCAGCATCATTTGCACGCTCTGCTCCGGCCCGCAGATGAGGATCTCCACCGAGCCATCTTCCAGGTTGTAGGCGTGGCCCCGCAGCCCCAGTTGCAGCGCCCGCTCCCGGGTGAAGTAACGAAACCCCACCCCCTGAACCAGACCCCACACTCGCACGACAAACGATTGCTCTCCCATTTCTCACACCTTCCCCTTAAGAAATTTCCCCCCAAGGCGATAATGAGCGCGACACTCTCATCCCCTTGCAGGACGCAATACCATTATGAAAGAAGTAAAGTTTCGGTGGGTTGACCGTTATCTCATTCACCTCACGATCAGCGAAAAATTTCTCATCACCTTCTGGTGCCCGCTGCTGTTCATCGCTTTTCTCAGCTGGTATCTGCTGGCCGACGGCCACCAGCAACAGATGCAGCTGCGCCTGGATCAGCTCAAGCAGCGGGTCGAACTCAGTGCCCAGCTCTCAAGCCAGCACGCCGCTCTCACCCTGCCGGCCGAGCTCACCCTGAGCCCGACCGGCAGCACAGGGTTAACCCGGCAGGGCGACATCTATCGATACGGCGCCAGCGCCGGTCAAGCCGGGGTCGTCACCGGCACCCTGGATGCCTCCCGCTACTCCATGTGGGATGGTCAGGGCACCACGCTCACCATCATCGCCGTGCTGGCTGCCCTGCTGGCGCTGGTGACCCACTACCTGATGACCTTTGTCTCCGGTGCGCTCTACTCCACCAACAAGGCGTTGCAGACCGTGGCGGATGGCGATCTCACCTTCCGCCTCAACTTCTTCCCGGTGCGCGACGAGTTCTCCATTCTGGCGGGCAGCATCGACAGATTCACCGACCGCCAGCACAAGATAGTGCAACTGGTGGAAGAGTCCGCCGAGGCGCTCACCCTGGCTGCTGACGAGTTTCGCGATCATGCCAGCGAGGGTGAAACCATGGCCCGCTCCCAGCGCCAGCACATGGACTCCCTGGCCGCCGCCATGGAGCAGATGTCCGCCGCCATTCGCGAAGTGGCCCGCAACGCCAACGACACCCTGCAGCAGACCCGCCAGTCGAGCGAAGAGGCGGCCAACGGCGCCGCCCGGGTATCGCGCACCATCGCCGCCATCCGTACCCTGGCCGACGAGATCGGCAACGCCTCCGGCGCAGTGGAACGGCTGACCCACAACGCCAATCGCATCAACGAAGTGGTCAACGTCATCAACGCCATCTCCCAGCAGACCAACCTGCTGGCCCTCAATGCCGCCATCGAGGCGGCCCGCGCCGGCGAGCAGGGCCGCGGCTTCGCGGTAGTGGCCGACGAGGTACGCACCCTCGCCAGCCGCACCCAGCAGGCCACGGTGGAGATCCAGCAGATGATCGAAGAGCTGCAGGCCGGCACCGGCGCGCTGAACGACATCATGGAGAAAACCGTAGGTCGCGCCGCCAGCAGCCAGGCCTTGATCAGCGAAGTGGGGCTCGACATCGACAAACTCAGCAACCACAGCGATGCGGTGCTGGAGATGAGCACCCAGATCGCCACCTCCAGCGAACAACAGAGCTCGGTGGCCGAGGAGATCACCCGCAATCTGGATCAGGTGCGCCACGAAGCGGGCCAGGTGGAAGAGTCCGCCAGCGCCTCGGTGGCCGGCACCGCCGGCCTCAAGGCCACCGCCACCGAGTTGGCGCAGGCATTGAAAGGGCTAAAAATCTGATTAACAAGCTCCCAGAGCCTGACGCTATCTGCCAAGGTTGTTTGAGTTTTGCCAGCGGGCCACATAGAATGTGGCCCCTTTTCTTTTGACCATCTGGCAACCCCCATGAGCGCTTCCATCTATCTCGTCAAAGGCCGCGAAAAATCCCTGCTGCGTCGCCACCCCTGGATCTTCTCCAAGGGGATCGAGCGGGTACAGGGCAACCCCATCGATGGCGATACCGTCGAGATCTACACCCAGGATGGCAAGTGGCTCGCCCGCGGTGCCTGGTCCGGCAGCTCCCAGATCCGTGCCCGGGTCTGGACCTTCGACAAGGATGAAACCGTCGATCTCGACTTCTTCATCCGTCGCCTCAAATATGCCCAGGAGTCCCGCGACGGGCTCATCAAGCGTCAGGGCCTCACCGGCTATCGCCTCTGCGCCGCCGAATCCGACGGCCTGCCGGGTCTGACCATCGACCGCTACGCCGATTTTCTGGTGTGCCAAATTCTCTCCGCCGGTGCCGAGTTCCAGCGCGAGCTGATCACCCAAGCGCTGCGTACCCTCTACCCCGAGTGCAGCATCTATGAGCGCTCCGACGTGGCGGTACGCAAGAAGGAAGGGCTGAAAGAGCGCACCGGCGTCATCTATGGCGAGACCCCGACCGAGCCGGTGGTGATCGAGGAGAATGGCGGCGTCAAGATCCTGGTGGACATCCGCAACGGCCACAAGACTGGTTTCTATCTGGATCAACGGGACAACCGTCAGGCTGCCGCCAAGTACACCGAAGGCAAGCGGGTGCTCAACTGCTTCTGCTACACCGGTGGTTTTGGCGTCTACGCCCTCAAGGGCGGCGCCAAGGAAGTGGTCAACGTCGATCTCTCCCAGAATGCGCTGGATATCGCCCGCCAGAACGCCGAACTGAACGGGCTGGATACCAGCAATACCCAGTTCGTCCGTCACGACGTGTTCAAGCTGCTGCGTGAATACCGCGAGAAGGGCGAGAAATTCGATGTCATCGTGCTGGATCCGCCCAAGTTTGCCGAGAGCAAGGCCCAGCTGCTGGGCGCCTGTCGCGGCTACAAGGACATCAACATGCTGGCGTTCCAGCTGCTGGCACCGGGTGGCGTGCTCTTGACCTACTCCTGCTCCGGCCTGATGGAACAGAGCCTGTTCCAGAAAATTGTCGCCGATGCGGCGCTCGACGCCGGTCGCGATGCCCAGATCCTGGAGCTCTTGTCCCAGGCATCCGATCACCCCATCGGTACCGCCTATCCGGAAGGCTTCTACCTCAAGGGGCTGGTGGTGCGCGCCCGCTAAGCCGAGCAGACCAGCGCAGCCCCCCTTGTCCCCGGTTCCAGCTCCAAGCCAGGACTGGATCCGGCAAGCCATCAAAAAGCCCGCGATCAAAGCGGGCTTTTTTTATGCGGCCGCCAAAGAGATAACCTCACCCCCGACTTTGCCACCAACAGCGATGGTTACTCCTACCTCTCCTCTTCGACTGACCACAGCCATCCTCAATCTGAAATTGCCGCCTCGTTAGCCCGATCCTCATCTCTCTTTCACCCCAGGCATGGCATACACAGTCCGCCAGCAGAGACATGCCCGGTATTTGTTTTATGCAAAAACATGAAATATTACGCATCAACATTAAAAATTCCTCGGGGAAATATCGGCCATAAACGCATACTCACTCACCTGAATGAATATCACTGTTTTTTTCCCTGCAGTCGATGCCGCCATGCCCCTGTCCGCCTCGCACATTGCCCGGGGCGGCAATGCCCGCCCGCCACAAACCATTCCGTTCAGTCACGCGCCGGCGCGCCCAGCGGAAAATAGTGTCGAAATGGCCTGCCCTCCTCCACTACCCGCACGATGGAGGGATGGCTAAGCAACCGGGCGCGATAGGCACGCAGACGGCCATAGCCAACGGGGATCTCGTGGGCCCAGTCGGCGTAGAAGAGCGAGGGGGCGGCGGCGCAATCGGCCAGCGTGAAGCCAGCGCCGGCAATCCAGTGGCGCCCTTCGAGCCGCAGATCGAGCCAGGGGTAGATCTGATCGAGCAGCTCGCGGGCCTCCACTACGCCATAGCGGTCGCGATCCGCGACCGGGCGCAGTGCATCCAGCACCACTTTTTGCATCGGCGTCATCACATAGTTGTCGAAGACGCGATCCAGCATATGCACCTCCAGACCCGCATCGCCAGGCGGGATCAGGCTGACGGGGCCCGGGTGGTGCGCCTGCAGATGGGCGACGATGGTGCTGCTCTCGAGAATGCAGCGACCGTCATCGAGCAACACGGGAAAGCGCTTGAGTGGCCACAGGGCGGCAAGTTCGGCGTTGGCCGCCGGCTCTTCGAGATTCAGGTATTCGAACGGGGTGGCATTCTCGTAGAGGGCGATCAGCACCTTCTGGCTGTAGGATGAGAAAGGATGGGCATAGAGTTTCATCGGGACAATCCTTGCACGCTGATGGATGACTTCCCTAGTCTAGATCCCCTCTTCACCTTCGCTGCAGCGCTTATTCCTTGCTGGTTTTTGGATGATAAATGCGCATTCATGATGACAATCACACCCGTATGGCTCTCTTTTAGGTAGGGTGATCCCGCCTGTGGCCGCCAAGCCGGGGCAGCCGACTCATCAGGGTTGATGAGCGGCACCACAACAAAAATCGATGTCAGGCCAAGCTGAACATCATCAAGGATCCCGTCATGAATCAATCATTGCCGCTGTTGACGCCGCTGCGGGGCATCGCTGCTCTGATGGTGGTGCTGTTCCACGCCCGCTTGCTGCTCTTTCCCCAGTGGATGGAGTCGATCGCCGGCCACACCCAACTCATCGAGAACGGCTACCTCTGGGTCGATCTGTTCTTTATCTTGAGCGGACTGGTGCTGGCCCACGTCTACGGGGAAGCCTTCGCCCGCTCGCCCCGCACCATAAGTTATGGCCGCTTCCTCTGGCTGCGGCTGACCCGGGTTTATCCCCTCTATCTGGTGACTCTGCTGCTGCTGGTGGGCTGGGAGCTCTACAAGGCCCACCATGGGATTGGCTTCTACGCCGGCCCCCTGTTCAAGATGTGGGAGTGGGAGGGGATGCCTCCTTTCGGCTCGCCCTTTACCCCGGCCGAGGCGCTGCCAAGCAGCCTGTTGCTGCTGCAGGTGGTAACCGATCACGGGTTGACCTGGAACTTCGCCGCCTGGTCGCTCAGCGTGGAGTGGATCAGCTATCTGTTGTTTCCGCTGCTCATCCCGCTCGCCGTCACCCGCAGCCGCTGGAGCAACCTCGCCCCCTTGCTGGCCCTGACGGTGCTGGCCTTTATCGTGCACAGCCGCGGCACCCTGGATGTCACCAGCGGGGCGCTGGCCATCGGGCGCGGGGTAAGTGAATTCGTGCTCGGGCTCTGGCTGCTGCCGAAGGTCAAGGCTGCCCGCCAGTGGCCCATGATGCAGCAGGATCTGCCGCTGCTGCTCGCCTTTCTACTCCCCTTCGCGCTGATGCAGTTCACCATGACGCCGCAGCTGACTCTGCTGCTGATCAGCGCCTACGTGTTGCTGATCTGGATTGCCGCCTGCCAGGGTGATCGCCAGAGCCCGCTGCTGCGCCTCCTGGATAACCGCTTCACCAACTGGCTGGGGGATCTCTCCTACTCCATCTACCTGCTGCACGCCCTGGTGCTGCTCACCGGCTGCGAGCTTGTCCACTATCTGGCGCCAGGGCTCACCGCGTGGTGGTACGCCCAGACCAACCCCTTGCTGGGTGTACTAGCCACCTTGTTGATGCTGGCTGTGCTGATCGGGCTCTCGGCGCTGAGCTACACCCTGCTGGAGCGGCCGCTGCAACGGCGCCTGCGCCGGCTCGGCAAAACTCGCCAGCCGGTAATGGAGCAAGCCGGCTAAGTTCCCCACCAAAAGATGGCCCCGATGGCAGCATGGCTCGCCTTCGGGGCTACGCCGGGGGAGGACCTTGCCGGCGTCATGCCCAACGGCTCCCTTCCTCTAAACCCGCCAATTCCCTGCGCTTTGTGTGAATTCCAGTTCGAACCTGAAAGACCATTTATGGCATAATGGCCCGTCCTGTGGCCCTTGGCGGGGCTGCGCCGGCGCATCTGTCGCCTCTCCTCCCCCGTCCTGCCAGACTGCCTTGCACGGCTGCCTGACATCGCTGCGCTCAAAGCCAGCCAAGGCCACCCGAATTTCGCGCGCATACGCGCACATTTGACGGCTCCACAGAGCCGCTGCACTTATTTTTACACGCAAGTTTGCACACACAAGGGGAAAGTATGTCTTCCATTCGTCTGACCCAATACAGCCACGGCGCTGGCTGCGGCTGCAAAATCTCTCCCAAGGTGCTCGACACCATTCTCAAAAGCCAGATCCCGGGCTTTGACGACCCGACGCTGGTGGTCGGCAACAGCAGCAAGGATGACGCGGCCGTGGTCGATATCGGCAACGGTCAGGGTATCGTCTCCACCACCGACTTCTTCATGCCCATCGTCGATGATCCCTTCACCTTCGGCCGTATCGCCGCCACCAACGCCATCAGCGATATCTACGCCATGGGCGGCAAACCCATCGTCGCCATCGCCATCCTCGGCTGGCCCATCAACACCCTGGCGCCGGAAGTGGCCCAGCAGGTGATCGACGGCGGCCGTCAGGTGTGCCACGAAGCGGGAATTTCTCTGGCTGGCGGCCACAGCATCGATGCCCCCGAGCCCATCTTCGGCCTCGCGGTGACCGGTATCGTGCCGCTCAATGCCATCAAGCAGAACGACACCGCCAAGGTGGGTGACACCCTCTATCTGACCAAGCCGCTTGGCATCGGCATCCTCACCACCGCCCAGAAGAAGGGCAAGCTCAAACCCGAGCACGAACAACTGGCCCCCAACGCCATGTGCACCCTCAACAAGATTGGCCAGCGCTTTGCCGAGCTGCCCGGTGTGCATGCCATGACCGACGTGACCGGCTTTGGCCTGGCCGGCCATCTGCTGGAGATGTGCGAAGGTTCCGGCGTCAGCGCCCGCCTCGACTTCAAGGCGCTGCCGCTGCTGGACGAGGTGGATTACTACCTGAGTGAGGGCTGCGTACCGGGCGGTACCCTGCGCAACTTCGACTCCTATGGTGACAAGCTGGACGCCATGGATGATCGCACCCGCAACATCCTGTGCGACCCGCAGACCAGCGGCGGCCTGCTGGTAGCCGTCGGTAAAGAAAGTGAAGCCGAGCTCCTCGCCATTGCCGCACAGGCAGGGTTGACCCTCTCCCCCATCGGCCAGCTGCAGGCCCGCACCGGCAACCAGTTCATCGAGGTTGTCCAATGAGTGCACTGCCACTGGCCACGGATTACGCCCGGATTTTTCTCGATGACGTTCCGCTCATCGACCTGCGCGCCCCCATCGAGTTCAAGGAGGGGGCCTTCCCCTGCTCGACCAATCTGCCATTGATGACGGATGATGAGCGGGCCCAGGTCGGCACCTGCTTCAAGCAGCAGGGGCAGGCGGCCGCCATCGCACTGGGCCATCAACTGGTCGGTGGCGCCGTGCGGGCCGAACGCCTCGAGGGCTGGCTGGCTCAGCTGCGTCAGCAGCCGGATGCCGTGCTCTACTGCTTTCGCGGCGGCCTGCGCTCGCAAACGGTGCAGCAGTGGCTGCATGAAGCTGGAGTCACCCGCCCGCGGATCGCCGGCGGCTACAAGGATCTGCGCCGCTTCCTCATCGATACCCTCGACGGGGCGGCGGCAGAGTGCCAATGGACCGTGCTGACCGGCATGACCGGCTCCGGCAAGACCCACATGCTGGCCGAGGTGGCCCAGGCACTGGATCTGGAAGGCCATGCCCATCACAGGGGGTCGTCGTTTGGCCAGCTGCCCGGCGGCCAGCCCAGCAACATCAACTTTGAAAACAATCTGGCCATCGAGCTGCTCAAGCGTCGCCATCAGGGCGAGCAGGCGTTCGTGGTGGAGGACGAGAGCCGCCTCATCGGCCGCTGCTGCCTGCCCAATCCACTGTTCGATGCCATGAGCCAGGCGCCGCTGGTGGTGGTCGAGGTGCCGCAAGAAGAGCGCGCCGAACAGATCCGCCAGGACTATGTGCACGATCTCTGGCTGCGCTATCAGGCGATGTTTGGCGCCGAAGAGGGCTGGCCACTGTTTGCCGCCTACCTCACCGATGCACTGGCCAGACTCAAACGCCGGCTTGGCGATCAGGCCCATCGCGAGCTGGACGCCCTGATGCAGAACGCGCTCACCGAGCAGGCCAGCAGCGGTGATACCTCGCTGCACCTGGCCTGGATCACCCTGTTGCTGACCCGCTATTACGATCCCATGTATCTTTACCAGCTTGGCAACAAGCGCGAACGCATCATCTTCCAAGGTGACAAGCAGGCTTGCCTCGACTTCTTTGCCGAGCAGCGCGCCTGAATCAGCGGCCCATCAAGAGGACCCCATATGTTGAAATTCGAGGTGATCCCGGTCACCCAGTTTGCCCAGAACTGCTCCCTTATCTGGTGTGACGAGACCCATCAGGCCGCCCTCATCGATCCGGGCGGCGAAGCGGACAAGCTGCTGACCGCCATCGCCAAACGCGGGCTGACCCTGACCCATATCCTGCTGACTCACGGTCATCTGGATCACGTGGGTGCCGCTGCCGAGCTGCGGGAGAAAACCGGGGTGGCCATCACCGGCCCCCACAAAGAGGATGCGTTCTGGCTCGACATGCTGCCCCAGCAGAGCCAGATGTTCGGCTTCGCCCATACCCCCGCGTTCACGCCGGATCACTGGCTTGAGCAAGGTGACAAGGTAAAGGTGGGTCAATGCGAGCTGGAGGTGTACTTCTGCCCTGGCCACACTCCGGGCCATGTGGTACTGCTCTCTCAGACCGAGCGACTCGCCTGGGTGGGTGACGTGCTGTTTGCCGGCAGCATAGGTAGGACCGACTTTCCCCGTGGCGATCACGGGACGCTCATCAAGTCGATCACCGAGACCCTGCTGCCCCTTGGCGATGACATTGTCTTCATCCCCGGCCACGGTCCCAGCTCGACATTCGGCCGCGAGCAGGCAAGCAATCCCTACCTGACACAACCTATCTGGTGATCCCCCGCTCCTCGCGGGTGTCCCACTGGGCCTTGAGGCGCAAGATCTCCGGCATGATCTCGAGAAAACAGGCGAGCAGCCGGGGATCAAAGTGCTGGCCGGCACCGTCACGCATCGTCGCCAACACCTGCTCCAAAGGCCAGGGATCCTTGTAAGGGCGACGCACGCTCAAGGCGTCAAACACATCGGCGATGGCCACGATCCGCGATGCCTCGGGGATCCCTTCACCGGTCTCTCCTGCGGGGTAACCCGAACCGTCCCACTTCTCGTGGTGATGCAGGGCAATCTCTGCCGCCATCCGGAAGATGAGCCCGTCTGAGCGCTTCAAGATTTCGTAACCGATGCGCGGGTGGGTGCGCATGATGGCCCACTCCTCTTCGGTGAGAGGACCGGGCTTCTTGAGGATATGATCGGGGATCCCAATCTTGCCCATGTCGTGCATGGGGGCCGCCAGCTCCAGTAGCTCGGACTGATCCGAACTCCAGCCCGCCGCGTCGGCCAGGGCTCGGGCATAGGCGGCCATGCGCCAGATATGTACCCCGGTGTCGGTGTCGTTGTAGTGACCCGCCTCGCTCAACATCACGATGGCGGTGCGGTAGCTGCGCTCGAGCTGATCGAGGCGCACCAGCGAGAGGTGAGTACGCACCCTGGCGCGCACCGTGCTTGGGCAGACCGGCTTGTAAATGTAATCCACCCCGCCCGCTTCGAACCCCTGGCTCTCGCTGTCCGTGTTGTCGCTCGCCGTGATGAACAGCACCGGGATCCCGGCGTGAGCCGGATCGGCCTTGAGCCGGCGGCACACCTCGTAGCCGTCCATGTCAGGCATGCGCACGTCAAGCAGGATCAGGGCCGGTTCGTGGCGCGCCACGGCGGCCAGCCCCTCCTCGCCGCCTTTGGCGAAAAAGAGGCTGTACTCCTCCTTGAGGATTTGCCGCAACAGCCCGAGGTTGCTCGGCTCGTCGTCGATGATCAGCACTCGCGGTCGATTCATGATCCAGGTGCCTCCCGATTATCCAGATACCCCTCCAGCTTGCAGGTCGCGAGCTGGATGTCGAACAGCTCCAGGGCCGCACCGATCTCGCTCACCAGCTCAGCAGGCAAGTAACTCTTGGCCTGGCCCAGCGCCGGTTCAATCAGTTCCAGATCCTCGCTTACAAGTGCCTCACGCAGGGCGTGCAGGCACACCTCCTGCGCCTCGCCCTGCGCCAGCGGGGAGCTGACAGCCCCCGGCTCGCGTCCGGCATAGAGGTCGATGGCCTGCTGCGCCCGTTCCAGTGCCTCCAGGAACGGAGCTATCAGCTGACTGGTGTCTCCCCCCTGCTCGATGGCCTCATTCAGTTCTGCGCTGATGCGCGCCACATCGGTGAGCGACAGGCTGCCCGCCACCCCCTTGAGCTTGTGTGTCAGGCTCGCGGCTGCATCAGTCTCGTGCTGGGCGATGTAGTCCGGCAGCACGGTACCGACCGTCATGTAGTCATCACGGAATCGGCGCAGGTATTTGAGATAGACGGAGGCCTCGCCCCAGTTGCGAAGCCCGGTATCGATATCGATGCCGGCTACCGGCTCCACGGCAGGTGGCGCGTCGTTGATCGTGAGCGGCACCACGCTGTCGGGCAGGTAACGCAGCAGGGTCGCAATGAGCTGCTCCACATCGAGCGGCTTGGCGATGAAATCGTTCATGCCACAGGCCAGCGCCGCCTCGCGTTGATCCTTGAACACCCCGGCGGTGAGTGCCAGCACAGGCGTCTCCTTGTGTCCCGGCAGCTGACGCAGGCGACGGGTCGCCTCGTAGCCATCCATCACCGGCATCTGCACGTCCATGAGCACCAGATCGATACGCTGCGTCGGGTTGGCAAGACAGGCCAGGGCCCGCTCCCCGTCGATGGCGGTGATCACCTCGGCCCCCTCCCGCTGCAACAGGCGGGTTGCCACCTCCAGGTTGATGTCGCTGTCATCGACCAGCAGTATGTGAACGCCAGGCAGGCGCAGACGGCGCTGGCCGCTCTCCAGCAGATCCACATGCTCGCGCTTCTCATGAATGAGGCGCGCCACCGCGTTGTAGAGGCTGGAGCCGGTGACCGGCTTGTGCAGCACCAGATCCACCTGCTCTGAGCCGGGGCGGCGCATCAACTCTTCCTGGGAATAGGCCGTTGCCATGATGATGATGGGCGAACGATCCTGCTGCTCGAAGGCTTGGCGAATGGCCACGCAGGTCTCGAGACCGTCCATGCCCGGCATGATCCAGTCGAGCAGGATCACATCGAAACGCTCCCCCTGCCGCAGCAGATGGTGCAAGGCCTGTTCGCCCGACTCCACCACCCGTGACTGCCAGCCGAGGGAGCCCACCGTCATCGACAGGGTGTCGCGGGTCACCTGGTTGTCGTCGGCGATAAGCAACGAAACGTGCTGCAGCCGCTCGTGGAAAGCCTCGGGCCGCTCTACCTGCTCCAGCCGGACGCGGAACCAGAACTCGCTCCCCTTGCCCAGTTCGCTGATAACGCCGATGTCGCCCCCCATCAGGTTCACCAGACGGCGACTGATGGTCAGGCCGAGCCCGGTTCCTCCAAAACGGCGGCTGGTGGAGGAGTCGGCCTGGGAGAAGGCATTGAAGATGTTGGCCTGCTGCTCGGGCGGAATGCCGATCCCGGTGTCACGCACCCGAAACAGCAAGGTGGCCATGCCGTCTTGCTCGGCTTCCAGCTCGACCTTGACCTCCACCTCCCCGCGCTCGGTGAACTTGATGGCGTTGCCGGTCAAGTTGAGCAATATCTGCTCGAGGCGCAGGGCGTCCCCAACCAGGTGGGCGGCCTGCTCGGGGGCGCTGCTCACCACCAGCTCGAGGTGCTTGTTGCCAACGCAGGTGGACATGATGGCTGCCACATGATCGAGCACCTCTTCCAGGCTGAATGGCACCTGCTCGAGCTCGAGCCGGCCCGATTCAATCTTGGAAAAATCGAGGATGTCATTGATGATCCCGAGCAGAGCCTGCCCGGCCTGATGGATCTTGCGTACCAGGGCGCGCTGGCCATCGTCGAGCCCCCCCTGTTCGAGCAGGTAAGCCAACCCCATGATGGCGTTCATGGGGGTGCGGATCTCGTGGCTCATGTTGGCGATGAAATCCCCTTTGACCCGCGCCAGTCTGGCCGCCTCCTGCTGCGCCAGCTGCTCCCGATGCCGGCTGAGCACCAGCGAGGCCACTGCGGCGCCGAACAACAACAGCAAGATGGCGCAAGTGGCCGAGATGATCCCCCAGATATGAGTGCGAATGGCCAGCAGCTCGCTGCGTGGCACCATGGAGGCAGCCTTCCAGGCCAGCTGATCGTGATTCAGTGCCGGGTACAGCGTGGTCCAGCTCCACAGACCGTCGGCGAGTTCAACCTGGCCGCTCGAAGCCCCCAAGAATGCCTGCCAGGCCTGGGGAGAAAACTGCTTCAAGGTGAGGTCCGGACGCTCGAGCATGAAGCCCCACTCCTGTGCCGGATCCGGGCTGCGCAGCCAATAGCCATCCTGATTGAGCAGCATGGTGTGATCGGCGGCCCTGCCACTGCTGTTGGCAAATACCTTGAGCATACGGCCGGCCTGCACGTTGATGAGCAGCAAGCCCAGATCGCGATCCCCCAGGCGCAGGCGCTTGGCAATACGGATCATGGGATTGAAGGGGCGATCGATCACCCCCTGCTCGACGTTGAGATCGAGCGGCGAGACGTAGATCCGCTCCCAAGGCAGCGCCATGGCATCACGGAAATAGTAGCGATCCTTTTTGTTTTGCAGCTGGTCATCGGGCACACGCTGCAGATGCTGGCCCTGACGATTGAAGCGCACCAACTCCATGCCATCGGGCGCCAGCCAACGCACCTGGGCGTAGTCGGGATTGCGGTTCATCAGCACGGTAAACTGGGCGGCAATGTTGTCACGCTCGTTGCGCCCCGCCGCCTCGAGCAGGATGGGTTCTTCAGACATGCTGCGCACATGGCGCAGCGGCACCGCCAGTTCGTCGTCGAGACGACCGCTGGCGAGCGACAGGAAGGTGCTCTCATCGCTGCGTACACGGTAGAGCTCGCGCTCGATCAGTGCGTCACCCAGCAGATACCCACCCACCAAAACCAGTACCAGAATGGGTGTGAACAGCAGGAAATATCCCCGTATGATTCCCTTCATCACGGTCAACATTACCCCGTATTTGGACTTGTTCGAATACTTTATAGATGCCAGAGCATCACAGTTGGTGTGCTGCTGTCAATCATGCCTACAAGTAAAGACTAACAGTACTATTTGAGTATTTTATTTTTATCGGGGAAAAATCCTGTAAAAACAAAGAGGCCACCCAATTGGGTGGCCTCTTTACTGGAACGTTCGTTGTCGATTAAACGCGAACGAAGTCCAGGTGAACCAGCTTGTAACGTACCGGGTGACGCTGGATAGCCTTCACTTTCACGTTAACTTCTTCGCCGTTGATAACCAGAGTCAGTACAGACTCGTAGAATTCCGGCTTTTCTTGGGCCAGGATGAATTTCTTGTGGTCAACGGTGATGGACTGGGCTTCTTTGCCTGCACCGTAAACGATGGCAGGAACTTGGTCAGCATGACGCAGGCGGCGGCTCGCACCTTTCCCCAGGTCAGAACGGACTTCAGCTTGGAATACGAAAGACATAATGTTTATCTCATATGGATGAATGTATGGTGTTGACTGCGACCGGTCAGCACCTCGCAAAACGAGGGCGCATACTATCACGGGCCCCGAACAGTGACAAGAGACCTTAACGCCCCTGCTCCAACCGGGCAAAGCGCTGCTGCCGCTGGGCCGGGCTCAGGGCATCGAAGCGGGCCAGGGTCTGCGGCGCCGGACAATACAGGGTGTCTCCGGCCTTGACCCGAATGCCGTTGCCCATCAGCGCCCGATTGTCATCGACGATGGCCAGCAGATAGCTGTAGGTATCCCCTGCCGTCCCCGTCACGGTTCCGCTCTGGGCCAGCATGGCGGCGATGCGCCAGAGCGTCTCCCCCGCCGCGACCTGATGACATACCCGTTTGCCGCCCGCCGCTGGTGCCGCCAGCGTGAGGGTACTGCCGGTCGGCTCGCTCGCCAGTGAAACCAGCGCGGGATCCTGCCCCTCACCTGCTTGAGCAAGCAGCGTCGCAGGCGCTTGCCAGTCCGCTGCTCGCAGATTCATAACGGCCAGCAGGGGCTCGGCATCCTCTGTACTATTGCTACGGGGCTGACCTTGTCGCTGCGGCGCGGCAAACTCGGCCATGAAGGGCACACCAAGGGTGGCCACCTCTTGCTGCGCATGGTGCTGGTAAGGGGGAACCGCAACGGGTGCCAGCCCGTAGGCCGCCTCGTCAATGCGCCTTAACCTGGCCAGATAGGCCTTGGAAAGCTCGGCCTCCCCTTCGAACAGATCGAATGGGGGCACCAGCCTGGCCGGAAACAGCACCTGCCAGCGCCCCTTCTTCTTCTTGAGTTCCAGGGTGGGAAATTGATTGCCCCGCCAGGCCACGAACATGGCGGGCGGGGTGCGTTGCAGCGGGTAGTATTCCGGGTTCAGTTGCACCCAGGTTTGCTCGGCAATGGGTTGATAGCCACTGATGTTGACCATCGCCATCCCTAACCAGATTCCAAGCATCCTTGCTCCTCCGTCAGCGTCCATCCGGCCGGCAACACGGCACCGGCCCCTCTCCTTTACAGCAGATTAGCACTGAGCGATAGCGTTCAGCACCCGTTTATCGGAGACCGGATAGGGGGTACCCAGATTCTGGGCAAAAAACGATACCCGCAGCTCCTCGATCATCCAGCGGATATTGGCCACCTCGGTGGGAATAAGCTGGGATTTGGGGATCTTGGCGAGCAGCGCCTTGTACTCCGACTCCACGCTGTGCACCTTGAGCATGTAGACCCGATCCCGGTTGGGATCGATGGCGAGCTTCTCCAGGCGACGCTCGATGGCCCGCAGGTAGCGCAGCAAGTCAGGCAGCCGCTGCCAGCCGGTCTCGGTGACAAAGCCCTTGTGGATGAGGTTGCCGAGCTGCTGCTGGATGTCGGACATGGCAAAGGCGGTGTCGAGCTGCATCTTGCCCTTGAGCCGCTTCTTGATCTCGTGGGATAGCGTCAGCACGGCTTCCACCTGCTTGGCCACCTCCACCACCGCATCGTTGAGCTCGGCGCGGACATACTCCTTGAGCGCCTCGAAACCGGCCTCGTCCCACGCCATGCCGCCGTGCTGCTCAATCAGCTTGTCGCAGCCGCAGGCGATGCAGTCGTCAATCAGCTCGGCCACCTTGCCAAACGGGTTGAAATAGAGCCCCAGCTTGGCCTTGTTGGGCAGCTTCTCCTGCAGGTATTTGATGGGGGATGGCACGTTGAGCAGCACCAGCCGGCGCTGACCGGCCCACATCAGCTGCTGCTGCACCACCGGGCTCTCCACCAGCTGGATGGCGACCGAATCCTTCTGATCCACCAGGGCTGGATAGGCTTTCACCTCGAATCCGCCGCGCTTCTGGCTGTACTCTTGCGGCAGCTCGCCAAAGCTCCACAGAGTGAGACCGGACTGCTCGATATCATCGTCCGCCACTTGTGACAGGGTCTCCTGCACCTTGCCACGCAGCGACTCTTTCAAGGCCTCCAGATCTTTGCCTTCCGCCACCTTCTTGTGTTTGTCGTCCACCACCCGGAAGGTGAGTTTCAGGTGATCGGGCACAGATGCCCAATCCCAGGATTCGCGGGGTACGGAGACGCCTGTCATGCGGCGCAGCTGGCGCTCCATCTCGTCCAGCAGCGGCCCCTGCTCTGGGTTGAGGCTGGCGAGCAGGGCATCGGCGTAGTTGGGCGCCGGCACAAAGTTCTTGCGCATCGGCTTTGGCATCGACTTGATGAGGGCCACCAGCAGCTCATGGCGCAGCCCGGGGATCAGCCACTCGAACCCTTTCACCTCCACCTGATTGAGCAGCGGCAACGGAATGTGCAGGGTGACGCCGTCCGCCGCCTCCCCCGGTTCAAACTGGTAGCTCAACTTGAGCTTGAGTCGCCCCTGTTGCCAGAAGTTGGGGTAGTCGAGATCACTGATGTGGGCAGCATCCCCCTTCATCAGCATCTCTTTCTCGAAGTTGAGCTGCTCGGGATCCTGCTTTTGCGCCTCCTTCCACCACTTGTCGAAGTGGCGGGCGGAGATGACGTCTTCCGGCAAGCGGGCATCGTAGAAGCGGAACAGGTCCTCGTCATCCACCAGGATGTCGCGGCGACGGGACTTGTGCTCCAGCGCCTCCACCTCGGCCAGCAGCTTGCGGTTATCGCTGAAGAAACGGTGGCGGGTCTCGAAATCCCCCTCCACCAGCGCACGGCGAATAAACAGCTCACGGCACAGCGCCGGATCGATACGGCTGAAGTTGATGGTGCGCTCATTGACCAGCGTCAGGCCATAAAGCGTCACCTTCTCCTTGGCCATCACGGCGCCATTTTTCTTCGACCAGTGGGGGTCGCTGTGGTGCAGCTTGATGAGGTGGCCCGCCAGCGGTTCCACCCACTCGGGTTCAATCTTGGCGTTGATGCGAGCGTAGAGGCGCGAGGTCTCCACCAATTCTGCGGCCATCACCCACTTGGGTGGCTTTTTGAACAAGCCCGAGGCCGGGAAGAGGTGGAAACGGCCGTTGCGGGCCCCGAGGAATTCGGCCTTTTCCAGATCCTTGTTGCCGATATGGCTCAAGAGGCCGGTCAGCAGCGCGCAGTGCACCGTCTTGAAATCCGCCGGTTCATGGTTGGCTTTAAAACCAAGCTCTTTGACCGTCTGACGCAGCTGGAAGTGAATGTCCTGCCACTCGCGCACCCGCAGGTAGGAGAGAAACTCTTTCTGACACATGCGGCGGAACGGGTTGCTGCCAAGGACATCCTGCTGCTCTTTCAGGTAGTTCCACAGATTGACGAAGGCGAGGAAGTCGGAATCCTTGTCCTCAAAGCGTCTGTGCTGCTCGTCGGCGGCCTGCTTCTTCTCCATGGGCCGTTCGCGGGGATCCTGAATGCTGAGGGCCGCGGTGATCACCATCACCTCGCTCAGACAGCCGGTCTGCGCCGCGCTGATCACCATCTTCGCCAAACGCGGATCAAGGGGAATGCGCGATAACTGGCGACCGGTCTCGGTCAGCTGAAGTTTAGCTTCGTGATCGCCGGTGGCGGGCAGCTCGCGTACCGCCTCCAGCTCTTTCAAGAGAGTCAAGCCATCCTTGATATGGCGTGACTCCGGCGGCTCGACGAAGGGGAAGGCCTCCATATTGCCAAGACCGAGCGCCAGCATCTGCAGGATGACGGATGCCAGGTTGGTGCGCAGGATCTCGGGGTCGGTGAAGGCCGGACGGCCGTTGAAATCCTCTTCCGAGTAGAGGCGGATACAGATGCCGTCCGCCACCCGGCCGCAGCGGCCTTTACGCTGGTTGGCGCTGGCCTGGGAGACCGGCTCGATGGGCAAGCGCTGCACCTTGGTGCGCCAGGAGTAGCGACTGATGCGGGCGGTGCCCGGATCGATGACGTAACGAATGCCCGGCACCGTCAGCGAGGTCTCCGCCACGTTGGTGGCCAGCACGATGCGCCGCCCGGCATGTTGCTGGAACACCTTGTTCTGCTCAGCGTTGGAGAGGCGGGCGTAGAGTGGTAGCACCTCGGTATCGCGCAGGTTGAGCTTGCGCAGGGCATCGGCGGTATCGCGGATCTCCCGCTCGCCGTTCATGAAGATGAGGATGTCCCCCAGCCCTTCGCGGGCCAGCTCTTCCACCGCATCGAAGATCCCCTGCAGCTCGTCACGCTCTTCCAGCCCTTCACTTTTATCACTGCTTTTTTTATCAACAAATAGCGGGCGGTAGCGCACCTCCACCGGATAGGTGCGACCGGAGACCTCGATCACCGGCGCCTTGTTGAAATGTCGGGAGAAGCGCTGCGGGTCGATGGTGGCGGAGGTGATGATCACCTTGAGATCGGGGCGCTTTGGCAGCAGCTGTTTGAGGTAGCCCAGAATGAAGTCAATGTTGAGGCTGCGCTCGTGGGCCTCATCGATGATGATGGTGTCGTACTGGGTGAGCATCCGATCGTTCTGGATCTCCGCCAGCAGGATACCGTCGGTCATCAGCTTGATGTGGGTCTGCTCGCTCACCTGATCGGTAAAGCGCACCTTGTAGCCCACGTAGTGGCCGAGTTCGGACTCCATCTCTTCGGCAATACGGGCCGCCACGGTGCGGGCTGCCAGACGACGCGGCTGGGTGTGGCCGATGAAACCCTTCACCCCGCGCCCGAGCGCCAGACAGATCTTGGGGATCTGGGTGGTTTTGCCCGAGCCGGTTTCACCGGCGATGATCACCACTTGATGCTCTTCAATGGCTTTGGCGATCTCCGCCTGCTTCTGGCTGACCGGCAGGTTGTCCGGATAGGTGACCTTGGGTACGCCTGCCAGACGGAACTGATAACGCGCCTGGGCGGCATCCAGATCGGCGGCGATGGTCTCAAGCACGGCCGCCTGTTTGCCCTCGGGCAGCTTCTTGGCTCCGTGCAAACGGCTGGAGAGACGGCGGGCGTCGAGATTCATGCAGGCAGGGAGACGGCGGCGCAGCGCCTCGATAGAGAGAGACAAGGTACGAATTCCTTAAAAGAGTGCCCGGCAAGAGGGCCATATCGATAGCTGGGAGAGATCCTAAAGAGCGAGGCAGGAGGGTGCAAGCCTTAAAGCAGCCGCAAGGGCGATGAAAGAGGCGCTATCCGGGTAGCAAGCCCTGCATGACGGACTCACCATAAGAAAGAGCAGGCCAGATGCCTGCTCTTTGGATGACAACAGTGCCCCCATCAACCGGGCTTAGGCCCGCACCTTGCGCACGAAGCAGGCTCCCAGCTGGGCGTGGATGGCCTGCATCACATCGTGGCGGCTGATGACCCCGAGCAGGTGCCCCTCTTCCACCACCGGGTAGATCTTGGGTTTTTGCCCCATCATCATCTCGGCCAGCTCCAGGATGCTGGTATCAGGGCCGACGGCCAGCACCTCCTTGCGCATCACGTCACGAACCTGGGCCACCTGTTCACAGTGGTAGGCCTCTTTCAACATGACGGCGATGCAGTCCTGCTCAGAGACCCAGCCCACCAGATGGCCCCGCACATCCACCACGGGGCCGCCAAGCTGGCGGCTGTTGAGAAATTTTTCCACCGCCGCCTGCACCATCATCTCTGCGCTGAAGGTGATGGGCCGAGTCTGCATGTAATCTTTTGCCTTGAGTGATTCCATCCTGCATTCCCCCAACCGGCCTCCCGGCCGGGAGGCGCGAGCCGGGCACTATGTCCGGCTCACTCCAAGCATAGCTTGCATGGATCAGGAGATGGATTGCAGCAACAGCAAGAGCTCGTTCTGGCTGTGGCAATCGGTCTTCTTGAAGACCCCCTTCAAGGTTGAGCGCACGGTTTCCACCTTGACGCCGCGCAGCTCGGCGATGTCGTTGCTGCTGTAGCCCTTGCTCATCAGCACCAGCAACTCTTTCTCGCCGATGGTGAGCGGATAGAGGCTGGCCAGCGCTTCGATGTCCGGGTTGAAGGAGTGTTCGGGATCCCGCAGCACCACTTCCACATACCGCTCAAAGCGGTTGAGACCGCTCATCAGGGTGCACTGGATCAGCAACGGCCGCAGATTGGGCTGACGGGGAATGGACATATAAGCGCTAGCACCGGGCAGCAGATAGGCAAAGCCATTCAATATCTCTTTGAACTGGCGTTGCTGCTCCTTATTTTGCAACGAGAAAATACCATTGCCTGCCCGCAACTCCACGTTCTCGTCGGCAATACGATTGAAGGCCACGTTGGAATAATGAATATGCCCTTTGTCATCCACGATGGCGCTGGGTTTATTGTGGTTTTTTACCAGCTGTTGCAGCTGATAGTTCTGGGTTTCCAGGGCCAGCAGGTTCCAATAATGTTGGCTCCAGGCCGCGAGGCCAGAATAAACTTCGCCAAGGGAAGAAATTTCCTGGGCGCTGAAATCATCCTGGGTGGCCGCCCGATAAGTACACAGGCTGCTAAGTCCCCGCCCCTTCACCCGGCAGACACCGCCGGCCGCGAACTGGGCGCCGAAGCTGGCCAGCAGACCCGCCGAGTTGGACAGCGTGTTGGCGCTGACGATCCCCTGGCAGCCCTTGTCCAGATAGTGATTGAACCACACATCCTGGCGATGGTGCTGAACGTAGAACTGCTGCTGGGCCTCAGTCAAGCCGCTCGCGAAGAGCTTGATGCCGTCGCTCTTGTCATCATCGCGCAACAGGAACAGCGACGAGCTGCCCGACACGTCGGAGCGGAACTGATCCACCACCAACTTAATGTCAGAATCATTAATACCGCACTCATATAACTGGCTTATATAGGGCGATACCCTTTCTTTTACTAATGCCTTCACACCCGAACTCCTAATTCTTATTTTTATTGAAGTGGCATCTTACTCTGCAATGAGAAACGCGAAAAGTAGTCAAATGAACAAAGGTTTTATAACTGATCCATAAATAGTAATGATGAAACGACATAAGCGGCTTCGAAAGCGAAAATCTTAAATCCAAGTTAATGTTTTATATGATTTTTGTCGCTGATGTTGGATTTGTCTGCAACAAGGCAACAGGCCAGTACCACGGTCAATTGCGCGCAAAAGCTCTCATCTTGCACCATTTGTCGCGACAAGTTGCACTGCAACGACAAAATCATCCCGCCGGCCGGGTCGTTGCCCCAGTTATTCTGGGCCTGCCGCCGGCGCTACGCACTCCTCGATTCGAGCGTATTGGCTGGCAACTTGTCCGGATAGCTGAGGGCAACAACCAGGGTTCTCTCGGCAACTCGAAGCGCTTTATCTCGACTTTTGTCCCCAGCATCCTCCTCATCGTCTTGGTCAACGTGGATCCGCTGGCGGTGATCTGACTGCAGAATGAGCACACCCAAAAGACACTATCACCTCACTTGCTGTTGACGTCTCCAATCAAGCGAAGATCCCAACGCAATGCCGTCTGCTCCGCCTACCTTCGTCATTGCCTCGATACCAGGTGCACCTTCCATCAGGAAGTCGCGCATATCGAGCTCCAGAAAACCGATATGAAAAATAAAAACATAGAAGCGGCCAGCAGTGTCAATATATAGCCGACATGTTTATCCATGGTTCGTCAAGCACATTGCTGAATACAGATAAAAGGAATAGGTGAAGCAATCAATACATTTATTTTTCAAATAGCAAAATAAGACAAAACCCCTCACCACAATAAAGGCGAACGTCTTAAGTAATATTTGGTAACAACTTGTTCATTGGCATTCGTCAGAATATGTGATACTAGATTGAACATCGATATTTTAGTGTGGTGAGCCTTTATCAATATGGATATTACCATGACCTATTCTCAAACCACGGGTATCAGTCCGTTCGTTGTCAAAGCGCTACCTTGCCTGCCGGGAGGCTCTCATGCAGCCCACTAGCACAGCCCCAAATACGCATCTGTACGGCTTATTGCTGATGGTGTTGGCCATCACTCTGATGGGCCAGTTTGGACACCAGTTGTGGACCCCCGACGAGCCTCGCGAGGCAGCCATCGCCTGGGAGATGTTCACCAGCCGTGAACTGGCCATTCCGACGCTGGGCGGCAGCAGCTTCATCGAAAAACCGCCCCTCTATTACATCCTCACCATTCCCTTTCTTGCCCTGCTGCACGACAACCTCGGCGTCACGGTGGCGCTGCGTCTGGTAGGGGCTCTGTGGGCCATGGCAACCCTGCTGTTCACCGGCCTGCTGGCCAGACGGGTACTGGGCTCCAGTACTGCCGCACTCTGGTCGGTGATCGCCCTGGGCACCATGGAGGGCTTCATCATGAACAGCCACTGGATCCGGGTCGATACCAGCCTCGCCTTTTTCGTCGCCTTCACCATGTGGGCATTTGCCGAATGGTATCTGGCGGATCGCCAGCACATGCTCTGGTGTGCGGGGCTTGGGCTCTCCCTCTGCTTTCTGGTCAAGGGCCCCATCGGCCCCATAACTCTCTTCTTCGGCTGGCTGGCGCTGTTTCTGCCGGCACTCAAACGCCATCTTGCACATCAGGAGGGTGGCCGCTTCGTGATACAGCACCTCGGCATGACCCTCCTGTTTGTCGCCCCCATCGCCGGCTGGCTGCTGGCCCTGTGGCAGCATCCTGAGGGGGAGTCGCTCTGGCAGCAGTGGTTCTGGCAAAATCAGGTGGGCAGGTTGACGGGCAGCTCGGCCGAACTCGGTCACATCAAGCCCGGTGAATACCTCTTTTACCTTGGCGGGCTGGCCGAATACACCCTGCCCTGGCTACCCCTGGTGCTGCTCTGGTGCTGGCAGACCCTGAGGCAGAAGCAGTGGAGCGCCTCCCGCCTGTTTCTGCTGAGCTGGGCGCTGGGCACCCTGCTGCTACTCAGCATCGCCTCCACCAAGCGGACTCTCTACCTCTTTCCACTGATGCCGGTCTTTGCCCTGATGATCGGCCAACTGAGCGTCTGCTGGCCTCGCTGGCTCAATGGTTATGGCCGTGGCTGGACCTTGTTCATGTTCCTGTTTGCACTGGCGCTGTTGATGGCCCCCTTTTATCTGCCGCTGTTGTCGCTGGAAATACCCGATAACGTGCTCAGGGTCATCAGTACGCTGGGCTGGCGGCATGTATTTGCGGCCATATTACTTATCTTTGCAGTAGAACAGTTGTGGCGCTGGCGCGAAATACACGGTGCAACCTTGCTGGCCAGCGCAGCCTGCATTATGTTTATGCTGACGTTTATTCTGGCCTACCCCGCCATTGATGCTGCCAAGAATATGAAAGATGACACCCAACACTTCTTGTTTAAAATACCGATAGAACAACGCGCCAATATTGCCGGCTGGCAATTTGGTGAAACCGAACGCGGATTATTCTCCGTATATGGCAACTGGCAAATAACCAATGTCGATAAGGCCCGCCTCAATGATATTTTGACCTGCCGGGACCCCGTCTATACCAGCCTACTCATCAACCAGGATGACCCACATTTCCAACTGACCCAGTTGCTGACAGGGCAGCCTTACCGGCTGCTGGCGACAGGCCACCCCAGGGTGGACAAGGATGCCCGAGCCATCTATTGGGTGAAGGGACGCTGCCTTCCTTGAGAGTACCCTCCTGCATAGCTGGGGTAGCACTTCGCAGTTGCGCGCCAGCAGGCGACCAAACAAGACCGGCTGCCGCCTTGCAAACCGGATAAAAAAACACAGCGGATACATCTCTGTATCCGCTGTGTCGTCTGGTCACGCCGTCATCCGCAAGACACGCAGTACGGCGCGCTTGCCAGGCCGAACTTAGAACGGCATCTTGAAGCCGGGGGGCAGTTGCATGCCGCCGGTCAGTTCGCCCATCTTGCTCTTGTTCTGCTCTTCCACGCGACGCACGGCATCGTTGACGGCAGCGGCCACCAGATCTTCCAGCATCTCTTTGTCATCTTCCATCAGGCTCGGGTCGATCTCGATGCGGCGCACGCTGTGGCTGCCGGCCATGGTGACCTTGACCATGCCAGCGCCGGCTTCACCGACCACTTCCATCTGGGCAAGCTGCTCTTGCATCTTCTGCATGCGCTCTTGCATCTGTTGGGCCTGTTTCATCAGGTTCCCCATTCCACCTTTACCAAACATATGTCGTCTCTCGTCTTGAAATCCGGCATCCAGCGCCGGGCCGTGGGTTTACCCGTCCTAAGTGGGGACGGCCAAACCATTTTTCAACCGGGCACCTGGCCCGGCATGGTGTTTGTCAGCGACTCAGCGGCTCTATGCTGTCGTGGTGAAGCACGGCGCCAAATCGCTGCTGCAAAAATTGCACGTTGGGATCCTGCTCCAGATCCCGGGTGACCTGCTCACGCACCCCGAGATAGAGGCGATGTTCTATCTCCAGCGGCGTCTCCTGCTCAGGCACATTGCCCAGCGTGACCTCCACCTGCACCGGTTGCCCCAACTCGGGGCCGATGATCTCGGCCAGATCGGCGCGCGCCCTGTCGCTGATCAGATGGCGCTGCTCCGGTTTGAGGGTCAACAGTACCTTGTCCCCCTGCTGGCTCATGACCGAGTTGATGGCCAGCTGACGCAGTCGACCACCGACCCCGGTGCGGGCAATCAGCTCGGCCCAGGGATCGCCACAGCTGCTTAGCAGGGAAGACGGGATCAATCTGGCCGCCACGTCTCCCGCTTGCGGCTGGTTGTCACCCTCCAGCTCGTCCCAGTCGATGGTTTCCATCACCGAGACGGCAGGCACCGGCTCGCTGACAACGACCTCGCGAGAGGCCGCCACGGGAGCCGCAACAGGCACAGCGGTAACCTGCCGAGGTGCACTGCCGTCCAGATCCCAGGGCGGTAGATCGTCTGACTGAGGACGAGCAACGGCCGCGGGAACAGGCGCCGGCGACAAAGCCTCGGCAGTCCGCTCCGGCAGAGGGGCGCTGGCAAACGCATCGCTGAAGCCTTGGCTCAAATACTCTTCGTAGTCGCTGCCGCTCTCTTCATAGGCATCGAGCGGCGGCAAGTCGTCATACCCCGTCTGCGGGGCTGGCCGGGCAGACGCCTGCCCTTGCCCATCAACCCGCGCCGGTTGCGGCTCGAAAGCTGGGGCTGGAGTGGCGGCGGCAGGTTGCATCGCAGTTGCTGGTCTGGCGGCTGCTACCGGTTTGGCGGGCGCTGTGCGCGCAGCGCTGGTCGCCGCAGACGGTTCGCTACGCAAGCGACTGCGCAGCAGATTGCGCTTGCCAAGCAGGCTTTGCATGCTGGAGACCGTCGAGGGAACGGCCTCTGCGTCGGCCACCACCTCGGCCTGCGGGATTGATTCGGGCTCGGGCTCGGCCATGACAGGCACTGAGGAAGGAGCCACAGACGGCTCTGCCGGCAGGTTGCCGGACGCGGCCGGCAACGTCGCCGCCTCGTAGCCCATCTGCTCGGCCTCGCGCAGCAACTCATCCTGCTCGGCAAACAGCGGATCCAGCTCGGCGCCGTTATCCTGTCTCTCCAAAGCTGGCTCGACAGCTGTAGGCTCGGCCATCACCACAGGGGCCATGGTCGCGGCAGGCGCGGTGGCGGCAACCGCAGACGAAGCCAGTGGCGCTGCGCTGGCAGCCGGGGCCGGCTCAGCCCCCTGGGGCTTTCCCGGCGCCGCTGCGCCACTTCTCGCCTCTGTCGCAAACCCTCCCATGGCGGGGGGCAGCGCCGTCAGGCTGGCAGGGTGCAGTACTTCGCGCCGGGGCGAGAAGGCCAGCATCCGCAGGCAGGTCATCTCCAGTGCGGTGCGGCCATCGGGGGCCCAGGGCAGATCCTTGCGACCGCCCAGCACGATCTGATAGCAGAGCTGCACCTCTTCCGGGCTCATGGCCTGGGCCAGCTGCAGCAGGGCATCGGCGTCCGCCCCCTGCTCCTGCACGGTGGCGGGCAGCAGCTGCGCCATGGCGATGCGATGGAGCAACCCTTCCAGCTCGGCGTGCAGCTGATCAAAATCGGGGCCCAGGGTGGCGATTTCGGTGATCTTGGCCATGGTGGCCGGCGCATCCTGGCGCAGCACCGCCTCCAGCAGCTGGTGCAGATGGCGATGATCGAGCGTGCCCAGCATGGCCAGCACGCTGTCGAGGCGCACGCTGCCATTGCCGTGGGCCAGCGCCTGATCGGTCAGGCTCAGGGCATCGCGCATGCTGCCGTCAGCCGCCTTGGCCAGCGCCAGCAGGGCGCGTGGTTCAAAGGGTTGCCCCTCCTGATCCAGCACCCATTCGAGCTGCTTGGCGATCTGGGTCTGATCCAGACTCTTCAGATGAAACTGCAGGCAGCGCGAGAGGATGGTGATCGGCAGCTTTTGCGGATCCGTGGTGGCCAGCAGGAACTTCACATAGGGGGGCGGCTCTTCCAGGGTTTTCAGCAGGGCGTTGAAGCTGTGGCGCGACAACATGTGCACTTCATCGATGAGATAGACCTTGAAGCGGCCACGGGCCGGCCGGTACTGCACGTTGTCGAGCAGTTCGCGGGTATCTTCCACCTTGGTGCGCGACGCCGCATCGATCTCCAGCAGGTCGACGAAGTTGCCCTGATCGATCTCGCGGCAGGTGTCGCACACCCCGCACGGGTGGCTGCTGATCCCCTGCTCGCAGTTGAGGCTCTTGGCCAGGATGCGGGCGATGGTGGTCTTGCCGACCCCGCGGGTGCCGCTCAGCAGATAGGCGTGATGCAGCCGTCCCTGATCCAGGGCGTTGGTCAAGGCGGTCAGCACATGATGCTGGCCTACCACTTGTTCAAACGTATGGGGGCGCCATTTACGCGCCAGAACCTGATAGCTCATAGATCTCGATGCAGGGATGACAAGGCATTGAGGCTGGATGCTAACACAAATGCGGGGCGGGCTGTATCGGCTATCGGCCAGGGCGGGAGGGATCGCTTGAATTTCAAACCGATGCCCGTACGGGCACCGGTCTGGACGCAGGCAAGGCTGACGAGACCTGCCAGCTTGGTCAGACTGAGGGCTTATTCGCCCGGCAGTTCGACCAGAGAAACCACCTTGACGCCGGCGGCGGTCAGGCGGGCATCACCACCGAGGGACGGCAGGGAGATGATGAAAGCGGCATCAACCACTTCACCGCCAGCGCGGCGAATGAGCTTGACGGTCGCATCGACGGTGCCGCCGGTGGCCAGCAGATCGTCCACGACCAGCACCTTGTCACCGGGCACGATGGCGTCGGTGTGCAGTTGCAGGGTGTCGGTGCCGTATTCGAGGGCATAGGACTCTTCGATGACGGCGCGGGGCAGCTTGCCCGGCTTGCGAACCGGCACGAAGCCCAGACCCATGGCGTAGGCAACCGGCGCGCCGAAGATGAAGCCACGCGCTTCGGTACCGACAATCTTGGTGATCCCTTGATCACGATAATGATTGGCCAGCAGATCGATGGTGGCCTTGAAGGCGTCGGCATTCTCGATCAGGCTGGTGATGTCGCGAAACAGGATGCCCGGCTTCGGATAGTCGGGAATGGTCTTGATGCTCGCTTCGATAAATTTCAGGGTTTCCGGATTCATGGTTTGACCGTTTGTTTTTCGACGCAGATGGTCGTTTCTCTCAGCTTCCCGCCAGCGGGAAATAAAAAGGCCCGTCACGCAAAAATGACAGGCCGACTCCATAGCATTATTGCCGCAATAGCTTAGGGACTTCACTTCTCCATTGCAACTGGCTCCAGCACCGGCAGACGCATTAACCAGGTGAGCAGGATCACCATTATGGCAATGAGCAGCAGCCTGACCCACAGCAGGGGGACCACCGCCAGCGACACCGAGAAGGAGAGCAGAATGAAGAGGATGGCGCGCCGCCGCGCATGGCGGCGAATGCCGCGATACTGCTGCCAGTCGGCAATGGGCGGCCCGAACCAGGGATGGGCCAGCAGCCAGCGGTGAAAACGGGGCGACGAGCGGGCAAACAGGGCCGCCGCCAGCAGCATGAAGGGCGTGGTCGGCAACAGGGGCAGCACGATGCCGATGATGCCGGTCACGAATGCCAGCCAGCCCAACCCCATCAAACACAAACGTTCCATCGTAGCCCCTCTTACCATGCCCTTGCGTCATCCTAACAGGATCCGCCCCCATGTTGACAACGATTCCCATTATCATGGCAACTGATGCCCTGGATTGCGGGGCTTGCGCACCAGTCATGGCCTGAACCTGCCCATTCCCGTGGCATGACGGCTGACAACCTGCCCCGTTACCACTACAATCTGCGCTCTTTTTTCTCTGTTTGCCCTTCGGAACCGGTTATGCGCGTTATTTTGGCCCCCATGCAGGGGGTACTGGATCACTTGATGCGGGAGGTGCTCACCTCCGTCAACGATTACGACCTCTGCGTCAGCGAATTCATCCGGGTGGTCGATCAGCTGCTGCCGGCCAAGGTGTTCCATCGCCTCTGCCCCGAGCTCAAACAGGACGGCAAGACCCGGGCCGGCACCCCGGTGCGGGTACAGCTGCTGGGCCAGCACCCCGAATGGCTGGCCGAAAACGCGCTGCGAGCCATCGAACTCGGCTCCCCTGGCGTCGATCTCAACTTCGGCTGCCCTGCCCCCACGGTCAACAAGAGCAAGGGGGGCGCCGTGCTGCTCAAAGAGCCCGACACCATCTATCGCATCGTCAAGGCGGTACGCGAGGCGGTGCCTGCCCATCTGCCGGTGAGCGCCAAGATCCGCCTCGGCTACGATGACAAGGAGCTCTATCTGGAGAACGCTCATGCCGTTCATCAAGGGGGCGCCAACGAGCTGGCCGTGCACGCCCGCACCAAGCGCGAAGGCTACAAGGCGCCGGCCCACTGGGAGTATGTGGACGCCATTCGCCGTGCCCTGCCCATTCCCGTCACCGCCAACGGCGAGATCTGGGATCATGCGGATGCCCTCGCCTGCGCCCAAGTCTCCGGCTGCGACACCCTGATGGTGGGTCGCGGCGCCATCTCCCTGCCCAATCTGGCCAACGTGATGAAAACCGGCTGTGCCCATATGAGCTGGGCCGAGGTGCTGCAGCTGATGGTGAGCTACACCGAGCAGGACTTGGCAAGCGAGAAGGCGGACTACTACCCGAGCCGGATCAAGCAGTGGTTCAGCTATCTCAAGCGGGAGTATCCCGAGGCGGATCGGCTGTTTGAGGAAATACGGGTACTCAAGGAGACCCACCCCATCCGGGATGCCTTGCTGCAGGCGTCGAAAACTGTGATCTAACCGTCCTTTACTTGACGCATATCATCTTGATAATCCTGTCGCTTCCCTATACTGCCCCAGATTCGTAATTCGTCTGTTGGGGGCTAGTGTGTGTGAAATGACGCAAGCTCAGTTGGCCGTGTGGCGTGATCGCCTGCTGACTGACTGGGCGCAAGTAAGAGAAGAGCTGATCGGTCAGCTCAAAGCCTGTCGGCGTGACGAGTGGGCAGAGAAGGTGGATCACTGCGAGCGGGATCAACTGGTTGATCTGACCAGCCGCCTCGACTTGCCCAAGGTGGAGCAGAGCGTGGCTCGCCTCAAGCGTATCGATGCCGCCCTCTGTCAGATGGATCTGGGCCTCTATGGCCTCTGTTCCGACTGCGAGGAGCCGCTGGCCATCGAACAGCTGGAACAAGACCCGACCCTGCAACGCTGCCCGCGCTGCGAGGCCCGCTATCGCAAGGGATTCCACGCCCACGAACTCTGAGGGATGCACGCCCGTGCATCCTCTTCTGCGGGCTGGTCAGCCCGACATTTCTATTCAATAATCAACAACAACCACGCTGAACAGGGACATCTCCGTGTACAGAGTCTTGTTGTTATGGTGTTTGTGCTGCTCCGCCTGGGCGCAAGAGTCGCTGCTGGTAGGCTGGTCAAGCTGGCACCCGTTCAGCTTTCGCGACGAACAGCAGCAACTGCAGGGGCTGGATATCGACCTGCTGGAAGCCATCTTCAACCGGGCTGGGTTTCACGCCAACTACAGCGAGATGCCCTGGGCCCGTGTGCTGCGCGAGCTGGAGTTCGGCACCATCCAACTGACCATGTCCGCCAACCAGACTGCCGAGCGCAACCTGTATGCCCGCTTTACCCTGCCCTATCGCAATGAAGAGACTGTGCTGCTCATCCGCCGTCAGGACAAGGGGCGCTGGCAGGAGATAACCCAGCTCTCCGACTTGCTCTCCCGGCCGGACTTCACCATCGGCCTGCTGCGTGATTTTGATTACGGCACCGATTTTCGCACCTTCATGCTGTCACCCCAGATGCAGCAGCGACTGCTGGTCAGGCTGAAAATGGAACCGCTGATCAAGCTGCTGCTGGCCGGCCGGATCCAGGGGGTTGTCATGGACCCCATGGGGTTGCAGCAGCTCAATCTGGCCGGGATCCCCCTCGATCAACTGACCACCCTGCTCGACATCCAGCAGACCCCTGTCCACCTGATGTTGAGTCGACGCACCACCACGCCGCAGCAGCTGCAACGGCTTGATGAGGCGATCCGGGCCCTGCTGCAGAGTCCGGAGTACGGGCAGATCCTGGCTCGCTACCGCTATCCGCTGCAGTAACGCCGACAAAAAAAGGGCCCCAAGGGCCCCTTTTTTATCTTGTGATCACTGTGCCAGCAAATGGCCAACCAGTTCATGGCGCCAGCCCTGCAGCAGCATCGGCTTGTCGGCCCGGGCGCGCTCTTCCTCGTTCATGCGCCAGCTCCAGGTGAAGTACTGGTGAATGATCTTCTTGCTGGCAACCAGCTCGGGCGGAATGTTGCTGGCCTTGGCCTTCTCTTCCACCATCCCCTTGATCCGCTTGAGCTCGGCCTTGTACTGGGGGTAGTCCACCAGCCGGCGAATGGGCTCGGGCCAGCTGTCGGGATCGCTCTGCTGGGCCGCGGCCACGATATCCAGCATCCGCTTGCCGTGGATCTTGATCTCGATGGGGGCCAGCCCCAGCTCGTTCAGATCGCGCAGCGAGGTCGGTCTGCGCTCCGCCACCTTGAACAGGTGCAGCTCTTTGACCACGAAGTTGAGGGCCAGATCACGGCGCACTGCCTCCTGCTGACGCCAGGCGGCCAGCTCACGCAGAATCGCCAGCTCACGACGCCCCAGTTGCCAGGCATTGACGATGTCGAGATAGGCCTGGCGGGGATCGCTGGTCTGGGTCTTGCGGGCGGAGTGGTTATGGCACTCCTGCTCGAACCAGGCGAACTTGCCGCTCTCATGCAGCTTGGCCATCACCTTCTCGTAGAGCGGCAGCAGATAAAACACGTCGGCCGCCGCGTACTCGAGCTGACGGGGAGTCAGCGGGCGCGCCAACCAGTCGGTGCGGGCCTGATCCTTTTCCAGCTCCACCGCGAGAAACTCGTTGACCAGGGCGCCAAAGCCGACCGATACCCCGTAACCCAGGAAGGCGGCTGCCAGCTGGGTGTCGTGCATCTGGTTGGGCAGATGGCCCGCCTGATGCTGGATAAGCTCCAGATCTTCACCGGAGGCGTGCAAGATGGCGATCTGCCCTGCCCGGCCAAGCCGTTGCCAGAGGGAGGAGAGATCCAGCGTCAGCGGATCCAGCAGTGCCAGATGCTCACCGTCATAGATCTGGAACAGGCCCAGCTGGGGATAGTAGGTGCGGGTGCGAACGAATTCAGTATCGATGGCCAGGGGAACATCGGCCAGGGAGGCGAGATACTGATCCAGTTCGGCTTGCTGTGAAATGAGTTGATAGTGCATCTGTGCCTGCGCGTTGATCAGGGCCAAAAGAAAAAACCGTGGGCTGACCCACGGTTTTGCATAACGACGGCAGGCTGCTTGGCAGCGCCACGCCGGTTACTGCTTGGCAATCTCCTCGTCGCGCAGCACGCGGCGCAGGATCTTGCCCACATTGGTCTTGGGAAGTTCGTCACGAAATTCTACCAGTTTCGGTACCTTATAGGCAGTCAGATGTTTGCGGCAGTGAGCAATAATCTCGTCTTCCTGCAGCTTTGCATCTTTCTTGACCACGAAGATCTTCACCAGCTCGCCGGAGACCTTGTGCGGCACGCCGACAGCGGCCACTTCCAGCACTTTCGGGTGCAGCGCCACCACGTCTTCAATTTCGTTCGGATAGACGTTGAAGCCGGAGACCAGGATCATGTCCTTCTTGCGATCGACGATCTTGAAGAAGCCCTGCTCGTCGCACACCGCAATGTCACCGGTACAGAGCCAGCCATCCTGCATCACCTCGGCGGTGGCTTCCGGCCGCTGCCAGTAGCCGCTCATCACCTGCGGACCACGCACCTGCATCTCGCCGGGTTTGCCAAGCTCGTGGATCACCTGACCTGCATCATCCACCAGCCGGATGTCGGTGGAGCAGACCGGCAGGCCGATGGAGCCGTTGTAGTCGAGCAGATCATAGGGGCAGACGCTCACCAGCGGCGAACATTCGGTCAGGCCATAGCCTTCCAGCAGCGGTGTATCGGTCAGCCCTTTCCACTGTTCGGCCACCGCCCGCTGCACCGCCATGCCACCACCTATGGTCAGCTTCAGGCGGGAGAAGTCCATCGACTGGAACTCACCGTTGTTGACCAGCGCATTGAACAGGGTGTTGACCCCGGTGATGCAGGTAAAGGGGTACTTTCTGATCTCTTTGACAAAGCCCGGGATGTCGCGCGGGTTGCTGATGAGCAGGTTGTAACCGCCGATGCGCATGAACAGCAGGCAGTTCACGGTCAATGCAAACACGTGATAGAGCGGCAGCGCGGTGACCACGAACTCCTTGCCTCGTTCCAGCATGGGGCCGTATACCCCGAGGCACTGCTCGACGTTGGCGATGAGATTGCGGTGAGTCAGCATGGCCCCCTTGGAGAGGCCGGTGGTGCCGCCGGTGTACTGCAGGAAGGCCAGATCGTCGTTGTTGATCTCGGGCTTGATGTACTGCAGATAGCGGCCCTTGGCCAGCGCCTGGCGCATGGTGCTGGCGTGAGGCAGATTGTATTTGGGTACCAGCTTCTTGACGTATTTCACCACGAAGTTGACCAGGGTGCCCTTGGCCAGGCCCAGGTTGTCGCCCATGCGGGTCAGGATCACGTGCTTGACCGGGGTGTCGTAGACCACTTTTTCCAGGGTATGGGCAAAGTTGGAGACGATGACGATGGCCTTGGCACCGGAGTCCTTGAGCTGATGTTCCAGCTCGCGCGGGGTGTAGAGCGGGTTGACGTTGACCACTATCATGCCGGCACGCAGGATGCCGAACACCGCGATGGGGTACTGCAGCAGGTTGGGCATCATCACGGCGACCCTGTCACCCTGACTGAGCTTGAGCTCGTTTTGCAGGTAGGCGGCAAAGGCGCGGGACTGCTCTTCGAGGCGACGGTAGGTAATGGTCTGCCCCATGTTGACGAAGGCAGGCTGGTCGGCGAATTCGTTCACCGACTCTTCAAACATTTCGACCAGGGAGCTGTATTGGTCTGGATTGATCTCGGCGGGCACCCCTTCTGGATAACGCTTCAGCCAGACTTTTTCCACGAACTTCTCCTGCATAACTAGCACCTGTGCGCTCACTGTGTTGCCTCCGTCCCTGTTCACATCCATTTCAAGCAGTTGTTTTAAGCTCATACTCTAATGCCGCCCATATTTACATAGGGCAACATCAATTAACAGCAAATTAACAACGGAAAAATGTGAGGGAGAAGACAAACCTGGAATTATTGAAAGCCGTCGATTCTACCGAATTTGACAAAATTTTTCGATACAAACCGCGGTCTCTGCCGAATTTTCCATATGAAAATGGTGGTTTCCCGCCAAAACGACCCGCTCTATCTGGGTAAACGCGGCATGACGCTGTTGCCACTGCGCCTGCAGGCTGGCAAAACCCTCTGCACCGGCGATAAACAGTACCGGGCAACGGATGGCCCGGATCAGCGCCTGGGCCTGCCCTTCGCTCATGCGCATGGGGGAGAGATCCCGCAAACAAGGATCGCTGCGCCAATGCCAGCGCCCTGCCCGTACTTCCAGCTGCCGCTCGCAGATGAGGCGTGCCGAACCTGGGTCAATGTCGGCCACCTTGCAGCGCGCCACCACCGCTTCATCGATGGACGCAAAGCCCAGGGAGGCTCGCTCACGGGTACGACTGCGATTCAGGATGGCGCGGCGCAGCTGCTCCGGCACCGCCTCGTCGGGTTGGCTGAGAGGCCCGAGCCCCTCCAGCAGGATGAGTCGCTCCACCTGCTCGGGGAAGACCCCGGCATAGGCGGAGGCGATCAAGGCCCCGAGGGAGTGGCCAAGCAGCGTGAAGGCCGTCCAGCCCGCCGCCTGGACGATCTGGTAGAGATCGTCCAGCCAGTCGACGAAGACATAGGGCGTGCTCTTGTGATCCGAGTGACCGTGCCCCGGCAGATCGATGCAGACCAGCTGAAAGTGGGTCAGATAGGGCGCAAGGGGCACAAAGCTCGCACTGTTGTCGAGCCAGCCATGCAGCGCAACCAGCAAGGGTTTGCTGGTCTGCTCACCCGGCGCTGGCTGACTCTCAAGCAAGGCCACCCGGCGGCCATCGGCCAGGGTCAGGAAGCGCTCCTGCAGCATGGTCTTCACTCCCGGTCCTAGCGGCGCAGCGGCCGTCTCGGCCAGTAGGGATCATAGAAGGGGTCGTAGAAGTAGGGATCCACATAGCGAACCTCCACCTCCTTGACCGGCGGCCACAGCTTGCTGCCCGTCACCTTGAGCACCGAGAAACGGTATTTGTGCTCACCTATCTGGCTGTCGAGCGGCTTGTCGATGGTGCCGAGCACCGTCAGGCTGCGCCCCTTGGCATAGAGGGTCGGGTCGACAAAGCCCTGCATGATGGCCAGAAAACGGCCCGGGCTCTGCTCGGTCTGCTCTGGCACCCCGTTGGACTTGAGCGGCAGATAGACCACCTCGATGACGCTCTGATCCGCCTTGTTGTGTACCGCCGAGATCACCCCGCTCCAGCGTGCCGGTTTGCCCTCCAGGCCGGCAAGGGCCGGCTGATAGGCCACCAGCTGGTTGGCGGGCTCATAGGCCAGCTCTTTCGGGACCGAGCTGCAGGCACCGAGCAAGATCCCTGCGGCCCCCATCACCATTGCACGCTTCAACATGTCACGCTCCTTTGGCCGGATGAAACCGGCCTGTCAACCACCCGCAATGGGGCATGTTCCGATCGGCGTAAGCGACATGCCTGCCACTCCCGCCCTTATTCGCGACCCGGCAGCTTTTTCCAGGTCACCTTGTCACGCAAATAAACCGGTGTCGCCTGCTCCACTGCCACCGCCTCGCCAGCCAGCCAGGCGCAGCGCGCCAGCGGCAGCATGTCCAGCGCCGCCGGGAAACGCACCTGGCTCACCACCAGCTCGTCGGCAAGACCACTCAAAATCTCGCCATAGGTCTCAAAACCGGTGCCGACGCAGGTCACCCGACCCGCCAGCTTGCCACGGGCGTCAACCAGTGCCGCGGGATCGCTCACCACCTCGTCGCCCACCAGTTGCATGCGGCCGTCGATCAGCTCATAACGGCCGAAATAGACCTCGTTCATCCGCGCATCGATGGCGGTCAGCACCTGCTCGGCGCCATCCAGACGATGGGCACCTTGCGCCATGGCGGCCAGGGTGGAGAGGCCGATCAGCGGCACGCCAGCCCCAAATGCCAGGCCCTGCGCCACACCGATGCCGATGCGCACCCCGGTAAAGGAGCCGGGACCACGGCCAAAGGCGATGGCATCGAGCTCATCCAAGGTTATCCCGGCGTCGTCCAACACAGCCTGAACCATGGGCAGGATCTTGCGGGTGTGATCCCGCGGCGCCTCCTCCCAGCGGGAGAACACCTGCTCCCCCACCAGCAAGGCGGCGGAGCAGGCTTCGGTGGCGGTATCAACGGCCAGGATCTTCAACTCGTTCATGCTTTCCAATCTCTATAAAATCAGTCAATTACATAATCTGCAAGCAGACAGTGCCAGCAGTTTTTCAAAATGTTGCAAGGCTTGGCCGGCCGCGGCCGCGCAAACGCGATCACCGACCGGCGAGCGCCTGCTGCTCAAAGAAATTCCCCAGCATCGCCAGCTCCCGGGTCCGTGGAATGGCGGGCAGACTCTTGATAACGGTGGCACCGTAGGGCTTGTTGACCATGCGGGGATCACAGATGACCAGTACTCCGTGATCACCGCGATCACGGATGAGCCGCCCTACCCCCTGTTTCAAGGCGATGACCGCCTTCGGCAGCTGGATATCGGCGAAGGGATCGCCGCCCCTGAGCTTGCAGTCATCCACTCGCGCTTTAAGCTGCGGATCATCGGGGCTGGCAAACGGCAGCTTGTCGATGATAACACAGGAGAGCGCCGCTCCCCGCACGTCGATCCCCTCCCAGAAGCTGCTGGTCGCCACCAGCACGGCGCGGCCATTCTCGACAAACTCCTTGAGCAGCCGCTGCTTGTTGTCCTCCCCCTGCAACAGGACGGTACGGCCGATCTCCCGGCGCAGCACCTCGGCCACCTGGCGCATCACCTGATGGCTGGTACAGAGGAAGAAACAGCCCCCCGGCGTCTTGTTGATCAGCGGGATCATCAGATTGGCCAGCTGCTCACCGCGGCCAAAGGCATTGGGCTCAGGCAGAAAGCGCGGCACGCACAGCCGCGCCTGCTCGCCATAGTCGAACGGGCTGTCGAGAATAAGCTCGGCGCTGCCGGCCAGCCCCAGCTCGGCTTTGAAGTGATCAAAGCGCATGTCCACCGTCAGGGTGGCCGATGTAAACACCCAGGCGACCTCTGGGCGCAGCACCTCGGCACCAAAGCGCTCAGCCACCGACAGCGGGGTCAGGTTGAGGGTAAAGTGCAGCCGCGAGCAGTCATACCAGTAGGAGAAACCGGTCTGGTTGATGGCCAATACCTCTCCCAACCGAGTGCGCAGCTCACTGATCCGCTCGAAACAGTGATCCAGCTGCTCGCCGCGCCCGAGCGCCAGTTTCAGCACTTCATAACAGAGTCCGAGAGCATCATTGAGGCGGGCCAGCGCCTGGCCCCAGAGCGGCTGGCGCAGCATGTCGCGGGTGTTGCCGCGCCCACCATCCACTCCGAAGGCGAGCCGCAAATCCTGGCTGGCGATGGCGAGCCGGTCGGCCGCCTTGCCGAGCTGGGCCATGTCGTGGGCCTCGGCCCGATAGGCGAGCTGGATATCCTGCGCCAGATCCAGGATGGTGCGGCTGCCCACAGACTTGCCGAAGTAGTTGGTGGCGATCTCGGGCAGCTGGTGCGCTTCGTCAAATACGTAAACCTGCGCTTCGGGCACCAGCTCGCCAAATCCGGTGTCTTTGACCGCCATGTCGGCGAAGAAGAGGTGGTGGTTGATCACCACCACCTGGGCATCCATGGCACGGCGGCGAGCCACCACCAGATGGCAGTCGTCGTAATAGGGACAGTCGCGACCGAGGCAGTTTTCATTGGTGCTGGTGACGTGCGCGAGGATCTCGGCGTTCTCCTGCAGCCCCGGAATATCCCCCACGTCGCCGTTGTCGGTGGCGGTGGACCAGGACTTCACCTTGACCAGGTCATTGAGTACTTCCGGTTTTTGCAGGTGGGATTCGCTGAGCAGCCGGTTCATCCGCTCGATGCACAGATAGTTGCTGCGCCCCTTGAGCAGGGCCACCGGCGGGGTATAGGAGAGCGCCCCCGTGATGGTGGGAAGATCCCGGTAGAAAAGCTGCTCCTGCAGGTTCTTGGAGCCGGTGCTGATCACCACCCGTTTGCCGGATTCCAGTGCCGGCACCAGGTAGGCGTAGGTCTTGCCGGTACCGGTGCCCGCCTCCACCAGCAAGCGACCATGCTCCTTGATGGCACGCGCCACCGCCTCGGCCATCTCCAGTTGCGGGGCACGGGCTTTGAAGCCGTCGATATGGCTGGCCAGAGGGCCGTCTGGCTTGAACAGGGTCTGGATGGTCAAAAGGGCGTCCCGCAGCAAAAGGAGGCATTATGCCAAAAGTGTGGCAAAAGCGGGACTGATTCTGCGCCTAGACGAAGAGATCGATCTGGTGATCGGGATCCGGTTTGTGATCATCCTCTTCAGGTGCTGGCTGATCATGCTTGGCCGATGGGTAAGGCTGCTGGCGCTGCTGGGAGTCACCGTTGTCGGTGCTGGTCTTGCGCAGCTGATGCTTCTGGCTGATCTGGGTCACTTCCCGCTTGATGTCGTCACTGCTCGGGGCAGCCGGTGCCCGGGGCAGAATGGGGAATAACAGGTCCTGGCTGGGCATGATGTCGCCTCCTCTGGCTCACCTTGTCTAGTTATCGACCAAAAAACCGTTTTCTCAACTTTAATCGACCAAATCACATTTTCCGGTTGCTTTTTCCGTCAAGGCAGGTAGTTTAAATCGGGCGTCAACTACGACATCTTATTTGTAAAGGATTAATTACATGCAGTTCACCAGCCTGAAGACTCATCACCACCATCATCATCCCGAATAGTCTTTCAGGAGGTTGACTGCTGGAAGACACTTAACTGGTGACTTCCAAAAGGACCGCAAGATTCATAAGCCCTCGGAAGCACTGACTTCCGAGGGCTTTTTCGTTTTTGACTAGAAGGAAATCGAGCAATGGAAACACAACGTCTGCGCATCGCCATGCAAAAATCCGGTCGTCTGAGCCAGGACTCCCAGGCCCTGTTCAAGAGCTGCGGCCTCAAGATCAACCTGCGCGAACAGCGCCTCATCGCCCATGTCGAGAACATGCCCATCGACATCCTGCGGGTACGCGATGACGACATCCCGGGGCTGGTGATGGAAGGGGTGGTCGACCTTGGCATCATCGGTGAAAACGTGCTGGAAGAGGTGCAGCTCATCCGCGCCTCCCAGGGCCAGCCCTTTGCGGTCAAGACCCTCAAGCAGCTCGACTTCGGCGGCTGCCGCCTCTCCCTGGCGGTGCCGGACGACGTCACCTATACCGGGCCACAGAGCCTCGCCGGCAAGCGCATAGCCACCTCTTACCCGGGGCTGCTCAAGCGTTTCTTCGACGAAAAAGGGCTCGGCTTCAAGAGCGTGATGCTGGGAGGTTCGGTGGAAGTGGCCCCCCGCGCGGGCCTGGCCGATGCCATCTGCGATCTGGTCTCCACCGGCGCTACTCTTGAGGCCAACGGCCTCAAAGAGGTAGAGGTGATCTACCGCTCCAAGGCAGTACTGGTGCAAGCGCCTAACCCCTTGTCCGATGCCAAACAGAAGATCATCGACACCCTACTGCCCCGTATTCAGGGGATGCAGCAGGCGCGCGAGAGCAAGTACATCATGCTGCATGCGCCCAAGGACAAGCTCGATGCCATCACCGATCTGCTGCCGGGCGCCGAGCGTCCCACCATCATGCAGCTGGCGGGCGAGACCAACCAGGTGGCGCTGCACGTCGTCTCCAGCGAGACCCTGTTCTGGGAGACCATGGAACAGCTCAAGGCGCTGGGTGCCAGCTCCATTCTGGTGCTGCCCATCGAAAAAATGATGGAATAAGGAAGGAACATCATGCAGACCCTGATCTGGAAGACCCTCTCCCCCACCCAGCAGGCCGACGTGCTGACCCGGCCGGCCCTGAGTGACGAAGCCGACATCGGCGCCGTGGTGCGGGAGATCATCGCTGCGGTGCGCAGCCGGGGCGATGAGGCCCTGCGCGAGCTGAGCCAGCGCTTCGAGCGCGCCCCCCGCCAGCAACTGCAGGTGAGCGATGCCGAAATCGAGGCCGCCTGCGCCCGCTTGGATGATGACATCAAGGGCGCCATCGAGGCGGCCATCGCCAACATTCGCACCTTCCACGCAGCCCAAGTACAACCCGTGGTGCGGGTGGAGACTCAGCCCGGGGTGGTGTGCGAGCTGCGCACCCAGCCCATCAGCCGGGTCGGCCTCTACGTACCGGGGGGCAGCGCGCCGCTCCCCTCCACCGTGATGATGCTGGCCATTCCGGCCCGCTTGGCCGGTTGCCGTGAAGTGGTGCTCTGCACCCCATCCCCGGCGAGCGACGAGATCCTGTTCGCCGCCCGCGCCTGCGGGGTCGAGAAGGTGTTCGCTATCGGCGGCGCTCAGGCCATCGCTGCCATGGCCTATGGCACCGAGACCATTCCCAAGGTGGACAAAATCTTCGGCCCGGGCAACGCCTTTGTTACCGAAGCCAAGGGCCAGGTGTCGCGCGACTGGCGCGGCGCCGCCATCGACATGCCCGCCGGCCCCTCCGAGGTGCTTGTGATCGCCGACGAGAGCGCCAACCCCGCCTTCGTGGCGGCGGATCTGCTCTCCCAGGCCGAGCACGGCCCCGACAGCCAGGTGGTGCTGGTGACCACCTCGCCGCTGCTGGCCGACGCCATCAACGGCGAGATCAAGCGCCAGCTGGCCAAGTTGACTCGCCGCGATATCGCCGCGCAGGCGCTCGGCAGCAGTCTGGTGATCCTCTGTGACGATCTGGCCGAGGCCTGCACCATCTCCAACGCCTACGCGCCGGAGCACCTGATCGTGCAGACCCGCGCTCCCCGTGATCTACTGGATCAGCTTGAGAATGCCGGCTCCATCTTCTTGGGAGCATGGACACCCGAGTCGGTCGGCGATTACGCCAGCGGCACCAACCACACCCTGCCCACCTACGGCTATGCCCGCACCTGCTCAAGCCTGGGCCTCGCCGATTATCAGCGCCGCTACACGGTGCAGGAGCTGAGCGAGCGCGGCATTCAGGGCCTTGGCCCCATCGTCGAGCGCATCGCCCAGGCCGAGGGGCTTGATGGCCACAAAAATGCCGTCACCCTCAGGTTGAACGCGCTGGCCGCCGCGCCCCAACAAACAGCACAGCAGAAGGATTTGTCATGAGCATTGCCAACCTGGCGCGCCGCGTGGTGCGGGCCCTCACCCCCTATCAATCCGCTCGCCGCATCGGCGGCAAGGGCCACGTCTGGCTCAACGCCAACGAGGCGCCGCTGGCCTATCCCTTCACCATCGAGGGCAGCCGTCTCAACCGCTACCCCGAGTGCCAGCCGGCCGAGGTGGTGAACGGTTATGCCGCCTACGCCGGGGTCAACCCTGATCAGGTGCTGGTGAGCCGCGGTGCCGACGAGGCCATCGAGCTCTTGATCCGTACCTTCTGCGAAGCGGGTGAAGATCAGATCCTGATCTGCCCGCCCACTTACGGCATGTACGCCATCAGCGCCGAAACCTGTGGCGTCGGCATCGTCGAGCAGCCGCTGACCGCCAGCCACCAGCCTGACTGGCCCGCCATTGCCGATCGCCTTTCCGACGTGAAGCTGGTGTTCCTCTGCTCCCCCAACAATCCCACCGGAGATCTGGTGGGTCGCGACGGCCTTATCGCCCTGCTGGAGAAAGCGCGGGATCGCGCCATCGTGGTGGTGGACGAGGCCTATATCGAGTTCTGCCCCGAGGCGTCCGTGGTGGACCTGCTGGCCCGCTTCCCAAATCTGGTAGTGACCCGCACCCTCTCCAAGGCCTTTGCCCTGGCGGGGATCCGCTGCGGCTTTACTCTGGCCAGTCCCGAGGTGATCGCCATGCTGGCCAAGGTGATCGCCCCCTATCCCATCCCCGAGCCCATCGCCCAGATCGCGGCGCAGGCCCTCTCCCCCATGGGACTGGAGCTGATGCAGGAGCGAGTGGTGGAGCTCAACAAGCAAAAAGCCGCCTTCAAGGCCGCGCTGGCAACCCTGCCCTGCGTGAAGGAAGTGTTCGAGGACAAGGGCAACTTCGTGCTGGTGCGCTTTGTGGATGGCGCCGCCGTCTTTGCCGCCATGAAGGCCGCCGGCATCATCTTGCGGGATTTCTCCAGCAAGCCTGGCCTTGACAACAGCATTCGCGTCACCATCGGCTATCAGGGCGAGATGGATGCCGTGCTGGCGGTATTGCGTGACCTGCCCTCTCCCTCTTTTTAAGACAAGGATGTAGCGATGAAGACCCCGTTTTTGTTTATCGACCGCGACGGCACCCTGATTGAAGAGCCGGTCACCGACAAGCAGGTGGACAGCCTTGCCAAGCTGCGCTTCGAGCCCATGGTCATTCCAGTGCTGCGCGAGTTGCAGGCCGCCGGCTACGTGCTGGTAATGGTGACCAACCAGGACGGGCTGGGCACTGCCAGCTTGCTGCTGGAGAATTTCCAGCCCCCCCACGATCTGATGATGCACCTGTTCGAATCGCAAGGGGTGAACTGGGAGCAGGTGCTGATCTGCCCGCACTTCCCCACCGATGGCTGCAGTTGCCGCAAACCCCACCTCGGGCTGGTGAAGGAGTATCTCGCCTCCGGTCGCATCGACTTTGCCAACTCCTTCGTGATTGGTGACAGACAGACCGATCTGCAGCTGGCCGACAACATGGGCATTCGCGGTATTCGCTACCATCCGCAGGATCACGACTGGCTCGCCATCCGTGATCAGCTGCTGTCCAAGGGGCGCGTGGCCGAGGTGGAGCGTTACACCAAGGAGACCCGCATTCAGGTTGCGGTGGATCTCGACAAGAGCGGCGGTAACCAGATTGCCACCGGCATCGGCTTCTTTGATCACATGCTGGATCAGATAGCGACCCACGCAGGTTTCAGACTCAAGCTCAAAGTGAGCGGCGATCTGCACATCGACGATCACCACACGGTGGAAGATGTCGGGCTGGCCCTGGGTCAGGCGCTGCGCCAGGCCCTCGGCAACAAGCGCGGCATCGGACGCTTCGGCTTCGTGCTGGCGATGGACGAGGTGCAGGCGGTGATCGACGGTCGCCCCCGCCTGGTTGACGGCGCTGATGACAGCACCCAGGCCCCCTCGCTGACCGAGCTGGACGTGGCCACCGCGCTCGACTTGAGCGGCCGCCCCTACTTCGTGTTCGACTGCCCGAGCGGTTTTGGCCGCGACAGAGTGGGCGAGATGGCCACCGAGATGGTGCCCCACTTCTTCCGCTCCCTCTCGGACGCCATGGCCATCACCCTGCAGATGAAGGTGGGCAGCGGCAACACCCACCACCAGGTGGAGGCGCTGTTCAAGGGCTTTGGCCGCGCCCTGCGCCAGGCCATTCGGGTGGAAGGGAGCGAGCTTCCCTCCAGCAAGGGAGTGCTGTGATGGATGTGAGCAAGCAGAAGCTGGTCATTATTGACACCGGCTGTGCCAATCTGGCCTCGGTGCGCATGGCATTCGAGCGTCTCGGCGTGCAGCCGCAGGTCTCCCGTGAGGCTGCCGACATCGAGCAGGCGGACAAGCTGATCCTGCCCGGCGTCGGCACTGCGGTGGCCGCCATGAAGAATCTCAACGAACGGGGGCTGGTGCCGCTAATTCGCGCCGCCAAGCAGCCGCTGCTGGGTTTTTGCCTCGGCATGCAGATGCTGGCGGAGGCCTCCGAAGAGAGCATGGCGGCCGATGGCAAGACCCATGCCTTGATCGATTGTCTTGGCATAGTACCGGGCAGGATCAAGCTGATGGAGGTGGGCAACCTGCGCCTGCCCCACATGGGCTGGAACCAGATTGAGCACGACGAGAGCCATCCTTTGCTCAAGGGGATCCCGAGCGGCAGCTACTTCTACTTCGTGCACTCCTATGCGCTGGAGGTGACCGAAGCGACGCTGGCGACCTGTGACTACGGCAAGCCTTTCACCGCCATCGTGGGCGGGGTGGCAGAGCACAGCAATTTCTTTGGCGCCCAATTCCACCCGGAGCGCTCCGGCGCGGCCGGTGCCCGCCTACTGCAAAACTTTTTGGAGCTGTAACAAGGATGATTATCCCAGCCATTGATCTGATTAACGGCCAAGTCGTGAGGCTCTATCAGGGCGACTACGGCCAGAAGACCGCCTACAGCGACAGCCCGCAGGCCCGCTTCGACGAATATGTCTCCCAGGGGGCGGTGCAACTGCACCTGGTGGACCTTGATGGTGCCAAGGATGCCAAGGCGCGCCAGCTCTCCCTCATCGCCCAGCTGCTGTCGGCCACCGAAGCGCCGGTGCAGGTGGGGGGCGGCGTGCGCAGCGAGCAGGATGTGGCGGATCTGCTGGCCGCCGGCGCCAGCCGGGTGGTGATTGGCTCCACCGCCGTCAAATCGCCGGATCTGGTGGCCAGCTGGATGGAAAAATACGGCCCCGAGCGCATCGTGCTGGCACTGGACGTCAACATTGATGCCCAGGGCAATCGCCATATCGCGGTAGCCGGCTGGCAGGAGAACAGCGGGGTCACCATCGAGGCGCTGATCGAACGCTTTCTGCCCGCCGGGCTCAAGCACGTGCTCTGCACCGACATCAGCCGTGACGGCACCCTCTCAGGCACCAACGTCGAGCTCTACCGGGATCTTTACGCCCGTTATCCGAGCGTCGGTTTTCAGGCCTCCGGCGGCATTGGCGGCATCGAAGACATAGAGGCGCTCAAGGGCTCAGGGGTCAAGGGGATCATCCTCGGCCGCGCCCTGCTGGAGGGCAAGTTCTCGGTAGGGGATGCCATCGCCTGCTGGGGGAATGGCAGCCTGTAAGCAAGCCGCAGCGTCGCCATCAGGACGTCGATTGAGAGAGAGGCTCCCTGCCGGGTCGTCCGGCCGGAAGCCTCTTCATCAAGGGGTAAATCGAGGTAAGTCCTTATTACTTGGTAACAATTGACTCTATACTCGAATTCACTGAGACAACGTCACGGAGGACCTATGTTTACATCTCACTCCGCCACCATCCTGATTGTCGATGACTCACCCGAAAATCTGATGGTGCTGACCGACCTGCTCTCTCCCACCTATCGGGTGCTCGCCGCCCAGAGCGGGGAGAAGTGTCTGCGGATCGCCACTGGCAAGACAATCCCGGATCTCATCCTGCTGGATGTGATGATGCCTGGCATGGACGGCTATGAGGTGCTCAAACAGCTGCGTATTACCCCAGCAACCAGTCGTATTCCAGTGGTGCTGCTCACCGCCCTCGCCGACCCCCAGAGCGAGGAGTACGGCCTGTCGCTGGGAGCCGCCGACTACATTACCAAACCCATCAAACCGGCCATCGTCCAGGCGCGGGTACGCACCCAGCTGGAGGCCAAACAGGCCCGCGACGGCCTGCAGAATCAGAACGCGGCGCTGGAGGCCGAGGTGGCACGCCGGATGACCGAGAACGACCTCATCCAGCAAGTCTCCATCCGGGCGCTCGCCCATCTGGCGGAGATCCGCGACCCCGAGACCGGCAATCACATCTTGCGCACCCAGGGCTATGTCAGGCAACTGGCCTGTGCGCTAGCCAGCCACCCCCGTTTTAGCGACACTCTGACCCCCCGCTACATCGACCTGCTGAGCCGCTCGGCGCCGCTGCACGACATCGGCAAGGTGGGCATTCCGGATCAGATCCTGCTCAAGCCGGACAAGCTGACCCCGGCGGAGTGGCAGATCATGCGCACCCACGCCAAGCTCGGCAGCGATGCCATCGAAGAGGCCGAACGGGACATCGAGCAGCCGCTGGTGTTTCTCACCCTGGCCAAGGAGATCGCCCACTGGCATCACGAAAAGTGGGATGGCAGCGGCTATCCCGATGGCCTGCAAGGGGACGCCATTCCGCTCTCGGCCCGCCTGATGGCACTGGCGGACGTGTTCGACGCGCTGATCAATGTGCGGGTCTACAAGGCGGCCATGCCCTATGAGGAGGCGCGCGCCCTGATCCTCTCCGGCAGCGGCCAGCATTTCGACCCGGATGTGGTGACGGCGTTTGACAACCACTTCGAGCAGTTCGTCGCCATCGCCGAGCGCTACCAGGATGACAATGAGGCCAGACATGGCTGAGCAGCCCTCGTTGACCCGGGCCCATGTGCTCAACGTCGTGCTCACCTATGCCGCGGTGGCGAGCCTGTGGATCCTGCTCTCCGACAAGGCGGTGGAGTGGCTGTTCAGCACCCCGGCCCAGTTCGCGCTGGCCAGCACCATCAAAGGGTGGCTGTTCATCCTCATCACCGCCACCATGCTCTATACCATGCTGCGCCGGCGCATCGACCAGCCGACGGTGACCACTTCCCCTTCCCGGCGCCAGCTGCTGCCATTCGTGCTGCTCAACGGCCTGATCCTGGCCCTGACCGCCATGGCCATCGCCCAGAACATCAACCTGACCCAGGACAAAGAGGCCGCCCGGCTCGAGACCATTGCCGATCTCAAGAGCAAACGCATCACCGAATGGCTCAGCGCCCGGGAGTTTGACGCCCACATTCTGTTTGAAAACCCGCTGTACGCGGCGCTCTATCGCGAGGCCCAGGCCACCCGGGCCGGTCATGCCAACCTGATGAGCAAACTGGACGAATTTATCTCCATTCGCCGCTTCAGCGCCGCCAGCGTGCTCTCGCCAGAGGGCAACCTGCTGTGGCACACCCCGGATGCCAGCGGCCTGAGCCCCCAGTTGCGCGCAGCGTTGAAGGGCGCAAAAAGCGGCAGCATCACCCGGGTCGGCCCCTATCTGGACGAACAGGGTCAATCCCGCCTCGATTTTATCGCCCCGCTCCCCATGGCGGGCGACAAGTCGCCTTTCATCGTGCTGCAGATAAGCCGCAGTGACTGGCTCAACAACATTCTCAAGTCCTGGCCGGTGCCGGACAGCAGCGGGGAAGCCCTGCTGTTTCGCCGCAGCGGCGATCAGATCCAGTTTCTCAACGATGTGCGCTATCGCCCCGGTTCGGCTCTCACCCTGCAGTTGCCTGTCAGCAGCAAGGAGTTACTGGCCGTCCAGTTCCTGCAGCAGAGCCGCAATAATGAAGAGGGCAAGGCGCTCTTCTTTGGCAAGGATTACCGCAACACGCCGGTGTTTGGCACCGTACAGCCGGTCATGGGTACCGACTGGTATCTGCTGGCCAAGATAGACGAGGCCGAACTCACCCGGGCGGAACTCAAAGAGAGCGTCTGGATCGGGCTGATCGGCCTGCTGGTGCTGCTTATCGCCAACACCGGCATCGTGCTGCTGCGCCAGCACACCCGGTTGCAGATGGCCGAGCAGGTTCGCCAGTCCCAGGCCGGCCGCCTGCAGGCGCTGCAACTGCTCTCCGCCATCGCCGACAGCTCGGAAGATGCCATCTTCGCCAAGGACAGAGAGGGCAAATACATCCTGTTCAACCGCGCCGCCAGCCAGTTTGTCGGCAAATCGGCCAGCGAGATGCTGGGTCAGGACGACATGGCCATCTTTCCCCCCGATCAGGCCCGCATGCTGATGGCGCTGGGTGAACAGGTGATCGCCAACAACCGGGTACAGACCCAGGAGGAGTACCTGACCCTGCCAGGCGGCGAGCGGGTGTTCCTCGCCACCAAGGGGCCGCTGCAGGACAGCGATGGCCAGGTGATAGGTATCTTCGGCATCTCTCGCGACATCACGGATTTCAAGCGGGCCGAAGCGGGCCTGCGCGAGCGGGAGGGGCTGTTTCGCGCCCTGGTGGAACAGTCACTGGCCGGCATCTACATCATCCAGCAGGGCCAGCTCTGTTACATCAACCCAGGATTTGCCCGCCTGTTCGGCTACGCCTCGACCGCCACCCTGCTCAAAATTGGCACACTGCACGCCCTCGCCAGTCCGAAAGACAGCGCCAGGGTGGCTGAGCAGCTGCAGCGCTGCGAACAGGAAGACAGCGAGATCCACACCCGCTTCACCGCCCTGCACCACGACCACCAGAACATCGAGATGGAGCTCTATGGGCGCCGCGTCGACTATCGCGGCCAGCCTGCCGTGCTTGGCCTGCTGCTGGATGTCACCGAGCGCGAACAGGTCGAGCAGGCCCTGACCCGTCAGGCCAGCGAGCTCCGTCAGCAAAACAATGAGCTGGAGCGGTTCAACAAGGTGATGGTGGACCGGGAGCTGGCTATGCTGGCCCTCAAGCACAAGATCAACGAGCTGTCGCTTCAGCTCGGGCAACAGCCCCCCTATCCGCAGGCCCCCACCCCGCCGGAGGAGTCCCTATGACGAGCTGGTCTTCACTGTGGCACCTTCGCCAACCCAGACAGCGCTGGGGGGTCTGCCTGCTGGCTGTGCTGCTGCCCGTGCTGATGCTGCAGATCCGGGTCCAGCTGCCCATCGCCTTTGGCGAGCGGCCGCTGCTGGTGCTGTTCATGCTGCCCATCACCATCTGCGCCCTGCTCGGTGGCCTGCTGCCCGGCCTGCTCTGTACCTTGGTGAGCGGTCTGCTCACCACCTACTTCCTGCTCGCCCCGCTTCACGAGCTGCGCATCGGCGCCGGGCAGGATCTGGTGCAGTGGGGCATTCTGATCGCCAACGGCGTTCTTATCAGCCTGCTCAGCGCGGCCGTGCACCGCTCCCGCGCCCGGGAAACCCAGCGCTGGCAGGAGCTAAGCAGCATCCAGTCCCGCCTGCAACAAAGCGAGACCCGCTTCCAGGCTACCTTCGAGCAGGCTGCGGTCGGCATCGCCCTGGTCTCCCCGGATGGCAAGTGGCTGCGGGTCAACCGGCGGTTGTGCGACATGCTGGGCTACCAGGCTGACGAGCTGATGGGCATGACCTTCCAGCAGATCACCCACCCGGATGATCTCTTCATCGACCAGACCTACGTGGCCCAGATGCTGGCAGACGAACGGCAGCACTACACCCTGGAGAAGCGTTATCTGCGCAAGGGCGGCGAGGTCCTCTGGATCACCCTGACGGTGGCGCTGGTCAAGGACCTCAAGGGAAAACCGGATTACTTCATCTCGGTCATCGAGGATCACCAGCAGCGCAAGGAGACCGAAGAGGCGCTGCGCCGCAACGAGGGGATCCTGCGCGAATCCCAGCACCTGGCCAAGATCGGCAACTGGCGCTGGAACATCGCCGATGACAGCCACTTCTGGTCGCCGGAGATCTACCGCATCTATGGCCGCGATCCTTCCCTGCCTCCCGCCATCTACCCCGAGGTGAGGAAGTACTTCACTCAGGATGGCTGGCGCGCCATCGCCCAGTCGGTCGAGCGCTGTCTGCAGGATGGCCTGCCCTACGAGTGCGATGCCGAGGTGATCCACGAGCAGGGCGAACCCATCTGGATCATCGCCCGCGGCGCCGCCCTGCGCGCCAACGACGGCACCATCGTCGAGCTGTATGGCACGGTGCAGGACATCACCGAACGCAAGCTGGCCGAGCAGCAACTGTTGCACAACCAGCAGGTGGCCCTCGATACCCAGCGCCGCGCCAGGCTGGCGGCGCTCAACCTGATGGACGACGCCATCAGCGCCCGCATCCGCGCCGAAACCACCAGCAGCGCCCTGCGCGAGAGCGAGCAGCGGCTGCTGATGGCCCAGGAGGGAGCCCACGTCGGGATCTGGGAGTGGAACATGCAGGGCGGCCGGCTCTTCTTCTCGCCCGAATGTGCCCGCCTCTATGGTCGCAGCACCGAACAGCTCAGCGAGTTCAAGCAATGGCACAGCTGCCTGCACCCGGACGACAAGCCCCGCCTCGACAAGTTGCTGGCCGAGTTGCCGGCAAGCGGCAAACCCATCGAGATCGAATTTCGCATCCTCTTGCCAAACGGCGACGTGCGCTGGCTCAGCAGCAAGGGCAGCATCTACCGGGATGCCCAGCAGCGCCCACTGCGCCTGCTCGGCATTCACCTAGACATCACCGAACGCAAGCAGGCCGAGCAGCAGTTGCGCCAGCTTTCGCTCGCCCTGGAGCAGAGCCCGGATGGCGTCTTCATCACCGATACCCAGGCCCGCATCGAATATGTCAATGTCGCCTTCCTGGCCGCCAGTGGCTACCAGCAGAGCGAGGTGATAGGGCAGACCCCTTCTCTGCTGCGCTCCGGCCTCACCCCCAAGGCCACCTACATCGCCCTGTGGGATGCTATCAAGCGCGGCCAGCGCTGGCACGGCGAATTCATCAACCGGCGCAAGGACGGCTCCCACTATCAGGTGCTCGCCACCGTCTCTCCCATTCGTCAGGAAAACGGGGCCGTCACCCACTATGTGACGGTGCAGGCCGACATCACCGAGAAGAAGCAACTCGGCGAGGAGCTCGATCAGTACCGCTACCACCTGGAGGAGATGGTCAACGAGCGCACCCTGCAGCTGGCTCAGGCCCATCAACGGGCGGAGAGTGCCAACCGCGCCAAGAGTGCCTTCCTGGCCAACATGAGCCACGAGATCCGCACCCCGATGAACGCCATTTTGGGGCTCACCTACCTGCTCAAGCGCGACACGCCGGATCACACCCAGCAGGATCGACTGGAGAAGATCGACAACGCCGCCCAGCACCTGCTCACCATCATCAACGACATCCTGGATCTCTCCAAGATCGACGCGGGCAAGATGGCGCTGGAGCAGAGCGACTTCTCCCTTACCGCCATGCTGGACAACGTCAGCGCTCTGATGAGCGAGCAGGCGCGCGCCAAGGGGCTCACCATCATTGTCGACATCGGCGATACCCCGGCCTGGGTGCACGGCGACATCACCCGCCTGCGTCAGGCGCTGCTCAACTACGCGGCCAACGCCATCAAATTCACCGAACAGGGCTCGGTCACCCTGCGAGTCAGGGTGGATCACCCGCTTGCCGGCGGCTATCTGCTGCGCTTCGAGGTGGAGGATACCGGTATCGGCATCAGCCCGGAGCAGAGCGAGAAGCTGTTTCAGGCTTTCGAGCAGGCGGATGTCTCCACCACCCGCAAATATGGCGGCACCGGCCTTGGGCTTGCCATCACCAGCCGGCTTGCCACCCTGATGGGCGGGGAAGTCGGGGTCACCAGCACCCTTGGCAAGGGCAGCTGCTTCTGGTTTACCGCCCGCCTCGCGGTGGGTCAGGGTGAACCGCAGCAACCGGCAGCGCTCGAGCAGACGGTGCAGCAGGCCCTGTTCTTTGCCAACCACGCCAGGGTATTGCTGGTGGAGGACAACGCCATCAACCGCGAGGTGGTGCTGGAGCTGCTCAACAACAGCGGCCTCGTCATCGAGACGGCGGTCAATGGCCAGGAGGCGCTGGAGCGCGTCAGCCAGCACGCGTTCGATCTCATCCTGATGGACATACAGATGCCGCTGATGGATGGCTACAGCGCCACCCGGGCCATCCGCGCCCTGCCAGGCTGGGAGCAGGTCCCCATTCTGGCGCTGACCGCCAGTGCCTTCGAAGAGGACAGAAAGGCCTGCGAATCCGCCGGCATGAACGACTTCATCGCCAAACCGGTGACCCCCGCCAAGCTATTCGAGGCGCTGCAGCAGTGGCTGCCCCACAGCACGGCCGCCGCCCCCAAATACCAGCGGCGAACAACCGACCAGCTGACTGGCCCCCTCACCCGCCTGCAAAATCTGCCCGGGCTGGATCTGCAACAGGGGCTGGCGGCATTGCAGGGCAACCAGAGCAAATACGTCGCCCTGCTGCACCACTTCGCCAGCGAGCACAGTCAGGACATGCAGCAGTTGGAGAGCCATCTACATGCTGGCGACAGGCCGGCCGCCAGCCGGCTGATCCACACCCTGCGCGGGGTGGCCAGCACCCTCGGGCTGGTTGAACTGGCCGCCCAGAGCCAACAACTGGAGCAGGATCTGGCCAACAACAGCCAGACCCTGGCCGAGCGGATGGCCCCCATTGCCCGCCTCCTCAGCGAACTGCCAAGTCTGCTGGGGGAAGAAGAACCCAGCCCCGCCGCGAGCGCCGCGCCGCTTGCCAACCACTGGCAACAACAGTTGCTGCGCCAGATTGAGGAGTTGCTGGTGCAGAGCGACACCGCCGTGATCCCGCTGTTTGAGCAGTACGCGGCCCCCCTACTGCTCACCTTGGGGACGCCAGGTGAGATCCTGGCCCGCCAGCTGAAAGTGTTTGATTTTGACGGTGCCCTACTCACCCTTCGTGAGCTGCTGGCAGCAGATGGCTCTCAGCCAGGCTTGAGCGGCCAGGCGCCGGCTGGCACCAGCCGGCATCAGGGCGCGAGCAAGCTGGATAAAGGGTTGAATCACTGAATAAAGTCGTGCATATAGTGGTACTCCCCCGAGTGAAGACGCCGCCCGTTTCGGGTCTCTTTTTCCCGCTCAGGAACCCGCTGTTAAAGCATGCAAGCCACCTTTTTCACTCGCCGCCGGGCCCCTGGCCCGTTGGCAACAACCTTAGTTTTAACAGTGCTTTACATGGAGCAACGAGCATGTTGTCAAAGCGTATTATCCCCTGCCTCGACGTCAAAGATGGCGTGGTGGTCAAGGGAGTGCAGTTTCGTAATCACGAGGTGATGGGCGGCATCGTCGAGCTGGCCCGCCGCTACGCCAGCGAAGGGGCCGACGAGCTGGTGTTCTACGACATCACCGCCTCGAGCGATGAGCGGGTGGTGGACAAGAGCTGGGTAAGCCGGGTGGCCGAGGTCATCGACATCCCCTTCTGCGTCGCCGGCGGCATCAAGAGCGTGGAGGATGCCCGTCAGATCCTGGAATTCGGGGCCGACAAGGTCTCCATCAACTCGCCGGCGCTGGCCGATCCCACCCTCATCACCCGACTGGCCGAGCGCTTTGGCGTGCAGTGCGTGGTGGTGGGCATCGATTCCTATTTTGATGCGCAGAGCGGTCACTATCAGGTCAAGCAGTTTACCGGTGACGAGAGCCGCACCCGCACCACCGCCTGGCATACCCTCGATTGGGTCGAGGAGGTGCAAAAGCGTGGCGCCGGTGAAATCGTGCTGAACGTGATGAATCAGGATGGCATGCGCCAGGGCTATGATCTCGAGCAGCTCAAGCTGGTGCGGGCCGTCTGCAAGGTGCCGCTCATCGCCTCCGGCGGTGCCGGTGCCATGGAGCACTTTCGCGATGCCTTCACCCTCGCCGACGTGGACGGGGCGCTGGCCGCCTCCGTGTTCCACAAAGGCCTTATCCCCATTCCCGAACTGAAACGCTGGCTGAAAACCGAAGGAGTCGCCATCCGTGAATAATCAAGCAGTAAACAACGAGCAGCCGCTCGCCGAACGTCTGGACTGGGCCAAATGTGACGGCATGATCCCCGCCATCGTCCAGCATGCCGCCAGCGGCGAAGTGCTGATGCAGGGTTTTATGACCCGCGAAGCACTGGCAAAGACCCAGGCCAGCGGCCAGGTCACCTTCTTCAGCCGCAGCAAGCAGCGCCTCTGGACCAAGGGGGAGAGCTCGGGCCATGTGCTCCAGCTGGTCGCCATCACCACCGACTGCGATCAGGACTCCCTGCTGATCGCCGCCAACCCCATCGGCCCCACCTGCCATCTGGGCAATCCCTCCTGCTTTGACGGTCACCCTGTACCGCCCCTTGGCTTCCTGGCCGAGCTCGAGCAGATCCTGGCAGCACGCAAAGGCGCGGATCCGGCCACCAGCTACACCGCCAGCCTCTATGCAAAGGGCACCAAGCGCATCGCCCAGAAGGTGGGTGAAGAGGGCGTCGAAGTGGCGCTGGCCGCCATGGCCAAGGATCGGGAGGAACTTATCAACGAATCCGCCGATCTGCTCTATCACCTGACCGTGCTGCTGCAAAATGAGGGGCTGGGATTGCAGGATGTCGTTCAGCGGCTTTATGAACGGCATAATAAATAAATTTTCTTATTGCTTAACGGGCTATTCAGCCCGTTAAGCTCAGTCAAATGACATCGCTAACTCAACCCAGTTTCTATATACCGACATATCTAATCTGGATTTTTCATATAGCTCTGCATTTAAAATGTAATACTTCAGAGCCTCGCAGTGCTCATCTCTATTAAATCGAGAATGCTGATCAATTAAAATTTTATTTTGTTCTAATAGATGAACAGATGCATTATTGTGTTCACCAAGATAACTCCAAAGATAGTCTCTGATTAAATTTTCAATTTGAATACTGTATTCACCAGCAACAAATTCGACTCCCTGCACTGCTCTCATGGAGAGATATATTGAGCCTTGCAGTTCATTTAATGCCTTTGGTTTTATTTCCTGCATCTTTACATTTGCCAGTTTCTGTCTGCTTCTTGCCATTGTGATTATCATTTCATAATCGGATGGTTTTATCTCATGTAATGCAAGCATATAAGCCAAGAAGACTACATTAATATCGTCTTTCTCTAAATTTAAAAGTACCAATGTCATACGGTCAATTAACTTCTCTGTACTTCGCAAAGATAAGTGGCATGCATCAGATATGGATGACAATACTGTGATAATAGCTTCTATATTTAACCCTTAAGGCCAAACATTATCAAAAGAATGATCTACAAGTACACTATTAGATAAATTACTTTCTATAAAATGTCGTTTTGAACCAGCTAACAAGCTAAAGCGCCTACTAAAAAAACGACTTAAATATGTATGTGCATCAAAATCAGCGCCGTAAATCACCTTCACTGCATGTTGCAATTGCTCTGTATCCGTTGCCAATACAAAAACAACTTTGGGAATGTCGAATATATGCTTGATTGTTTCCAGCATTTCTACCGCATAGGAGGGGCGGCAGCGATCCAGTTCATCAATCAAAATAAAAGCGGGATAATCAAGATCTCCATTACCTAATCCAACAGCCCCTTCCACCCATTGCCGTATCTCTTGTTTAAGATACTGGATAGATTCATAACGCTCTTTCTGATTACTGCATAAGGCATCTACCAGCTGATTGGCATCATCCCCTTCCAGAGAAAAATCATCTTCTTCCAATCCAGCCTTCTTAATGGCCGCTTTCAATGCCAGTTTGCCGCCGACCTTAAATAATCCCAACAAACGCTGACGCATTCTCTCGGGAATAGGGTTCTCTTTACCTGCAACATGCTTTAGCTGGTCAATAATCGAAGAGATCACCGTCAATAAGGGATCATCAGAAAAGTCCTGCTGCCAAGCATCGATATAGACGGTGGGATAGTGCTGTTTCAGCTCCATATACCAGCGCTTGATAAACCAGGTTTTGCCTGCCCCCCATTCGGCATTGAGGTTCAACACATAGTTGCGCTGTTTGCCCTCTGTCGCCAGATAATTGGTCAGAAATTCGGCATAGCGAGCGCGATCCAGTCGATCTCCCGCGAGAGTATCCTGCACTCCTTCAATGGCCCCCGGACCACTCCATGCAATGGAGTTTTCCCAATTAAACTCTGCACGCGTCATAATATTTTCCTGCCTCGATATTGAGCAGGATATTACCAGAGTGAGCTCCGAAAGAGTTTGATGGACATAGAAGTTTGGTGCCATTTTGCTCCAGGCAAAATGGCACCAACTCAAAACTTGGGATGAGAGTGGCTAGCTCCTACCCCAGCTGCTGGCGCAGCATAAATTTCTGCACCTTGCCGGTGGAGGTTTTCGGCAGCGGGGTGAAGATGATGCGCTTGGGTGCCTTGAAGTGGGCCATCTGCTCGCGGCAAAACGCAATGAGTTCGGCCTGGGTGAGTTCGCGCCCCTCCTTGAGCTTGACGAAGGCGCAGGGCACCTCCCCCCACTTCTCGTCCGGCATGGCTATCACCGCCACCTCGTCCACATCGGGATGGCGATAGAGTACATCCTCCACCTCCAGACTGGAGATGTTCTCCCCGCCGGAGATGATGATGTCCTTGGATCTGTCCTTGATCTCCACGTAACCGTCCGGGTGCCATACCGCCAGATCGCCGCTGCGAAACCACCCCTCCGCCATCGCCTCGGCGCTGGCGACCGGGTTCTTGAGATAGCCCTTCATCACCACATTGCCGCGCAGCACGATTTCGCCCATGGTCTTGCCATCCCGGGGGACCGGCTCGCCGCTGACCGGGTTGATTACCCGCATCTCTCCCTGCAGCGGTGACGCAACACCCTGGCGCGCCTTGAGACGCGACAACGTGGTGGCATCCTGCCCCTGCCAGCTCTGCTGCGGCTCGCACAGCACGCAGGGGCCATAGGTTTCGGTGAGGCCGTAGACGTGGGTCACGGCGATCCCCATCGCCTCCATGCCGGCGATCACGGTGGCGGGGGGCGCCGCCCCTGCCGTCATCGCCTTGATGGGGTGGTCGAGCCCGCGTTTGAGGGCCGGATCGGCGTTGTTGAGCATGTTGAGTACGATGGGGGCGGCGCAAAAATGGGTCACCTTGTGCTCGTGCAGCGCCTCATAGATGGCCGCCGCCTGCACATGGCGCAGGCAGACGCTGACCCCGGCCGTCGCCGCCAGGGTCCAGGGGAAGCACCAGCCGTTGCAGTGAAACATCGGCAGGGTCCAGAGATAGACGCTGTGCTTGGGCAACTCCCAGGAGAGCACGTTGTTGACCGCATTGAGGTGGGCGCCGCGATGGTGATAGACCACCCCCTTGGGGTTGCCGGTGGTGCCGGAGGTGTAGTTGAGGGAAATCGCCTGCCACTCATCTAGCGGCAGCCAGCCTGGCTCATCCCCATTGCCCTCTGCAAGAAACCCCTCATAGTCAAGGTCGCTGACCAGCTCCCCCTCCCGGTAGAGGGGATCGTCGATGGCGATGAGCAGCGGCGCGAGTTCAATCAATGCCAGCGCCTTGCGCACCACGGCGCCGAATTCCCGGTCCACCAGCACCACCTTGCTCTGGGCATGCTGGAAGATAAAGGCCATCGACTCGGCATCGAGCCGGGTGTTGATGGTGTTGAGCACGGCACCGCTCATGGGCACCCCGAAGTGGGCCTCGAACATGGCCGGGGTATTGGGGGCGACGATGGAGACGGTATCCCCCTCGCCGATGCCGCGGCGGCGAAGGGCCGAGGCCAGCTGGCGGCAGCGTCGCTCGGTCTGGGCCCAGCTCTGGCGCAGGGGGCCGTGGATCAGCGCCGGATAGTCGGGGTAGACCTGGGCGGTCCGCCCCAGAAAGCTGATGGGGGTCAGCGCCTGGTAATTGGCGGGATTTTTTTCCAGATCGCGCTGATAGATGTTCTGCTCTGTCATCGGGTTCCTTCCTCACAGGTAGCAAAAGCGGTGCGCTCCCGGGAGCGCCGGCAACCACCCTCTGGCGTCCTGCCAGAGGGTGCTCGTATCGGGGATCACAGCCTAGCGCGAGGTGATGGCCACAGGTATTAGCAAAACGTCTTAGAGGCGCGGTGCTGGCGCCGCGAATCTGACCGAGCTGCATGCTGGTGCCTGTTTTTTCAGCGACAAATGTCGACGGCCAATATCCTCGGCATAAAACCCGGCAAATAATGAATATGCTGATGCTTGCATGCAAGCTGGCCATATCTGGTTGCAGGCTTGCCGATATCGATATATTTCCAAATATCGCCAGATGGATATTTATGGCATAAAAAAGTGCATCCGCTTATTGCTATAAAATTAATGACAGATTCCTCATGAAATATATTTTGTGACGGCTTCCATAAAGCAGGCCCGCAGCGCTATTCATGCCTCCCCTCGGCGGGTTATGGTTTCCTGGTGAAACAATCTACCGGATGTTCAATATCAGGCCAGATTTCTCGCCATACGATGCGCTACAACTAGTGAGTTTGCGCACTCCCACTGCATGACGAAGGAACCCTATCGACCCGATATTCCGCCGAGCCCGAACCTGCTTTATCGAGGAGCATTTTATGTGTGCCGAGCCGAATACCCAGACCCGCAGACAATTTCCCACCGCGTTTACCATTTTGTTTTTGATCATGTTGTTGGCCATCGCCCTCACCTGGATAATTCCGGCGGGTGCCTATGCCAAGCTCTCTTATAATGCCGCCAGCCATATGCTGACCATCAATACGCCGCAAGGGGAAACCCGGCGAGTGCCCGCCACTCAGGATGAACTGACCAGACTCGACATCAATATCGGGGTGGAGCAGTTCGTCAATGGCACCATCCGCAAGCCCATCGCCATCCCCGGTACCTATGAGCGGCTGGCCCAGGCGCCGAAGGGGCTTTCCGACGTGGCGGTGAGCATGGTCAAGGGCACCATAGAGGGGGCCGACATCATCGTCTTCATCCTGGTGCTGGGGGGGCTGATCGGCGTCATCAACAAGACCGGTGCCTTCAATGCGGGGCTGGTGGCGCTGTCGCGCAAGACCCGCGGCAACGAGTTCCTGTTTGTGGCGCTGGTCTGCTTGGTGATGGCGTTGGGGGGCACCACCTGCGGACTGGAGGAAGAGGCCGTCGCCTTCTATCCCATCCTGGTGCCCATCTTTCTGGCGCTCGGCTATGACGCCATCGTCTGCGTGGGGGCCATCTTCCTTGCCGCCTCCATGGGCACCACTTTCTCCACCATCAACCCCTTCTCGGTGGTGATCGCCTCCAACGCCGCCGGCATCCCCTTTACCGAGGGGCTGAGCTTTCGCGCCGTCGGCTGTCTGGTGGGCACCCTGGTGGTGATCGGTTATCTCTACTGGTACTGCAAGAAGATCAAGGCCAACCCGGCCTTCTCCTACACCTATGAAGACAGAGAGAGCTTTCGGGCCCGCTTCCTGAAAGAGGGCTCCCTCGATGAAGGGGTCCCCTTCACCCTGCGCCGCAAGATCATCCTGACCTTGTTCATCCTCGCCTTCCCCCTGATGGTGTGGGGCGTCTCAATGGCTGGCTGGTGGTTCCCGCAGATGGCGGCCTCCTTCCTGGCCGTCGCCATCGTCATTATCTTCATCTCCGGCCTCAAGGAGAAAGAGGCGGTCGAGGCCTTCACTCAGGGGGCGTCCGAGCTGGTGGCCGTCTCGCTCATCATCGGGCTGGCGCGGGGGGTCAATCTGGTGCTGGATCAGGGGATGATCTCGGACACCATCCTGGCCTATGCCTCCAGTCTGGTGGCCGGCATGCACGGCGCCGTGTTTGCGGTGGCCCAGATGCTGGTGTTCACCCTGCTGGGGCTGGTGGTGCCCTCCTCCTCTGGGCTGGCGGTGCTCTCCATGCCCATCATGGCACCGCTGGCGGATACCGTGATGATCCCGCGCTACATAGTGGTGTCGGCCTACAACTGGGGGCAGTACGCCATGCTGTTCCTGGCCCCCACCGGACTGGTGCTGGTCACCCTGCAGATGCTCGGCATCCAGTTCAACCAATGGGTCAGGTTCGTGCTGCCCATGGTGGGCTTCGTGCTGGGCTTTGGTGCCCTGATGCTGGTAGCGCAAGTGATGCTGATCTAGCGCACATGACCCCCGCCTAGGCGGGGGTCATGCCTTATCCAGGGCGCAGATCCGGGGGAACTAGTGGCGCACCCTGTGCTGCTGGCGAAAACAGAACAGCTTGAGGCTGATGTCGGCGAGGTCGGCGGGCAGCTCCTGCGCCGTCTCACAGAGGGGTTGATAGAGGGAGTCCAGCAACCGCTGGGCTTGTTCCTGGGTGATGATGCCGGCCTGCACAGCCGGTTGTATCCATCTTGGCAGCATCGACATATGAACCCCCTTGCTGACCGGATAACCGCAGCCGAACTGGCCTGACTGCGGGTGGCGCCTGCCGGCTCACATTGGTGCGGGCCGCCAGAGACGCGCGATTGATCCTCTCTGCCAACAGAGCAAGCATAATGCTTGCCGTGATCTGTTATCGGCCGCCAGCCATCCTGGCAACAGTGATTTATCAAGCGGTTGGCGCGCCTTGACTGGCCCTTGTTGACGACTAGGCCCCCCTTGTTTGCCACTGCGCCAACCGGTGGTGGCAGCAGATTGGCGCAAAATGGGAAAATAGGCCCATCTGAATCGCAAAATGCCACTCGCAGATCGCTTTTGCTGCCTTCATCCCGCCCCTTGTCGCCAAAGCCCGACACCTTTTTGACGAGGCTCTTTTCGGTGTAGTCAGGGGCTGTCGTGCCCGTACCGGCTTTGCCTTGTGCCTCCTTGCCCTTGTGCCAAGATGACCGCAAGCAAGAGACGCATCCCGTGATGCATTTGAGGAGAAGAGAGAATGAACAAATCCATGTTGGCAGGAGTCGGGATCGGTGTGGCCTCTGCGCTGGCCTTGTCAGCCGCCGCCAGCGGATCCCTGTTTTCATCACAGCCTCAGTTCGCCGAAGTGCTGGCCAGCAAAGCGGTGACCGAGACCATCAAGACCCCCCGTCAGGAGTGTCGCAACGTCACCGTGACCCACCGCAAGCCGGTGCAGGACGAGCACAAGATCCTGGGTACCGTGGTTGGCGCGGCGCTGGGCGGCGTGCTTGGCAACCAGTTTGGTGGCGGCAACGGCAAGAAGGTGGCAACCGCCGCGGGTGCCGTGGCGGGGGGCTATGCCGGCAACCAGGTGCAGGGCAACATGCAGGCCGGTGATACCTACACCACCACCGAGCAGCGCTGCAAGACGGTGCAAGAGAGCAGCACCCGCACCCTGGGTTATGACGTCACCTACCGCCTCGCCGGTCAGGAAGGGGTGATCCGCATGAACAAGGCCCCCGGCGCCACCATCCCGGTCAAGGATGGCAAGCTGGTGATCGACGGCCCCCAGAGCGGCAGCTGATCCCGTCAGCCTGTCCCGCTCAGAGGCCCATCCTGGTGATGGGCCTCGCTGTTTTTGGCGCTCCTGGCCGATAACAGAAACAACAGAAAGGGGCCCGCAGGCCCCTTTCTTATTGCTCAATCATCCTCAGTGGCGACCGAAGGGCCACCAGGACTTGTCGTTGTCCAGAATGTCGACCCGGGTCTCCTGCAGGTTACCCGGTTGGCCACCTTGCAATGCAGCCAGGCTCACCTTGAACTGCTCGGTCGGCTCGACAAACCAGTCATCGATGATCAGCACCTTGACCGACTTGCTGCCCCCCTCGCCTGCGGCCCAGCTCACCGATTGGCCGAACCAGGGCAGGAAATCCAGCCCCCAGCGCGCAGTGACCCCGTCAAGGGCCACCCGGGCCCGGGCCGGCTTGCTCAGATCGCCACTGCGCACCAGCGGGATCTCGGCAAACCACTGCCCCTCGTTCACCGTCAGGCTGGCGCGCGCCAGCGAGATGGTGGACGGCGCCAGCTTGTCCTTGATGGTCACCAGGGTCTGGTGCTGCTCGCCCAGGGTCGCGCCACTCGGGTCAAACAGCTCCAGGGTAAAGGTCTCGTCCCCTTCGCGCAGGGTGTCGCTCTTCACCGGGATGCTGATGGTCTGACTGTCGCTCTGCCCGGCGGCCCAGTGCAGGGTGCCGGTGAGCGGTGCCACGTCGTTGGCATCGGCGCTGCCGTAGGCAATGCGGTAGCTGACGCTGACCTCCCCATAGCTGCCGTCGCGGCGCGCCACGCTCAAGGCCAGGGTGTTGCCCTCCTCCACATTGGCAGCGGCGCTCTCGAGGCTCAATACCCCGGCGGGTGGCAGCGGATACTGGATGGCCACCAGCACCGGATCGTGATCCGAGGCGCTGAAGGGCCCTTCGGATTTCGCCAGCTGGCCGCTGTACTTAGTGCCGTACTCGAAGAAGTTGCTCTCGGCGGAATTGATGTGCCAATCCTCGATGCCGATCACCTTGGCCGCGAGGCTCGGGTTTGCCAGGGCGTGATCCAGGTTGCCGAGCTCCCCTTCGTAGCTGTAGGAGTAGGTGTCGGTGCCGTGGAAGCGGGTGTTGAGGTTCACCAGACCATACCCCTTGCCAAGGACGCTGCCGCTCTCCTCGAAGGGCTGACCCGCCAGGGTGGTGAAGGAGGCGCTCATGATCTGGCGCGCCTGGGCAGCCGGATCATAGTCGGTCAGCACCCGGATCGGATCCTCCATGCCGTAGGCGTTCATGTCGCCAATGAGCAGCAGATCCCCGGCCAAATCCTTGAGCTGTTCTCCCAGCACCTTGGCGGCGGAGACCCGCAGCGCATTGCAGTGGCCCTGGCCATCCAGCGGATCGGCAGTGGCGTAGTCGGGGTAATCTTCGAAGCAGGCGGAACCCTTGGACTTGAGGTGGTTGACCACCAAGGTCAGCGGCGCATCCCCCTTGGGCGAGCTGAAGCGCTGCACCAGCGACTCGCGCATCCCCTGGTTGATGGTCACCGGCTTGCCGCTGGCATCCACCGCCTCGGCCTGCTGCACCGGCAGCGCGATGAGGCTGGCGGCCCCCTCCGGGGTCACCTTGGCGGGTCGGTAGATCAGCCCCACCGTGATGGCGTCGGTGCCAATCGGCTTGCCATCCGGCGAGGCAATCCAGCGGTAGTGATCCGCCTCATCCGGCTGGGCAGCGTTCAAGGCCGCCACCAGGTTGGCGATGGCGGAGTTGTCACCGTAGCCGTTGTTCTCTATCTCCATCAGCCCCACCACATCGGCATTGAGGCGGGTGATGGCGCTGACGATCTTGGTGCGCTGCAGCTCGAACTCCGCCACCGTCGGGGCGCCCCGGTTGCTGCCGGTGGGGTTGGCATCGCCCCCCACGACCGTGGTGAAGAAGTTGAGCACATTGAAGCTGGCGACCCGCAGATCCCCCGCCTCGGCAAGTTCCGGCGTTTCCACCCGATCCCAGCCACTGTGATCTATCTGGCTGGCGCCAATGCGGTTGCTGGCCACCAGTCGGAACAGGTTGTAGGAGTAGCCAAGCGCCCCTTCCAGCCCGTTGAGCTTGTCGCCGATGCGCAGGTAACCGTACTCGGCGTTGAAGCCGGGGAACCAGGGCAGCACGCCATCCGGCGCCTTGGCGTCGGTCTCCACCACCAGCTGGTTCTGCTGGTTGCGCAGGGCCCAGTTGCTCGCCTCCTGGCTCATGGCGGCAAATTTCTGGGTCGACTTGATGAGCGGCGCGCCATAGGCCAGCACCAGGTTGTTGCGCTTGCCGTCGTAATCGAAGCTGAAGTTGCGGGTCACCACCAGGCTGGAGCCCGGCACCAGCCGTACCTGCATCCCCTCGTGACGCTCCAGCAGCTGGCTCAGGCTCTCGCCCGCCACCGGCAGCAGATCCACCGCGGCCGGGATGGCCCCCAGCGGCCGGGTCACCACCAGCTCGTCGGCGTTGAGCTGGGTCTGGTTGAAATACTCCTTCACCTTGCCAGAGACGCACACTTCGGCCCCCGGCACGACGGCAGCATTGGCCTTGGTGCTGTAAACGAAGAGGCCGTCGGAGGTGGCCGGATCGCCATCCCCCTGCTCATCCTGAATGAAGAAGCCCTTGTAGAGGCCGCTGACTACCTGGGTCACCACGCCGCGGGTGGCGTAGGCCTGTTCGGACTCGAACTTGCCGGCCGGCACCAGCGGGCTGCTGGTGCCGGGGCCCTGAATGGCGGGCACCGGCACCAGGCTGTCCACCGGGCAGACGAAGGCGGGCGGCTGGGTACCATCGCAGGGACCATCGCCGCTGCAACCCAGGCCACTGCCGTCATCTTTCGGGGCGGCCACGTATTCCAGCGCCGGATCGAAGGGGGCGGTTGCATCAGTCCGACCCATGGTGACGGTGGCCTTGCGGCGCAGGGTCATGTCCAGGGTCGAGACGCCGCCCGACACCCAGGCCGAGCCCGGATCCACCCCCACCTGGCCGAAGCTGTCCACTATCTCGCTGCCGCGATAGAGCACCAGAGCGTCGTCACCGTTGAACACCAGGTTGCCGCTGGTGCGGTTGGCCTTGGCCAGGATCTCGCTGCTGGCGGAGGGGTTGGCCAGCACCAAGGTGGCGCCAGGGGCCAGCGTGCCTTGCAGCGCCAGACTGTTGGTGGGTGATTCGCTGATGGGTTTGCCGTTGGCGTAGAGCGCCAACCGATATTGGGAGAGATCGACAAGGTCGCTGCCGAGGTTGCTCAGCTCCACCGCCTTGTTGTTGCCCGAGCCTTCCAGGTATTCGCTGATGAGCAGCTGTGCCTGTGCCGGTCCCGCCAGCGCCAGCCCGACGGCCAGCGCTACCAGAGAGTGTCTTCCTGACATGCCAGTTTCCTTTTTCTTTTTGATGTTATGTTTTGCGCCCCGCCAGACGGGCCGCAGCACCTGATTACAACCCTGATTGCGCATCATGGCGGCCTTTGCCGACCATGGCGCCTACTCTGCCCGTTTGCGCGAAGGGTCACCGCGAGCTGGCTAACAATTACAGAAAAATGTTGCGACCAGGTGACAAAAAAGGGGGCTTTTTTCAGACCCCTTGCCACTATTTTCCGTTATTTCCCGCCCGCCGGTATTTGCTGCCGCCAATAGGCAAAAGGGGCGCACAAGATGGCGACACAAGCTGACATATCGCGTAAAAACAGTCGCTTGCCACCCCACCAGCTGCCGCACGCAGCAGCCTGTTTATTAATTAGGCGATCTGGTAAGCGACACCGGATGGGTGCCCCCCATTGCCCGCCCAAAATAACCAGATGCACGCTTGAGCGGCGGGGTGAAAATAACCTCCCAGCCTATTTCAGGCGCCGTCATGTCAGTGCCGAACGACGGTTTGCAAGGCTCATCGAGGGGCGACTCCGTCACCCCTTGCAGCACTTCTTCACCGCCCGCACCACGTTCTGATAACCGGTGCAGCGACACAGATTCCCCGACAGGCCTCGGCGGATCTCCGCCTCGGTCAAGGGTCGGCGATCTGTCTTGTCGAGCAGGGCGGCGCTCGCCATCACAAGGCCCGGGGTACAAAAACCACACTGCACTGCCCCCTCGTCGATGAAGGCCTGCTGCACATCGGAGAGCTGATTCCCCTTACGCTCCCCCTCCACGGTGCGAATGGATTTGCCATCGGCCCATACCGCCAGATAGAGGCAGCTGTCGATGGCGGTGCCATCCACCCGCACGGTACAGGCGCCGCACTCACCGACACTGCACCCCTCTTTCACGCTGATCAGCCCCTGGCCGCGCAGGAAGTGGAGCAGCGACATATTGGGGGACACAGCGTAGCAGTAAGGCTTGCCGTTGATTTCGCACTGGATTTCCACGGCGGGACAGGTTTGCGGTTGCATCATAGAATTTTGCCTCCGGCACGTTCGACGGCGCAGGTGATCACCCGCTGCGCCAGGGTCTTGATCAGGTGCAGGCGAAAGGCTTTCTCCGCCCGCCAGGAGGAGCGCGGCGCCACATCGGCCACCACCGCCTCGGCAATCGCGGCCAGCGTGGCGCGAGTCAGGGGTTGCCCCTCGGCCGCGGCTTCCGCGTGAGGCGTGCGCACCGGTGTCGGTGCCGCCACCCCGTAGGCCAGCCGCAGGCATTTGAAGTGGCCATCCTCAATCTGGCAGTAGGCGGCGCAGCCGATGGTGGCGATATCCATGGCACCCCGCATGGCGTACTTGAAGTAGTGGGAGCCCACCTGGGGGTGCGCGTCCGGGGCAAAGTGAAACGCCACCAGGATTTCCGCCGGTTGCAGCGCCACCTTGCCCGGGCCGGTATGAAATCCGGCGATGGGGATGCGGCGCGTGCCATCGGGGCCGGCGATTTCCAGCTCGGCCTCCAGCGCAACCGTAGGCGCCGCCGAGTCGGCACTGGTGGCGCCGTTGCAGATGTTGCCGCCATAGGTGGCCACGTTGCGGATCTGCGGGCCGGCGATGGTGGCGGCGGCCTCGGCCAGCATCGGCAGGCGGCGCTGCACCAGCTCGTTTTCGATGAGCTCGGTAAAGGTGGTGCCAGAGCCGATGCGAATAGAGCCGTCGGCCAGCTCGCTCACCCCCTTGAGTTCGGGCAAGTCGTGAATATCGACGATATGACGATAGGCTGCGTTGAGGTGATGGAGCTGGATCATCACATCGGTGCCACCGGCCAAGAGGCGCGCCTCTGGGTCGGCCTGGCGCAAGGCGATTGCCTCGGCCACGCTGTGGGCCTTGTAGTAACGGGCAATATCAAACATGGCGTTGCTCCTCCCCTGCTCCCTCGCCAATCAGACCCGCCGCGACAAACTCCCGAAACAGGGTCTTGGGGGTGATGGGCAGCTCGTTGATGGCGACCCCGGTCGCCATGCGAATGGCGTTACGGATCGCCGGGCCCGGCGAGATGATGGGCGGTTCCCCCAGGGATTTATGGCCATAGACCGACTGGGGCTCGTAGGTCTGCACGAAATCGCATTCAAGCTCGGGCAAGTCCAGCATGGTGGGGAACTTGTAGTCGAGCAGGTTGGGGTTGCGCACCACGCCGGTCTTGGCGTCGATGATCATCTCCTCGAACAGGGACCAGCCGATCCCCATCCCCATGCCGCCGTGCACCTGCCCCTCCGCCAGCTGCGGGTTGAGGATCTTGCCCGCATCGTGCAGGTTGAGAATGCGGTTGATGGTCACCTTGCAGAGATCGATGTCGACACTGAGATCGACGAAGGTGCAGCCAAAACTGGGCGGGTTGGTGGTGGTCTTGTGGGAGACCTCCGAGGTGATCTGGCCGCCGATGGTGAGGTGGTAATAGGCGTTGACCGATACCTCGGCGACGCTTATCAGCACCTTGTCCGGCGCACCGGCCAGCACCACGTAACCGTCGATCAGGGTGAGCGACCCCACATCCTGATGGCAGAGCTGGGCTGCCAGCGACAAAATGCGGGCCCGCAACTGCAGCGCCGCCTGATGGATGGCGGGGGCCGCCACATAGCTCTGGCGCGAGGCGAACGAGCCCGGATCGTAGGCGGTGATGTCGGTATCCTGGGTCGAAATGACCCGGATCTGCTCAAACGGAATGCCCAAGGTCTGGGCCGCCATCTGGGCAAAGACGGTGTCCGATCCCTGTCCTATCTCGGTGGCGCCGATCTGCAGATTGACGGTGCCATCCTGATTGAGCAGCATACGGGCGCCGGCAATTTCGACCCCCACCGGATAGGTGTTGGAGCCGTAGCTGAAGCAGGCCACCCCGATGCCGCGTCGTACCCGGCTCGCCGGATCCTGTGCCAGACACTCGGCCTTGAGCCGCTCCCACTGGAACTGCTCGCCGCCCCGACGCAGACACTCAGGGAGCCCTGCGCTGTAGATGGTCTTCTGGTTGACCTGATTGACGTCCCCTTCGCGGGCCACGTTGGCGATGCGCACCGCAAGCGGATCCAGACCCAACTCGGCGCAGGCATCGTCCAGCATGCATTCGAGGGCAAACACCACCTGCGGCGCGCCGTAACCGCGCATGGCACCGGCGGTGGGCAGGTTGCTGTAGAAGGTTTTGGCGTCATAGCCAAAGGCGCTGCGCGGATAGAGGTAGCTTATCTTGTTGGCGCCGGCGCTGGCGATGGAGTGGCCGTGGGAGGCATAGCCGCCGGTGTTGGAGAGCACGTCCAGCTGATACCCCTTGAGGGTGCCATCCCGGCTGATGCCGAGGGTGCCGTCGATGGCAAAGCCGTGGCGGGTGCGGGAGGCAAAGAAGCACTCCTCCCGGCTCAGGGTCACCTTGACCGGCACGCCACCGAGCTGGTAGCTCAGAAACGCCGCCATCGGCTCTTCCAGCACATCCTGCTTGTTGCCAAAACCGCCGCCCATGTAGGGCTTAATCACCCGCACGCTCGACCAGGGCAGGCCGAGGGATTTGGCCACCCGGCTGCGCACAATCTGGGGGATCTGGGTGCTGCTGACGACGATGATGTGGTCCGGCTGATCCATGTAGGCGTAGCAGGTGACCGTCTCCAGATGGCAGTGCTGCACCACCGGCGTCTGGTAGTGCCCCTTGAACTGCAAGTCGGCGGCGGCGATGGCCTGCTCCGGTTCCCCCGCCCGGATCTGGCTCTGGCGCAGCAGGTTGCCGGTTGGGTGTATGGGATAGGCCCCCTCGGCCAGGGCGCTGGCCGCATCCGTCATCACCGGCAGCGGCTCGTAGGTCACCTTGACCAGGGCGGCGGCCTTCTCGGCAACCAGGGGATCGCGGGCCACCACGATGGCGACGCCATCGCCGAAGTGACGCACATGGTCGGTGAGCAGGCGCCGGTCTTTCACGTCCCGCTTGGTCTCATCGAGGGACCAGGCGTGACCGGCGGTACGAAAACAGGTGGTGGGCACATCCTCGTGGGTGAACACGGCTTCGACCCCGTGCAGGGCCAGCGCCTCGCTGGCATCGATGGTGAGCACCTTGCCGTGGGCGATATGGCTTCGCACGTACTTGGCGTGGCGCATGCCGAGCATGATGTTGTCGTCGGTGTAGCGGGCGCTGCCGGTCACCTTGGCCTCGGCATCCACCCGCTTGAGCGGTAATCCTATGGACATATGCAAGTCCTTTGTCAGGCAGAAAAAATCAGAACCGGTATAAAAAACAGCAAGATATGCGCCCGTTTCCGGCAAGGCGGGCCAACCGGGGGGCAAAGGCGGCGAGCAAAGGGAAGAAGTGTGAAGAAGATCCCATCCGGCGCCCATCAGGCTCTCCGTCATGGCCGTGGCCAGCCCCGCAGCAGCAGCCCATGGAGGACTCGGCGGCGCCAGTGGTCGGCGGCGTTATCAATCTGGTAAGCCCCGTTATCAAAATGGTATGAGTGCGGTTTGAAGGGCGGGGCCGGCCAAGAGAGGCTGGCCCCGCGATAGAGAAGGACGCGATGCGGACTAGATGGCCCAGCCGCCAGCGTAGAAGAGCACCAGCGCCAGGGCGATGATGACGGTGCCGACGTTGAGCTTGCGCCACTCCTTCGAGCAGATGCGGCCGATCACCAGGGCGCTGAAGCCCAGCATGATGCCGGTGACGATGTTGCAGGTGAGCACGATGAAGACGGCGCACAGCAGGCCGGACATGGCCCCGACGAAGTCATCGAAGTCGAGTCGGGCGACGTTGCTCAGCATCAAGAGACCCACGTACATCAATGCCGGTGCGGTGGCATAGGCCGGCACCAGGTAGGAGAGCGGCGAGAGGAACAACATCAACAGGAACAAGACCCCCACCACGGTGGCGGTGAGACCGGTCTTGCCGCCTGCCGCGGTGCCCGCCGCCGATTCGATGTAGACGGCGGCCGGCGCGGCCCCCACCAGACCGGAGAAGATGCTGCTGATGGAGTCGGCGCTGAGCGCCTTGCCGCTGTTGATGATGTGGCCATCCTTGTCCAGCAGATTGGCCTGCCCCGCCACGGCGCGAATGGTGCCGGTTGCATCAAACACCGCCGTCATCACCAGCGCCAGCACGCTTGGCAGCACCAGCGGCGAGAGCGCCCCCATGATGTCCAGGCTGAAGATGAGGGACTTGCCCTGCTCGTCGGCGAGGCTCGGCATGGCGAACAACCCCTGGTACTTGACCGCCGGATCGAAGATGAGACCGAAAATGGAGATGGCGATGATCACCAAGAGGATCCCGCCCGGCACCTTGAGCTTCTCCAGCCCGACGATGACCGCCAGCCCGATGAGAGACATGATGACCGGCATGGAGGTGAAGGCCCCCAGCGCCACCGGCAGCCCCTCCAGCGGGTTCTTGATCACCAGCCCCACCCCGTTGGCGGCGATCAGCAGCAGGAAGAGCCCGATGCCGATGCCGGTGCCGTGGGCAATCCCCATCGGCAGGTTGTCGAGGATCCAGCTGCGCACTCCGGTCACCGAGATGGCGGTAAACAGCACCCCCATCAGAAAGACGGCGCCGAGCGCCACCGGGATGGCGATCTGCTGCCCCAGCACCAGGCTGAAGGCGGTAAAGGCGGTAAGCGAGATGGCGCAGCCGATGGCCATCGGCAGCTTGGCCCAGAGCCCCATCAGCAGCGAACCAAAGCCTGCCACCAGACAGGTGGCCACGAACACGGCGCCGGGGGGAAAGCCCGCCTTGCCGAGCATGCTGGGCACCACGATCACCGAATAGACCATGGCGAGAAAGGTGGTGAGCCCCGCCAGCACCTCCTGGCGCACATTGCTGCCCCGCTCGCTGATCATGAAGTAGCGATCAAGCGCGCCGCCGGCGGGCTGTCGTCCCGCCGCCGCCCCTTTGTCCGCAACTGCCCCGTCCATCTCGTTTATCCTGCTTGTCTGGCTCATGGCCGACTCCTTCCTGCATCCCTGAATGTGTCGTGACGAAATGGCGGTCGGTGCCGTGGATCTCTGCTGCCACGGTCGCCGGCATCATGGGGTTGGCAGGCAAGGCAAACGTTTGACTTGCCGTCTAAAAAAACCGGGCCATTTCACCTGCTGTGGCGGGGCAAGCGCCTCGCCTGTCGTGCGGCGCAGGCACCACGCTGGTCCCTGCTGCCGTGTTCCCGGGGCGAGCATGCCCGCCCCTCTGCTTTGAAAACCGGATCAACCCCGCTCGTGCACCAGCTGACCATCCACGTAGGTGCGATAGATGGATCTGTCATCCCCCAGGGTCAGCAGCACGAACAGCTTGTCGCGCAAGGTGGTGGAGTTGTCGTAGCGCAGCTGCTGCAACGGGGTGGCGACCGGGTCGAGCACCACGAAATCCGCCTCCTTGCCCACCGCGAAGCTGCCGATCTGCTCGTCCAGCCCCAGCGCATGGGCGCCGCCCAGGGTGGCCAGGTAGAAGGCCTGATAGGCCGAGAGCCGCTCGCCCTGCAACTGCATCACCTTGTAGGCCTCGTTGAGGGTCTGCAGCATGTTGAAGGTGGTACCGGCGCCGATGTCGGTGCCCATCCCCACCTTCACCTGCTTGTGCCACGCCTTGTGCAGCTTGAAGAGGCCACTGCCCAGATAGAGGTTGGAGGTGGGGCAGAAGGCGATGGTGGAGCCGGTCTCCTTCAGGCAATCCCACTCCTGCTCTTCCAGATGGACGCAGTGGGCAAACACGCAGTTGTGGCCGGTGAGCCCGTGCTGGTGATAGACGTCGAGATAGCCCTGATGCTCTGGGAAGAGAGATTTCACCCAGGCTATCTCGGCCTTGTTCTCGCACAGGTGGGTGTGCAGATAGGTGGTCGGGTACTCTTCGCGCAGTCGTCTCGCCATCGCCAGCTGCGCCGGGGTCGAGGTGGGGGCAAAACGCGGCGTGATGGCGTAGAGCAAACGGCCATTGCCGTGCCAGCGCTCGATGAGTGCCTTGCTCTGCGCATAGCTGCTCTCGGCAGTGTCCAGCAGATAATCTGGCGCGTTGCGATCCATCATCACCTTGCCCGCGATCATCCGCATGTTGATGCGACTGGCCGCCTCGAACAGGGCATCCACCGACTCGGGGTGGACGGTGCCGAACACCAGCGCCGTGGTGGTGCCGTTTCGCAGCAGCTGCTTGATGAAGAAGGTGGACATCTCGCGGGCGTACTCGAGATCGTTGTAGCGCCGCTCGGCCGGGAAGGTGTGGCGGTTGAGCCACTCCAGCAGCTGCTCCCCATAGGCCCCCACCATCTCGCTTTGCGGGTAGTGGATGTGGGTATCGACGAAGCCGGGCACTATCATCTTGCCGCGATAATCCCGCACCCGTACCTGGGCCGGAATGCGATCACGGCCCTCCTCCCACTGGCCGAACCAGTCGATGCAGCCGTTGCGGATGATCAGCAGGCCGTCTTCGATGAGGCGGGCATTGGGCTCTATCTCCTCGGGCTGGCTCACCACCCGGGTGATGTCAAAGAAGCTGCCGCGCACCGCCTTGACGGAGTTGTCGTTTTTCATCTCTCAATTCCCTCTTGTTGTTCGTTAGCCGCGATCCACTTGCGGGGCGCGCACCTGGGCCTCGTCCATCGCCAGCCCCTGTTGGCGGGCGGTGGCCGACGGAATGGGCCGGGTGGCAAAACGGGTGTCGGGCTTGTCGCTCAGCTGGATCAGCTCCACCGCCTCGGCGGCATTGGCGGCCGCCTTGCGTCTGCGGCTCTGGGGCAGCACCAGGTTCATGATGATGGCGGTGATGCCGCCGGCGCAGATGGGGTTCTCCACCAGCATGTAGATCCCCGCCGGCAGCACCTTGAAGACGTTCGGGTCGTAGGAGACCCCGAGCCCCAGCCCGAGCGAGGTGGCGACGATCAGGGTCTCGCGCCGATCGAAGCCGTGACTGATGATGATGCGCCCGCCGGCGATGGCGATCATGGAGAACATGATGACCATGGCCCCCCCCATCACCGGTGACGGTATGGTGGTGAAGAAGCGCCCCACCACCGGGAAGAGGCCGAGCAGCACCAGGATGACGGCGATGAACTTGCCCACGTGGCGCGAGGCCACCCCGGTCATCTGGATGACGCCGTTGTTCTGGGCGAAGGTGGTGAGCGGCAGGGAGCCAAGTGCCGAGGCGATCACCGAGACCAACCCATCAGCCAGCACACCGCCGGAGAGCCGTTTTTGAAATTCAGGCCCCTGAATATCCCGGTGGGAGACCATGGCGGTGGCGGTGATGTCCCCCACCGCCTCCAGCACGCTCAGCAGATAGATAGTGCCCGCCAACATAAAGGCGTGAAAATCGAAGGAGAAACCGTACTTGAACGGGATGGGCACAGTGATGAGCGGCAGGTTATCAAGGGCGGAGAAATCCACCATGCCGAGCATCAGGGCCACCGCATAGCCCACCAGCAGGCCGATGGCGATGCCACTCATGCGAAGCAAGGGGCTCTTGCTGCAGTTGAAGGCGACGATGACGCAGAGCACCAAGAGCCCCAGGCCGATGTTCTCGTATTTGCCGAAGGTGCCGCTGCTCATGGCGGAGAAACCGCCGCCAAAGTCGATGATCCCCACCTTGATGAGGCTCAGGCCAATCATCAGCACCACCACCCCGCTCACGGTGGGGGTGATCACCCGCTTGAGATAGGGCAGCACGAAGGAGGAGCCCATCACCAGGAAGGCCCCGACGAAGGAGACCCCGAGCAGGGTCGAGACGATCAGCTCCTCGTGCAGGCCATCTTTTTTCATGGCGCTGCCAAGCGCAATCATCACGGTGACAAAGGAGAAGTTGACCGACTGAATGGAGAGCAGCCCCGAGCCGATGGGGCCGTAGCGGTTCACCTGCAGCCAGGTGCCGATGCCGGAGGCGATCATCGCCATGGAGACCAGGTAGGCGGTGGTCTCGGTGGAGAGGCCAAGGGCCCCGCCCACGATGAGGGCCGGCGTCACCATGGGCACGAAGATGGCCAGCAGGTGGGTCACGGCCCCCATCAGGGTTTGGTAAAAGGGAGGTTTGTCTTCGAGCGCGTAAATCAGGTCCGAGTGCTTGCGTGTTGTTTTAGACATCTTGATTGTCCCATCACACAGAATATGGGCGGAGTACTCATTCCGCTGTCAGGTGCTGGGGGCGAGCCTGCGCCCGCCCCTCACCTTTTCTTTTGTTATGCCGACGCTTGTTGCTCCAGCTTGCCCAGTTCGCGCAGGATCTGCTCCGGCGTGAAGTGCCACTTGCGCAGCCAGACACCGCAGGCGTCGTGGATGGCGGTGGCGATGGCAGGCGCCGCGCCGTTGACCCCGATCTCCGAGATGGACTTGGCGCCGTAAGGGCCGACCTTGTCGTCACTCGGTACCAGGAAGGCCCTAAAATCGCGCGGAATGTCGCCAATTTTGGGCGCGCCATAACTCTTCAGATCCCGGGTGAGCGGGATGCCCTTGCCGTCGTAGCAGATCTCCTCGGTCAGGGAGTGGCCGATGGCCCGCATGGTCGCCCCGTAGATCTGGCCGAGCGCCAGCTCCGGGTTGATGGGGGTGCCGCAGTCGAGCAGGGCGTAGAACTTGTCGAGCCGGATCTCGCCGGTTCTGACATTGACCGCCACCTCGGCGAAGTTGGCCCCGTACGGGAAGGCAAGCTCCGAGGTGATGTAGCTGGCGGTGCCCACCAGGATACCGAAGCCGGTCCCTGTCTCCGCCTTGTGGGCCAGCTTGGCGAGGCTCACCTCCCCCAGCTTGCCGCGCACCAGGCCCGGAAACGCCAGTTCAACATCGGCTACCGGCTCGCCCAGCATGGCGGCTCCGTGGAACAGGATCTTCTCCTTGAGGTTCTCGGCCGCCTTCTTGGCCGCGTTGCCGGAGAAGCAGGTGCCTGACGAGGCGTAGGCCCCCTTGTCAAACAGAGCGTGGTCGGTGTCACCTGAGATGACGTGCACATCCCCGAGCGGACAGTGCAGCACTTCGGCAGTCAGCTTGGCCACCACGGTATCGAGGCCAGTGCCGATATCGGCGCCACCTGAGTGGACGATAAAGGTGCCGTCCGATTCCAGCTTGACCATGCAGTTGGCCTGATCGATGTCCGGGATCCCCGATTTTTGCATGATGATGGCGACGCCACGACCAATGCGCCAATCCCCGTCGGCGGCTTTGGGGCTATCCCACTGGATAAGCTCGCGACCCTGTTTGAGGATGGGTTCGAGGGCGCAGCTGGCCGCATGGGGCACCGAGGTAGGCATCTTGCCCTCGCCGATGGCCCCCAGCACCTTGAGGATGTCCCCTTCGTGCACCCGGTTGTGCTCCACCATGTCGAGCTGATCGATGCCGAGTTTCTCGGCCAGTTCCGCAATGGCCATGGTCAGCGCGAAGTTGCCCTTGGGCGCACCATAACCCTGATAGGCGCCGGTCGGGCAGATGTTGCTGTAGTAGGTGTTGACGGTGAAGCGCACGTTCTCGCACGGATAGAGCGGCAAAGAGAGCGCCGGGCCGTTGCTCGGCACCGTCAACGAGTGGTTGCCGTAAGGGCCTGTGTTGGCACGAAAATCCATGTCGATGGCGGTGATGGTGCCATCCTTCTTGGCCCCCACTTTCACCTTCACCTTGGCCACGTGGCGGGAGGTGTTGCTGATGAACTCCTCTTCCCGGGTGTAGCGGAAGGTAACCGGGCGGCCGGTGACCTTGGTCGCCCAGGCGCACACCTCTTCCAGCAGGATGTCCTGCTTGGAGCCAAAGCCGCCCCCTACCCGCTCCTTGATCACATGCACCTGGTGCTGCTTCATGCCGACGATACGCGCCACCTGACGGCGCACGTGCCAGGGCACCTGGGTGGAGGCATGAATGACCAGACGCTCCCCATCCATGTAGGTAAAGCAGATATGCGGCTCGGTCGGGCACTGCTGGGCCTGGGTTGATTCGTAGGTGCGCTCGACAATCTCGTCCGCCTCGGCAAAGCCCTTGGCCACATCGCCAATCTGGCCATGGACGCTGGCGGCCAGGTTCTCGTGGGGGCGGGAGCCGATGGGGAAGTTGATGATCATGTGCTCGTCGCCGCGGCGCACCGAGCAGGCGTTCTGCTGCTCCAGATCCGCCGGCGCTCCGGCCATGTAGACGATGGGCTCGTCATGCACCAAGGGTGCATTGGGGGCCATCGCCTGGTCTATGTTCATGACCGCCGGCAGCACCTGATACTCGACCTCGATGAGTTTGAGCGCCGCCAATGCGATGGCTTCGCTCTCGGCCACCACGGCGGCCACCCGATCACCGACGTGGCGCAGCTTGCGGCCAAACATGCGGCGATCGAGCGGTGACGGCTCGGGCGCGCTCTGGCCACCCGGGGTGTAGTAGACATCCGGGCAGTTGAGGTGGGTGATGACGTGCACCACCCCCGCCATGGCTTCGGCGCGGCTCACATCGAGCTTGGTGATCACCGCATGGGGATGGGGGCTTCGCAGCATCTTGATGACCAGCGCATCCTCGGTGACCCTGTCCTCCACGTAGCAGGGTTTGGCCTGCACCATTTTTGCAGCGTCCACTTTCGGGCAGCTCTTGCCGATATGGCGCAGGTCGTCACGAAACTCGGGGGCAATCTGGCACAGATAATCGGGATCCTTCATCCGTGAACTGGCAAGCTCGATGGCCTGATAGAACTGCTGGTAGCCGCCATCGCGGTGAAAGAGGCCCGAGAGGGCGTCGTCGATTTGATCACGGTTGGGGTTGGGATGGCGATCAAGCAGGTCGGTGACAATCAGCGCCGCAGCCGGATCGTTGTAACCCGACTGCACCACCCCTACGTCCACCATGGCCTGCTGCACAAGACTGAGCTGGTTCCAGCTGCCCAGCGACTCGGCGGTGCGCACCTGCGCCCCATCCAGCTGGGCGGCGATCAGCAGGGAGGCGTTGATCACCTTGCCGTTGAACAAGATGGCGTCGGAGCCGGCAAAGCCGAAGCCGTCGTCGCTGTTGCGCACCGAGTGCATCCGGCACTGGTTGAACAGCACTCGCTGGGCATTCTCGCCCGCCGGGGTGATGACGGTGCGCAGGGCACCGTTCAGGGTAAAGTTGAGTTCCATCATGCCTGTACCTCCTGCTGCTGGCACTCCACCAGCAGATCCGCCACCACCACGCCGCTGATATAGCGCTTGTAGGCCACGCTGCCACCGAGATCCGCGCGCGGTGCAATCAGCGCGCTCACCGCCGCCTCGAGCGCCGCATCCCGCAGCTCATGACGCTCCACATCCCGCAGACGCATCGGCTGCGGCGTGACGCCCGCCAGGGCGACCCGCATTTCGCCAAGGGCATCGAGGGCCACCGCAGCAGTCATCACCGCCAGGCCGTCGGCGTTGCGGCTGATGCGGCGAGTGGCGCAGCGCAGCTCGGGCTCCGGCAGCACCACCCCCAGCACCAGCTCCTTGCGCTGGCCGGCCAGGTAGGCGTCGATGGGTTGCAGCTGGTTGTTCTCCAGCACCACCACGGCTTCAAGCACCAGCAGCACCGCCAACACTGGGGAGTCCTGCTGCTGGCAGGCAATTTCGCCGCCTAGGGTAGCCTGATTGCGCAGATGGCGGGAGTAGACAAACCCCAGCGCCTCGCACAGGGCGGCCGGGGTGCGGGGGTCATCTTTGAGGGCTTGCAGGGTAACGGTAGCGCCGATGTGGAGCTGACCGTGCTGCTGCTCAATCTGGCCAAGTCCGAGCTTGTCCAGCGAGATGGCGACCTTCTTGTCGGTGCGGGTCGGCGCGGCGTTGAGCTTGCTGCCGCCCCCCATGTAGACGGCGTCGTTACCGAAGCTGGCTTTGAGTTCCAAAGCCTGACCCAGTTGCTCGGGTCGGAAGAATTGCTCAATCATGTGTCGTCCTTACTCTTGCTGCCCGCCGCCGGGAAAATCCACAGAGCGGGCAATCCAGTCCAAACGTGCGGAGGGTGGCCTCAGGCCAGCGCGTCCATTCGTTGCCACAGGCGGCTCGCCACCTTGCTGGCCTGCTCATAAAGGGGCTCGACGTCAAAGGCGAACTCGCGATCCTGATAGACCATACGCCCCTCTACCATCACGCTGTTGACCGAGGATGAGCCCATGCCGAAGGCGAGATGGCCACCGAGGTTGCGCGGCGCCAGCGGGGTCGGTGCGGCGTAGTCGCAGATGGTGAGGTCGGCCTTGTAGCCAGGCTCCAGACGGCCAAATTTGGCGCCGAAGTTTCGCTCAAGCAATGTGTTGCCGTTCCAGAGGAACCGGGCAAAGCTGTCAGGCCAGAGCGCTCCGCCGGCATCCTTGTGTTTGAAGTAGGCGAACTTGAGCTCTTCGAGCATGTCGGAGCCGATACCGTCGGTGCCGAGCGCCAGGTTGCGGTATTCCGGCAGGTGCAGGTTGTAGCCCACGTGGTTGTTCATGTTGGAGCGGGCGTTATGTACCAGGAAGGCATCGCGGCTGTTGAGCAGCTCGATGTCGGCCGGGCTCAGGTAGATGCCGTGGGCGATCAGAGTCTTGCTGTCGACAAGACCAAACTCGTCCAGCCGGGCGATGGGCTCCTTGCCATGGTGGTGGTGGCCGTGGGCCATGTCGTATCTGTCTTCCGCCACATGGATATGCAGCCCGCGACCGGTGACCTGCACCGCTTCGCGCAGCATGGCGAGCCCCTCGTCAGGTACGGTGAAGGGGGCGTGGGCACCGATATGGGCCTCCACCAGATAGGGCTCGTTCCCCTTGGCCTTGGCGGCATCGATTGCTTGCGCGAACAATATGTTCTCCTCCACCCCGGCCTGCAGCTCGGCGAGGCCGCCGTTGCGATCCGTGGTCTCGAAGCAGGTCATGCCGCGCAACCCCGCCTCCACAAACCCTTTGCGCAGCACGTTTAGAGAGCCCTTGATGAGGTTGGGCGAAGCGTGGTGGTCGATCACCGCGCTGCAGCCACTCTTGATCGCTTCCAGCGAGCAGATGAGGCCGCTGTAGTAGAGAGACTCTTCATCGAGCGCCCGATCCAGCCGCCACCAGAGGTTTTTCAGGGTGGAGATAAAGTCCGGGCAAGGGGCGATATTGGCCATGATCCCCCGCGACAGGCCGGAGTAGAAGTGGTTGTGGGCACAGACGATGCCCGGCATCACCAGCTTGCCGCCCATCTCCCGATAGTTGGCCTGCGGGTAGAGGGCCCGCAGATTGGGCCCCACCGCTTTGATAAGGGTGCCTTCGATGGCGATATCCACCCCTTCCAACACCCGGGTCGGCTCCAGCTGGACGGCGGTGACGTTCTTCAGAATAAACATGGTTTGCTCCTTCGCTTATTCGTGGTTCGCTCAGGCCTCGACGGCCCCCAGCAGGTAGTGGTGATGAGCGTGGACATGGCTGATGATGCGGCACATGTCGCCAAGGGCCGCAGGCGCATCCTTGATCCGGCTCTGGGCGTCTATGGTCAGGCGATAGGTCTCGCCGCCCTGACGTACCCGCAGCTCACCGCCATCCGCCAGATAGAAACCGGGGTTGCGGCTGTTGTCGAAGTCCTCGGGCAGGCTGAAGATGGTGACCTTGTCCTGATAGGGCTTGCCCTGCCAGGGGCAGAACTGGGCGCAGTTGCCACATTCGTTGCAGTAGGCATCCAGGTGCAGGGTCTGGAACTGGTCCTTGAAGCCCGGCACAGCGATGGCGACGTTGGCCCGGTTGGGGCAGACGTCCACACACTTGCTGCAGAGGTAGTTGCACTCGAGGCAACGGTGCGCCTCTTGCGCCACGAAGGCCTCCCGCTCGCCCTTGTCCACCAGGGTGACGGCGATGTTTCCCTTGCGGCGGTAGATCTCGTCTTTGCCCGACGGCTGGGTGGTCACGTCACGCTGCTGGCTGGCGATATGCTCGCGGGTCAGCACCAGATCCGCGGCGCGGCGGGCACCGCCGATGGCACCGACGATGGAGGACGGGCCACTTTGCACGTCGCCAATCAAGAAGACGTTGCGACGGCTGGTTTCGCCGGTCTGGCTATCCACCTCGGGCCAGCCATCGCTGCCAAGGGGAATGCCCATGGCTTTCAATACTTCGCAATCAGGCTGCTCGCCGATGGCGGTGATCAGCGCATCCATCTGCATCACTTCGGTCTGCTCGGTGGGCACCGGACGGCGGCGACCCTGCTCGTCAGGTTCCCCCAGCGCCATCATCCGAACTGTGAGCTTGCCATCTTTCTCAAAGCGCTCCGGATTGGTGAGGAAGCAAAAACGCACCCCATCCTCCACCGCTTCCAGATACTCCTCGCGATAGGCGGGCATCTCTTTTTCGCTGCGGCGGTAGATCACGGTGACATCGCTGACACCGGGTACCTTGAGGGCGGCGCGGGCGCAGTCCATGGCGGTGTTGCCGGCACCGATCACCGCCACATGGCGGCCCAGCGGCAGCGGTTTGCCCTGATTGAAGCTTCGCAGGAAGTGGAAGGACTTGTAGACCCGATCATGACCCCCTTCGAGGCGCATGCCACCGTTCTTGTCGGCGCCGATGCCAACGAAGACATAGGTAAAGCCCTGGGCGTGCAGCTTGTCGACGGTGAGCGCCGGATCGCAGCCAAACTCGAACTTGACCCCGTGGGCGGCGACAAAGTCGATGTCGTGCTGGATCAGCTCCGCCGGAATGCGAAACTCGGGGATGATGTGCTTGACCACGCCACCGGCATCGGCTTCGCGCTCGAACACGGTGACCGGATGGCCGGCACGGGCCAGAAAGTAACCGGCGGAGAGACCGGCCGGGCCGGCGCCAATCACCGCAACCGGGTGCTTGTCACCACTGCCTGCCGGTTTGTGCCAGCGCGCCTTGTACCCTTCCCAGCCCCGCTCCAGCGCGACCTTCTTGAGCTCACGGATATTGAGCGGGCTGTCGTAATCGAGACGGGTACAGTTGTACTGGCACTGGTGATCGCAGATATGGCCGGTGATGGCGGGCAAGGCGTTGCGCTGATAAATCAGCTCAAGGGCTGCCACATATTCCCCCTCGCCCATCAGGCGAATGTACTCGGGGATGTCCTGATGCACGGCGCAGGCGGTAACGCAGGGCGCCACGTAGCAGTCAGTCAGCGGCAGGCCGCCACCCACTTCGATGCGATCGTCGGACTTCCACTCCTTCTGGGTGTAATCCATGGTGAGGGCCTTGGCGGCAAGGGTTTCCAGCTTCTCGACATCTACCTGGGTCATGGCCCAGCAATCGGAAGCGTCGATCTCGTTGAGGCACTCGATCTGGCGCAGGTAGCCACCCGGTTTGAGCAGGTCGGTGGCCATTGTGATGGGACGGATGCCGGTCTCGAAGATATCACTGATGTTGAACTTGCTGGCGCCACCGGAGTAGGAGATGGGCAGCTTGCCATCGAAGGCTCGCGACAGCACGGCGGCAACGTTGATGGAGAGCGGGAACAGCGCGCGGCCGGACATGTACATCTCATCCCCCGGCAGCGCCCCCTTGCGGTTGATGGTGCCGAGGGTATTGGTGAGTTTGACCCCAAAGGTGAGCCCCTTCTCGGTCCCCAGCGCCATCAGGCGGGTCAGCATCGCCTTGGCCTGATCCAGCTTGAGGTCGTGATCGAACGACGCTTCGCTCAAACCGATGTAATCAAAACCGCAGGTGTCGAGGATCTCGCGCACCCGCGGGTAGCCCAGCAGGGTCGGGTTGAGTTTGACGAAGGTGTTGAGCCCCTTCTCTTCCAGCATGTAACGGCAGATGGCCTCAATTTCATTCGGTGGGCAGCCATGCATGGTGGAGAGGGTGACGCCGTGCACCAGATTGGCCGGAATGCGCTCCACCAGCTGTTGCAGGCGAGCGCGGCGCGCCCCCAGTCCCAGCTCGGCGATAAACTGCTCGTCGGCCACCAGCTCGCGTACCACCTGCTGGTACTCGGCAAATTTCGGATTGCTGCCGGCATCCATCAGGCTGTGGATGAACTGCTGCATCGGTGGCTGTTTGATGCCGTCTAGGTTGTAGCCCACGCTCATGTTGAAGATGAAGGACTTGGCCTCCCCGTCGAGGCGCGGGTCGAACACCTCCTCCAGCAGGTAGAGGGCAAACCAGGCTTTCAGGTACTCGTCAAACGCCTTGGGCAGGGTGAACTCGGTGGACCATTCGGTGTTGAAGCACTCGTCTTCGGCATCGATGCAGGGCTTTTCCAGTTCGAGACGGTCCAGGATCTGCACCGTCTTGAGCTCGATAAAGCGCCCGCCGGTCAGCCAGGAGGTGACGATGTTCTGGGCCAACTGGGTATGGGGACCGGCTGCCGGGCCGATGGGAGTCTCGCAGGTTTCACCGAACACCTTGATCTTGCGCTCGTCCTGCTTGCGATAGAATTGCGCGGCGGGAATGCCGAAGATGGATTGACTCGCTTTATATTCCGAGAAGATACGGACCAGAAGGTTCTTGAAGGGAACGGGTCGCATAATATCGCCCATGTTGATCTCCTTGCAGCGGCACTGCTCATTGACAGGGTGAATAAATGGGGCCCATCCACAACCACGCATAAAAAGCCCCTTAAAACTGACAAGAGCAACAATCAGGCCAGCGCCGGATCTTTTTATTTTTCAGCCATAAAAACGTGAGGCACCTCCAATTAATAAAACATCGAAAGCCGATACCAGTTTCGACAATGAGAGTGGCTATCAACACCGAGTTTAAATAATGGAAACGCCGCCCTCACGGCTAAAAATGATCTCACTTTGGCGCGGCGCGCTATCAGTTTGATAAAGAGCGAGGCCGCCGCCATTATCAGGCCGGCCAGGATGATAACGGCCGCTGTCGGCCCCGGATAACGGGTTAGACAAGGGGATAAATATGCAAACCAAGGCCGGACAAGCCTCTGCCAGCCGACCCGTTCAGCGCTCGAATGCTTCGTTTTCCAGCAGCGCCTGATAGCGCTCCGGGGTGTCCACATCCTGCAGGATGGCGTCGCTTTGCACCTCGATGAATCGATGGGGGTGCGCCAGCAGCCAGCGGCGCACCGAACCCTGTGCCGGTGCCGCCGCCAGCGCTGTGGCAAGGGCTCTGGGCAACAGCACGGGGTGGCCCGCCTCCCCCTGATAGGAGGGAAAGAGGGTCCCATCCCCCCGCGCCTGCCAGAGCGTGCGGTACACCTCGGGGGGGATGCAGGGCAGATCGCCGTGGCTCACGAAGAGGTGATCGCTGCTACAGGCGGCGAGTCCCGCACGGATGGAGCTGCCGAGCCCCTGTGCATAATCATGGTTGTGTACCAGCCGGATACGGGGGTGATTGACGTAGCGACTGATCAGCTCATCGGCGCGATGTCCCACCACCAGAATGACCCGGTCACACAGCACCAGGGCATTTTTGAGACTCTCATCAAGAATCGTGCTCTGGCGATACGGTAGCATCAATTTCCACGCGCCCATTCGTGATGAGAGGCCGGCCGCCGTAATTAGGCAGTCACACCGCTCGCGCGAATGCCAGTGCTTCTCACTGACCGCGCCTCTATTTTCATCGGTCGTCGCCATGGCTATTTCATCACCCATTTTGCTCACCTCGCCAAATATCGAGAGTGTATTAAACCCGCTCACCGAAAATATTGATGGGCGTACCACTTTAATTAGTCTTTGCGGCGCCGGGGGCAAAACCAGCACCCTCTTCTGGCTGGCCGACTATTTCCATCAACAGGGCAAGAAGGTGCTGCTCACCACCAGTACCCGGATGTTTCTGCCCGCCCCCTCCCCTCGGCGCACCCTGCTGATCGAGGCCGACCCCATCCGGCAGCTGACCCGCTGTCAGGCGCTGCCCGATGAACCGATGCAGCTGGTGCTGTTCAGCCACCTCGATCGGGCCAGCGGCAAGGCGGTGGGGCCAAGCCCTCAGCAGATCGATCTGCTCAAGGGGCAGCAACGCTTCGACATCATCCTGGTGGAGGCGGACGGCGCCCATCACAAGTTATTGAAAGCGCCCGCTTTGCACGAACCTTGCATTCCTCAGCACAGTGATTGGGTGATCGCCCTGGTGGGCGGCGCCATGGTGGGCGCCAGCGCCGACCCGGCGCAGATCCACCGCTGGGCCGAGTTCCAGGCCCTGTGCGGGATTGCGGCCGGTGAGCCACTCGACTGGGCCCTGTTTGACCGGCTCATCGCCCACCCCGAAGGGGCGTTCAAAGGCACCCCGCCCGGGGCGCGCCGAGTCTGGTTTATCAATGGCGATTATCAAAATGAGCAGCAGTGGCTGCCCGCCCTGATAAACCTGCTGCAACGCCACCCCGAGCTCCACGCCATCTGGCAGGGGGCCGTGCGTGAACCCGGCGCCATTCACCATGTTTGCTGTCGGCCTGCCCCCGAAGCCGCGCAGTCGCTGACCCGTTAAGGATGATACGAGGTACCTTATGAATCTGTTTGCACACGCTGCCCGACTGGAGCAGGAGAACACCCCCTTTGCCATGGCCCAGATCATCGAGAGTCGCGGCTCCACCCCGCGCCATCAGGCCCAGATGCTGGTGATGGCCGATGGCCGGATCCTCGGCACCATCGGCGGCGGCATGATAGAGCGGCTGGTGATCGAAGAAGCCATGGCCGCCATTGCCGAGCGCAAACCGCGCATCTTCCACGGCCGGATGGCCCGCAACGGCGAGCATGCGGTGGGCTCGGATTGCGGCGGCGCCATGTCGGTCTATATCGACGTCTACGGCCTGCGCCCCCGTCTGGTATTGATCGGCGCCGGCCACGTCAACCGGGCACTGGCCCATGCCGCGGCGCCGCTCGGCTTTGACATCCATGTAGGGGATTGCTTCGAGGGGAGCCTCAGCCCAGATCGCTTCCCGGCCGGCACCCATCTCAAACAGGCCGACACCATCAGCGCAGTGATCGAGCAGCTTGCCATCGAGCCCGCCAACTTCGTCATCATCGCCACCAACCATCAGGACAAGGAGGCGCTGGAGCGGCTCATCAGCCGTCCCCTTGCCTACCTGGGGCTGCTCGCCAGCAAGCGCAAGGTGCAGACCTTCACCCAGGCCCTGCGCCAGCAAGGGGTGAGCCAAGAGCAATTGCAGCGGCTGCACGCCCCCATCGGCTACAACATAGGTGCCGAGACCCCCGAGGAGATCGCCATCAGCATCCTCGCCGAGCTGCTGCAGGTGAAAAACGGCAAGGCTGGCGGCCTGATGCAGGATGATGTGCGCCTCAAGCGGGATCAGCTGGTGGTGATGCGCGGCTCAGGCGATATCGCCACCGGGGTGGCGCTGCGCCTGCACAATGCCGGCTTCAAGGTGGTGATGCTGGATCTCGACAAGCCCACGGTGATCCGCCGCACCGTCGCCTTCGCCCAGGGGATGTTCGACGGTGAAACCAGTGTCGAAGGGGTGCGAGCCAAGCGGGTCGAGAGCGTCGAGCAGGCGTTCGAGCAGCTGGATCTGGGCGTCATTCCGCTGCTGGTTGACCCCGACTGCGCGACCCTCGCCGAACTCAAGCCCCGCTATCTGGTGGATGCCATCCTCGCCAAGCAGAATCTCGGCACCCACAGGGAGATGGCCCCCATCACGGTGGCCCTTGGCCCGGGTTTCGAGGCGGGGCGCGACTGCGATGCGGTCATCGAGACCAACCGTGGCCACCATCTGGGGCGGGTCATCTATCAGGGCCCCGCCCAGCCCAATACCGGCATTCCCGGGGTGATCGAGGGGCACTCCGCCCGCCGGGTGGTGCGCGCCCCCGTCGCCGGCGTGATGAAGAGCCTGATCAAGCTCGGCGATCTGGTGCAGGAGGGGGACGTGATCGCCCACGTGGGGGACGCCCCCATCATAGCGCCGCTCTCCGGCATGGTGCGGGGGCTGCTCAGCGATGGCATCGAGGTGACCGTCGGCTTCAAGATCGGTGATATCGACCCCAGGGGCGAGCGGGCCGATCCCACTACCGTCTCTGACAAGGCGCGGGCCATCGGCGGCGCCGTGCTGGAAGCCATGATGCATCTGGCCCAGCGCAGATAAGCCAGCGCGCCAACAAAAAGGGCCCGCCATGATGGCGGGCCCTTTTTATTTCGTTGCCGACAATAGACTTAGCCCTGCTTGATGCGGGTCTCCCCCGCCACCGACACCAGGGACCGTTTGCCCTTGCGGCTGATGACGACAAGCGCCAGCACGATAAGGCCGATGCCGCTCCCCTCCACCGGCCCCGGATTTTCACCGAGCAGCCACCAGGAGAGCAGCACGCCGCTCACCGGCACCGCCAGGGTGCTGAGCCCGGCAATCCCGGCCGGCAGCTTTTTCAGCACGAACAGCCAGAGGCTCCAGGCCAGCGCCGTGGCGAAGATGGCGCTGTAGGCGAGCGCACCAAACACGTAGGGCTGCCAGTCAATGGGTCGCTCCGGCACCAGGGCCGCCACCAGCGCCATCACCACGGTGGCGTAGATCATCTGCCAGGTGGTGAGGGACATGAGATCCACCCCGGGGTGGCGGACATACATCCGCTTGGCGATGATGGCACTGATCCCCCAGCAGATGCCGGAGGCGATGCCCAGCAGCGCGCTCTTCATGGAATCCAGGTGCAGCTGCCAGGGCTCGATCACCAACAGCAGGCCGCAGGCGGCCACCCCGACCGCCAGATAGTGCAGCTTGCGCATCCGCTCACCCAGAAAGAGCGCCGCGAAGATCACCACCCAGAACGGCATGGTGTAACTCAGAATGGCCACCTTGCCCGCCCCGCCGCTGATCAGCGCCCACTGGGCCAGCCCCACCATGCCGCAGGTCTGGAACAGGGCGATGGCGAGGGTGTAGCGAAACGGGGTGGGTTTGAGATAACGGCGGCCGCGCAGGCACTGCACCAGCAGCAACACCAGGGATCCGCACAGGCAGCGCAGAGCGGTAAACTCGAACGCCCCCGCGTAGAGCATCACCTGCTTCATCACGATCCAGCTGTAACTCCAGATGGCGGTGAGCAGGACCAATCCCCCCAGCGCCGCCATGTTCAACTTGCTATTCATTGTGCTGCCTTGTTGCTGCGGTCGATACGTCCGCCATTCGGGGCGCCATCTTACTCCTCTGCCGCCCCCCTGCCCACCGCGGATAGAGCTGGCCGGCCCATGCTTTCCCTCTGCCAATCCCTGACACCAGCCAACAGAAAGGGGGCCGACGGCCCCCAGGTTACAACCTTGCTCGCCCCTACTGGCTTATCAGGGTGCCGGTCTTGCCGGCAATGCCGTCGGCGGCCTTATCCAGCAGGGTGATCAGGGATTTGCGCCCCGCCATGGAGGTAGCGAACGAGAGCGCCGCCTCCACCTTGGGCAGCATGGAGCCTTTGGCAAACTGCCCCTGGGCGATAAAGCTGTTGGCATCGGCCACGCTCAGGGTGTCGAGCCACTGCACCTCGGGCTTGCCGAAGTTGATGGCCACCTTCTCCACCGCGGTGAGGATGATCAACATGTCGGCGTCAATCAGTTCCGCCAGCTTGGCACTGGCCCAATCCTTGTCGATCACCGCGCTGGCGCCGCGCAGGTGATTGCCCTCGCGCAGCACCGGAATGCCGCCGCCACCGACGGTGATCACCACCTGACCGGCGGCCAGCATGGCGGAGACGGTCTCTTTCTCGATGATGTCGACGGGTTTGGGGGATGCGACCACCCGGCGATAGCCACGGCCGGCATCCTCTTTGAGCCGCTCGCCCCTGGCCATCAATGCCTCGGCCTCCTCCTTGCTGAAGAAACCGCCGATGGGTTTGCTGGGATCGAGGAAGGCAGGATCGTTTTTATCCACCACCACCTGGGTCACCAGAGTGGCGACCGGCTTGTGGATGCCGCGCACCAGCAGGGCCTCGCGCAGGGCGTTTTGCAGGTCATAACCGATATAACCCTGACTCAGGGCCACGCAGACCGACATCGGCAGATGGGGCGCCTTGGGATCGTGGCGGGCCGCCACCTCGAACGCCTGCTGGATCATCCCCACCTGAGGGCCGTTGCCGTGAGTCACCACCACCTCGTGCCCCTGGGCAATCAGGTCGGCAATGGTGCCTGCCGTGCTCTGCACCGCCTTCATCTGCTCGGGCAGGTTGTTGCCCAGCGCATTGCCGCCAAGGGCCAGTACGATTCGCTGTTTCATCTTGTTATCTCCAGTGAGGGGACAAGCCGGCGCGATACCGGCCCACCTTTGGTTGTTCACATAAGCTTGCGGGTCAGCCTGTTTCGAACGAATTGTCAGCCAGCCACCACGGGGCAAGGCGAGTACCGATCCGGCGCCAAGGCCGGGTCAAAGGGCGCTCTGGCCAGAAAGCGGCCGTGACCACGTCGCCCCAGAAACTCGCCATCGCGGGCCACTGTCTCGCCGCGACTCAGGGTCAGCCTGATCCGGCCGGGGCAATGCATCCCCTCATAGGGGCTGTAGTCGCCGTTGTCGTGCAGCAGTGGGTGAGAAATCAGGGTGTCACCGCGGGGATCCATCACCACCAGATCGGCGTCAGACCCAAGTTGCAGGTTGCCCTTGCGCGGCCAGAGGCCAAACAGGCACGCCGGGTTGGCGCTGGTGAGCGCCACAAAGCGCGACGGCGAGATGCGCCCGCCCAATACCCCGTGGGCAAACAGCAGCAGCATCCGGTTTTCGACCCCGGGCAAGCCGTTGGGGCAGCGGCTGAAATCGCCGCCGGAGAGGGTCATGCGCTGGGCGTGGGAGAAGTTGCAGTGATCGGTCGCCACCGTGTCGATGTCACCAGCTGCGATGCCGACCCACAGCTTGTCCTGCTCGCAACGCCCGCGCAGCGGCGGGCTGAGCAAGTAGTCGACCCCGTTCTCCTTGTAATAACACTGCTCATCGAGCAGCAGGTATTGCGGGCAGGTCTCCACCCAGACCGGCTGGCCCTGGCGGCGCGCCAGTTTCAGATACTCCAGCCCCAAGCCATTGGAGAGATGGACAATATAGAGCGGCGCATTGCCAGCGAGCCCCGCCAGATTGATCATCCGGGCGATCGCCTCCGCCTCGCACTCTAGCGGGCGGCTTTGCGGGTGATACCAGGGCTCACAGTGGCCGGCGGCCAGCAGGGCCGCACGGCGCGCCGCAATGGCGGCGTCGTTCTCGGGATGGACGGTGGCAAGCGCCCCCACCTCTTTGAGGCGGGCCAGGGCACGCAGCACGTCGTGATCCCCCAGCTTGTACTGGTAGGTGAGATAGAGCTTGAAGCTGCTGATCCCCTCCTCCTGCACCATGGCGGCCATCTCGTGGAGGATGGCATCATCCACATGCTGAACAACGCCGTGAAAGCTGTAATCGATCACCGCCTGATCGGCGGCATAGTCGTGATAGCGGGCCAGCTGGTGATGCAGGTTGCACCCCGCCGGGCCAAATCCCATGTGATCGACGATGGTGGTGGTGCCACCACAGGCGGCGGCACGGGTACCGCTGAAAAAGTCATCGCAACTGCGGGCAATCCCGACATCGATGTTGAAGTGGGTGTGGACGTCGATGCCGCCCGGCATCACGTAGCAGCCGCTGGCATCGATCACTTCGGTTTCGCCATCGGGCTGGATATCGGCGGCGCGCTCAAGGATCACCCCGTTCTCGATCAGCAGATCCTGACGATATTCACCCTGCGCATCGACCAGCACACCGTTTTTGATCAGCCGTTTCATCCCCACCACCTCGCACATCCGATCGCGTCAAACAGCAAGGCCCCGCCTCAATGGAGACGGGGCACTTGCAACAGCCGGACGGTGATGGCCATCACCGCCCGGCAGACCCCTTACTTGTCCAGCTCGGCCAGATAGAGCATGGGGATCACCGCGTACATGGCGGCGCACTTGACCAGATGCTCCTTCCAGGTCTTCTCGTTCGGCGCGTGGGCCTCCGGCTCTTTGCCCGGGCCAAAGCCGATGACCGGAATGCCGTGGCGACCCATGATGGAGACCCCGTTGGTCGAGAAGGTCCACTTGTCCACCACCGGCGCCTTGTTGAACAGCTGGGTGTACGCCTTGGAGAGGGTTTTAACCGTGATGTGGTCCTCTTCCACCTTCCAGGTCGGGAAGTAGCACTCGGTCGGGTAGACCAGACCGGTATAGGCCGGACGATCGTACTGATACATGGAGACCTCGGCACCGGCGGCTTGCACCGCAGGCAGGGCGCGGATCTCGTCGAGCGCCCCTTGCCAGGTCTCGCCCCAGGTGAGACGGCGGTCGATGGAGACGGCGCAGCTGTCCGCCACGGCGCAGCGGCTTGGGGAGGTGAAGAAGATCTCGGAGACGGTCAGGGTGCCCTTGCCGAGGAAGTCGTCATGGCCGAGGTTGTGGCTGAGTTCCTGCAATTCGCCGAGGATGGGGCCCATCTTGAAGATGGCGTTGTCACCGCGCTCCGGCGCAGAGCCGTGGCAGCTCACCCCCTGCACTTCCACACGGATCTCCATGCGGCCGCGTTGGCCACGGTAGATCTGGCAGTCGGTGGGCTCGGTACTGACCACAAACTCGGGGCGGATCTTGCTCTGCTCGATGATGTACTGCCAGCAGAGACCGTCGCAATCCTCCTCCTGCACGGTGCCGGTCACCAGCAGGGTGTACTCGTCTTCCAGCCCCAGATCCTTGATGATCTTGCCGGCGTAGACCATGGAGGCCATGCCCCCTTCCTGATCGGAGGCACCGCGACCGCCGATGATCTCGTGATCTTCCATCCCCTCATAGGGGTCGAAGGTCCAGTTGGCCATGTTGCCGACCCCCACGGTATCGATGTGGGCATCCATGGCGATCAGGTGCGGGCCGTGGCCGATATAGCCCAGCACGTTGCCCATGGGGTCGATCTCCACCTTGTCAAAACCGACCTTCTCCATCTCCTGCTTGATGCGCAGCACCACCCGCTCTTCATCGCAGCTCTCGCTCGGGATGGCGATCATGTCGCGCAGGAACTGAGTCATCTCGGCCTTGTACTGGTAGGCCTTCTCCAACACCATTTCAAACGGAATTTGCTTGCTCATTGTGATTCTCCATAACAACTGAGAGTGCGCGGCCTGTTCGTCGGCAGCGCCCTGTGCCCGTTACCGCGCCCCGTTGGTGAGGCGCGATCAATGCTTCAATTCGTGTCTCTGTTCTCACAGGAATTAGTCACAGGCAGGGTGCTTGCCTTCCCACACCACTTCCCGGTAATGGGCCACGTCGGTGTCCCCTTCGGTGTTGATCACCAGCACCACCGACTGCTCATCGAGCCCCAGCCGGGCCATCAGCGCCGCGCGATCCGGGTGGTGGCGCACCGCCGCCAGCACGCCAGTGCCGACCGAGCCGGACTCGCCGGAGATGATGCGGGGATCATCACCAAGGGGGTTGCCGAGCACTCGCATGCCGAGCGCCGAGACCTTGTCGTGACAGGAGATGAACTGGGTGGTGCAGCCACGCAGCACAGGCCAGCCGAGAGGATTGGGTTCGCCGCAGGCGAGACCGGCCATGATGGTGCGCATGTCGCCCCCCACGTTGACCATCTCCCCCGCCACGCCGGAGCGGTAGATGCAGTCGGCCTGATCCGGTTCGACCACGATACTGTGCAGGTTCTTCGCCCCGAAGCAGTCCACCAGATAACCGAGCACGCCGCCCGCCAGCGCCCCGACCCCGGCCTGCAGCAGCACGTGGGTGGGCTGCTTGATGCCCATGGCCTGCATCTGCTCGACCGCTTCGTCGGCCAGGGTGGCGTAGCCCTGCATGATCCAGGTCGGGATCTTGGTGTAACCCTCCCAGGCGGTGTCCTGCACTATGTACCAGCCGCGCTCCTCGGCCATCTTCATGGTCAGGCGCACTGTGTCGTCGTAGTTCATGTCGGTGACGATGCACTCGGCCCCCAGCGCCAGGATGTGGTCCACCCGCTCCTGGGCCGAACCCTTGGGCATGTAGACCACCGCATGCTGGCCTACCTGCTTGGCGGCCCAGGCGACGCCACGACCGTGGTTGCCATCTGTGGTGGTGGCGAAGGTCATCGGCTCCTTGATGGTGCGCTTGATGAGATCGAAGGTGAAATCCTCCACCGCCACCCCGTATTTTTCACAGAGCAGGTTGGCGATGGCGTAGACGCCACCCAGCATCTTGAAGGCGTTGAGGCCAAAGCGCTTGGACTCATCCTTCACCAGGATGTGCTTCACCCCGATATAGCCGGCGAGCGCTGTCAGATCGCACAAGGGGGTGGGCTCATAACCGGCCAGTTTTTTATGAAAGGCGCGGGCCTTTTGCGCCTCGATACGGGAAAACAGGGGCAGCGACTCACCGGTAAAGAAACGGTTATCGGCAATCTCCATCTTCAGGGAAAATTGGGACATGAATACCTCGCAAAGAGTCATCTCGCCGGGGATCATCGAGTGAAAAGCGCCCCGGGGAGAGAACCCGTGACAATAATTGCGTGATGACGACGGCCGGACGGGACTTATTTCCCGCCCGGCCAGGCCATTATTTGACGCGTTTTTGCGCCTCTTTTATCAAGCCTTCGAGGGCGGCGCCCGGTGCCGAGAATTTACGGGCGACAATCATGGCGGCGATAATATAGGGCTTCCAGCTCGCCTCCTTATAAGTGGCGATCCGGTATTTTTCGAATACCCCTTCACTCACTTCCCCTTCCTTGCAGGAGACGCCGGAAATATCCGCCGGCAGACAGTGCATATAGAGTGCCTCGCCCCCCTTGGTGAGGGCCATCATCTCTTCGGTGCAGTGCCAATCCTTGTGCTTGGCGTTCTGCGCCAGACAATGCTGCTCCAGCTCTTTGAGGCCCGCGTGATCGTTGGCCCGCAGCAGCTCGGTGCGCTGCTCCATCACCTTGTAGGGCGCCCAGGACTTGGGATAGACGATGTCGGCATCCTTGAACGCCTCTTCCATGGAAGTGACCTGGCGGAAACTCCCACCGGAGGCCTTGGCATTCTCCTTGGCCACCTCGATCACGTCCGGGATCAGGTCATACCCCTCTGGGTGGGCCAGGGTCACGTCCATGCCAAAGCGGGTCATCAGGCCGATGATGCCCTGCGGCACGGAGAGCGGCTTGCCGTAGCTCGGCGAGTAGGCCCAGGTCATGGCAATCTTCTTGCCCTTGAGGTTCTCGAGACTGCCGAAATGCTCCTGCAGCCAGGCGAGATCAGCCATGGACTGGGTCGGGTGATCAATGTCGCACTGCAGGTTGACCAGCGCCGGGCGCTGGGGCAGCACCCCCTTCTCGAACCCTTCGTCAAGCGCGGCGCCCACTTCACGCATGTAGGCGTTGCCGGCGCCCAGGTACATGTCGTCGCGAATGCCGATGGCATCGGCGCAGAAGGAGATCATGTTGGCGGTTTCACGGACGGTCTCGCCGTGGGCGATCTGGGACTTGCCCTCGTCCAGATCCTGCTGGGTCAGGCCGAGCAGGTTGAGGGCGGAGGCGTAGGAGAAACGGGTACGGGTGGAGTTGTCACGAAACACCGAGATGCCAAGACCGGTATTGAACAGCTTGGTGGCGATGTTTTCGGCGCGCAGTCCCTTGAGGGCCTCGGCCAGTTTGAGCACCAGCGCCAGCTCCTGAGGGGTCTGCTCCCAGGTCAGCAGGAAGTCTTTTTCATGCAGGTTGGACTTGAGTTCATTGATCTCTTTGATTAACTGGTTCACTGCTTTCATCGTTAGCCCCAATCTGTTGATGAGAAATGCATTGCTCCCCTTCCACTCACAGGTCACCGAAACAAGGGCCATTGGGTGAGTTCATCGGTCAGCGTCAAATAAGGGCAATCAATAAGCGTGCCAACGCATAAATAAGCGGGAAATAACCAGAAATGGCGTCTTGAATGTGAGCCGGCGCACAGTCTGAGGATATATGGCGCCCCGCCAAGGCAGGTGAACCGGCTTATTTTCCAGCAGATGGCTGCGCGCTGCTGAAATAGCGCAAGAAGAAACGAAGCCGGCCCTGATAATTATCAGTCCGGCTATCACCAGAGCCTGCCAATTGATAGAACGCGGGGTCACATTCTCATAATGATAACGCCGCGATTGTCGGTCGCGGCGCGGTCAAGCGGGCCACCAGGCGACCCGCTGCGGGCTCAGGCCTGCACGGCTATCTCGTACTTCTTTATCTTGCGATAGAGGGTGGCGATGCCAATCCCGAGCGCCTGAGCGGCCAGCTTCTTGTTGCCAAGACGCAGCAGGGTCTCCTCTATCATCTGCTTTTCCATGTTCTCCAGCCCGTTTTCGCCAAGTGGCAGCGCCAACCCGCGCTCGGCCTGACCGGCGGCCGGCTCTGGCAGGCTTGCCTCTGGCAATGACCAGGGCGCTCCCGTAGCCGATGCCGGGTTGCCAGCGGCAGGGCTAAGCCCAGCATCGGCCAGTACGCCATGGGGATAAGGGTCGGGCGAGAGCGGCATGCGCGCGATCTGCGCCATGCTCCGAGGCGGCTCGTCCGCCCCGCTGCGCTGGTTGCGCAGGATATTGGGGGGCAGCAGGATGCTCTCGATCACCTCCCCCGCCTGCACCACGTTCACCAGGTACTCGATGAGGTTGCTGAGCTCGCGCACGTTGCCGGGCCAGCGGTAGCCCTCCAGCAGAGCCATCACCTCCGGGCTCAGCCCCGGATACAGCAGGCCGATGCGACTGGTGTGCAGGTTGAGGAAGTAGTGGGTCAGCAGCGCCACGTCCCCCTCCCGCTCGCGCAGGGGCGGCAGGTGGATGGGAATGACGTTGAGGCGATAGAAGAGATCCTCGCGAAACTTGCCCTCGGCGATGTACTGCTCCAGATGCTGATGGGTCGCGGCTATGATGCGAATGTCCACCGGCACCGGCCGGCTGGCGCCAATGGGGGTCACCTCCCGCAGCTCCAGCACCCGCAGTAGCTTGGCCTGCATGGTGAGCGGCATGTCCCCTATCTCGTCGAGAAACAGGGTGCCCTGCTGGGCGGCCTGGATCAGCCCCTGCTTGCCGGTGCTGGAGGCGCCGGTGAAGGCCCCCTTCACGTAACCGAACAGCTCGCTCTCGAGCAGCTGCTCGGGGATGGCGGCGCAGTTGATGGCGATGAAGGGCTTGTCACGGCGCGGGCTGAGTCGGTGGATGGCGCGGGCCACCACCTCCTTGCCGGTGCCGCTCTCGCCGCATACCAGCACGCTGGAGGGGCTCAGGGCGATGCGATGGAGCAGCTTTTTCAGGGCCCGCATCGGCTTGCTCTCCCCGATCAGCATGCTGACTCCCTCGTCGGGCTCCAGCGGCGGGTTCGGCGTGCCGTGGGACTGGTGAAACGCCATCAGAAACAGCTGCTGGCCTTGCACGTGGTGCAGCTGGCCGATAATCAGCTCCTGGCGATCCCCCAGGGTGACGATATGCTGCAGGTGGCCAGTCAACCCCTGCTGGGCAAAGGTGAGCGGGCGCAGCCCTATCTCGCAGCCCAGCAGCGCCTCCTGCTGGCAGTTGAGCTGCTTGAGCGCCACCTCGTTGGCGTAAAGCAGCTGGCTCTTCTCGTCGAGCAGCAGGCAGCCCTGATCCATGTGGTTCATCAGGCTCAGAAAGACCTTGTTGACCCCGTCCGACAGGCCGCGCGAGTCGAGCAGCTTGGCCACGAAGATGCTGGATATGTGCTGCACATAGTCGCACACCTCCTGCAGGTTGTTGTTGAGGCGGGCCTGCTGCTCCGGGTTGAAGGCCACCAGGCTGATCACCCCGATGCAGTTCTCCTCCACCATGATGGGCACCCCGAGAAAGGCCCGCTCCCGGCAGCTCTCCTTGCAGCTGCACCCCTCGCAGACCGGATCCTCGCTGGTGTGGGTGACGATCTTCTCGCGCTGATGCTCGATGACGTAGCGCAACAGGCGGGAGTCCCCCTCCAGCTGGCGACCAAAAAACTTGCCATAAGGGCCCGTTCCCGCCACCCGCACCATGTTGGCGTCCACGATTTCCACTTCCAGTTGCAGCACACTGGCCAGCATCTTGGCAAAGCGCAAAATAGTGGGCTGGATCTGCATCAACAAACATTGGTTACTGACGGACATCATGTTGTAAATCCCCTGGCTCCCACCCCGGGTGGGATTCATGCTGGCCAGATACTATGCCAATTCGATGGCAACGACTTCGCCGAGGATCACGAAAAGTGAACTTGCACTCGCCCCGCTACCGGGAGTGAGAGCTGGCGCAGAGTGAGGAAGATAAAAGCAAAGGAGCAGGCCACGGACATCATCTGCTGTGCGCAAAAACGGTGAGAACAGCCGGATCAACTGCCCAGATGCAGGGCCAGCCAGACTGCCAGCGGGATCACCAGGACCGAGAGCGCATTGCCGCCGAGCACGATACTGGCCACCTTCTCGGGCTGGCACTGGTACTGCTCGCACAGCATGTAGTTGAGCACCGCAGGCGGCAGCGCCACCGACAGCATCAGGAGCGGGATCCAGGCCGGTTGCAGCGGCAGCAGCCAGACCGCCAGACCAAGGGAGATGCCGCCCGCCAGCAGATAGAGCAGGTTGCACTTGAGGGCGAGCCCCAGGTGATCCAGCTCCCCTTCCATCAGCCGGATGCCGAGGGCAAACAGCATCAGCGGCACCGAGATCTGGCCGAGCAGAGAGGCGCTGGTCACCAGGTATTCGGGTAGCGGGATATGCAGATTGGCCACCAGCAGGCCCGCCAGGGCGGCCCACAGCACAGGGCTGCGTAACCAGAGCCAGCGGGAGGTGTTGGCCGAGAGGATGAACATGCCCACCGAGAAGTGGAGCAGGTTGGAGAGCACGAACAGTATGATGATGGCGCCCAGCTGCTGCTCGCCAAAGGCCAGCACCATCAGCGGAATGCCGAGGTTGCCGGTGTTGCGAAACATGGCGGGCAGGATCAGGGCCGGTCGGCTGATGCTGCGAAGCCTGAGCAGGGAGAGCAGCAGCCCCGGCAGCAGGATCACCAGGGCCCCCGCCGCGATGAGCGAGAGGTGAGCCATCAGATCCAGCGGGTATTTGACCAGCGCCGAGAACACCAGCGCCGGGGTAAACAGCTCGATATTGGCCCGATTGACGTAACCCAGCGCGCCGCCCGGACGCAACCTGCCGTAGAGGGCGCCGAGCCCCACCACCGCAAACACCGGAATGACGATATTGAGCAGCGCGCTGAACATGGGCGAGTCCTTTACAGTTCGCGGGCGGGGGTTCCCATCAGCAGCACGGGATCCAGAGTCACTTCCTGGCGACCGTTGCTCACCCAGAGCTGGCCGTCGGAGATGGTGCCGGTGAGCTGCATGGTGCGCTCGACCATCTCGGTCAGCGGCAGGGTCTGGCTGTCGGAGAGCTCAATCACGGTGAGGTTGTCGTGCAGGCCGAGTTTGCCCTGGTTCTGCTTCCACCAGACGCTGGTGCCACGGCCGCCGTAGAGGTAGAGCACCACATGACGGGAGCGGTTGCACGCCTTCTTGAGACGGCGCTCGTCAGGCTGGCCGAGCTCGATCCAGAGTTCAATCTCGTCGGAATAGTTCTTGCGCCAGAGTTCCGGCTCGTCATCGGCGGAGAGGCCCTTGGTGAACTCCAGCCGCTCGGCGGCATGCCAGGCGAAGGCCGCCAGCCGGATCATCATCCGCTCGTCGGTCTCGGAGGGGTGACGGGCCAGGGTGAGAGAGAAGTCCTGATACAGATTGCGATCCATGTCGGACAGGCTGAGCTGAGCCTTGAATACGGTTGCCTTGAGAGCCATAGAAAACCTTGAATACCTTGGGAAGCGGGCCGAAACGAAAAACTGCGCGCCAGTGTAATCAAAATCGGCGGCCGGTTCGACCTCAAGCAGCACACATTTGGCCCCAGGACCGCAGATAACGGCCTGCCAGGGCTCAAAAAACAAATGCCAGTCCGAAGACTGGCATTTGGCGGTATGAACGAAAGAAGCGGATCACTTCTCGGCGGACTTGACCCCGAAGGCATTGAGCAGCAGGCAGCAGGTCACTGCCACCGCCACAAACCCGCTCAGGAAGATAAAGGGCATGGCCCCGTATCCCAATACAGTCCAGATGGTTTGTTCAAGCAGACTCATTATGTGTCCTTCATCCAGTGAAATGGGTGTCCCTTTCGTGACGGGGTTATCCCCCCGTTCCTGATGATGCTATTTGACCCCAACCAGCGCCTGAGTCCTATGCCACCAAAGTAATAAATAGGGGGCTAGTTTGAGTTGGATCAACAATTTATCCCTTGCCGAGGAAAAATATGGACGGGATTCAACCAGTTGTCAGCCTGCTGCCCCCGCATTTTCCATCTCGGCGCCAAAAAGAAGGAGGCGACCCCGGGGTCGCCTCCTTGTCGGTTGGCCAGTTGCCGCGAGCGGCGCGCACTCAATAGAAGCGCTGCTGCTCCGCCGCCATCGCCTTGAGGCGATCGCAGGGGGCGAAGCGGTCGCCATGGCGCTTCTGGTAGTGCTCAAGGCGCCCCACCAGGTGCTCGATGCCGAGGCTGTCCATGTAGCGGAACGGGCCGCCCAGGAACGGCGGGAAGCCGATGCCGAAGATGGCGCCGATGTCGCCGTCGCGAGCCGAGGCCACCACGCCGCTGTCCAGCGCCATGGCCGCTTCGTTGAGCATCATCAGCACGCAGCGCTCGGCCAGCTCCGCCTTGGCCAGCTTGGCCTGGGGCGAGATGCCGAGCACACCGTAGACGCTCTCGTCCACCGTCTTCTTGCCCTCCTTGCCGGTAAGCTTGCTGCGCGGGGCCGCCTTGCCGTAGAGATAGAAACCCTTGCCGTTCTTGCGCCCCTTGCGATCGTTTTGCAACAGCTTGTCAAAGGCCGCCGGGGCCTGGAACTGCTCGCCCCCCAGCTCTTTTTCAAGGATCGGGGAGATCTTGGCACCCACGTCGATGCCCACCTCGTCCAGCAAGGTGATGGGGCCGACCGGGAAGCCGAAATCGAGCAGGGCACCGTCCAGCACCTCCACCGGCTCCCCTTCCAGCACCAGGCGCGCCGCCTCGTTCATGTAGGGGGCCAGGATGCGGTTGACGTAGAAGCCCGCCTCGTCCTTGACCACGATGGGGGTCTTGCCCTGAGCGCGAGCAAAGGCCAGGGTGGTGGCCACCGTCTCGGCACTGGTGCCGGCGTGGGGGATGATCTCCGCCAGCGGCATCTTGTCCACCGGGCTGAAGTAGTGCAGCCCCACCACCCGCTCCGGGTGCGCTGCCGCCGAGGCGATCTGGTGGATCGGCAGAGAGGAGGTGTTGGAGGCAAACACTGTGTGCTCGCCGCACTCGCGCTCCACGTCCTTCACCATCTGGTGCTTGAGGGAAAGATCTTCAAACACCGCTTCCACCACCATGTCGACCCGGTGGAAACCGGAGTAGTCGAGGGTGCCGGTGAGCAGGCTCATCTGCTTCTCAAGCTCGCTGCGCAGCAGTTGGCGGCGCTTGAGCTTCTTGGCCAGGATGTCGTAGCTGTAGCGCATGGCATTGCCGATGCCGCTGCTGGCCACGTCCTTGATCCGCACCGGCACGCCTGCCTTGGTGGCGGTGACGAAGGCGATGCCGCCCCCCATCAGACCGCCGCCCAGCACGGCGGCATGACCCACCTTGCGCGGCTCGGCCCCCTGATAGGTGACCTCCTTCTTCATCTCGGTGGTGGCAAAGAAGATGGAACGCAGGGCGGCGGATTCGCTGGTCATCACCAGCTCGCCAAAGTGGCGGGATTCGGCGGCAAGGCCGGCCTGCATCCCCTCTTCCACCCCGATGCGCACCACTTCCAGGATCAGATCCGGGGCCGGGTAGTTGCCGCGGGTCTTCGCCTTCACCCCCTTGCGGGCCTGATCGAACAGCACCTTGCGGCCAAGCTTGTTGGTCTCCAGCAGCTTGCCCTGCAGATCCCGCTTGAGCTCGTGACGGGGCTTGCCCTTCTTGGCCAACTTGATGGCGGCGTCCAGCAGGATGGAGGGCGGCACTACATCGTCCACCAGCCCCAGTTTCTTGGCCTGCTTGGCCCGCACCTGCTTGCCGGTCAGCATCAGATCGAGCGCCTTGGCCACCCCGATGAGGCGCGGCAGACGCTGGGTCCCGCCGGAGCCCGGCAGCAAGCCCAGTTGCACCTCGGGCAGGCCGAGCACCGTCTTGCCGTGATCGGTGACCACCCGGCCATGGCAGGCCAGCGCCAGCTCCAGCCCGCCGCCGAGGCAGGGGCCGTGGATGGCGGCGATCACCGGGATCGGCAGCGACTCGATCTCGGCGAAGATCACCTGCCCTTCCCGCGACAGCGTCTCGGCATCCTTGGCGCTGGTACAGGCTGCCAGCATGCTGATGTCGGCGCCGGCGATGAAGGAGTCCTTCTTGCCGGAGACCACCACCAGGCCGATCAGCTCTTTATTGGCTTTCACCTCGGCCAGCACCGCGCGGATCTCCTCCACAAAGGCGGCCTTGAGGGTATTCATGCTCTCACCCGGCACATCCATGGTGAGAATGCCGATGCCATCCTGGCGCACCGCCAGGGAAAAAGTCTTCTCGCTCATCACTCTACCTCCAACACCATGGCCACGCCGAGACCACCCGCCGCACAGGCGGTGTTAAGCCCCAATCCCCCACCCCGGCGCCGCAGCTCGTGCAAAGTTTGGGTGATCATCCGCGCACCGGTCGCGGCAAAGGGGTGACCAAAGGCCAGCGAGCCACCGAGGACGTTGAATTTGTCCATGTCCACCTCGCCGATGGCCTGATCGCGACCCAGCTTGCTCTGGGCAAACTCTTTGCTGGCAAACATCTTGAGGTTGGCCAGGGTCTGGGCGGCAAAGGCCTCGTGCATGTCGATCAGAGTCAGATCGGCCAGCGTGATGCCGGCGCGGTCCAGCGCCAGCGGGGTGGCGTAGGAGGGGCCCATCAGCATGTCCTGCCACACGTCGATGGCAGAAAACGCGAAACTGCGGATGTAGCCGAGCGGCTCGAGGCCAAGCTCGCGGGCCCGCCCTTCGCGCATCAGCAGCACGGCGGCGGCGCCGTCGGTGAGCGGAGTGGCGTTGGCGGCGGTAACGGAGCCGTGCACCCGGTCAAACACCGGCTTGAGCTTGGCGTAGCTCGCCAGATCAGAGCTTTCGCGGATGTTGTTGTCTCGCTCCAGCGGCGCCTTGTAGGGCGGTACGTGGGCGGTGAACACCTCGCCACTGAGCTTGCCATCGGCCCAGGCCTGCGCGGCCAGGGTGTGGGAGCGGTGCGCCAGCGCATCTTGCGCCTCGCGGCTGATCTGATGGCTCTTGGCCATCTGCTCGGCGGTCTGCCCCATGGAGAGACCGGTGGAGTACTCGGCCACGGCGGGCGGTACCGGCAGCAGATCCTTGACCCGCAACTGGCGCAGGATATTGAAACGCTGCTGCAGATTGCGCGCCTTGTTGAGATCCACCAGAGCGCGGGCCAGCTTCTTGCTCACCCCGATGGGCAGCACGGAGGAGGAGTCGGCGCCGCCGGCGATGGCGATGTCCACCGTACCGGCCATGATGGATTCGGTGACGTTGGCGACGGCCTGGAAACTGGTGGCGCAGGCGCGCGACACGCTATAGGCATCGGTGCTGACGCTCATGCCGGTGCCGAGCACGATCTCGCGGGCGATGTTGGGGGCTTCCGGCATCTGTACCACCTGGCCGAACACCAGCTGGTCGATGAGCTTGGGATCGAGATCGGTGCGAGCGAGCATCTCGCTCACCACCAGTTTGCCCAAATCCACCGCAGGCACACCGTGAAAGGCGGTAGCCTGCTTGGCAAAGGGAGTGCGCAAACCCGCCACGACGGCAATCCGTTCGCCCTGGCGAGTCGTCAGTTTCAATGGCTCTTTCATCCTGACTCCTTGGTTAAACGAGAAGACTAAAGGGAGAGGTCTGACCTCATTGCGCCACATCTTAACAATCCACTCACAAATTTCATACGGCTGATTGAAACTAAATTGCCGCCATCTTGGCCCCCTCCCTCGCCCTTGTGCGCCAACTGGAGTATAAAAAGATCAACTTCTATGAAAACAACGGGTTTATTGCATGGCAGCGGCCGAGTTCAGAGCGCTTGGGGACTATCTGGGTAGTCAAATTCTGGGACAGGGCCCCCTCATCGAGGGGCTGCTGATCGCCCTGTTATGTGAAGGACATGTGTTGATCGAAGGCGCCCCCGGTCTTGCCAAGACCCGGGCCGTCAAGGCGCTGGCCGGCGCGGTGGAGGGGCGCTTTGCCCGCATCCAGTTCACCCCAGACCTGCTGCCCGCCGATCTCACCGGCAGCGAGGTGTTTCATCCCCAGGATGCCAGCTTCGTGTTTCAGCCCGGCCCTCTCTTCAACCACCTGGTGCTGGCAGACGAGATCAACCGGGCGCCGGCCAAGGTGCAGTCCGCCCTCTTGGAGGCGATGGCCGAGCATCAGATCACCGTGGGCAAGAAGAGCTGGCGCCTGCCGCCCCTCTTTATGGTGGCCGCCACGCAAAACCCGATAGAACAGGAGGGGACCTATCCCCTGCCGGAGGCACAGCTCGATCGCTTCTTGCTCAAGCTGCTGGTGGACTACCCGAGCCCCGCCATGGAGCTGGCCATCCTCCAGCTCAACGCCCGCGGCGACACCCTGCCGACACCGCCGCTCACCCTGAGCCAAGCCGATCTGCTGGTGGCCCGCAGCGCGGTGCAGGCGGTGCAGATGCAGGGGCGCCTCGAGCACTATCTGGTGCAGCTGGTCTGCGCCACCCGGCCGGGCAGCGGCCTGTGTCCGGAACTCGAACCCCTTGTCGCGGTGGGCGCCAGCCCCAGGGCCAGCATAGGTCTGGCCAGAGCGGCTCGCGCCAGGGCCTGGCTGGCCGGACGGGATTTCGTGCTGCCCGAAGACATCCAGCAGCTGGCGCCGGCCGTGCTGCGCCACCGCCTCATTCCCAGTTATCAGGCGCTGGCGGACAACCTCGACAACGATGCGCTCATCACCCTGTTGCTGGATGCGATCCCATGCCCCTGAGCCCGCTCGTTTCCTCTGTGCGGGCCCTGTTGCGATGACGCACGCCACCGATCCCCTCGCCCACCCCGATATCGCCCTGCCGCTTGCCAGACTGCTGGCGATCAGGCTGTGGGCCCGGCAGGGGCCGCGCTCGCGCATTCAACCGGCGGCGCAGGGCCGGCTTGGCCGCACGCCGGGGCTCACCTTTCGCGAGCTGCGCGCCTATCAGGCTGGCGACGAGGTGCGCCACATCGACTGGCGGGTGACCGCCCGCCTCGGTCGCCCCTATACCCGGCTCTACAGCGAGGAGCAGGATCAGGCCCACTGGCTGCTGCTCGATCTCTCTCCGGCCATGTACTTCGGCTCTTGCCACCAGCTCAAGGCGCGCCTGGGCTGCGAGCTGGCCGCCGCCCTGCTCTGGCAAGGGGAAAAGCAGGCCAACACCCTGATCTGCCACGGCGTGGAGCCGCATCTGCAGCACCAGCGCGGCCCCCTGGTACCCTTGCTGGAGGCCCTCTGCCACCACTACCGGCTGGGACTGGCACGCACGCCGCCCCCCCACGCCCTGGCCCATACCCTGGCCCAGCTCAACCTGCCCCACGGCGCCAGATTGACCCTGATCACCGATCACTGCCCCCTCGACGAGGCGCTCTGTCGCCAGTTGCAACTGCTCGGCCGGCGCCACGACCTGCATTGCTGGCAAATTCGGGATCCGCTGGAGGCAGCCCTGCCCACTCAGGGCCGCCTGGCGGTGCGCGCCGGCCAGCAGAGCGGCTGGCTCGAGGCCGGCGAACCGAGGTTCGCCTTGCGCTATCAAGAGGCCGCCGAGCAGCTGGCCCGCCAGAGCCATCAGCAACTGCTGCCGCTGGTGCAGCGCCTCTACCGGCTCGACAACGGCCAGCCGCTACAACGCCAGTGGCAGGAGGGGGCATGCCGCCAATTCTGAACTGGCTCGCCAGCGCCGTGCCGGGCAGCAGCGTCCCCACCTCGCCGCTGGCGGCGCAGCTGCGCGACATTCACCCCGGCCCGCCGCTGCAGCTGGCCTCTGATCCCCGCCTGCTGGGCTGGTGGTGGCTGCTGATCGCCCTGTTGGTCGGCGCCATGATCATCCTCGGCGTACAGAGCCTGCTGCGTTATCACCGCTGGCGGCGGCAGCTCGACTGGCAGGCCCCCGATCTGGTGCCCCAACTGCAGGCCGTGTTGCGCGAGGCCGTGCTGCCCCGCTGGCCCGAAGCGGCCGTACTGCAAGGCGCGCCCTGGCTCGCCTTTCTTGACTCTCTGGGGCTCGATGCTCTGGGGGGCAGCCGCTTTCGCGAGCTGGCCCCGCACTGGTCTGCCTGGCTCTACGGTGGTCAGAGCCCGGATGCGCAGCAGCGCCTAGCGCTGCGCCGGACCTATCTCGCCTGGGGACGTCACTGCATCTGCCCGCCATCCTGGTTGCTGGACCTGCGCACTCACTGGCGGCGGGCGCGAACCCGCATGAGCGATGCGCACGCCGGGAGAGAGTCATGACCCTCGCCTGGCCCTGGTTTGCCCTGGCGCTGGTGCTGCCGCTGCTGGTGCGCTTTGGTCTGCCGCCCCGCCCCAGCGGCGCACATGATCCTGGCGTATTGAGCCATGGCGGCTTTCCCCTGCTGCGCCCCCATACCGGCCAGCCCCTGTGGCGGATGGCGCTGTGCTGGTGCGCCCTGGTGCTGGCGCTCTGCCGCCCCCAGTGGCAAGAGCCGCCTCAGGTGAGCTACCAGAGCAGCCGGGATCTCATCCTAGCGGTGGATCTTTCCGACAGCATGCGCACCCAGGACATGCTGGATGAAGGGGAGCAAAAAGACCGGCTCAGCGCGGTGCGCCAGCAGATAGACAGGCTCATCGCCGCCCGCCCCGGCGATCGCATCGCCCTCATCGTGTTCGCCGATCACGCCTACCTGCTCTCGCCCCTGACCCAGGAGACCAATGCCCTGCTCGGTTTGACCCGCGAGCTAGATTTCGAGCTGGTGGGACGCACCACCGCCCTTGGCGAGGCCATCCTGCTTGCGCGCCAGCACAAGGCCCCCAATCGCTCTACCGCCCTGTTGCTGGTCACCGACGGGCGCAACACCGCCGGCAGCGCCGATCCCCTGAGCGAGGCCAAGCAGGCCGCCGCCGCAGGTATTCGCCTCTATACCCTGGGGGTGGGCGCCGATCCGGATACCTTTGCCGAGGCGATGACTCCCGCGCAGGCCCCGGCCCAGAGCGACCCCAGTGCCGAACTCGACGAAGCCCTCTTGCAACAACTGGCCGAGGTGGGCCATGGCCGTTACTTTCGGGCACGCACCCAGGGGGATCTCGAGGCCATCAATCAGTCGCTGGACACCCTGGAGCCCGTCGCCACCGCGCAGACCCGCTATCGCCCCAACCTGGAGCTCTACCCCTGGCCGCTGGCGCTGGCCTGGCTGCTGCTGAGCTGGCCCACTAGGTTGCGCTGGCCGCTGCGGCTGAGCCGCAAAACCGCACTGCCTGACACCCCTTCCCGAGGCGCCCCATGATGGAGCTCACCCTGCTGCGCCCGCTCTGGTTGCTGGCCCTGCTGCCCTGGCTGTGGCAGGGATGGCGCCGTCGTCGCCAGGCTCCGCTGCTGGCCCCCGCCATGCAGGCCTATCTGCTGCCGGGGCAGCGGCGCCACTTTCCCTGGCTCTGGCTGGCCTGCCTGCCGCTGATCCTGGCCTTGAGCGGCCCGGCCCTGCGCCAGCAGAGCCAGAGCGTTCCGAGCCCGGCCCTCGACATCTGGCTGCTGGATCTCTCCCGCTCCATGCTGGCCACCGATCTGCTACCGGACCGGGCCACCCGGGTGCGGGTGTTGCTGCAGGATCTGCTGGCTGACCGAGCGCAGCAGGAAGCGGCCCATCCCATCGCCCTCATCCTGTTTGCCGGGGATGCCTACCTCGCCATGCCGCCGACCCGGGATCACCAGGCCCTCGCCCTGCTGCTGCCCGACCTGCGCCCGGCCATCATGCCAAGGCAAGGCAGCGCGCCCGAGCGTGCGGTGGCGCTGGCGCTCAAGCAGATCCCCGCCGGCCAGCAGGCCCGCCTGCTGCTGATCACCGACGACCTGACCGCCCGTCAGGCTGAGCGGATCAAGACGGTGTGGCCCTGCCAGGGCAGCCTCTTTTGCCACGCCCAGGTACAAGCGCGCCTCGACGTCTTGCTGGTCAACAGCGGCCAGGCCAGTCGCCTGCCCGCCGCCATGGGCGGTGGCTTCGGTCGCACCCTGCCGGCCCCCGACGTGGCCACCCTGCAACAGTTGGCCGGCGATCTCGGCGGTCAACTGCAGTGGCTGCAACAGGAGGCGCCACGCTTTGCCCCCCTGCCCATGAGCCAGAGCACAGGCACACACCAGGCCATGGATCTCGGCCCCTGGCTGCTGCTGCCCCTGCTGCCGCTGGCGCTGCTGGCCCGCATTGGCACCCTCTGGCTGGTACTGGTGGGGACGCTCTTGCTGACCCCCCCCTCCCTGCAGGCCAGCCAGGCATCAACGGCGCTGCCGCCTGCTGCCCATGACAATCAGGCCTGGCAGGCCTTCTTGCAAAAGCGCTATCAGGAGGCCGCCCGCGCCTTTGCGGATCCCGTCTGGCAGGGCAATGGCTGGTATCGGGCTGGCGACTACGCCAAGGCGGCCGCCGCCTATGGCCGGGCCAGCACGGCCACTGCCCACTACAACCGGGGCAATGCCCTGGTACAGCTCGGTCAGCTGGCGGCCGCCGAGCAGGCCTATCTGGCGGCGCTGGCGCTGGAGCCGGGCCATCAGGATGCGCGCTACAACCTGACCTTGCTGCGCGCCCAGCCGCCCGAGGCAACCCCACAGGCGCAGGATCCCAAGCCCATCGATGCCCCCGAGCAGGCCGCCACCCCGGACGCTCCCCTGCCTCCGTCGCCTCCCGTCCTGCTGCTGGAGCAGCGGCTGCGCAAGGAAGATCAGCGCAGGCGCCAGCAGGAGAGCGACCGCGGCCTCGCCCCTGGCACATTGAAAGGAGAGGATCCTTGGTGAGCCGCCTCTTCGCCCCTTGCCATACCCTGTGCCTGTTGCTGCTCTGGCTGATGACGGCGCAGGTTTTTGCCGCCCCGCCCCGGGCCGAGCTGCTGCCGGGGGCCGATCGCCGCGACTGGTTGCTGATCATCGAAGCGGACGGCGAGCGCCAGAGCAATGAGCTTGCCATCACCCCTCTGCTGCGCCAGTTTGCGGTGGGCAAGGTGACCATGAGCCGGATCAGCGCCCCGCAGCAGAGCCTGACCCGCTGGCAGATCCCTCTGCACCTGCTGGATACCAGCCCGCAGCAGGTGCCGGCCCTGCCACTGGGGGCGGAGCAGACTCCGTCCATCCCCTTTCCGCCACGCAGCGAAGCCGGCAACCTGGCGCCAGCGCCTGCTGTTTCCCCCATCGAACTGCAGGCCCGGGTGCTGCAACAGGGGCCGCTCTACCCCGGCCAGCCGTTTGTCTATCAGCTCAGCCTCTGGCTGCCGGCTAACATGGAGGCCCCCAACCTCACCGAGCCGGCCAGCGATGCCTTCACCATTCGCCGCCTCGGCAACGATCAGTGGCAGCCACCGGCGAGCCCCGGTCTGCCCGGCCGCCTGACCCGCAGCTGGCTGCTGCAGGCCAAAGAAGCGGGGCGCCATCCACTGGAATCTCCCCGCTTTCAGGGGCGTTTGCCGCAAGATGACGGTGGCAGTGATCCGCTCTCGGCCCGGGCGGCCACCCTGTTCGTGCAGATCGACGAGCCCCCGCTGCAACCGGTGGCGAGCCAACTCACCCTGAGCCAGCGGCTGGATCCCCCGACGGCAGCCAGAGCGGGTGAGCCGGTGATCCGCACCCTGACCCTCACCCTGGAGGGGGGTGATGGCAACCGCCTCAATCTGACACACCTGCTCGGCTCATCCGCCCTGCCCGCCGGCATCCGGGCCAGACCGGATGGGGAGCAGCAGCAGGAGCGCTATCTCGCCAAGGGGACGCTGCGCTTCGAGCGCGAGTGGCGCCAGGCCTTGACCGTGGACGAACCCGGTGACTATCTGCTGCCCGCCATCGAGCTGGCCTGGTTCAACACCCAGCGCGGGCGTATCGAATATGCTCGGCTGCCCGCCACGCCCCTGCACATCGCCGCAAGCACGCAGGCGCAGCCGGTGCAGGATGGGCCGAACGACGAGAGCCTGCTGTGGGTCATCTGGGCTCTGCTGCTGCGGGCCTGCTGGCGCCACGGGCCGCGCTGGCACGCCTTCTATCGCCTGCAACAGGCGCTGTGTCGGGCCGATGCCGAGCAAGCCCGGGCCCGCTTGCTGGCGTGGGCCCGCCTGCGCTGGTCACTGCCCCATCCCCGCCTCGATGCCCTGCCCTGTCGCCGCGATCCCGCCCTTGCGCCCCACTTCGCCGCCCTGGAGCACTCCTGTTTTGCCGCCGCTTCCCCTGCTGAGAGCCACCCGCAAACCTGGACGGGCTTTGCCAGCGCCCTATGCGGCCACGAAACTTTTGCGATAGCCTATGGCCTCAGGCAACTGGCCAGGATCGGTTGATCCTGGCCTTCATTCAAATAAGGAAGCCCAGCGATGGCTTTAGGTTTTTTCAGAAAAAAAGGTGCCACGGTCGGAAAGGATCCCACGACCTCCCCGGTCTATGGAGGCATGGCAGACAAACAAACCAAATACGAAGCCTTGGTACATGCCCTGCACGGGGACATCTACCGCTACGCCTACTGGCTGTGCCGGGATCCGCAAGTGGCGGAAGATCTGGTGCAAGAGACCTTTCTGCGCGCCTGGAAGAGCATCGACTCCCTGCTCGACGACAAGGCCGCCAAGGCCTGGCTCATCACCATACTGCGGCGGGAAAATGCACGCCGGTTCGAGCGCAAGCAGTTTGACCTCGTCGATCTCGACGAGCATCCCCAGAGCGATCAGGAGGCACTGCACAGCGAGCAGGAGATGGAGAACGAGTGGCTCAGACGCCACATCGCCCGCCTGCCGGCCGAATATCAGGAACCCCTGCTGCTGCAGGTGCTGGGGGGCTTTAGCGGCGACGAGATCGCGGCGCAGCTGGGGCTCAACAAGAACACCGTCATGACTCGCCTGTTTCGGGCCCGCAACCAGATAAAAGAGGCCATGGAGTCAACGACCCAACAGAGAGGACACACCAATGGATGAGCTGGAATTTCGCCGTCGGGCCATAGCCCATCCACATGAGCAGGATCCCGCGTTTCTCGAGCAGGCCCAGCGCTCCCCCGCCAATCGCAAGCATCTGGACGAGATGAAGCAGCTCGATCGCAGCCTGCAGCGAGCCATGGAGGTCGAGGTGCCGGCCGGGCTGGCCGAGCGCATCCTGCTCAGACAGGCGCTGGAAGCCGATCAGCCGCAGGTGGTTCCCCTGCCGGTGCGCCCGCGCAGCAACTGGCGTGCGCTGGCGATGGCTGCCTCGGTCGCTTTTCTGCTCGGCATGAGCACTCGCTGGCTGAGCTGGCCGCTGGCCGCGCCCGACGAGCTCTCGCTGGCCCAGGTCGCCATGGCCCACGTCTATGGCGAGGAGCCCTTCATCAAGGATGTGGACGAGCAGGTGAGCCTGCGCACCATCAACGCCAAGATGGAGAAATATGGCGCGACCTTGATGGGCATGCAGGGGCTGAAGATCACCTATGTCAACCACTGCTCCTTCTATCAGGGGCCGGCGCTGCACATGGTATTGCAGGGCAAGATGGGCCCGGTCACCCTGTTCCTGGTGCCCAAGCACGTGCCACTCACCCTGCAGCCCACCTTTGAAGATGGCCAGCTCAAGGGCGAGATCCTGCAACTCAAGGGGGCCAACATGGTGCTGATCGGTGGGATGGAAGAGCCGCTGGCGCCGGTGGCAGAGCAGCTGGAATCCCGGCTGCACTGGTCGATTTAACAGGCATTAACCCAATCTTGACTCGCCTCAAACCGGGTCAAGCCAACGGGCAGACCAATCAGGTTGGCTGCCCGTTTATCTCCTTTCCCGTCACGATTCTCCCCTATTCGCCGCTCATTCCCCGCAAATACCCAAAAATATTTTTGTGATGCAGATCGCCGTATGTGAGTGTTTTTTATCCGATTAATGGTAAAAGAGACTATTTAAGCGGCGAATTCAAACAAATGATTAACACTCTGGAAACTTTTATGTATTCTGCTGTCACTGGTCTGATTTCTTACCTCCTACCAGATCCATAGAATCACGCCAGAATTGAATGGGAAGAAGCTGAAATAACAACAGATCTTGTCACATACAGAGGCAAAATAGCCCTGATGCCGACGGAAAATCTGCCTACAAGAGAGAACACTATGACAACTGCCTTTTTCAAAAAGAGCCTGATCGCTGCCGCCGTCACCCTGGCCAGTACCCAAACCTTCGCCGCCGCGTTCCAATTGAACGAACACTCAGCCTCCGGCCTGGGTCGTGCGTATGCAGGGGAAGCCGCCGTGGCGGACAACGCCTCCGTGTTGTCCCGCAACCCGGCAGCCATGACCCAGTTTGACAAGATGGCGTTCTCTGTCTCCGGTACCTATATCAAGCCGGACGTGGATGTAAATGGTGACATCTATGCAGGCTCCGCCAAGATGGCCGGTGCCAGCGAAAGCGGCATCGCGCCGAGCGCCTTCGTGCCTGCCACCTACTTCATCCAGCCGCTGAACGACCAGTGGGCCTGGGGTATCGGCCTGTTCTCCAACTACGGTCTGTCGACCGAGTACACCGAGAACTTCAACGGTGGCTCCATTGCCGGCAACACCGAACTGCTCACCTTCAACATCAACCCGAACATCGCCTACCGCGTCAACCAGCACTTCAGCGTCGGCGCCGGTCTGAACCTGGTCTATGCCAAGGCTGAACTGAACCGCCGCGCCGGCGTACTGGCCGCCGTGCCGCCACTGAGCAGCGTACCGGGTATCGGCAAGGACACCATCGTCAGCCACCTGAAGGGGGACGACTGGGGCTACGGCTGGAACGTGGGCACCATGTATGAAGTGAACGAGAACAACCGCTTCGCGCTGACCTATCGCTCCCAGGTAGACCTGAAGTTCAAGGGTGACTATCAGGGCTCCTCTTCCCGCTTCAATACCGTCGGTGGCGAACTGCCACTGGATCTGCCGGCCCAGGCCGAGTTCGCCGGTTACCACCGTCTGAACCAGCAATTTGCCGTGCACTACTCCGTCAACTGGACCGACTGGAGCGCCTTCCAGGAGCTCAAGGCCACCAGCGACAGCTGTAAAGATGGGAATATTGTTGGCCAGTGCCTACAAAAACCAGAGAAGTTCAAGGACTCCACCCGTTACTCTCTGGGCGGTACCTGGTACGTCAACCCGTCTTGGGAAGCTCGTATCGGCTTTGCCTACGACAACACCCCGATCGAGCCGGAATACCGCAGTCTGAGCATCCCGGATTCCGACCGCGTATGGTATAGCGCTGGCGCCACCTACCACATCGACAAGGACATGAGCGTCGACTTCGGCATGGCCTATCTGGATGGCAAGAAAGTGGACGTCAACGAGAAGCTGGTCGAAAGCAACGAAGCCCTACGCTGGAAAGGCACCTCCCACGGCAACGCCTTCCTCGCTTCCGCTCAGTTCAACATGAAGTTCTGATAATCAGCGAATTGACCAGAGCGCCTGCGGGCGCTCTTTTCTATTCCAAATTCATGTTTCAGCGTACATCTGTAGTAAACAACTGTACGCTTTTCTTTTTTTATCAAGCTATTAGCAGTACATCCCCCAGCATTTAATTCCGTTTTCATCCCCTTGCCCCCACGCCCGTTGCCTTACTGGTCATACCATATAAAATCCTGCCTCCAACCATAAGAACGTTCGAACTCCAGGTTCATTTTCAAGGACAATGCAATGCACTCCATCATGAAGCCGTCTCTCATCGCCCTGCTGGTGCTGTCGAGCCAGGCCCAAGCGGCAGGTTTTCAGCTGGCCGAACAATCCGCCACCGGCATGGGCCGCGCCTTCGCCGGCGAAGCCGCCATCGCCGACAATGCCAGCGTGCTCTCCCGCAACGCCGCCGCCATGACCCGTTTCGATACCATGGCCTTCTCCGGTGGCTTCATCTATGTACACCCCGATGTCAACATCGAGGGCACCACCCGGGTGCCGACCCCCAAGGGGCCGGTCAGCCTGGATGCGGCGGCCCACGACATCGCCGATGATGCCTGGGTGCCCAACGCCTACCTCATAGTGCCGCTCAATGACCAGTGGCGCCTGGGGCTGGCTGCTACCTCCTATTACGGGCTCGGCGTCAAGATGCCGGACAACTACAATGCCGGTCACTTCGGCAATGTCTCCGACATCAAGACCGTGGATCTGGGGGCGTCGCTGGCCTACCGCGTCAACCGCGTCTGGTCCGTCGGCGCCGGCCTCTCCGCCATTCAGGGCGAAGGGGAAGTGGGTGGCACCTTCCCGTCCAACAACCAGATCGCCAAGCACCTGAAAGGGGATGGCTGGGCCATGGGCTGGAACCTGGGCACCCTGCTGGAACTGTCGGAGGCGACCCGCATCGGCCTCTCCTACCGCCACGACGTCACCCTGAAACTCTCCGGCGACGCCATCGGCATCGATCAGAACGGGCAGCCCTTCACCGATACCGGCAGCCTGGATCTGCCGCTGCCCGCCACCGCCGAGCTGGCCCTGTTCCATCAGCTGACGCCGGCACTGGCGCTGCATTCGAGCATCAACTGGACCAACTGGAGCAAGTTCGTGCAGCTGGAATCCGAGCTCGATCACCACGGTGTCATGCACATCAAGGATGAGCACTGGGAAGACAGCTGGCGCTACGCGCTGGGCCTGACCTACCAGCTGGCACCGCAATGGCAGCTGCGCTCCGGCCTTGCCTATGACCGCAGCCCGGTCCCGGCGGATCGCCGCACCATCTCCATCCCCGACTCGGATCGGGTCTGGTACAGCGCCGGGGTGGGTTATCAGATCGATCGCAACCTCTCGCTGGATCTGGGGGTGACACTGATCGACGGCAAGAAGGTGGACGTGAGCGAGACCATGCAACTCAAACCCGGCATCCCGCAGACCACCTCCACCTTCCAGGGCACCTCGGAAGGGGACGCCTGGCTGGCCGGTCTGCAGCTCAATTACCTGTTCTGAAGCGGGCGGGCATCCTCTGCCCGCCCACTCAAGCACTATGCCAGTTATTGACCGTTTCTGGCCTCCAAGCGCTGGCATAGTGCGCGGCTTCACAATAAAATCAATCCAGTACACACGCTGGAGAGATGCATGTATTCATACGTAGCAAGGCAGCCCATCCTGGATCGGGAGTTGAACACCCACGCCTATGAGCTGCTGTTTCGCGACAGTCTGGATAACGTGTTCCCCCCCATCTCCTCCCAGCAAGCCACCGCCAGACTGGTGGTCGAACAGTTCCTGCAACAGAACATCGATCAGCTGCTCGGCGGTCGCCCCTGCTTCATCAACTTCCCTCATTCGCTGCTGCTGGAAGGGCTGGCCGAGTGCCTGCCGCCGGAGAAGGTGGTGATCGAGATCCTGGAAGATGCCGATCCCGACGATGCACTGCTGGCCAAGGTGAAACAGTTGCACGGGCTGGGCTATCAGCTCGCCCTCGACGACTTCACCCTGTCGCCGGACTGGGAGCGCTTCCTCCCCTACATACACATCATCAAGTTCGATCTGCGCGCCACGTCGCTGCTGCAGATCAAGGTGTTCATCCAGCAGCATCAGCAGCTCAAGCTCACCTATCTGGCGGAGAAGGTGGAGGACAAGGCGGAGTTTGAGCGGGTCAAGCGCCTTGGTATCGACCTGTTCCAGGGCTTCTTCTTCAGTCGACCCGAGATGGTCAAACAGGCAACCATGGAGCCGGCCCAGGTGGTGGTGATGCAACTGCTCAACGTGGTCAACCAGCCTGAGCCCGACCTCAACCGCATCGAGCAACTGCTGAGTCAGGACATCTCCCTGTCCCTCAAGCTGCTGCGTTACGTCAACCACCTCAAGAGCCACGCCAATCCCATCTCCTCCTTTCGCCAGGCGGCGGTCTATCTCGGCCACACCCAGCTCAAACGCTTCGTGACCCTGGTCGCCGCCACCAGCGCCGGCCACGGCAAGAGTGCCGAGCTCTATCAGATGTCGATGATCCGGGCCCGCTTCTGCGAGCTGCTGGCCCACACCCATGCACCAACTCAGGAAGCCCAGCAGGCCTTCATCACCGGCCTCTTCTCCCTGCTCGATGTGTTGATGGAACAGCCGATGGACAAGCTGCTCGGCACCATTCCACTGATCGAAGAGATCCGGGTCGCCCTGCTGGAACGCAAGGGCAATCTGGGGTTCTATCTGTCGTTTTGCGAGGATTACGAGAGTGCGAACTGGCAGCGGATCACAGCCAGAACGGCCCGACTCGGGCTCAATGAAGAGAAGGTCAGTCAGCTCTATCTGACCGCCACCGCCTGGGTCAACCAGCAACTCCAGGCGATGGCGGAGACAGATTAACCCAGCTCGATGGCGACCGCCGTCGCCTCCCCGCCCCCGATACACAGACTGGCCACCCCGCGTTTGAGACCGCGTTCGCGCAGAGCATGGATCAGGGTCACCAAGATCCTGGCACCACTCGCCCCCAGCGGATGACCCAGCGCGCAGGCGCCGCCATTCACGTTGACCTTGTCATGGGGCAGCTGGCAACCGGCCATCGCCAGCAGGCTGACCATGGCAAACGCCTCGTTGACCTCGAACAAGTCCACCTCCTCCACCCGCCAACCCACCTTGGCCAGCAGCCCCTTGATGGCCCCGATCGGCGCGCTGGTAAACTCGGTGGGCAGGGCCGCGTGGCTCTGATAACCCACCAGTCGCGCCAGCACCGGCAGCCCCAGCTGCGCTGCAGTGTCGGAGCGCATCAGGATCAGCGCAGCCGCCCCGTCCGAGATGGAGCTGGCATTGGCCGCCGTGATGGTGCCCGTCTTACTGAAGGCCGGCTTGAGCTGGGGGATCTTCTCGGGCCTGGCCTTGGCAGGCTGCTCATCCTCGGCCAGCAGCAGGGTATCTGCGGCCATCACCGGTGCCAGCTCCGCCGCAAAGGCCCCGCTGCGCTGGGCCGCCAGTGCCCGCTCCAGCGATGTGATGGCAAAAGCATCCATGTCGGCACGGGTCAATCCGGCGCGATCGGCGCTCAGCTGGGCATAATGCCCCATCAACTGCCCTTCGTAGGCATCCTGCAGCCCGTCGAGGAACATGTGATCGAGCACGCTCTGGTGCCCCATCCGAAAACCGCTGCGCGCCTTGTCGAGCAGATAGGGGGCGCGGCTCATGCTCTCCATCCCGCCGGCGATCACCACCTTGGTATCGCCGAGCCGCAAGCCATCGGCCGCCAGCATCACCGCCTTCATGCCGGAACCGCACACCTTGTTGACCGTGGTGCAGGGGATGCTGTCCGGCAGACCCGCCTTCAGCACCGCCTGGCGGGCGGGTGCCTGGCCGACCCCGGCACTCAGCACGTTGCCCAGATAGGCTTCATCGATCTGCTCTCCCTTGAGCCCCACCTCTGCCATGGCCGCGGCAATGGCACAGGCGCCCAGTTCGGGTGCCGTCAGGTTGGCCAGGGTTCCCTGGAAGGCCCCCATGGGGGTACGTTTGGCCGCAACAATCACGATATCCATCAATTGCACTCTCCTTGTTACATTGAAATAACATATGCTGCCGCCGCTGCGGGAACAAGACTTGCGGGGCAGTTGACGTTTGGGTAAGGTGCCAGCCAGGATTGACAGCCAAGATAGCGCCATGAACCGAACCAAGGATGACACGCGGACCTACAGCATCAGCGAACTGGCCCGTGAATTTGATGTTACGACCCGAAGTATTCGTTTTTATGAAGATCAGGGACTTTTGAATCCTGCCCGTCAGGGACAGACCCGGATCTACAGCCGGCAGGACAGAGTGCGGCTCAAGTTGACCCTGCGCGGCAAGCGACTGGGCTTCAGCCTGGCGGATATCCGCGATCTGTTCGATCTCTACGATGCGGACAAGAGCAGCCGTACCCAGCTGCAGACCATGCTGGGGCTGGTGGCCGACAAGCGGGAGACCCTGCAACAGCAGCTGGAAGACATCAAGATGGTGCTGCTGGAGCTGGACGCCGCCGAGCAGCGCTGCCAGCAGGCACTCGCTCAGCTCGGCTGACGCTCACAGCAACAAGCATAAAGAAAGGGGCCCGCGGGCCCCTTGTTCATTGCAGCTGGATTATTTGTTCCAGCGGTCCGGATCGTAATCCGGGCTGTAGCGGTCGACGATGACGGCGCAGGCCGCATCGCCGGTGATGTTGAGGGCGGTACGGATCATGTCGAACAAACGATCCAGCGCGAACAGCAGCGGCAGCCCTTCGATGGGGATCCCGGCTGCCAGCAGCACGGCGACCACCAGGAAGCTCGGGCCCGGCACACCGGCCTGACCGATGGCCCCCAGGGTGGCGGTCACTATGATGGCGGCCCAGGCACCCATGGAGAGATCGATCTGGTAGACCTGGGCGAAGAAGATGGCGACCAGACCGTAATAGATGGCGTTGCCGCTCATGTTGATGGTGGCGCCCAGCGGCAGCACGAAGGAGGCCGTGGCATTGGTCACCTTCAGCTCCTCCTCGCAGGTCTCCATGTTGACCGGCAGGGTCGCCATGGAAGAGGCGGTGGAGAAGGCGACGATCTGCGGCTTCTTCATGGCAGACAGATATTTGCGTACCGGCGTGTTGGAGAAGAGCACGATCAGCAGCGGATAGACCACGAAGGCGAAGATCAGGATGGCGGCCAGATAGACCACGAACAGCTTGAGCACCAGGGTCAGCACGTCGAAACCGTAGGTGCCGATGGCATCGGCCATCAGGCCGAACACGCCGAGCGGCGCGATCAGCATCACCTTGTTTGTTCTGTTTCTCCTACGTAGTACACTGTCCAAAACCAAGGAGAATCCCATGACCCAAGCAATCCTCTACTCCCGCTTCTCAAGTGCTCAACAGGCCGATGGTGATAGTCTACGCCGTCAGACTGAACTAGCTGAAAGGTTCTGTATGACACATGGCCTTGAATTGAGTTCTATGACGTTTGAAGACCTAGGTGTGAGTGGTTGGAAGGAGGTGCAACGGGATGGCCTTAAATCGCTTCTCAGGGCCGTTGAACGAGGTGTGGTTCCAAATGACAGCTATATCCTTGTTGAAGCCGCTGACCGTCTCTCTCGCAAAGGCTGGGAGGATGTAACTGGAATAGTAAGTGAACTCATCTCTTATGGTTGTTCCTTGGTCACTATAGAGAATGGACAAATCTATAATTCCACCAATTTCAAAACACTCGCTGGTGTCTTACCTCTCATGATATCCGCCGACTTAGCAAAACAAGAATCTGATAGAAAGAGTCAGCGGATCCGTTCTGTCAAAACTTCTAAGAGAACAAACCGAGTAATCCAAGGTAATCAGCCTTTTTGGATTGATATTATTGACGGTGTTCCTGTACTCAACAATAAAGCGTCTCTAGCGCGTCGTATAGTCGATTTAAGCCTTTCTGGTAAGAGACCCCTAGCCATAGTAAGAGAATTCAATACAGAGCGATTGGAGAGCCCTAACGGCGGTATATGGCAAGTTGCTGTTATTCGTTCAATTCTGAAAAACACAATACTATATGGGGCCAAGACATATTTTGAATCTCGTGATGGAGAATATAAGGCGGTTGAAACTGTTGCTGGTCTCTATCCTAAGATATGCACCAAACAAGAATTCGATATTATCAAAACCGGGAGTGGTGAGAAGGGAAGAAAAGCAAAAGGCCCATTCTCTACTCTTCTCCGCTGCTCTTGTGGTCGTCCATTAGTTATTAAAGGACGTAGAGGGAATGATACCTATCGCGTCTGTAGTGGTTCTATTGATGGTGTATGTGATCTGAAAGGATATTATAAGAATATTGATGAAATCCTTCTCGGATTAGTTGCATATATTCAAGTTCCTAATGATAAACCGGCTCCTATTAATAACGATGACCGGATATCTGAACTTGAACAAAGATTGATTGATTTGGATACCATGAGAAAAGAGAACAAGGGTAAAACTCGTATTCTCCAAATGGTATTTGAAGAGATAGAAGAGGTTGAGAATGAGTTAGAGGAATTGAATAAGGAAGAAGTTATAGACCAAACGGAAGTTGATTTGAAAACAATTCTTGATATTGAAGACTCTGATAAACAGAATGCAATATTGAAAAGAATTATCAAGAAGATTGAATGTAAAAAGGAAGGTTATCAAACACACGTTCATATAGTGTTCAAAACGAGATTTCAAAGGAAGTTTATTATTGACCAAAGTAGAAAATTGAAAGGAGGATATGAGATTAAGAAGGTTGGTGTTGGTGATGAAAGATTGAAACAAGAATTGGCTCAATTTGGACAAGAGGAAGAATAGAAATGAGATTGTTTCAGAAAGGCGATATTGAATATCAAGATAATGGTGTGTACGAGTACGAGGGTGAAACATGGATGACGTTGTGGGCGTGGAAAATAGCGAATAACAGGCTTGATAATACTCCACAACAGAACACAATAGTTTCGAAACAGCTTACTGCTAATGGGTGTGAGAGTATTGATACCAGACCGGACAATGACAGATGGGGTAAAGTCAAAGCATTTAAGGTAAAACATCTTGATGCTTATTTATAAAGCGAGAAAAGGGATCTCAATAACGGGATCCCTTTTTATTATGACTTTTGATTTGCTTTATCTTGCATGAGAATATCAAGGTGAGTATTCATCTTAACCAATGTCTTAGCAATATCGTTAAACGTTACCATTGATTGTTTATTGAATTCTTTAACTTCGATATTAAATTCCCGTTGAACTTGGTTCTGTTCGCTTTGGGATCTCAAAGCATAATTGATATTATCATCTGCCTTTTGCAAGTCCAATATCATCTTATAATGCTGCTTTCTAAAACCTTGTTCTTCCGCAACTTGAGTTTTCAAGGTCTGTATTTCCGATTGGGTGTTATAGTAATAAGCATATCCACCTGTTATTATTGCAAATACTATAGTTAATACTTTAGCCCAACCAGCAACATTACCACCTTGATTCCAAATCTCCTTTAGTTTACTCATTTATATATTCCGTTTTGTTAATTAGAGAATAACAATTTATTCCCTTTGTTCATATACTATTTACGGAATAATAAATGAGTATTACAAAAGTATTAATGATTTAAACTCCGGGCCAAGTACCAACAGTAGTTAGTTGTTTCATCCCTTCATTTATATCGTTTCTAAGCTGACTCAATAACGCATCTACTTCTGACTTGGTGTAGTTTCTTTCCCATTTAGTCCAAGCACCGGTACTGTATTGAGCACGAGACCAAACCTCAGATGAGTTATAAACGTAATACACTTGAATCGTTCCCGCTGATGTCATCACTTGGAGGTTGCCAGCTTTCTCAACAGGGTAATGCTTTGCAAGAGTTGCCTTAGCATTAGCTACCTGACTATAGAACCCTGCTGTTTTCATGTTGTCTAAATCATCTGTATCTTTCAGTGCAATAATCGAGCTAAGACTTCCTGAGACAGTTTTATCAACATAGGTTTTATTAGTCAGATGACTACCAGTAGTTGGTACTTGATTATTCAAGATAGTCCCATCAGAACCAAATACAGTTTCACCAGTTGGAGTACCAGAACCATTCGGACGAATCACAATACCAGATGAACCACCACCCAAAATAGTACGGTTATCAAAATAGATACTCTGTTGTGTATTAGTCGCATGTTGTAAAACGTAACCAGATGTAGAAGTCATAAACTTATCGGCAGTAACAACGCCAGTATTAATACCGACTTTCTTACCAGCATGGGTAAATTCGGCCCCGACATCACGACTTATTCTAAGTGTACTTGTATCTGCCGACGAACCATCAGAACCGCGACGATATCTAGAAGCAAGGAACAAAGTCCCCTCATATTCCCCAGCGGTTGTTGTATTAGTTGCTTGCCCAATAATTCTAGATAACTGATCACCAGTATGTGGGTCATATCTATTGGTCGCCCCAGCCCTAAAGCTAACTTCACCTATGGTATATGGAACACCAACAGCAACACCATCACGATACTTTTCCTTGGTATAAGATACATAAGGATAAACACTGTCATCGTTGGTTGCGTTATTGTGTCTCAGGATACCAGTTCTATAGGTGTTTACTTGTTCCCACAAACCCGATGAATACCATGGTTGCCAACCTTCGGTTGCATTAATCCAAATTCTGGTAAACTCACGAGGTTCAACAGAACCACCAACGGTTACCCAGTTACTGTATTTCTGAATAGTGAGGTTATCAAATGCCCTCTGTTTAACTTCTACTACACCAACATGAGCTGTTGCATTTGCAGTATTATCAACTCCATTAGCCCAGTTACCCTCTACAGTGAATGTTCCGGTTGTCTTGATTAGGTTGAAGTCACGAACACCTCCTGTAACGGTTGTAGCGTTCGCAGTACCATCACCAACACCAAGACCCATACCACCAACAGGTTGCTTATTCAGCGAGGTATACATCTCTGCCCATGGTTGCCAAACACCAACATATTGACGACGTACCCATACTCTATTTTCTGTATAAGAAAAGAATATTTGAGCATTCGCCCCATTACCCCACTTGGTAACAAGAAGAGTCGAACCACTAGGACCAGTTCCCAATGGAGTATTCTTTGTATTGGCGAAAATACCATAGTTACCCGGTATTAAGGCTTTATCACAATCGTCGTCGATCGGACGATCATAAACAGCCATTGCCTTAACTTCCTCGGCTGTTGGATAGTTTCCACGGTGAAGAATATCGTAGGTGCTCGCCCCTTCAATTCTGACTTTTGGTTGAGTACCAGCAGCCATCATGATTCTGAATTCACTCAGAGGCGTCCCATACCACCCAGAAATAGACATTCTTTGATCTGTTACATCACGGTCTACTTTCCCACCTTGTACATATGTAATTCCATTGGCTGTGACCATACGTTGACCATATACACCAGTCTGGTCATATACCTCGATTTGACTATTAGATTTAATGCGGTTTGCATCTATCGAATATGGAGTAGTAATCGTACTATTACTTTTCGTAATAGTCAGAACTTTTTCTTGTGCCATTAAAATAATTCCTTGTTTGTTAATTGTTCTCCTTGGTATTTAGGGTTTAGGGAAAATAAAAAGGAGCCCGAAGGCCCCTTGTTATTACTTGAAGAAATACTTTCTACGCCAAAGTTCCTGACCGTTTACTTCGATAACAACATCAGTTTCAAAACGATGGTCGTATGGAAATAAAGAAACCCATGCAATAGGCTGCCCATCCTTCCAAGAAACACCATATTCAACCAGTGGATGAGGTACTTCTTGATACGGTAGGGAAGGCTTATACCACATCGGCGGCTTCATTTCGTAAGGCGGTTCAATACTATCTGGAATCAATACTTCTTTCCGCAGTTCAACACCTCTTTCACGCATCACAATTTCTTGTATCACTTTTTATTCCTTCTTCTATAACCACAATTCAAAGCCTGTGGGTACGGCTTTTAGTTTCACCTCGTAAGCTTTACCAGAAGCGAGAATCAATTGATCACTAAGCAACCTACCAGCGGTAATTTCATCGTAATATCCTTTCACTTCATCTTTCCAACCTTGGATTAATGCATCTCCAATTGTCACACCCTCTAAAATATGAACGGCTTGATTCAATGGAGTTTGAGCAAATCCAGACCCTGTGAAGGTCATTGCGGTTTCTACAATCTCTACTCTTAACATTATTTCTTCCTCGTAACGTCAAGTTCTACTCTCCAATTACCTTTGACCGGCGAGAATGCAGCCTCTGGGTCTGTCTTAGACCAGAATTGAACGTCATAGACCCCCGAATTTCTTTTTTCGGTTCCGTACGGCGCTGCAAGAGATTCAGATAGAGTTTTATTTAGTGTGAAATACCCAATACCATTCTTCGCAGAACCAACTATAGTCCATGGAAGAGTGAATACAGGGGTAAGGTCATCTGGTTGGTATCGAGCTTGAAGAACTACTTCCAGATTAGTGAAATCAACCGGAGCTTCTGCCCCTGTTTGGTCGTCTACGTTAACAAATTTCATCTGAATTCGTTTACTGTCACCACGATATATAACCAAGTCATATGTAACTTGTGGAATTGCCATTTTAAAATACCTCTATTTAGTTAATATAAGTTATTTAGGGAGCCTTAGCCCCCTATATTTGCTTTGTGTTGGTTGAAAGCATCGTAGATAGTTTCCATTTGATCGAAACACATCTGCTTGAACTTAGGTTCGAACGATTCATCAATGGTATTACCAGTTATATTGATACTGGCATCGATTGATGTACTTCCACCACCCTTCTTATTGTTTTCGAGATAAGAGGTTAGGTCTTTGTTTGCTTCTGGTTGAACAACTCGTTCACCACCCTTGAGGATGTATGAACCCGTATTGCTTATCTCACCACCATTTGCATAAGGAACAGAATCCGAACCAGAGTGAAACTGACCTAATGTCACACTGGCGGCACCGGCTACTTGTGCAGCTCCCTGAGCGACAGCAGTTACCTTAGCAACAGCCTTTGAAGCGAAAGTAGGAAGAGACGGGTCTTTATCGATAGCTGCAAGCGCGTCAAACGTTCCCAGAGTGACACGACTAATTGTGGCTGCCTTCTCCATAGCAAACGCTGCCTTCTGCATCTTAGAGCCTTCCTTTAGGTTCTGAGACATACCGCTAAACAGCTCACTCATTGTTCCCAACTGGACATTCATCAAATCACGCTTTGCCTTGGTGGCGTTGGCGTCGATTTCAACCATTCGATCTTGATATGCCTGTTCAGACAACAACCCGAGTTCATGTTGTTCTTCAACGAATTGACGCTTCATTTCCCATTTAAGGATTTCACGTTGTTCGTCACTCTGAACGTCCATCAATTCACGTTCGATTTCTTTATCACGGTGTTCCTGACGAAGAGTAGAAATCTTGTCCTGCTTCATCTGCTCGGTGATTACTTCCTTCCCTGCTTTCTCATTGAGAACAGCCATTTGGTTTTCTGCATCACGAACAGCTATTTCAAGTTCAAGGTCTGCTCTTTCCTGAGCAATAACAGCAAATCCCAACTTACCTTGTAAAATGGCTTGTTGTTCATTAAACAACTTCCGTTCTTCTTCAAGCTCTTTATCTCTCGCCTTCTTACGAATATCAGCCAGAGTATTTTGAAGAGTTTGTTCAGCTAGAATTTTCGCTTGGTCAAATTCAGATTGAGTTAATGACCCATCTTGAAGGAATTTATTGAGTTGGTTCAACTGAGATTGATAAGCATATTTTGCATTATCTTCCTCTGTCTTGTTCAAAGTAGCGAGTGCCGCAAATCGCTTCTGTGCGGCTTCCTGGGCAAACTTACCCTGAGCCTCTACAATACCCTTACGTTCTTCTCCATTAGCCTTTAACAGCTCATTCTGTTGCGATAAACGACTCTGTAAAGCTTTGGTACTTTCTTCCCCAATAGAGTTCTGCAATTCAGTTTCAGTTTTACCAATTTCAGCAAGAAGTTTTGTTCTAGCTTTCGCGTTAGCTTCGGCAGCCTTGTTAGCATCAGAAGATGAACCATAATTGACTATAGGAGCATTACCAACAGTACCAACGTTTTCACGATTAATAGAATCAGCATTTCTAATATCAGCAGCTTTGAGGGTAGAATCACGCCATTTAGCTTCACTCTCAGCAATAAGTTCATCCCTACGTTTGCGGAAGTTAGTAGCATCGAATATCGGACTAAATTCCATAGAAGCAGTACCGGCAGCATCAATTCTCATTTGTGTAAGAATACCAGATGCATTCTCCATTACCTCGTTAAAGTTCTTCGCGTTTATCTCTCCACCAGAAGATATATAATCACCAATCACTTGCTGGCTCTTAGAACTCTCACCAATTTCAAATAATGCATCACTAACCTTTTTAGTCATCCTATCGGCAAGATTGATAAGACCGTGAAAACTGTTTGTTAATGCGGCGTTGAAGTTGTTTGAAAGGGTGTCCATATTGGATTGAATACGGGTAATATCATCCATGGTAGAACTTGCTAAAGATGCTCGTTTTGTTGCATATCCAGCAAGCATATTATTAAGCTCTTGTTCACTCATCCTGAGAACAGGAGTTAGCTTACTTGCATCAGAGGAAAGACTTTCAAGGACGAATGTCTGTTGGGCTGCCGATGCCCCTACCCTGTCTAATTCTTGTTGGATCTTCTTTAGTGCATCAAGACCACCAAGACCTTTCAGATCATTGATTGTCATATCAGATTTGCCCTTGATGGTGTCAAACAGGTCTAATAAAGCCCCCCCACCTGTTGAGATATTATCTCCTATGCGATCTAAAACGTCTTTGGAGATGTCTCCTAGCTTCTCCATATCAAGACCAACACCCTGAACAGCCAGACCATATTTATTCATTTCAGCAACAGAGACACCATTTTGTCTTGCCATTGCTTCCATTTGTTTTTGACTCTTGGCGACTTCCGCCCCCATTTGAGCGAGTTTTACCCCTGCTCCATATGCAGCACCGCCAATGATACCAATCGCACCAGCAACAGGCCCAAGACGTGTTAGGAAACCTGTTATAGCGTTACTAGGAAGATTGAAAGCCCCTGTAACCTCGTTCCCCATATCACCGGCTTTCTTGCCGATGTTGTCCATGGATTTGTTACCTTGAGTTTGGGCTTTTTTTATCCGATCTATGTATAATTGCGTTTGTGCGGAGAGCACAATTGAAACCCCGGCCATTTTTATTACCTCTTTTGTTAATTGTTAATATCTCCTTGGTATTTAGGGTTTCGGAAATAAAAAAGGAGCCCGAAGGCCCCTTAGTTGAATTGGTCTAGGTTACTTGTTTCGAAGTAGTTCCATCAACTCACGATGTTGTTGGTCTTTCTTGTGGTTTGGTTCATAGAATACATAAACCAGTTGCCCAATAGGAGATGTGAACAGACCAATGGTCATACACACAACAAAGTTAGTCCCTCTATTATTTTCAGCACCTTGAGCGATTACGAAGGTAGCAAAGACATAGAGAATTGCGACAATTACTAAAAACATAACAGACATTTAATTTTCCTTTTATTCAATTTATTGGTCACTATAACACGGATCCAAACAGATCTTGAACTATAAAAGGGGAAATTATTCTTTCCCCTCTTCCTCTTCTCGTTTTTGGCTAAGTATCGCCTCGTTTACCTTAGCTTTGACCATGAACAGACGACGTATCAGATAGTCATCCCGATCCTCTTTTCCATACTCTTCAACGATAGTTTCATCTATGGTGTCGATTAGGTGTTGTTTGGCTCTAATCGTGCGAGTGTTACCGAACAACATGAAGGCTTTGTTCACCAATTCATGCTCTAGTTCCTTACTAAGCTCACCCTTGAGGAACGGAAGAAGTTCATCCATACCCTTGTACTGGGATTTCTTGGTAATGTTCTGGTTTCTGATAAGGGATATCAGGTAACCCTGTAATTCGTGGTCTACTCGCTTTGTAAACGGGGTAAGTAGATTGTATGCCTTGTATTCATCAATCAATTGTAGGGGCCATTCCTGAATCTCATGGACGGGTTTACCTAGTGATATACTGAGGTCAAACAGGAATTTTCTATCTGAGTTGATACTTAGCTCACGGGCTTTTTTACTATTGATTCTTCTCTTGCTTTAGGGCCAGATGACTTAGCGATTTCAGCAGCCATCAAACCAATAACTTCAAATGGGAATACATCACCAATATGTTCAAGGGGTGTATCTTCTGGGAATGTCATAGAACCATCTTGTTCACATAGACAGTGACGGATCATAGTGAGTTGACGGATAATATCATCTTGTTGATTACCGATAAACACCGCGAGATTATAAGAAATCGACTTTGAATAGAATTCTTTCTTCTCTCCATCAACTTCAATATACATCTTCTTGGGTTTCAGCCCGAACTTATCAAGCATTTTCATTTTGTTTTTCCTTGTGTGGTTGTTATATCCTTATTTAGGACACAAAAAAGCCACCCCGAAGGATGGCTAATTATTAGGTTGCAGCACTCTCAACGGGTGCGCCGTCAACTGCCAGTGTCCAAGCAACAGTACGCTGAGTATCAAACTCGCTAGAAGTTACTTTGGAGCCAATAAAAGCAGTGAACTTAACTTGAGTACCACCTGTTTCACCCGGAGCATCGTGATAGATTGCTATGAATTGGTGGCGCTTTTTACCTGCCCGCGCAGCTTCCAGAGCCTTATAGGAGGCGGATTCAGGGATATAGGTACAAGTCAGTTCATAAGCATCGACAGAACTCGATCCAGGGCGCTTACGGGAGAACTCGGAGTTGTAATTGAAAAATTCGATGATATTGGTATTAATACCACCACCGGTAAGACTTTCAATATCGGTAACTTCAACGTCATCAATTTTGAAAGTCATATAGTTTGCAACTGTTGCATCGGATAATCCGGCCATTTTATGTTTCCTTATATAGTTTCTTTATGAAGAACAATCAGGCGGTATTGCCTTTCGTATTGTCCAGTTGTTGTTTCAAAATCCTCATATCCATCAAAACGAATAGATAAAAGGTTTTCACTCTTGTATTTAGTGACACTCGAAATAAAGTTCGAATCATCACAAATTGATAGATAGCTTGGGTCTTGACGAATTACGAAAAACAGAGCTTCAGATATCTGATAGTTCATGCTGTAATATTTCGTTCTAATCCTATTCCCAATCCTTCGATAAGATATAGCCACACCTGTTTCGGTATCAGGTATTTTGAATGGGTAGACTTTGGCGAATGGAGTTAAGGATTTAGTGAGTTCTGATTCGATCATCTATTATTCTTCCTCTTTCGATATTTGTCTTGTTTCTTAATCTGGGATTGAAGTTCTTGTTCAAGATTCCTTTCGAAATCAGCCCGTAAAGATTCCTCAGTGTTGAATCTGACCTTCTCTACGAAATGAAGACCTTCAGTTACCCCGATATATCTATGTGTTTCTTCTGTTGGTTTACCGAATGAATGGAACTTAGAAACACCCCTCACCCGCGCCAATGGATTACGACGACCATAATTCATGATGGTTGCCATACCGTAAGCACTCTCTTCTCCATATTCACCCTTACGAGTCCTGAATGTTACTTCTGAATAGAGTTCTGAATACTTGTCATCCTTGATATACCCTTTCTTCACCTTCCCCATCTTCTTGTCTGTGTTTACCTTGGTTTTCACAACAACGTCATCAGGCTTCATATTGGTTGGAAGTGAGTTGATCATCTCTTGCTTAACAGATTCTAACGATTTTTTCGCACTGTTCATTAATGCTCTAGCTCTGAATTTAGGTTCGGTGAGAGAATCAAGAAGTTCGTTTAGTTCTTTCAATCCGGATATGTTGGTTTTTGCCATTTAAATATCCTTCTCAAGATAAACAGTGATGTACTTCTGCAAATTGTTCCAAGACTCATATCCTTTAATAGAATACAAGTTGTCTTGCCAACGGATCTTGAAGCTGTTTTTGTTAGTCAAAGTATCCATCAGTGGAAGTGAATATCTTGTCCTCATCACAAGTCGGTTTGCCCATGCATCAGAGAATTTACTATCTGAATCTTCTGTCTTTTGAAAATCCATCGAGCATCTAAGACCATACATATCCTCTAATACACTCTCCTGCTCTCCTACGGAGTTTTGAGTAATGGTCTTATGCATCACCTTTACTTTGTGCCTCATTGCTCCGATTCTAGCCATTAGTAGACACCCCCAGCAGGAAGTGAATAAAGGTCGAGAATCTTTGAAGCTGTATTTGGGATCTCGGTAACGCTTGCAGCAACTACACTATCCTCTCGTAGCTCATACTCTGTTGCACAGATTTTTAAAATTGCTAATTTAATAGCAGCAGGAAGAGGAACATCTTCTTTAATAAAATCAATTTCTAGAGTTACTGGAAGTTGTACCAGTCTATCTATTTTGACCTTGTTTGTTACTCTATCCCATGTATAACCGGTAACAGGCTTACCAGAAGAGTCTGTAATAGATTTTATGGTAATGTCACCAGTAATAGGTGTGTAGGGTATACGGAACTCATGAACGTTCGCATAGACTCTCCCAGACTGTTTAGTGAGAGGTCTATTCATATATCTTTCAGCCATTCTAATTGCAGACTCACGAAGAATAGGAATTTCGGAATCTGAATCAGGTAACCTCAAATAGTTCTGAATTTCATCTTCTTTTACCAGTACTTCAAAATCTACATCGGAATAATCAATTCTATATTCAACTTGTTTCATCTATTTCTCCTTAGTAGTTTCTTTTATTTAGGGATACAAAAAAGCCACCCCGAAGGATGGCTTAATTGATTTATTCAGCTTTTGCCTTACGGGTATATGTCCGTTTAGCAACTGGTTGATTGGCACTCTCGGTTATACTGAGGTCAGAGGCGTTTAGAATATCGTCTCCACCTTGAAAGATTTCGACTTTATCCAACGACTTTCCATCACTGACAATCAGGGAAGAAGAGGCGGATATTCTCACCTCTCCCAATTTACCGTTACCTTCTCAAGCAGCGGCAGGCAGCATCAGACCAGCGATAGCATCGTTAGCACCCATGATGGCAGCAGAGCGCATAGTGATGTCGTAAACCATGTTACCCGGTACACGGTAGATGTTGCTTACAACGTCCAGAGTATTAGGCAGGTTAACGATCTTGAAACCGGCGTCGAAGTCACCGAACATCACAGGGCTGGTCGGGGTCAGCGTTACATCGATAACCACGTCAAAGCCGAAGATTTTCATGTTCAGTGGGTTAGTCGGATCCGGTTGCATCAGACCGCGACCTTGTGCGTCCTTCACATCATGAATAGCTTCATAAGCGGCTTGGCTCATACCCCAACGGGAGTTGCCGTGATACTCTTGCGGAACTTGCAGAACCAGCTTACGCAGAGCGCTTTCAACGTCTTTGATATCAGCCAGAACGGAAGTATGGAATACGTCAACCTTACGTTCTTCAACAGGCTTTTGACCTTCGGCGGTTGCGTCGAAGTGCTTAACAAGACCCTTCGGCTTATTAGAACCATCACCTTGCAGCAGAGCCAGAGCAGATTGAGCAGCAATACGCTTGAGTGCGTCACCTTGTAGGAATGCATAAGCATCGAAGAAGGAGTCAGCAGCATCGTTTTTGTTAATACGCGGGGAGGCTGTCAGAGTGCCTGCGGTTGCTTCGACGTCAACCAGAACAGGAACGGTTGAGTTATATTCACCTTCCCAAGATGCAACGGTGCCACCCTGTGTCATTTTCTTGCTATAGCTGCGACCAGAAGCGGTTTCAGTACCAAAGTGAGAAACCAGTGCGGATTGCTTCATAATACGTTCGGTCAGGAACTTAGCTACTTCATGAACGATGGTATCACCACCTTGACCAAAGGTATTACCAGCATCGGATTTAACTTTCAGCTTACCGTCTTTGATGATTTCACCAGAGAAGGATTTCATGGCAGTCTTGAAAGCTTTACGAGCAGACTTAGCTTCCATTTCTTCTTTATCTTCGTCGTCTTCACCTTCTGCTTTACGACGCTTCATTTCTTCTACTTCGTCTTCGAGTGCTTTGGATTTTGCTTCTTGTTCTTCCAGAGCAGCAACGATAATTTCGTTTTGTTCTACCAGAGTAGCTACCTGATCAAGAGCTTCAATAAGAGCGTCTTCGGTCGGCAGTTCTTCTTCTTTTACAGACTTACGGGATTTCAGTTTAGCCAATGCGGACATTTTATATTTCCTTTTATAGTTTAAAAATAGGATAGAGAAGGAGAACCATTTCTCCTTTTCTCTGATATTATTTAGGGGTGCTAAAATTAGCGGTTTACGATTTGTTTAAGACGCTTTGCAAAAGCAGAAATATCGGACTTGGAGAAAATAGATTCTTCTACTTCGTCTTCTTTTACTGTTTCGATTACATCTTCTTCTTTGGATTTCTTGTAACGGGACTTGATATCAATAAGAAGGCTTGCTTCATTACATGGGAAAGTAACTACGGATACTTCAACCACATGAACAGCAATCAGATAGTTAATACCATCCCTTTCCTCTTCTTCTAATGTCTCGTACTGAATAGAGAACGAATCAAGGTCGCCAGCTTTGAGGTTTTGATAAATCTGTTTGCCTAGATCTGTTTCTAGGTTGATTTTCCCTTTGAGTAGAAGACCGGTATCATCTGCTTCCATGGACAGCCATTTTCCTACCACTTGATTATCTTCATGGTTAAAGAGGAAGCGTGGCATGGTTCCCATTTCTTTGTGATATTCGATACTCGCATCAAATGCACCGGGGAGTGTTACGTCTCCAGCATGATCCAAATAATTGTAAATGTTGCCATAACATGTAAATTCACCAGTTTCAGAAATGGCGAATTGGCTTAGGTCAATACGATTACCTACGCTCTTAATTTTCTTTTCACTCATTTGTTATTTCTCTCTGTTGTTCCTCTTGTTGCCCAAAGGAGTTATTGTTGCTTTGAATCACATATCGTTCTTCGATACCTTCTGATTCCATATCAGCAGTTGCGCGAGTTTCAATATTGGAAATAAGACCGAGCTTGAACATATCCATACCGAGCTTGACGCGAGTTTCGTAATTGCTATTAAGGAAATCTTTCTCTTGATAGTCGATGATGTATTCATAATTCAGTTTGTTATGAATAGCGTCTTCAATTGCCTTGATGATTGGGTTAATAGTGATAGACAAGAATCCTTGGCGGATCTCATTCATATCTTTATAAGAAGAGTCACCAGTACCACCCAATAGTTGAAGAGGTACACCCATCAACATTGCGATTTGTTCTGTACTCAGCTCCAATGATTCCGCAAGCTGGGTATCTTTCATATTGAATGGGTTAGGTGTGAATGTTGCACCCTTATCCAAAATGACGATATCACCAGTGCTTTCATCATTAGCCAATGAGTTAAGGCGAGCGTCTAAGCGGTTGTAAGTTTCATCCTTAAGCTTTTCTTCGTACTGAATAAAACCAGCGTTCTTAGGGCCACGACGGTGATTTTCAGATGCGGATTGAATACCGTTTAAACTCAGATTGAAAATTTCTTTAGAGTTAAGAAGGATATTAACAACTCGTTCATCCAGAGCCACACCAGTAAGACGAACAATTTCACTAGAGATGATTTTCTTGTTCTGGTTATCTACTCCACCATATACCCACTTACCATCGCTTCCCTGAGTACGTGTAACCTTACCAGTAGGGATACATTCGATTGAGCGCAGACGACCGCCTACCCCGTTCCTAGAGCCCATGGTCTTGATTTGAAGATAAGCTTCTGAGTGACAAACCAAGTTGGCAGCAACTTTAGAACTAAGTTGACTAATCGTTTCGTCTTCATTTGGTTTTCGTACTAGAACCGATACACCTTCTGGAATATTATCTGAAAACTCATTGTACTTTTTACCAGCAAACTTACATTCAACTGGAAGTGAACTAACGGTGTTACAGATAATTTTCAAGCAAGCAAGGGCGGTTGGCTCTTGCAAGTAATTTGGTTTGTGATCTCCAAAACTAGGTATATTAAACGGCCCCGTCGCACCAACAAAAGGTGTAGGATCAGCACTCTTTTTATTAAAGTGTTGACCCAAGTTTTTATTTAACATTTTAAGGGGTCTCCATAGTAGACTTTTATTCTCTATGGTATTTAGACCCCATTAAAAATTAACGTATTGTTGGAGTGCTATCAACGGCAGGAACCAGACTTACACCAATCATGGTTGCAATAAGAGGGTCTATTTTAAGAGCGTTATTACTTGTAGGTTTATGAACCCACATATCACCCTTCAAACCACTTTTAACCCGTGCATTTTGGAGTGCCCAAGCAAGCAAGACATCATTCTTATGGAACTTGAACTTACCTATGAAGGAAGATCGAAGAACACGACTAGCAGCGCCTGATAAGTCATATCCTTGAGGAACAATAATCAGTTCATCTGTAAATTGGTCATAGTGCTTTTTACCAAAGTCGATACCACCCGACGCTGGGTCAATACCGCATTTATCCAGGTCAAAATGACGACTAATAGATTCGATGTAATGGTGAATATTATCTAAGTTGGTATAGTTACCTTCTGTCAACTCCATATGACCAGTGCTAACAGCCTTAGCATATATCGCCTTTATCTTGTCTTGAGTCTTATCAAAAGTCGCCTTGGGTAAGAAACTCTTAGTGAATACATCGAACCCACCACCTTCATGAGGAATAATAGTTGAGACTGTACAGAGGTCGTTCGTTTCAGCGAGATCCACACCCAAGAAAGCTTCTGTTCCCTCTTCATAGTCTTCTAGAGTTTTATCAAAATCTTCTGAACACTTCTCTATTAGGTCGGTATCAATAAAGCCATCTTCATTATATGTGTGCCAACGGTTAAGACGCTTAGTCTCGAAAGCAGCCATAGCAGCTGGAGACATCTGAGCGCCTAAGTAATCAGTCTTAAGAAGAGTTGGAACTACAGCGTGACCATATGAAGGGCTTGCTTGTTCCCATGCTATTGGGTCATTTGCTTGTCTTGTCTCTTCTGCTTCGAATATATGAACAAAATAACGGTCATTCGTCTTGATTCCGTCTAATAGTTCGCAGCAGTAATCATAGGTTTGACGGCAATATGAGAATACATCTGTACCGGCTGTGGTGATCATGTACAACATTGGCTCGGCAGTACCAGAACCCTGTGACGATTCGATTACATCATGGACTGTTGAATCTGGATGAGAATGAATCTCATCTAGGATGCCACATAAAATGCGCTTACCATCGAGGTTTTTTGCAACTGAGGATGTAGCCATGATCCGCCCTTTCGTGGGCTTGTACTCGATGTGGCGGGCCATCACCTTAAAACGCTTCTTAATGCTCTTAGAGCCTGTCTGTATCTGGTGTTTGATATCCTCAAATACAATGCTTGCCTGCTCTCTGGTTGCTGCTGACGACGTACAGAGGGGGCTTCCATCTTCATTCAGGAACAGCATACAAATGGTGATGATGGATGCCATTTGGCTTTTACCATTACCCCGAGCCAGGAAGCTGAATACCTTCTTGTACTTGCGCAAGCCATGGAGTGTTTCATCTTCGTGCTTATCGTTGTACTTAAGAGCAAACAGGTTCATGAAGTGGAATATCTGCCAAGGGAGCAAGTAGATAGGAGAACCTGATATAGGGCCTATGCGGTGCTTTAGAGAGTTTGCAATCACAATCACAACTTCTAGATCGTCATAATCGATATACAGGTCTGGTCGCTTTAGATCCTCTATGAATCGTTCACAGGCTTGTTTCTCTCTTTTGCTTGCATGACGAATACCAGTAAGGACTTGATGAACATATACAAAGGCACCTTGCCAACCTTGGAAATAAGGAGAGTTGATAGGGGTTCCTCTATAGTCCTTCAAATTAGGTTCATTCTCTATAAAGTTGAATTGTTCTATCCCCCTTGATTCATCATACTTAAACATTACTTCTTGCCTCGTTTCTTAATCAGATTGGATAATGGATCATCTTCGTCATCCTCTTTATCATCAGGGTTCGATATATCATTCATAGCCTTAGCAGATAGCCCAAGGATATCGGCATACTTAGCAATTTGAATGGTGGTTTGGTTGAATACCTTACATTGGGGATTCTCTTTCTGAACCTCTCCATGTTGTGTTACTGAATACAATACAACCCCATCAGTTACCATACTCATCATTGCTCGTTGATTCAGATACACCTGATTTGAATACGTAGCGATAATAGGTAATTCGGAGTCGTTCACAATTCGTTGTTTCTTAAGGACGTTCAATACCTTCTTATATATGGGAACCACTTCTGGATGTAGGGTAAAGAGCATGACAGGAACGTTAGTTGTTTTCCGTGCTGCCATGTTTAACCTCTCTCAGGATATCAACAATAAGAACCTCATTATCTAAAGGGCGACCGTAGATATCGATAATGTTAATAGTGGATTCATCAATAATGACTCGATAGATTTTCTCTTCAAGAATGACGACTGTATTGATTACTTTCTTCAAATCGAAATTGATAGTAAATTTGACTGATTGCTTACGCAATGCTTCGCTCTTTGATTTCCTTGATTGTTTCCAACGTGTCACGGCGAGGTGCATTGACTTCCAACCAGAGGAAAGTTTCTCTAGTAGGTTTCTCATTTCTTAATCTCCTTTGTAATTCGGCGGTTTTCTTGTTGTGGCAACTATGGCAACAACAGATTAAATTGGATGGGTCTAGCGAATATTCGTCGCCAAATGGGTAACGGATCTCCCAATAGTGGTCAACTAAATCGCTTGTGTCGGCTTGACAAACTTCACAAATAGGTTTCTCAGCTCGAAGATATTTAGACATTCGAACCCACTTACCAGTCTTGTAAAATCGGTCAGATTCAAAAATTCGTTTTACTTTTGACGGTTTGTCGAATGAGTGAATGTCGCAATACGTCTGGCCTTCCGTGATGTTGGAACACCAAGAATACTTACACCTTTTCTTCATTTTAAATTCTCGGGACGGGCTCGAACTATAGTTTGGAAAAAACTATTTCAAACTCCATTTGCACACAAATAGGGGCGATGGGGGTCTCATTACTATGATTTAATTGGATTTTTAGGCCCCCCTATCGATTTCTTTTCTAATTTGGTATCAGGGTATTGCTTAAGCTAACGATTGCTTAGAGAGCGTTACAGAGACTTATCAAGTAATTCTTGTGCTTGCTTAGAAGTGATGGTGTTGAACAAGGTTTCAATTTGTTGTGTGTTCATTTTCTTGTTCCTTTTATTAGTATTTATAAACCAGAACTTCTGTCAGATGAAATTTGTCAGGATCTGTATTGTCATAACAGAACAGCTCAATGTTTCCGGTATAACCTTTAGGTGGGTAGATGATGTTATCTCGAACTTCTACTTCAATAGATTTCTTACCATCCCAATATGAAGGAATGATTGTGCAACCTTCCACCGGTACGATTTCGAATGTTTCATCAACTTTCATATATGTAAATTTAAGTGGAGTCATTTTGTTTATTCCTTTTTACCAGTGATGATGTTATATGTTCTGGTCAGTGTACTATCAACTAATTCAGCAAAATCGAAATCGTCTTTATTGAGTTTGGAATTGAATACCTGAATAGTATGAGTGAACTTGAAATTATGATTGTAGTATGATGCTTCAATATCAAAGCATGTGACACCTTCAACGCGATATGGGTTTACTACTATGTTATGAATGGTAAAGTTTTTAGTTTCCATTTTTGTTTCCTTATATATGGTGGTTTAAGAGTAAGGACTAATCCCTTACCCTCTTATTTACTGCTTTCAATCCTGCTTTAACTTGTTCTTGGTGAGCTTGGATAATTGCCTTAACTACTGACTTGCTAACTATGATTTCTTCAACTTCATCGATTAGAAGGTCTTGTGGGTCATCGTCAACAATTTGGATTTCGTATTTCATTAGATGAACCCTTTCTCTTTCATTACTTCAAAAACTACTTTCTGTTTGATGGATTCTGGAATCTTCATCTCTAATACTTCTTCTAACAGCTCACGGAAGTTTTCGGTTCTCTTACCATCTAGCCAGTTATCAAGCTTCTCTAATCTCTCTACAATGCTCATAGTCCGATTTCCTCTAGTCTGTTCAGTACTGGGATAATTTGTTTTGCTTTGTTTCTCTTGCTCATGGTAGTGGCAAGGATTGCAATAACCTCATCTGCAATATCATCGATAAATTGTTGGTGCATTTTCTTGTTTCCTTTATGTGGTGGTTTAAGGGTAAGGATTCGTTTCTCTCTTACCCTTATTTACGGCTTTACTTTTTCTTGTTTTTAAAATATTCAAAAACTAGGCGGACTGCCAAGCTGATCCAATCTTCGCGTTTATATGAACTCATTTAGACAACTCCATATACTACGCAAGCACCGATCCCAGCCGCGATTAACACCAGAGCTGGATACTTGATTGCAGGGTGAAGCGGGCTAGATTGGATTTTACCAAACAGCATTTTAAGACCGTTTACCATTTTGTTTTCCTTCTTAAAGTGGAACTGAGATATTCAATTCCTTCATGGTTATTTAGTAACCTTCAAATCCACCAGTCCTGATAGTATTGGTAACTCTTTTTGCTCTATTTGGTACTTGTCTTGCCCAGAGCGAATCTAGAGCGTGTCTAGCAGCTTCTTCATAGTTACCTTTATCAAGTGCTCGCCACATGGAAGGAAAGCCCTGTACACCCTTTGCACCGAGGTTAAACACCATATTCTGGATAGCTGTTTGGCGGCTTTGGTCTAGCTTCAAATAGATTGGAAAGAATGCTTGTTTCTTAATTGAATTCATCACCACACTCAAATCTTGTTTGAATAGTTCCGATACCTCTATATCGCTTATCACACCACCCGTAGAACGTTTCATGAGTTGGTCTAGGCGTTGTATTGCCTGTGCCTTAGAAAGCTTCTCACGAGCTATTAGATGGCCTATCCCAATGGTTGGATACCCAAGATGGTCAAAGTAGAGATTGTTCTTCTTTCCTTCATCTAGGATCAGACATTGTTCAATTGTCTTCATCTTCTTATTTCCTTTCTAAATATGTTTAGGCGTTGTTGCCGTATTTATTTAGAAGGAATGGAAAGATGAGTGAATGGAAAGGCTTACCAGATGGGTTTGAGCCTGAGTTAGGAAAGGATTATGGATTTATCTACCATATTCGTAATGTGGTCACTGGTCAGAGGTATATTGGTTCTAAGCAGTTCTTTAGCCATGTGAAGGAGACAAAGAGAAGTAGCCCTAAGTTTGGTAAGAAGGTTTACAAGGAATCGAATTGGCGTAGATATCAGTCTAGTAATGATAAATTTAAGGAGATGGATCCTAACGACTTGGTGAAGACGGTTATCAAGATAGTGGATAGCAAGTTCATGCTAACTTATGAAGAGTGTAGGATATTGATTGAGAGTAAAGCACTGTTGGATGATAACTATGAAAACTATATGCTTTCCTCGTTCCTGCTTGGTAGAGCACCTGCCAAGGATAGATTCAATAGTTTGGAAGACAAATATAAAGAAGCCTAAATAAAGGTATGAAAGGTTGTTCTAGACATTCAACTTTTCTTATTTGGAAATGAAAAAGCCCCTTCTCTTAATTGAGTTGGGGCTTTGTTGTTTATGCAGACAAAGAAAAACCCCGAACGATGAGGAACGGGGCTATAGGAAAACCAAAGCTGTCTAAGGCTCTGGATGTAGAAATACGAGATCTACGCAGATTTGCGTTCATCTTCTAATAGTATTTACAGACACTCAAAATAGAAAGTTTGACATAATTGTATCAGATCTAAACATTCTTGTTCTTTTAACCTTGTCAACATATGCCATATAAACATTTACTTTTGATAAGAATGTATGACCACAAATGTCTTGTAATGTTTTCCAATAATTCCGAAGATCCTTTAATATTTTGTCGTTTGGCTTACCAGTAATATCATAAAGTTTATATTCTGCATATTTATTAACTAATAATCTGTCTGTGTCTATATCAAACAAAAATGATGGACGTTCTTCTAATTTTTTAAATTTCTTTGGCATATCAGAAATTATAGATAAACCGTTCTTCAATATATTTCTTATCTGAGATTCCTTTCGTCTTACATAATAGTGTTTAAAGGTTATCCTATTATGATTATTAACATAAGGATATCTTATATACATAAGCATATCTTTCTCTAACGGTATCTCTTTTTTCTTTGGTGTGTATTCTTTATACAAATCAACAGGTGGAAATTTACAAAACCTCTTTTTAACTCCATACATATCAATTACCTCATCTGGCATAGAATCATATTCTTTCTGAACGTAGATTCCACCCCTAACCTTTTCGTATCCATACTCTTTCATTAGACGATATGTAATTTCGTTTTCGTCAAGCATATTACCCGGAACGTAAGATATTATTTCTATTGGTTTATGTGTTTTAGTCCAGTATGACCCTTTCCCAGCAACATGTTCTTCAAATCTCTGTTCGACCGGTCTTTCTGTAAACCCTACGTAGTAGTTTCCACCTTCTAGGAGAAGAGTATAAACGTATCCTAGTTTGTTAAGGTAATCATGTTTATCCATTTTCTTACTCACTTCAAAAATCCTCTATTCTTGTTTGTCCCTCTTTGGGGCTCGTTATGTCTTCATCCTATCACACGAAAAACGTCATTTTGATTTTGATTCAAAAGAATGCCACCCCGAAGGATGGCTAATGAGTATTTGAAGTGATAGGAGGAACTGTAAGACTCAATCCGGTGGGCGCCTCTTCCCATGGATCCGGAACATCATACAGGCGCAATAGGTAACGCCATCCCTCTACTGTATTTACCTCTCGAAAAATCGAGGTATGAGTGATTATACAATGGATTCAGGACGTTTTAGAGTTTGAAAAAATGACGTTCTGGAAAAAATGACACTCTGAAAAATGACGTTCTGGAGGCTGTGTATATTGATTTTACTAGGGGTGGCTGCCAATAAAAGATAAAGACAAATAAAACAAATCGAGTCCGCTTCGCTCCCCGTAGACTTAGAATATAAGAGATGCGCGCCAGCGCGGGCGAAGCCCCTTGAAGAAATCATTCAGAGTCTTCAAGGATAAAGTTAAAAGATCTCTAAGTAGTAGTTATAATGCCCTTGACCTTTAAAGATCTCTAAAGAAATACTTAAAAATAAAAAGTGCGAACGTAGTGAGCAGGAGCGAAGCGACCATAAGATAACTACTAAGAATAAAGATCTATAATCCTTAGTGATCTCTTCAAGTGCTCGGCTAAAGCCTGCGCCTGTTCGCTTCGCTCACATTTTCTTATTCTAGATCATCTATAAGGATTCCCTTCAAGTCTCTAGGAAGCTCTCTAAGGACTTTCTAGTTAATCTCTATGGATTGGTATCAAGTTCTATTCAAAGTCTATTAGAGAGCTTCCTAGAAGGTTATAGAGGTATTCAAGGTCTTAATAGATTCTTCAAGAAAAGACTGGAAGACAAAAAGACGTCTTCCTATTTCTTAGGGTATAAATACTTGTATAACTACTCATACAAGGATCTAGAAATGTCTCTTTTAAACTCTATCTATAATCAGGTTGAATCCCTTCCTACTGAATTTATAAACAACTCGTGTTTCATTCTAACTAATCCTGATCTACAAACTGTGAGAATTAAGCTCTCAATGTACTTGGACTTCGATTTTGAAAAACCTCTAGAGGCTGGAACATTACTTGGGTTTCCTGTTTATTTGGATTCTTCAAGATCTGAATCGGTTTTTGGAGATCCGAGGTTCTATGATATCGACCCTAACTCTTTAGTGGTACTTGAGATTTAAAATCTAAAAGTAACAGTCAAGTGTGTTATTATATCTTCATTAGCCAATTCACTAGTTTTGTCAATACTTATCTATTGAAAATATTCATTAGGCTTTGAATTCTATTCCAAACCCTCATAATACACACTTTTAAAATTCACCCCAGATCTGACGCGGCTTAGAGGGGTGCACACCCTGTCATCAGTTATAATAACTTTTCGATACTTTTAAGCATAGTAAGGTGATCCTTATAAAGGGTTCGCCTTATTTTTTGTTCCAAATCGAAAAATGACGTTTTTCTGGTTCATTTTTAATGGCCCTAAATATTAGTACAAGGGAAATGCCTCTCCCAATAATTCAATAGGAAATCAAAATGCAAGTTTATATGAACACCAAATACGAAGCCGATAATCAGTGGGTTATCTCTTCCGTTAAATTGAAAGACAACAAAGTGAATACCGATACTGTAAAGGTTGCGAACATCAAAGCTGTTAACAAAATGTTAAATGGCTTTGGTCTTCAAGCTGCCACCACTGCCGGTAAAGCATTCAAGCGAGCTATTAAAAACGTCTGTGAGTTTAACTTTATCGATCCGGATGATTCCGTATACGTCGATTACAACGAATCCATGGGTCGCCTGACTATGGTTCAACTCGAATATACCAACTACAACAACACCATTACTCATTCCGTGGTTACCATCACTAAAGAAAGCCGTGGTGTTGAAGTGAAAACTTCTAACGATTCCCAATTTAAAAATACTTCTAAAGAGAAAAAATCAATGAGCATTAAAACCGATATGAAAAAACTTGAACTCCGTGGTACTGGTTCTTTGAAACGTGCTAACACCGCCGCCCATAAAACTATCGAAGCTAAGATTCAGCATCTTGAAGATGTTCAGAACTTCAACGCTCGTAAAACAGAAATGATGATGGAAGAAATCCTGAATCGTCTGAACAAGAAAGAAACCAATGAAGGTACTATCGCAAAGTATGACGAAATCATTGCTAAGGCAGAAGCAGAGAAAGCCAAGCTGATTGCTAACAACGCTGAATCCGACCTGATCATCATGGATAACGTTATGTCTCTGGGTGGTGATATCAAGAACACTGATAATACTCTGGAAACCATGGGGCTGTGATGCCCCTTTTATAAGGAACCAAAAATGAAATATCTAATTTACTCACTACTAGCAATCACTCTCTCATCGCCAGCACTCGCCATCAACTGGGATGCGATTAATCAATCCAAGGTGCAAGCATATCACCAGCTTGTTGCTGACCGGATGCGAGAGGAACGTCTGAAAGAAGCTGAGAATCATTCTAAGCCGGTTGAGATGATACATGACTCATACCGTATGGAAGCTTGTATAAAGCGCGTAGACCAATATGCAAAGCGCCATGGCCCAGATCTGGGTACTCTTAATGTAAAGATTATTCAATGTTCTAAGGAGGCACGTATTCCACTAGAGCAATACGAACGTGAAATGGAACAGAGGTATATGAATGAACAATAAGCAAGCTTTAATCGTTCTGGGTGTATGTGTATTGATTGGCTGGGTAATCGTTCCCGGCTTCATGCTGTTCTAAGAGGACACCTCAAAACTGAGGGCTGCTAAATTGGGACAAAGCAAAACTGCTTTCACCATAGCCCAGCGCAAAACTGAGCTCGGCTCTAAATTTGTACTCTGTGTCGAATTAGGTAAATCCAAATCTGGATTATCCATAGATAAGCTCAAATCTGAGCCCACCCCAAAACTGGGGACAGCTCAAATCCGTGCTCTCCTAAAACATCCCTTTTTCGAAGGGGCTAAATAATATCAGATAGAGAGAATAGCTACTCTTGAATCTAAACCATACGGGCATACCCGCCCATTAATCGTTATCGGTTTATTGACGTGTTAAAAGTTATTGGAGACGAAGAGGTTTCTTCACCGATAACGATTACTCTTCTATAAGCTTAGGGGACAATAACCGATAACACTATTCAATAAACCGATAAGGATTATAAAATGCAAACTATTACTCTGGTACTGACCAACAAAGAAATTACCCTGTCTACTCACAATGTAGAAGGTTCCCAACTTTATAAAGCTCAAGACCTTCTGAAAGGTTATGGTCTTGACGTGTTGAAAACCCAAGATACCGTAAAACACTGGAAAACTAGTATGGAGTCTAAACAGGCAGATTTCGCCTGTTATAGTTTTAAAGGTAAAAACGGCGGAACTTACTTGACCAAGCGTCAAATTCTGAAACTTGCCGGTTATGTCTCCTATGAATTTGAAGATGCTGTTTATGAAGCGTTCGAAATGCTTATGGATGGTAAAGGTAACGACGCAATAGAAAAGGCTCTGAGTGTTGCTGTGATTCATCCTGTAATGATGCAACCCCGCCCACTTGGGACTTTGAAGAAGTTGTTCAAGGAATCTGGACTTGAAATCGATGTATTCGTTAAGCAGGTTCTTGTCTCTACTATGAACAACCAAGAAGCAACCATCGACGAACGGCTAAAGATGGCTAAAGCTCTGATTGGTCTTACTGAACTTCCTTATACTGGTAAAGACTTCGCCGGTCATGCTTTGCGAATTCTGGCTGCACAAAATGAAATCCATAAGTACCGCGCCACTAAGATGGGTCAGGCTGGGAACATGAAGAAGACTCTTGCTATCAAGGCGAACAGGAAACTTTCCCGTAAGGCAGAAGCTCTCGAAGTTCTGATTGAAGAAACTGAACTTGAACTTGAAGATATGCGCAATAGAGCTAAGAAGATTGGAACTATCGCTATCGAAGACCGTAAACAAAAGAACGAGCTTGAAGGTAAGATTATCGAACTGGAAGAAAAGCTTGTTTCAATGAAAGAAGAATTGGAAGTAATCCCGTTCTAAACTAATTTTCCTGTGGTGGGAAAGTGGGCAACCTGAGTGTTTTCAAACGAGAACATTTTGGTTGCCCTTTTTGTTATAACTGTTTACTATACACAGTTCACTAAAACGACTAATGAATTAGGTATTTATTAAATGACACGATATATTAATTTAAATATTGTTGTTGAAGATCGCTTTGGTTCTGATGGTAATATATGTTCGGCCAAAGCTACTGCTTATATCAACAATAATTTAGAAGTAATGACGATTGAAAACGGAAAAGTCATATACTCTACCCTATGGGAAGATACACAAGAGTATAACGATACTTTTGATATGCTGTCTTCTGCTGTAGAGGAACACAATAAAAACAAATTGAATAAATAAACAACTTTCAATTTTACTTGGGCTCCTAATCAGGGGCCTTTTCTTTATCCCATCCCTAAATACCTCATATAGCAACTAACAAAGAGGTATTTCTAAAAATGCTTATTTTATCAACAAATGATTTTGATATTCAGGAACTCAAAGTCGAACATGAGACCGCTACCCTCTCAAGCGAAACAGTTAGCTGGAAAGAGATTACTATGGGGCGGGGTCTTCATCGTATTGAGGTGAGCGGCAATATCAAGATGAAAGACCAAGACGACGTACAAGCTTGGCAAGGTTTCTTATTGGGCCTACAGGGTCGAGCACAACCATTCATCCTAGATACTGGCTCCAACAACGATTGGCATAATCCATTCTTCAACAATATTCGCGGTGTTACCTGTGTTCACCAAGTGGGAATTGGAGTAACAAAGATTGGAGTCACTAACGCTAACTTGATGAAGGTTGGTATGAATCTTCAACTCGGCGACCAGAAGAAGGTTTATTACATTACTGGTATTGACCGTGCTTCTAACCAGATAACTATCTTTCCACCTAATCGATATCTAACACCACAAGGCAGCCCACTTTCATTTGATGTCAAACCGGTACTTAGATTATCAGAAGACAAATACTCGATGATATATGGCTCTCGTGGTAATGACGTAACATTTAAAGCTATGGAGGTGATGTTGTGATTATATGCTCTCTTTTCGAACTGGATCTAACTTCGGTTCCTAGTGTAAATCAAAAAGTGCGTATGACAGATGGCCCGTTTGACGTTGAATATAATGGTGAAACTTTTCGGGCATTTGGTTCTCTTCTGAAAATGGATAAGGTAAGTACCAAGAACACACTTGATAATAAGACGATGAAGATTACTCTTTCTGGTCTTGATATGAACACGGTAAAGCTCGTGAATAGTTCCTTCTACAAGAAACAGCCTATTACTGTATACAAGGCTCAAATTCGTGATGAAAGTAACATTGTTGAGACCGCTAGTATTCATTTTGCTGGGATCACAGATACACCCGAAATGGTAGTTGATTACCAATCTCAAACCGTAAATTTGGGTCTTTCTTGTAAATCAATTTTCGACATGAGCCAAACCCCTAATTTGATGAGATCAAACAACGCAACTCACCAGCTATACCATCAAGGTGATAAATTCTTTGAATTCTCAAATAATCAGACTATGGAAGATGAATTGTGGGTGAGATAAAATGGATACGCTAACAGTAATTAATAAGTATAACGGTCAAACACTCGATTTAGGCTCACTAGACTGCCTCACAATGCTCTTTGAGATAAGAGGTGATGCTACCCTAGCCGAACAGTGTGAGGGTCGCTATAAAACGATGATAGGAGCTTTAAGAAGCCTACCTAAAGTAAGTGGGTTTGATACTCTCGAATCTTATATGGAAGGATGGGAAACCATTGCACCCGGTTTCGTTCAGGATGGGGATATCATCATTGCAGAAGGGCGACATTGTTATGTTTACTATCAAGCTCATATCTTTGGTGTGTTTGATGAAAACACCTTCAAATGGAAACCAGTAGATTTACCAATTGATATCAAAAACTCAGTAATATTCAGAGCCCCTTAAATGGGGCTTTTTTGTATCCATCCCTAAATAAAGGAGAATCAACTAACAAGAAGGAAAATAACAATGGCAGTCAGTGCAGCCACAGCCGCATACATCGCAATGGCAACATCGGTCGCAGCCGCAGCCGTATCAGTCGCTATGATGATGAGTGCTAAGGGCAAGAACAACGGCGACATCAGTGATAGTGGAACCTCTATCACAAGGAAAGGAAAAGACGATCCTAAGATTATTTGCTACGGGCGGAGTATTGTTCCAGCAACTAAAGTTTTCACAAACGTAAATGATAACAACCGTAAATGGTTGACCGAAATATTCTCTCTTGGTCATGGCCCCCTGAAATCAATCAATCAGATCTATATCGATGAACAACCTTTGTTTGGTGTAGCAGACCAAGACCGTTCTGAACAATGGTTCAACTCTTCTGTATTCAAAGAAGGATTTTGGAATCTTCAAGTCGGTGTTCGTCGTGGTCTCAAACGTAATGCTACTTGGGATCAGATGGTAACCCATGGTGATGGTCTTTGGACTTATGACCATAGGGGTGATGCAACCGGTACTATCAGTATGCTTATTGAGCGTCCTGACCCTAAGAACTCAGGAAGTGATAAGCATCGTATCCTAAGTGATAAATTCCAAGTTGAAGCACTTGTTGAAGGTATCAAGGTAATTGATCCTCGTGTGGATCCTCAACTGACTGGGTGGAATGATTCGGATAATCGTTATTGGATTGCAAATGGAAAAGAAAGTTATCGAAATCCTGCCCTGTGCCTACTCACATATTTGGCTGATCAGGAATTTGGATTCGGTATCAACCCTAAGTTCATTGATCTGAATAGCTTCATCAACACCGCTAACTGGTGTGAAGCTAATAAAATCACTATGGATGGCTTTGTAGACCAAGGTGATACTTTCGGGAATATCGTAAAACAGTTCGTGGCTGCCTTTAATGGCTATCTGTTCTTGGAGAACGGTCGAATCAAGATCATGCCTGATACTGTATCCCCAGTGATGTTTAACGTCACAGAAGATGATATGCACAAGGATATCACTATCTCTAATAACAAAGGGGATTACTTCAACACTGTTAAGGTGAACTTTCAGAACCGCGATACCGAATATAACAAGGATATGTTGGTATTGCCGAAAGATGCATTGACAGATCCAACAATTAAAGAAGATGGTCGGATTTTCGAGAAGACTATTGATTGTACCCTAAGCACTGACCCAGCTTATGCTAAGTTGGTTGCGAATATGGAATTGAAACGGGCTAAATTGTGTCGCCGTGGTGCTGTTCTACATCTTAATAATCTGAATTTACCTTTGAAGGTCGGTTATGTGTTCACTATCGAACACGCTCTATATGAACTTGATAAGAATACTAAATGGCGGATTACATCCATAGAGAATTCCCTTGATAAGGATACTCTAATATCCAAAATCGAAGCAGAAGAGTACAACGAGCGTGTTTATGATACTACTTCATATGATGATGGAAACCTGAGTGGTTCCCTCCCCCGCCCAGATTTTACTATATTGCCTGTAACCAATCTGAAATTTACTCAGAATGCAAGCAATACCGTAGGTTCTGGTATGTTGAGCTTTGATCCTCAATATATGGGTGATGCACGATTCGTTGTTCAATACAAATTGAGTTCATCTAGTGTCTGGACCCTGTATGGTGAGTTCCCATTCTCGAATATCTCCATGGTGAATCTCGTTACTGGTGTTGAGTATGATTATCGGGTGCAAACAAGAGCCCCAATCGGTGCATCTGCATGGACTACTATCACCAACCAGAAAGTAAATCGGGTTATTAATCTACCTGCTGTGAAGAATCTGAAAGCTGATTTCACATCTGCTGATTGTGTTATTACCTTTGACCCTATCACTGGTGCAATACCTAATACAACCGTTGTTGGTGATGGTATCGACGATATGAGTCAACTGGTTCAACACTATAAGGTTGATGTTCAGCATAATACTGGTACTTCACGTTCTTACTACACCAACACAGGTCGTTTTGTTTATACATACGATACAAACGCCAAGAACGGTCTAGAGAGACGTTTGAACATTACTGTTACCCCTGTATCCCTTTATGGTGATAACGGTGATATCGCGGCTGTGAGTGCTTATAACGCACCCATGGATCAAGCTAGTGGTGTATCTGTTATAAGTGAACTGATCACGTTTACAGTTGAATGGAATAATAGAAGTTCTCAAGTAGCAGACTATAGCCATACTAACATCTATATCAAACCAACTAGGACAGAAGACCTTAATATTTCTGCTCATTATGTTGGTCAAAGTTCTTCTGGTTCTTTCACTAAGAACGTGGACCAAACCGAAGGATGGGTGGTTGTTGAAGATGTTGATATGTTTGGTAGTGCTATTCCTGCTATTACTAGTGCTCCTATCTATTATAAAACCGCGACTATTGACGATCTAATAACTGATAGTGCTTTTGAAGGTCAGTTCAAAGATCTCCAAGACAGCGTAAATCAGATTGATACCGAATTGACCGAACTTGGTAAGGAAGTTGATACTAATAAGGTTGAAGTTGATGACGCTCTAACCAATCAGCAAAACCAAATCAATGCTGAAAAAGACCGTCTTAACGGAACAATCGCGGATTTGGCTGAAACGGAAGCGGGTTTGAATCAAGCCAAACTTGATATTCTCAAGAATGCGACCGATATCAAAACCAACAAGACCGAATTAACTTCTCAGGGCGCACGGTTGACAACTGTTGAGCAAGTTGCATCTGATAACACAGGTTCGATTGCTACTGTTTCCCAACGTGTTGAGGCTGTTAATAAAGACTTGAGCGCGAAGATTGAAACAAACCGTCAAAGCATAGTTACTACCAATGCCGCTATGGCAAGTATGGAAACTCGCTTGAAGGCGGATATCGGTAAGAACACAGCTGCTATCACTCAGACTAATAAGACTGTTGCAACCCTAGATTCAACTGTTGCTTCTATGGATACTCGCTTAACTTCGAAAATCGATAAGAACACGGCTGATATATCGACTGTACAACAATCTGTAGCTGATACAAATGGTTCAATGGCAAGCATGGAGACCAAACTTCAAGCTCAAATTGATACTAACAAGGCTGGGGTTGCTTCTAACAAAACAGCGATTGCCGCAACCGATAAAAATCTGGCTGAGTACAAAACTTCTGTTTCGACTGAATTTGGGAAAACCAATGGACGTATCGATACTGTATCTAGTTCCGTAAGTACGCTTGAAAAGACTGTTGCTACTCAAGGACAGACTATCACAGCAAACTATAATGACTTGAATGGTAAAATTCAGACCAACGCAACTGCAATTGTTGATGCGAACAAGGCGATTACCTCACTCGATACTAAATTGTCTGCTCAAATTAAAGGGGTTGATGATAAAGCTAATGGTATTAGAGCTGATGTGACTCAACAGGGTTTGGCTATTGCCGCAACTGGTAAGGCACTGACTGAGTTTAAAACCTCAACTAATGCCCAATTTGGAACTGTTAATAGTCGAATTGATACTGTTCAAACCAACTTGGCGACCACTGATAAGGCTCTTGCTGATTATAAGATTGAGGCTAACGCCAAGATCGGTAAAAACTCGGCAGATATCAAAATCAACGCAACAGCTATCACGACTACCAACACCGCACTTAGTACGTATCAGACTAAGAATGATGCCGAAGTGAATGGTTTGAAAGCATCTGTTCAGACTATCTCTCAAGCTCAAGTTGGTACTGATGGGAAAGTATCTGCGATATACGGCTTGAAAGTTGATTCTAATGGTAAAGTTGCTGGTATGACCCTTGGAGCAACTGATAAGGGATCTACTGTTGATTTCTTGGCTGACACTTTCCGAATTGCTAGTTCGACTAATGGAACTCCTGTTACAGCGTTTGAGGTACGGGGCGGAACCACATACATTCGCAACGCGATGATAGGTGATCTGACAAGTACCAATATCAGAACCGGTTCCTTGACTGGTAATGAAATTGCTTCAACTGGTGTGATTCGTGCTGGTAGTGGTATGACTTCGGCAACTCTTGATGGTGCTTCACCAGATTGGAGAATATATGCTGGCAATGATAATCCATATGCTGCTAAATTCCGTGTTGATAAATATGGTAATGTTTGGGCAGATAATGCCAGTATCAAAGGAAATATTGTTGCAACATCAGGATCATTTACTGGTGAAATATATGCTCAAACTGGTCGGTTCGACGGTGCCGTTTGGTGTGCTAATAATGCATACATCAGCGGCAACCAACAACATCATTTCCTGAGTGGTGCGAATGGTCGTTTCGTTGTTGACCAAAACGGCAACCTGACTTGCCAATATGCTGTTATAAATGGTGGCGATTTCAAAGGCGTTGTGAGCGTCGAACAGCTCCGAGGCGACGTATACCGTAAAGGTTATTACAGCCAGCGAGTTATTGAACGTAGAATCCTTGATGGAAACAGAAATGAGGAACGTGAGTTTTTTAGAGCTAACATTGGTGCACAACCATTTTCCCAACGCTTAGTACTAAGTAACGTAAACGCACCTGTGCAGATGTATGATGGTTATGGCTCTGCCGATTTCTACTGGCAAATTGAAGGTCAAACCCCAGTTTGGTACAGCAAAATTGACGGTCCGGCTGGATCAAGAATACCTGACCTGATGAACTTCATAACAAATATTCCAGCGAATGCTACTTGGATTCGGTTCTTCTGTGTCACTGGCAACAAGACCACTTGGGGTCGTACAAACGAAATCCCCGGTGTTATTGAAACCATGAAGGCGGAACAAGTTGGTATGAGTGTAACAACCAACTAATTTGAGATAACATGCTTCATGGGTGGGATAACACAACCATCTGTAATTCAAAAGCCTCCTTAATTGGGGGCTTTTTTGTTTCTAATCAATGACTTATGAAATTCAGATAAAAGAAATAGCATCACCTTGTTGATCATCCAGACAAAGGCATCCACCAGGGTATTGAGGCCATCCACCAGCGGTTTGGCCCGCTCGCGGGGTTGCTTGGCCAGGGCGATGCCGAGGAACATGCAGAACACCAGGATCTGCAGGATGTTCGCCTCGTTCAGGGCGCTGAACACGTTGGTCGGGATCATCCCGAGCAGGGTGGCCACGGCGTCCGGCAGAGCCCCTTTGTCGGCATAGTCACCGGAGAACATGGAGGCCATGGAGCCGAACTCGACCCCGACACCGGGCTTGAAGATCTGGCCCATCACCAGGGCCAGCAGTACTGCCAGCGCCGAGGTACCGAGGAAGAAGGCCAGCGTGGTGACGCCAATCTTGCCCGCCGCCGGGCTGGCGCCGAGGTTGGCCGCCCCCGACAGGATGGCCACCGCCACCAGCGGGATCACCAGCATCTTGATCAGCTGGATGAAGAGAGTACCGAGCGGCGCAAATACGGTGGCTTGTTCACCCATGAACGCCCCTACCAGTGCCCCCAGCACCATGGCGACCACGACCTGGAAGCCAACGTTCTTAATGAGTCCTTTTGTTAACACAGAATGTTCCTTTAAGTAGCAAATATTCGCACTTTCCCAGTGCAATCAACCAAACAGGGGATGAACAGCTGTCCATTCCACTGAGCGCGCGCTTTATCTCATATTTATTCGCTGTTTTAAATCGTCAAATCGTTAACGGGAGTTATTGATAAGTTTGCAACAAAGTAAAGATTCAAAAGGCTCACGGCGATTTTTCCCGCTTTATTCATGACAACTGGCAAAAGATTGTGCTACTTTGGCTAGGCAAACGTGCATACAGGGATGAAAACATGCTGAAAGTTAACGAGTATTTTGATGGAAATGTAAAATCCATCGGTTTCGAGCAAAAAGGCGACAAAGCCACCGTGGGTGTGATGGAAGCCGGTCACTACCAGTTCAATACCGCCGCCCCCGAGCGGATGACGGTGGTCAAGGGGGCGCTCACCATCCAGCTGGCCGACGAAGACGAATGGCACACCTATGAGCAGGGTCAATCCTTCGACGTGGCCGGCCACTCCTCCTTCAAGCTGGAAGTGAAAACCCCCACCGCCTATCTGTGCGAGTTTCTCGATTAAACCGCCGGCAACCCTTGCCTGAACACGCACAAAGGAGCCGCCCCCGGGCCGCTCCTTCTTTTTTGGCGCAATCCGCCCTCCTCTTTGCAGCCCATCCTCTCTTTCATTTGCGTGCCGCCATCACACCCCTCGGTTTTCCCGCTTTCCATCGACTACAAAAAATTTACAATATTTAGACGAAACCCATAATCGGAGTGGTGTCATGATCAGTGTCTTCGACCTGTTTTCCATCGGGATCGGTCCCTCTTCTTCTCATACCGTGGGGCCGATGCGCGCCTCCTACGCCTTTGTCAACGCGCTCAAGCAGCAGGGAGTGCTGCCCAGTACCGAACGGGTAGAAGTGGAGTGCTACGGCTCGCTCGGCCAGACCGGCAAGGGCCACGGCACCGGCAAGGCCATCATCCTGGGACTGGCCGGTTTCGAACCCGAGTCGGTGGACATCGAAGCCATCCCCGCCTTTTTGACCGAGGTGGAGCGCAGCCAGTCGCTGCTGCTGGCGGGTGAACAACCGAGCCAGTTTGCCCGCAGCGGCGCCATCATCTTCAACCGGCGCAAGACCCTGCCCGCCCACTCCAACGGCATGACCCTGCGCGCCTTTGCCGGGGAACAGCTGCTGTTTAGCCAGACCTACTACTCCATCGGCGGCGGTTTCATCATCGAGGAGAGCCACTTCGCCAATGCCAAGGAGGAGGCTGCCCGCTTCGATGCGGCCCACCCCATTCCCTACCCGTTCGAGAGCGGCGCCCAGTTGCTGGCCCACTGCCAGGAGAGCGGCCTCTCCATCTCCGGGGTGATGCTGGCCAACGAGAAGGTGTTTCGCACCGAAGCCGAGATCAAGGCGGGCCTGCGCAAGATCTGGCAGGCCATGCAGGGCTGCGTCGAGCGTGGTTGCCGCAGCGAAGGGGTGCTGCCCGGCGGCCTCAAGGTGAAACGGCGGGCCCCGGCGCTCTATCGCCAGCTCAGCTGCGAGACCAATTTCAACAAGGATCCGCTGATGGTGATGGAGTGGGTGGATCTGTTTGCGCTGGCCGTCAACGAGGAGAACGCCGCCGGCGGCCGGGTGGTGACCGCCCCCACCAACGGCGCCGCCGGCATCATTCCCGCCGTGCTGCACTATTACGATCGCTTCGTGCGCAAGGTGGATGACGAGCTGCTGCTGAGCTACTTCCTCGCCGCCGCCGCCATCGGCATCCTCTACAAGAAGAACGCATCGCTCTCCGGCGCCGAGGTGGGCTGCCAGGGCGAGGTGGGCGTCGCCTGCTCCATGGCGGCGGGGGCGCTGACCGAGATCCTGGGCGGCAGCCCGGCGATTGTCGAAAACGCCGCCGAAATAGGCATGGAACACAACCTGGGGCTCACCTGCGATCCAGTCGGTGGCCAGGTGCAGGTGCCCTGCATCGAGCGCAACGCCATGGGGGCGGTCAAGGCGATCAACGCCGCGCGCCTGGCCCTGCGCGGTACCGGCGAGCACAAGGTGTCGCTGGACAAGGTGATCAAGACCATGTGGGAAACCGGCAACGACATGAAGACCAAATACAAGGAAACCGCCCGCGGTGGCCTGGCGGTTAACATCACCGAGTGTTAAAAATCGGTAACTTGCTCCATTTGGTTCCTAAATACCCGGCATTGTCGGGTATTTTTATGGGCAAACGCTTAACAAAATGGATAAGCATCAAAATAAATTTTATACTCGCCCGCTCTGATTCAACAAAAATAGATCTATTTCAACTTTTTTTGGGCTTTGAGCCGTTACACTGTGGCTATCTGGTTCATTGACCTCGGCGACGACGCCCTCGTCCCATGGATCACCCCGTTTCTGCGAGTGGGCATGGCGCCCCCTTCTATCCTGAGGTAATTGTTACATGATCAGCGTTTTTGATATCTTCAAAATCGGTGTTGGCCCCTCCTCTTCCCACACTGTCGGCCCGATGAAAGCTGCCAAACAGTTCGTGGATGAACTGCGTGCAGGCGGCAAGATCCGTGACATCACCCGGATCCAGGTCGATGTCTACGGCTCACTCTCCTGGACCGGCAAAGGTCACCACACCGATACCGCTATCATCATGGGTCTGGCGGGCAACCTGCCGGAAAATGTCGACATCGACGGCATTCCCGAGTTCATCTCGCGCGTCGAGCAGACCGGTCGTCTGCCCATCGGCCTGCACTGCCATACCGTCAGCTTCCCGCGCGATGCCATGGTGTTCCATGACGAAGCCCTGCCGCTGCATGAAAACGGCATGAAGCTGACCGCCTTCATCGAAGATGCTGCCGTCTACAGCAAGACCTACTACTCCATCGGCGGTGGCTTCATCGTTGACGAAGAGAACTTCGGCAAGGCCGACAGCGGCGACATGTCCGTCAGCTACCCGTTCAAGAGCGCGGCCGAGCTTATCGCCCACTGCAGCCAGACCGGCCTCTCCATCTCCGCCCTGATGATGGAGAACGAGAAGTGCTTCAATACCCCGGAAGAGATCTACAAGAAACTTGGCAAGATCTGGACCACCATGCGTGAAGGTATCGAGCGCGGCTGCCGCACCGAAGGCGTTCTCGCCGGCCCGCTGCGCGTACCGCGCCGCGCCGCGCCGCTCTATCGTCAGCTGACCACCAACGAGAACCTCTCCAACGATCCGATGAACATCGTGGACTGGGTCAACATGTTCGCCCTGGCGGTGAGTGAAGAGAACGCGGCCGGTGGCCGTGTGGTAACCGCGCCGACCAACGGCGCCGCCGGCATCATCCCGGCCGTGCTGGCCTACTACGACAAGTTCATCCAGCCGGTTGGCCGCGACGACTACACCCGCTTCTATCTGGCCGCCGCCGCCGTCGGCATGCTCTACAAGATGAACGCCTCCATCTCCGGCGCCGAAGTGGGCTGTCAGGGGGAAGTGGGCGTCTCCTGCTCCATGGCCGCCGCCGGTCTGACCGAGTTGATGGGCGGCAGCCCGGAGCACGTCTGTGAAGCCGCCGAGATCGGCATGGAACACAACCTGGGTCTGACCTGTGATCCGGTCGCCGGCCAGGTGCAGGTGCCCTGCATCGAGCGCAACGCCATCGCCGCCATGAAGGCGGTCAACGCCTCCCGCATGGCGCTGCGTCGCACCTCCAAGCCGCGCGTCTCGCTGGACAAGGTGATCGAGACCATGTACATCACCGGCAAGGACATGGACTCCAAGTACCGTGAAACTTCCCGCGGTGGCCTGGCCATCAAGGTGATGCAAGTCGCCTGCGAATAAGTCGGCGTAGCAACAATAAAAACGGCGGGAATTCCCGCCGTTTTTATTGCCTGTCGTTTGGATATTGCGCCCCCTCTCGTTCAGAGAATTTGCCGCATCCGATCGTTATTCCTACGCTGATGGCTTGCCCCCCATGGCATATCCGGCGGCACCATTCCGATCGCTATTCCCACGCTGGCTGCTTGCCCTCGGCGACAAATCCGGCGGCACCATTATCGATTATTCCACGATACGATCGGCCAGGGTGCCCACCGCCACCACGAAATAGTGGGAGCGATTCCAGTCGCGCAGTACCCGATAATTGGGATAGGCGAGATAGGCTGCCCCGCCCTCCCCATCAGGCTGCACCAGCGAGGCCTGCAGCGACGCCCGCGGCAAGTCTGTCCCATCTGCTTTGCGCACTCCGAGGGCCTGCCATGCCAACAGCGCCCGGCTCTCCTCCAGCCCGATCAGCGCAGGATCCAGCCCTGCCGGCACCCTCACCCGACGACCCCAGGTTTCATCCCCGTGCCAGCCGTTCTGATGCAGATAATTGGCTGCCGAACCAAACACATCCGCCAGATTGCCCCACAGATCCTGCTTGCCGTCCCCGTCCTGATCGACCGCATATTTGAGGTAGGACGAGGGCATGAACTGCACCTGCCCCATGGCACCGGCCCAGGATCCCTTGAGATCGGCTGGCGCCATTTTCTGCTGCTCCAGAATGCGCAGGGCGTCGAACAACTGCCCCTTGAAGAAGGCCTCACGGCGCCCCTCCCAGGCCTGGGTCGCCAGCGACGACATCAGCGGATATTTGCCGGTCAATTTGCCGAAATTGGTTTCAATGCCCCACAGGGCGACAATAAAACGAGGTTGCACATCATATTCCGCCCTTATTTTTGTGAGCAGCGGCAAATACTGACGATATAGCCGTTTGGCTTGATTGACTTTCCATTGCGGCACGGCGCGAGGAATATAAGTGGCGAGGGTCTGTTTAAATTCCGGCTGATTTTTATCGTGCCGAATGGCGACCTCGATCAGGTAAATATCGGCGAAGGCGGCGGTGACCGTCGCCGGCGAGATCCCGGCGGCCAGGGCCTCTTGTTTGAGACCCGTCACATAACGTTCAAAATCGGGGCTGGCCTGCAGCGGGTAACTGACGATCCCGCTTATCAATAACAGAGCCAGCCGACCCTTCATTCCCGTTCGGCCTTTAATTGGGCCTTGTGTTGTTCCAGCAGGTTTTCCGGTGGCGGTGGCACCTGCAGATAGAAGCCCTGGCTCTGCAGCGCCTCCATCACCCGGCTGGTGGAGGCGATCCCCAAGGGCTTGGCTGGGTCCAGTTTGGTCATCAATACCAGTTCGGGACGGCCGAATGCACTCATCAGCACCTCGGGTACGCGGGAAAAATCCTCTCTTCTTTCAACAAAAAGATAGGTCTCGGCTTTTTTGCGACTTTTATAGACTGCACACAACATGGAAATTGATATAATCCAACCGGTTTATTGCCTCTGAGGATGGCAAACTATAACATCGGGAATTGAATAACAATAACGGATTACCGTCTCTGTCTCGGGGAAGATTCATGGTTGAGCGCGATAACGAATTGAAAGGGACCACCTTCACTATTTCTGTGTTGCATATCAGCGATGGCAAACCTGAGCGGATCCGCCAGTTGCTGGCGGCCAAAGTGGCTCAGGCGCCCCAGTTTTTTAATTGTGCCCCCCTCGTCATCAATGTGGAACGGCTCACCGATATCCCCGACTTCGAACAGCTCAAGGAGCTGGTGGAATCGGAAGACTTCGTGCTGGTCGGGATCACGGGGGCCCAGAGCGAGGCGATGAAGACGGCCGCCAAGGCGGCCGGACTGGCGGTGATGGCCTCCGGCAAGAGCCGCAAGGCCGAGCCGCAACCCCAGCCAGAGCCGGCTCCAGCCCCGGCCCCCATCGTCGAGGTGAAAGCCGTGCCGGCTCCGCTGGTAGCGAGCAAGGTGCATGTGGGCCCGGTGCGATCCGGCCAGCAGCTCTATGCCGCCGGCACCTCGCTGGTGGTACTGGGCTCGGTCAGTCCGGGCGCCGAAGTGATCGCCGATGACAGTATTCATATTTATGGCACTCTGCGCGGCAGGGCCATTGCCGGTGCCAAGGGCAACCCCCAGGCACGGATCTATTGCCAGCAATTGCAGGCCGAGCTGCTCTCCATCGCAGGCACATTCCAGCTGAGCGATGCGTTGCCGGCCGGCCTCATCCAGCAACCGGTTCATGTCCGGCTGGATAACGAACAACTCCGTATAGACCGTATCAAATAGAGTTACAAGGAAGCGAGAATGGCGCGAATCATAGTCGTTACATCGGGTAAAGGTGGCGTTGGCAAGACCACAACCAGCGCGGCCCTGAGTACCGGTTTAGCTCAGCGTGGCCACAAGACCGTGGTCATCGATTTTGACATTGGTCTGAGAAATCTGGACCTCATCATGGGCTGCGAACGGCGCGTGGTGTATGACTTCGTCAACGTCATCAATGGCGAGGCCAACCTCAACCAGGCCCTCATCAAGGACAAGCGCTGCGAAAACCTGTTCATCCTGCCCGCCTCCCAGACCCGGGACAAGGACGCCCTCACCCGTGAAGGGGTCGAGAAGATCCTGGATCAGCTGACCGAGATGAAGTTCGACTACATCGTCTGCGACTCCCCGGCGGGGATCGAAGCGGGTGCCCTGATGGCGCTCTACTTCGCCGACGAGGCCATCGTCACCACCAACCCGGAAGTCTCGTCGGTGCGAGACTCGGACCGCATCCTCGGCATCCTGGCCTCCAAATCCCGCCGCGCCGAGCGTGGCGAAGACCCTATCAAGGAACACCTGCTGCTCACCCGCTACTGCCCGACTCGCGTCAACCGTGGCGACATGCTGAGCGTGCAGGACGTGCAGGAGATCCTGGCCATCAAACTGCTCGGGGTGATCCCGGAGTCCCAGGCGGTGCTGCGTGCCTCCAACTCGGGGGAACCCGTCATCCTGGACAAGGAGTCCGATGCCGGTCAGGCCTATGAGGATGCCGTTGCCCGCCTGCTGGGCGACACCAAGGATTTTCGTTTTCTGGAAGAAGAAAAGAAGGGCTTCTTTAGCCGACTGTTCGGGAGTTAAGCATGTCATTATTGGATTATTTTCGTTCCAACAAGAAACAGAGCACCGCACAACTGGCCAAGGAGCGGTTGCAGATCATCGTGGCTCACGAGCGTTCATCCAGAGGGGGGCCGGATTACCTGCCCCAGCTCAAGCAGGATATCCTCGACGTGATCCGTAAATATGTGCAGATCGACCCTGATAAGATCACGGTCCAGCTGGACAAGAAGAGTGATGAGTTGTCCGTGCTGGAGCTCAACATCACCTTCGCCGATGACAAGAAGGGATGAGCTGACGCCCTATGCGTGACCCCTTCCCCCAATGAAGACCGGATCCTGTGTCAGGATCCGGTTTTTTATTGCCACGGCGCCGCCAGCCGTACTCGCCAAGCAAGCAGGGGCCAGCTAGAATACCGCGCGCCACCGGCCGGCCTTGCCGACGGGGTTTTTCTTTTATTTTCAGCTGGAACAGATCGCTTATGTCTTTGAACGACGAAATGCACAGCGTCGAGGAACTGCTCGACACCGCTCTGGAACTCTTCATGGAGCTGGCCTCCGACAACCTGCCGGAGCAGGAGATTGCCCGCTTCAATCAGGAGTTCAACGATCGCGGCCTGCTGGCGGAAACCGATCCGGCCGATGACTGGGAAGCGGATGTCGGGTTCGAAGTCAGTGACGCCGAGTATGCCGAAGTCTGGATCGGGCTTGGCAACGAGCAGGAAGAGTACGAGCACCTGTTCGCCCGCATGCTGCTCTCCCGCCGTGTTGACGAGAAGTTCTGCCACATCGAATGGCTGCCCCAATAATTCCGGATCCCGATGATCCCAGCCACTACGTCTGGGAGCCAGAGCCGGAGCCCGACCCCGTGCGTCCCGCCCTCGCCAGACGCCTGCTGAGCGGGCTCGGCAAACTGCTGCTGGCAGCGCTGCTCAGCACCATCGTCTCGGTGGCATTGCTGCGCTTCATCGATCCGCCCATGTGGACCTGGCGCCTCGAGCGGGCGCTGTTTCCACCGGCCAAGGTGGCCGAGGTCAAACACGACTGGGTGCCGCTCGAGCAGATCTCCCGCGAGCTGCAACTGGCGGTGATCGCCGCCGAAGATCAACGCTTTGCCGAGCACAACGGCTTCGATATGGATGCCATCAGCTCGGCGCTCAAGCACAATCAGCACAGCGAACGGGTGCGCGGTGCCAGTACCCTCAGTCAGCAGACCGCCAAGAACCTCTTCATGTGGAGCGATCGCAGCTTCCTGCGCAAGGGGATCGAGGCCTGGTTCACCCTGCTGATGGAGCTGGGCTGGGACAAGTCCCGCATTCTCGAGATGTACCTGAATATCGTGGAGTTCGGGCCCGGCATCTACGGCGCCGAGGCGGCTGCCAGGCACTACTTCGGCAAACCGGCCGCCCGTTTGACCCGCTACGAGGCCTCCCTGCTGGCCGCCGCCCTGCCCAATCCCTGGCGCTACCGGGTCAAGCCTCCTTCACCCTACGTCCAGCAGCGCTCGGCCTGGATCCGCCGTCAGATGGGCCAGCTGGGTCAGATCACCCTCAACAAGGTGCATCAGGCCGATTGACCAGCCGGCTGCCAAGGCTCAACTGCCGGCAGCCGGATCGTCTGCCGGCGGGCCCAGATGGCCGCCTATGGTGCCCCGATGCAGCGGCAGATAGTGCCACCACCAGGCCTCTCGCCGCCGTTTGATCTGCTGTCGCCTTGTCCGTCGTTTCATGGCACCTCTCCCTTGGCCATCCCCCTTCAACCATACCCCTTTGCCGACGCCCTTGCCCAGACCCGGCACACCATGGCCACTGGTCTGGCCGCCACCGCCAATAATTGCTACAGTAGCGAACCTCGATGTATCTGGAGTGATTTCATGGAACAGCGTACCCCGGATCAACTGGTCGAATGGGCCTATGATCAGTTTCTTGAGCAGGCCGCAGACATGCTGGCCCCCGAACAAATCGTCGACATCACCCTGGAGTTCGAACAGCGTGGCGCCGTCGAGGCGACCCTGCCCAACGCCGACTGGTCAGCCGAACTCGGTGTGCCGGTCGACATGGAACGCTGGGTCGAGGTGTGGGTCGGCTTGCTGGATCATCAGGAGGAATTTGAGGTGATTTTTGCCACCTTCCTGCTGCCCCGTCATCTAAATGAGCACGATGTCCATGTGCGCTGGCACCGCCAGCAACAGGCATGAAAAAGGCGCCCTCGGCGCCTTTCTCTTTTCTGCAAAGCCCCTCAGGGGCGGGCCGCAATGGCCTTGACCAGACAGCGGCGGCACCAGCAGGCGCTGGCCTCCCCCATGGGCAGGGCCGGCAACTGGCTGCACCAGCACTCGGCGATGGTCGCACCGGCTGACACGGCGCAAAAGGCCGGTTCACCGCAGCCGGGGCAGCGGTGGGTGCTGGTTGAACCGTCCAGCTGCGCCATCACCGCCAGCTGGGCATCACTGTCCATGGCGGACCAGCGACCTATCTCGGTCAGGGTACGGCCACAGCCAAGACAGAGGCCGTCTTTCGCCTGGCAATGGCCAATGCAGGGGCTCGGCACTTATTCGCCATCCGGCGCGCTATCGGCAACCACGAGCGTGATGCAGTTGTCCTCGAGCACAATCTTGCCCTGCTTGTAGAGGCCGCCGATGGCCTTCTTGAAGGTGCCCTTGCTCATGCCGAGCAGCTTGTAGATGAGCTCGGGTTCGCTCTTGTCACCCACCGCCAGGCTCCCGCCCTGCTTCTTGAGACGGGCCAGGATCAGCTCACCGGCATCGTCCATCCGCGCCATGCCCGGCTTTTGCAGGGTCAGATCCAGCTTGCCGTCGTCACGCACCTGCTTGACCCAGGCGGTCAGTGGCCGGCCTGTGGTGACCCGGCCGAACACCTCGTTCTTGAAAAGCATGCCGGCGTATTCGCCGTTGACGATCGCCTTGATGCCGAGCGGCGTGCGCTCGCCGGGCAGGGCAGTCACTTCGTCACCCGCCTTGAAGGGGGGCTTGTCGGTGCGCAGGAACCGCTCGATGCGGCTGGTGCCCACCATGCGGCCCTCATGATCAAGCATCAGCCGCACCAGATAGACGTGGCCCACCTGCATCGGCTTGTTCTGCTCACGGGTCGGCACGAACAGATCCTTCTTCATGCCCCAGTCGAGGAAGGCACCGATCTTGTTGGCATTGACCACCTTGAGGCCGACGATGTCGTCCACCATGGCAAACGGCTTGTCAGTGGTGATCACCGGTTCGCAGTCGGCATCCAGATAGAGGAAAACCTTGACCTCACTGCCTTCAGCCACCCCTTCCGGCAGTTGGCGTTTGGGCAGCAGCAGCTCGCCATATTCGTCGGCCGCAAGCCAGGCGCCGCGCTCTTCGAGCTCGACTACGGTAAGGGTGTTCATCTTGCCAATCTGTAGCATGGTGTTCTCTTCTTTCATTGTCCGGATGGCCAATTTTTCATTGTCCGTATGGGCGCGCATGTTACCCCAAGAGCGGTAACAGGGCCTAGTCCCTTGCCCTGTTCGCGGGTGATTTTCAGGGCCTTTTGGCCACTTTACGGCGATATAATCGCCAGTCAGCCGCCCTTTAGCTGCAAATAACCCCACTTTTGGGTAGACTTCGCCGCTGTCAAAATCCAGAGGAACTGTCGATGAATCCATCCACTCGTACCCGTCATCTCAATCAATGGATCCAGACCCACAGTGGGCAGGACATGACCTACCCGGCGCTGCACGGCTTTTTGTGCGCCCGCTTGGTCGGGCCGGATGCCCCTGACTGGCAGGCCCCGCTGGCCGGTCTGTTGCCCCATGACGCCGAGCTGGATGAAAAGAGCAGCGACGCGCTGCACCATCTGATCGCCGAGCTGGAAGCCCAGGCCGATGAGGCCCAGCTCGTCCTGCCGAGCCAGTGCCGCCTCTCCACCGAGAGTCCGGAGCAGGTCTTCGAGCAGAGTCACCCGCTCGGTCAGTGGTGCTACGGCTTCAGCCAGGGCTTTGCCACCTGGCCCAAGCCCAAGGATCTGAACGACCCGACCACCCAGTACCGTTTCAGCCTGGCCGCCGAGCTGAGCCTGTTTCGCGACAAACCCATGGCGCAGATGCTGCACTCGGCCGCCGGTAGCGACCTCCCCTTCATGGAGTTCTGCAAGCGCCAGCGCCAGAACATGAAGACCGCCCTCAACCAGCTGCTGCAACTGGACGAGTATCAGGCCGTGCCAAGCTCGGAGCTGACGCTGGACAGCGAGCAGGCCGAGCAGTGGCAACAGTGGTTCGAACGGGCCGACGCCAGTCGCGATCCGCACAGCCGCCTCGGCTGGTTCGACAAGGTGATCGCCGACGCCGAGCCGCTGTTCGACGCTGCCTTCTGGCAGCAGATTGCCGGCCATGGCTGGAGTGCCCACGAAGCGCGCCCGCTGCTGGCCGCCCGGGCTGGACGGGCCGACTGCCTGCTGCGCCTCGGCCAGCTGGAACAGGCGCGCAGCGAATATCTGGCGCTGCTCGAGCTGTGCGTGGCCGACGAGCTGGGTTGCCGCTATCCCCTCTCCAGCCTCTATGCCCTGCAAGGGGAGTGGCAGGCCCTGCAGGCCCTGCTGGTGCGCTTTGATGAAGCCTCCAGCTGGCTGCTCTACAACAAGGCGCTGATGACATTTGTCTGCGCGGGGGCCGAGGCCGCGCAGCCGCTGCTGAGCGCCGCCACCAAGGCCAACGCCCATGTACCGGCCTGTCTGCTGGGCCAGCGCAAGCTGCCCAAACAGGAGCCCCACAGCTGGCAGGCGGGCAGTCGCGACGAGGCGGCGCTCTACACCCTGCAAAGCCGCGAGGCCTGGCTCAAGCACAACGCCTTGATCTGGCTGCGCAAAGGCTGAGCCCGCAGCACAAAACCAGCCTCGAACAGACCCGGTTGCGGCGGATGACGTGCGCAACCGCACATTTCTCTGGTGCATGTTCAGACAAACGGCCTTGTGTTACGTATCATCAAGGCCAAAGTATCAAGAGAAACTGCACCCGATGCAGCCGTCACAGCAGGATGTCATATGTCAAAGATCATAGAGCTGCTTGCCCACTATCCCCCCTATCAGCTGGTTCACGCCGCCGAGATGGTGCGCGACACCTTTGAGCAGTTTTACCAGCAGCGCTATCAGCTGACGGTGCCCCAATGGCGCCTGATGATGGTGCTCGGCCCCAACTACCCCATCAGCCAGAAAGAGCTGGTCGAGGCGAGCGGGATGGACAAGGTGCGGATCTCCCGCGAAATTCACCGGCTGGTGGAGAAAGGGATCCTCTTTACCGAGAGCAGCGAGCACGACAAGCGGGTCAGCCTGGTCTCCTTCACCCAGGCGGGGCTCACCCTGTTCCAGCAGCTCAAGACCGAAGCGGGCAGCTGGCAGCACACCCTCACCGACTACCTGCCGGCCGAGGCACGCCAATCCATCCGTCTGCACCTGCAAAGCGTCAGCGACGCCATCGAACAACTTCACCTGCTGGATAGCGAGCGACCCTCATGAATCTGAACAACTTTGCCACCATGGACGTCAACATGCTGCTGAGCCTAGTCAACATGCAGCTGCGTGATCGCTTCGATGATCTCGATGATCTCTGCAAGGCGCAGGATCTCGACAAGGCGGCGCTGGTCGCCAGGCTGGCCAGCGGCGATTTCCACTACCAGGAAGATCAGAAACAGTTCAGATAGGGATCCGGATCACAACCCGGCCCATGCCGCTGGCTCCGGCGGCAAAAGCTGCTATGGTGATGGCTACCCCGGTCAACTGACCTGCGGCAAGAGGTATGGATACATCTTGCTGTCACAGACCGTGGTTAGCCTTCTACTCACCAGCCGCAGCCAAGGATGACCCATGATGTTCCTGACCCGCCCGACCAGCCTGATCACCCTCTGTGCACTGCTGATGATCAGCCTCTTGTCACCGCGCCTGCCCGACAGCGCCGAGCAGTGGCTCACCACCTTGCTGCTGGGCTCCCTGGTAGCGGTCTGCCTGATGGTCGGCAGCGGCTGTCGCCGCTTTCTGCGGGATTGACCTGTCCGGCCCCATTCGCCACAAGACCCCAAAACAGACAACGCAGCCCGAGGGCTGCGTTGTCGCTTTCTGACGTCTGGCAAAGTGCCGTCTTGATCAGAGTGCCAGGGTCTCCAGCTGGCCTTTGGCCTGCTCGATGCCCTTGGCCTGGGCATCCGGGCCCATGCCCATGCCTTCGGCGTAGATGAAGTCCACCTCCTTGATGCCGATGAAGCCCAGCACGGTACGCATGTAGGGGGTCACCAGATCGGTGGCGCTGCCGACGTGCATGCCGCCGCGGGGGCTGATCACCAGGGCGCGGGTGTTTACCACCAGGCCGACCGGACCGGTTTCGGTGTAACGGAAGGTGACGCCGGCGCGGGCCACCAGATCGATCCAGTTTTTCAGCTGGGTCGGGATGTTGAAGTTGTACATGGGGGCGGCAATCACCACCAGATCGCTTGCCTTCAATTCGGCGATCAGCTCGTCGGACTGTGCCAGCACGGCCAGTTGACGCTCATTGAGGTTCTCACCACCGCGCAGGCCCATGGCCAGCTCGCCATCCAGCACCGGCAGGTTCAGGGACGCCAGATCACGCACGGTGACGGTGTCGGACTGATGGTCGGCCAGAAAGCCGTCGATCAGGGCGTTGGATTGGGAATATTGGCCCAGGATGCTGGACTTGAGTACGAGGATATTGGCCATGGTGAAACTCCATTTGGTTGTCGGTTGAACAGCGGTGCTGTCGATGGAGGTCACTCTAAACATTGGGCTTCTATACAGATAGCGAAAATAGATGCTCAACTTATTCAAAATATTTGATGTTAGCTCACTCTCTCGCCAGCCACCGTTTCGCCGCCCCGCCAAGGCTTGGCAGAACAAACGATTGCCGTTATGATCCGCCGCACTTTTTTCAGCGTTCCGGATCCCATGACACCCTCGCGCAGGCACTCTCCCTTTGCCGGTGCAGTCTGGATGATGGTAGCGGGCCTCTGCTTCGCCGCCGTCAACAGCCTGAGCCAATATGTCAGCTTCAAGCTCGGCCTTCCTTCGACCCAGGTCGCCTTCCATCAATATCTGATTGCCCTGGTCTGCCTGCTGCCCTGGCTGGTTCGTCACGGTCTGCGCCAGTCGCTGATGACCAACCAGCTGCGGCTGCACTTGCTACGGGTCGCCCTGGCGGTGGTCGGTATCCAGTTCTGGCTGTGGGCGCTGGCGGTGCCCGTACCCATCTGGCAGGGCATCGCGCTGCTGATGACGTCGCCGCTGTTTGCCACCCTGGGGTCGGCGCTCTTTCTCAAAGAGCAGGTGAGCCGGGTCCGCATTCTGGCGACCCTGGCCGGCTTTGTCGGCGCCATGCTGATCCTGGCCCCCTGGACCGACGATTTCAGCTGGGCCTCGCTGCTGCCGGTGGCGGCGGCGCTGTTCTGGGCCGGCTACTCCTTGCTGGTGCGCTATCAGGCGGCGAGCGAGTCGTCCCACACCATCGTCGTCTACCTGCTCATCTTCAGCACCCCGTTCAACGCCATGCTGGCGCTGCCGGAGTGGCAGTGGCCGAGCGAAACCCAGTGGCTGCTGGTGGCTGCCTCCGGCGTGCTGTCGGCACTGGCCCAGATGTCCATCGCCCGCGCCTACAGCGTGGCCGAAGCCTCGTTTGTGCAACCCTTTGATTTTGCCAAGCTGCCGATGAACGTGCTGGCCGGCTGGCTGGTGTTTGGCTGGGCGCCGCCCGGTCGATTGTGGCTCGGGGCCGCCATCATCATCGGCGCCATCACCCTGCTCACCCATCTGGAGCAGCGCGCCCACAAATCCGTTTCCTGAGGTACGCCATGCGTGCCTCTTTTTTTGCCCGCTATTCGCGCAATAGCGGCCATCAACCATCACTCACGACATCAGGAGAGATCACATGTTTGGAACCGCTACCCGCCCCGGCGCCACCCGCGCCCTGCTGCTGGGCTCTGGCGAACTTGGCAAGGAGGTCGCCATCGAGCTGCAACGCTTCGGCATCGAGGTGATCGCCGCCGACCGCTATGCCGATGCCCCCGCCATGCAGGTGGCGCACAGAGCCCATGTACTGGACATGCTGGACGGCACCACCCTGCGCGCCCTGGTCAACGAGGTCAAACCGGATCTGATCATTCCCGAGCTTGAAGCCATCGCCACCGATACCCTGGCCGCCCTGGAGCAGGAAGGCGTCAAGGTGGTGCCGAACGCCCGCGCCACCCAGCTCACCATGAACCGGGAGGGGATCCGTCGCCTCGCCGCCGAGACACTGGGCTTGCCCACCTCCCCCTACCGCTTTGCCCAGAGCAAGGAGGAGTTTGTCGCCGCCGTTGACACCATCGGCCTGCCCTGCGTGGTGAAGCCGGTGATGAGCTCGTCCGGCAAGGGCCAGAGTGTGCTGCGCGATCTCGCCAAACTGGACGAGAGCTGGACCTATGCCCAGGAGGGCGGTCGCGCCGGCCGCGGCAAGGTGATCGTCGAGGGCTTCGTCCCCTTCGAGTACGAGATCACCCTGCTCACAGTGCGCGCCGTCGACGGCATCCACTTCTGTCAGCCCATCGGCCATCGGCAGGAAGATGGCGACTACCGCGAATCCTGGCAGCCGCAAGCCATGAGCGAGCTGGCGCTGGCCCGCTCCAAAGAGGTAGCTGCCAAGGTGGTAGAAGCCCTCGGTGGTTACGGTTTGTTCGGGGTCGAACTCTTCATCAGGGGTGACGAGGTGTGGTTCAGCGAGGTCTCGCCGCGCCCCCACGACACCGGCATGGTAACCCTCATCTCTCAGGATCTCTCCGAGTTCGCCCTGTACGTGCGCGCCATTCTGGGGCTGCCCATCGGCACCATCACCCAGTACGGGCCGAGCGCCTCCGCCGTGGTGCTGCGCGAAGGTCACAGCCAGAACATCCGCTATCAGGGGATTGGCGAGGCATTGGCGCTGGTGCCGGGTGCCCAGTTGCGGCTGTTTGGCAAGCCGGAGATCGCCGGCCGCCGCCGACTCGGCGTGGCGCTGGCTCGGGCTGAAGATTGCCCCACCGCCGTCGAGCAGGCCAAAGCCGTGGCCGCCAGGGTGGACGTGCTCTTCTGACCACTGTTTTTTGTCTCGCACAAACAAACGTTTGCCTGCGTGATCCGGCGCAAGGGGCATGGCAATGCCCCTTTTGCATTGAGGCGCCTCGCTTATAATCCCCCCTTCACCTATGTCAGGAGTACAAGATGTTAACTGCCGTGATCTTCGATATGGATGGTGTTCTGATCGACTCGGAACCCTTTTGGCAACGGGCCCAGATGGCCGTGTTCTCCGAGCTGGGACATCCCCACACGGTGGAAGATTGCGAATCGACCATTGGCGTGCGCATCGATCAGCTGGTGGCCCACTGGTATCGACTGCGCCCCTGGAGCGGCCCCAGCCAGGAAGAGGTGGTGCAGCGCATTCTGGATCGGGTCAACGCGCTGATCCTCTCCGAAGGTCAGGCCAAGGCCGGTGTGCTGGAGGCGCTCGATCTCATCGAGGCCCGCGGCCTCAAGGTGGGTCTGGCGACCTCCTCCCCCTTTGCCATGGTGGAAGCGGTACTCGGCAAGCTCGGCATTCGCGATCGCTTCCTGGCGGTCCACTCCGCCGAGGTGGAGCGCTTCGGCAAGCCGCATCCAGATGTCTATATCCACGCCGCCGAGAAGCTGGGAGTGGAGCCGGTGCATTGTCTGGCCATCGAAGACAGCTTCACCGGCCTGCTGGCGGCCAAGGCGGCCTCCATGAAGGCGCTGATCGTGCCGGACCCTGCATTAGTGGGCGATCCCCGTCTGGCCATCGCCGATCACCAGCTACGCTCGCTCACCGAGCTGGATGCCGAGATGCTGGCCAACTGGGTCAAGTAAACAGCACGCAGGTGCTGTCGGACTGACCTCCTGCCTCCCTTGATCCCGGTCATAAACGTGCGCTTGCTCGCGGTCAGGACAGAGCGAACCAACTAGAATCAGGGGAGATAGGCGGCCCACGGGCCCGAGGAGGTCATCATGATCGAGTACACCAGCAAGCGCATCGTCTGCCCCCACTGTGGCCATCATACCCGGGTCGAGCTGGATGCCAGCCAGGGGGATCAGGAGTTCTACGAGGATTGCATGGCCTGCTGCAACCCCATCCACCTGCGGCTGCACCGGGATGAGGCGCGCGACTGCCTGCAACTGTTTGTGGACGCAGACGACGAACAGATGTTCTGACTGCGAGTGAACCCACCCACAAGATCGCCAAGGGCCTGCATGATGCAGGCCCTTATTCTATGGCAAATGGCCGGGGGCACATTGGTTGGTCAACTTATCCCGGCTGACGGGCCGCCAGTACCCGCTCCACCGTGTCGACGATGGCCTGAGTCTGGGGATCAATCTCGATGTTGGTGTGCCAGCCGGCTTTGACCCAACCCAGGTTGGTGCGGGCCAGCGTCTCGGGAATGAGATTGACGCAGAACTCGTTGCTGTGCACCTCACCCACCGTCAGGCTGATGCCGTCGATGCCGATGTAACCCTTGGTCAGCACGTATTTCATAAGCGTTGGGGCAAGGCGATACCACACCTGCCGGTTGTTGGTGGTGTCGATGACCGACACCACCTGCGCGGTGCCCATGATGTGGCCGGACATCGCGTGGCCACCAATCTCGTCGCCAAAGCGGGCGGCCCGCTCCACGTTGACCTTGTCCCCCGGCTGCAACTGGCCGAGGTTGGTGAGGCGCAGGGTCTCCTGCATCAGATCGAAGCTGACCAGCTCCCCCTCGACCCGGGTGACGGTCAGGCAGCAGCCGTTGTGGGCCACGGAGGCGCCCAGCGCCAGCCCCTCGCCCCAGGCCGGGCTCGGCATGCGGATCACGTGGGTACGAAAGTTGGGCTGCTCGTCGATGGCCACCAGTTCGGCGGTCCCCTGTACTATGCCGGTGAACATGTCTCGTCTCCTGCTACGAAAAAAGGCAGGGTAACCTCGCCCCGGGCCCCAGACAAGCGCGCTGGCTGACAAGCGGGCGGCCGATCGCTATAGTGACGGCATTCAAACCAGCGCTGACAAGGAAATAAAAATGCAGGTATATCAATGCTGTGAGGCCATTCGCATCGCCTACAACCAGATTGGCTCCGGGGAGCAGGGCTATGTGCCGCAGGCCATTGCCGCCACCATCAGGGCGCTCAATGCCGTGGCATCGGACGAGCGGGTACCGGCGGATCTGCGCGAACAGGCCGCCTACGCCGCCGCCAACCTGCTGATCAGCGATCACGAAGACGCCTGATCCGGCCCTTGCGCCAAACGTTTCGTCCCGGATGAATTTCAGGCTAGAATGACCCCCCCGCACTTTGCATTCCCGTTTCGGGAGTGCAAAGGCTCTTCCCGCTACCCGCTCTTTTTACGCTTTATCTGATCCACTCGGAGGTGTCAGTGCAACGTTATTGGTCCGAGGCGAGGCAACTCGTTCGTCTAGCCAGTCCCATTCTGGTGGCCCAGGTGGCCCAGGTCGCCATGAGCTTCGTCGATACCGTGATGGCGGGCCAGGTCAGCGCCGTGGATCTGGCCGCGGTGTCGGTGGCCTCCAGTTTCTGGCTGCCGATCATCTTGCTGACCCAGGGCATCATCATGGCGCTCACCCCCATCGTTTCCCAGCTCAACGGGGCCCGCAAGCGGGACGAGGTACGTCCCGCCGTGCATCAGGGCTTCTGGCTGGCGCTGATGGTGATCCCGATCGCCATGCTGGCGCTCTATTTCAGCCCGCTGGCGCTGCACCTGATGAAGGTGGATCCCGTCATGGCCGCCAAGACCACCGGCTTTTTGCACGCCATCATGTGGGGCCTGCCCGCCTTCGTGATGTTCCAGGTGCTGCGCAACTTCAGCGAAGGGCTCTCCCACACCATGCCGACCATGGTGATCGGCTTCGTGGGGCTGGCGGTCAATATTCCCGCCAACTACATCTTCATCCACGGCCACCTCGGCATGCCGAAACTGGGCGGGGTCGGTTGCGGCGTGGCTACCGCCATCGTGCTGTGGGCCATGCTGCTGGCGATGATCGTCTATGTGAAGCTCTCCTCCCACTTCAAGGAGATCAACCTGTTCTCCCGGCTCGCCCGCCCCAATGGCAGCCGGATCTGGCGCCTGTTCCGCTTGGGCTTCCCCATCGCCATGGCCATCTTCTGCGAGGTGACCCTGTTCACCGTGGTGGCGCTGATGCTGGCCCCCTTCGGTGCGGAGACGGTGGCGAGCCATCAGATAGCCCTCAACTTCTCCAGCCTGGTGTTTATGCTGCCCTTGTCGATTGGGGTGGGTGTCACCATCCGGGTCGGCCACAGCATCGGCGAGGGTCAGCCCGAGCACGCCCGCGTCGCCGCCCGCACCGGCCTGATGCTGGGCATGGCGGTGGCTGCCGGTACCGCCGCCCTCACCGTGCTGCTGCGCGAGCATATCGCCAGTATCTACACCGACGACCTGCAGGTGATCACCCTCGCGGCCATACTGCTGTTCTTCGCCGCCATCTATCAGATCTCCGACTCGGTGCAGGTAGTGGCTGCAGCCGCCCTGCGCGGTTACAAGGATACCAAGGCGATCTTCTACGTCACCATCGTCGCCTACTGGGGACTGGGGCTGCCCACCGGCATGATCCTGGGGTTGACCGACTGGGTGGTGCCGCGCATGGGGCCGCAGGGCTTCTGGATCGGTTTCATCGTCGGCCTCACCGGCGCCGCCCTGATGCTGGGCGCCCGCCTGCGTCATATCTATGGCCGCTTTGCCAGCCCGGAGGCCTGCAGCGCCCTCTCCAAGGCGCAATAGGGCAAACTCGCCTGCAAAATCAACAGGCTGCGCAAGAACTGGGCAAACAGTCTGCTTTGTGCGTGCGGCCTGTTGACAGCCTTGGGGGGCATGGGTAGTATGCCGACCACGCCAGCAGTGCTGGCGTGGTGAAACGGGTTTCTGACCCGGTTTGCAAAGTGGGTTTATAGCTCAGTTGGTTAGAGCACTACCTTGACATGGTAGGGGTCGTTGGTTCGAATCCAATTAAACCCACCACTTTTCCGTGATGCGTCCTTAGCTCAGCTGGTTAGAGCACCACCTTGACATGGTGGGGGTCGGTGGTTCGAATCCACTAGGACGCACCATCATGGAAACCTGTTATGCGTCCTTAGCTCAGCTGGTTAGAGCATCACCTTGACATGGTGGGGGTCGGTGGTTCGAATCCACTAGGACGCACCATAACAGCTTGAATATATTGCAGATGTAAGTTTGATACAGGCTTATAGCTCAATTGGTTAGAACAGTACTTTGACATGGCGTAGGCGATGTCGTTGGTTCGAATCCGGTTGAACGCAGATGTGGGTTTATAGCTCAGTTGGTTAGAGCACTACCTTGACATGGTAGGGGTCGTTGGTTCGAATCCAATTAAACCCACCACTCCCCTGCAATCAGACAAAGTCGCCTTGCGCACCCTGCGTCCTTAGCTCAGCTGGTTAGAGCATCACCTTGACATGGTGGGGGTCGGTGGTTCGAATCCACTAGGACGCACCAGATTAGAAAAGCCCGCTCCTCGAGCGGGCTTTTTGCATCTCCCCTTCCCAGCTTCTCCTGGCGTCCGCACGGCTGAACCCGCCGCACCCTCAACCATGCCTGGCCGGTCAACCTCTCCCCGCGCCACACCGCTTAAAAGAGATCGAGCTGCTGGCCGCAGATCCGCTCGAACGACTCGCCAATAAAGGGGAGGATCGCATCGGCAATGGGCCTTAACTGCTTGTCGATGTAGTGCTCGTAGTCGATGGCGCTGCGCCGGTATTCCAGCGGCTCGGGGCCATTGAGAGTCATCAGGTAGGCGATGGAGCCCCTGTGCTGGTAGCGCTGGGGCAGACCGCGGCGCAGGTTCTCCTCGTCCGCCAGACGCGCCGCCCGCACATGGGGTGGCACGTTCTTCTGGTACTCCTCGAGTTTTTGGCGCAGCCGCTTGCGATAGACCAAGAGCTCGTCGTGCTGGCCGGCCCGGGTCTCGTCCACCATGGTGCGCACATAGCCGCTGGGATCCTGGTCGTGAAACACCATTTCGTAGAGGCGGGTCTGAAACGCCTTGGCAAGGGGCGTCCAGTCGGTGCGCACCGATTCGAGCCCCTTGAACACCAGCTGCTCCTCTTCACCTGCCTGATGGCCCGCCACCAATCCGGCATAGCGCTTCTTGCTCCCCTTCTCCAGCCCGCGAATGGTGGGCATCAGGAAGCGGCGATAGTGGGTCTCGTACTGGATCTCCAGATAGCTCGGCAGGTTGAACTCGCGCGTGATCAGTGCCGCCCAGTTGTCGTTGATCATCTTCGCCAGCCGCCGGCCAATCTCGTCCGCCTGCTCGGGGCTGGCATCCCGCCCCAGGTGCACGAAGGTGGAATCGGTGTCGCCATAGATCACCTCGAAGCCCTCCCCTTCGATCCACTCCCGGGTCTGCTGCATGATGCCGTGACCGCGCAAGGTGATGGAGGAAGCAAGCCTTGGGTCGTAGAAGCGGCAGCCCCCCGAGCCCAGCACCCCGTAGAAGGAGTTCATGATGATCTTGATGGCCTGGGAGAGCGCCTTGTTGCTGGCGGCCTTGGCCCGATCCCGCGCCGCCCACAAGGTGGCGATGAGATCCGGCAGGAAGTGGCGCTCACGGGAGAACATGGCGCCGCGAAAGCCCGCAATGGCGTGCTCGGGATGCTGCAGCCCCTCGATGAGCCCCATGGGATCGATGCAGAAGGTGCGGATGATGCTGGGATAGAGGCTCTTGAAATCGAGCACCAGCACGTGGCGATAGAGGCCGGGTTTGGAGTCCATCACATAGCCGCCGGGGCTTGCGAGCCCGCCGTCGGCCGGCAGATTGGGGGCCACGTAGCCGCCGCGATGTAGCCGTGGCAGATAGAGATTGGTAAAGGCGGCCACCGAGCCCCCTACCCGGTCCAGCTCAAGGCCGGTGAGGGAGGCGCGCTCGATGGCAAAGGGGATGAGGTGGCAGAAATCGAAGATCTCCCACACCAGCCGGCAATCTTCCAGGTTGTAGCGGGCCAGCGCCTCCTTGTCGGAGTGGAACAGCTCGGTGATCTTCTCGCCCCGGTTGGCCACGTCCTCGATATCCTTGCCGCGGCCGAGTAGCTCGCTTGCCACCGCATCCAGACTGTAACTCGGGAACTGCCAGGTGGCGCTTTTGAGGGTGTCGATGCCGTCCAGCACCATGCGCCCGGGGATGATGACGCTGCCGCTCTGGGGGTCGTTGCGCGAGGATCGCCAGAAGCAAAGCTCGTGGCCGCGCCCCAGCCGCAGCCGCCGCTTGTTGAGCTCGGCGCGGCGCAGCAGCAGGCGAAAGTCGAAGTTGACCACGTTCCAGCCAATCACCAGATCGGGGTCGTGCCGCACAAACCAGCGCTCCAGCGCATTCAGCAGGGCGCTCTCGTCCGCCACCCACTCGACCTGGGTACTCCAGCTGTCGGCATCCGCCTCCGGCGTACCGATCATGATGACCCGCGCATCCTCTTCGCTATAGAGCCCCACCGAGAAGAGCGCCCCGTCCATGGCGCACTCCACGTCCAGCGACACCCAGGAGAGGGTCGGCGTCACCGCCTGCGGTGCGCAGCGTGCCTCGTTCACCTCCCAGTAGCCGTGCTTGCCCCCTTTCTTGAGGGTGCGCCCCTCGAAGCGCACGCCGGCGGTGATGAAACGCTCCATCAGATAGCGCTCCGGTAGCCGGATATCCGCCTCGAAGTGCTCCAGCCCGCGGATGAGCAGCAGCTCGATGGCGCGGTGAAAGGCGCTCAAGGTGGCAAAGTAGCAGCCCACCACGGCGCGGCCGTCGAAGGTGTGCATCGGCAGGCGGCGAAACCGCCCGCTCACCCCCGCCCCCTTGAACAGCTCGGCGGCTTCTTCCATATGGCTCTGGGGCAGGAAGAAGACCGGCTCCTGTCCCGGTACCACCAGTCGCACCGGCCCCTGCGCGCTCCAGAGCCACATCACGATCTCGGTGCGTTCGCCATGCCCGTTGCGGCCGCGCACATCCCGCCCGTGACGGGTCAGGATGAAGCCATCGAGTGGCAGAGTAACGGGAGGAACAGGCTGGATTTCGGTCATGCAGGCTACTGGGGTCAACGCTGGGATGGAACCATTGTACGTTCATACAGTGCTTTGCTGCAATTGCCACGCCAGCCGCAATGGCCACGCCAGGCTGCGAGTCGCGCCGCAAACTGGTAAGCTCGGCCAGAGTGGCAGCCACTGCCGGTGGCGGCTTTATTCGCCGTGCTATTCATCACCCACTCTTCACCCGACATCAGGAGGTCATGTGGCGCTCTACTCTCTGCTGGATCAGCTGGCCATTCCCTATCAGCGCATCGATCACGCCCCCGTCTTCACCTGCGAGGAGGCCAGTCGGCTGCTGCCCAAGCTGCCCGCCGCCAAGACCAAGAACCTCTTCCTGCGTGACCCGAAGAGCGAGCGACTGTTTCTGGTGGTGACGCCGGAAGAGAGCCGGGTCGATCTCAAAGGTCTGGCTGCCGCCCTTGGCGTCAAGCGGCTGAGCTTTGGCTCGCCAGAGCGCCTGGAAGCCGTGCTTGGCCTCACCCCGGGTTCCGTCACCCTGCTCGCCATGGTGCGCGACAGGGAAAAAGCGGTGGAACTGGTGGTGGATGAAACGATCTGGCAGGCCGAGCGGGTGCAGTGCCACCCGCTGGTCAATACCGCCACCCTGCTTATCCGCCTCGACGACGTGCGCCGCCTGCTGGCCCACCTCGGCCGGGAGGCCACCGTCATGCGGCTGCCGGTCGTGAGCGACTGACCCAAGAGGGAGGGAAGCATAAACTCCCCGGCGTCATGCCCCGCCCCTGATTAATCGAGTCAGCAGCCCTCTTGTGGCGGTTGTTGCCGCGATCGTGCCCGGATCACTTAAACCATTGCTCAGCGGCGCAATTCATGCTGTGATCCGGTCCAGTCACCCGGCCCTGAGGTCGCTGCGCCGTTCCCGGCAGGAAGAGCCCAAACCCTTGATGCAGAGTCTGTTTTCCTCGGCCCAGTTGCTGAGTCTGGTGCTGTTCGTCAGCCTGTCGCACATCGGGGTCGCGGCCATTTTCGCCTACTTGTGGCATACCCAGCGACCGCTGCGCTCCCTGCTCTACTGGTCGGCCAGCGAACTGGCCATCGCCGCTGCCTTTGGCTGCCTGCTGCTGCGAACCCTCACGGGGGAGAGCTCCCTTGCCAATATCCTGCTTACCAACCTGCTGCTCATCGCCACCCCGCTGCTCTATGAGCGGGGGCTGCGCCACTTCTTTCGGCGCGAGGCCGACCGTTTCGGCTGGCTCTGCCCGCTCCTCGCCCTCGCCGGCTTCCTGCTGTTTGCCGTTACCGCCGCGCAGCTGCCACCGGATGACATACACAGCCGGATCGTGGTGCTCTCCGGGGCCATCTCGCTGCAGATTTGCCTGCTGCTGTGGCAGCTCTGGCGCTATCAGCGGCTGGCCCCCGCCTACCGGGTGCTGCGCTTCGCCATCCTGCTGCTCGCCCTGCAACTGGCCCTGCAGCTGGTCAGAATGGCCAAGCATCAGTGGTGGCCGGAGTCGGCCGCCTCCAGCCTGACCGATCCCCTGCTCGGCCCGGTGATCCTGCTCAGCCTGCTTTTTACCATCGCCCGCAGCTTCATTTTGCTGAGCCTGGTGCACACTCGCCAGCAGCAAGCGCTGCTCGCCACCCAGCGCGAGCTGGAGCGACGCGCCAACCTGGATGCTCTGACCGGGCTGGACAGCCGCCACCATTTCGAGCAGCAGCTGGCGGCGCGCGCCTGTCGCAGTGCCCGCCCATGGCAACTGCTGCTGATCGACCTGGACAACTTCAAGCAGATCAACGACCGCCACGGTCACCCCGCCGGCGACGCCATGTTGCGGGCGGTGGGCCGGGTGATCCGGGAGAGCCTGCCACCGGCGGGGCTGGCCGGCCGCCTTGGCGGCGACGAGCTGGCACTGCTGGTGATGGAGACATCGCAAACGCTGCCGGCCTGCTGCCAGACCCTGCAGCAACGGGTCGCAGACGCCACCCGGCCGCTGGCCGGCGGCCCCATCAGCCTCAGCATCGGACTGACCTCGCTGCAGCAGGGTGAGCGCTTCGAGCAGGCCTATCCGCGCGCGGATCGGGCACTCTATGCCGCCAAACAGGCTGGCCGCCAGCGCGCCTGCATCCAGGAGCCGCACCACAGCAAGCCCAGGCCGCTGTGGCCTCTGGCCACCCAGACCTGATGCAACCCCTCATCGAGTGCCGGGCCGCTCGGCTGACCGACGCCCCCGCCTACCGCCGCTACGTGGCCGAGTGTGGCGCCGCCGGGTTGCCGCTTTATCAGGTGGCGCAATTCGACCCGGAGCAGTGGCTGCAGGAGTTGCTCGCCCAGGCCGATGGACTGCATCTGCCGCCGGGCTACCCGCCCACCACCACCTATTTTGCCCTCGAAGGGGAAGAGATCCTCGCCACCTTGCGCCTGCGCCACGGCGACAACCCGGCCACCCGCCAGTGGCTTGGCCACATCGGTTACGAGACCCGTCCCTCCCGCCGGGGTCAAGGCGTCGCCCGCACCCTGCTCGGCTGGCTGCAGCGCCATGTGCTGAGCGAGCCCGTGCTCATCAGCTGTGACGAGGCAAATCCCGCCTCGCTCAAGGTCATTGCCGCCGCCGGCGGGCAATGGCTGGATCGCCGCTACCATACTGGCGATCGCTGCTGGCTCCGGTTTTACCGACTGGTCCCGGCCAAGGGCCAGGGCTGAGCGGCAGACAATAAAAAAGAGCGCCATAAGGCGCTCTTTTTTCACTGGCCACGGCCACCCGCAGCAAGATCAGTAGCTGTCTTCCTCTTCGGCCTTCATCCTGGCCTGACGGGCCAACGCCTCCTCCTGGGCGCTCTCGATCTCGTGCAGCACTGAGTCGAGATCCACCTGCTCGCGGCTCTCCTCGAACAAGCCGGTTAGCTCGCTGTCCGGGGTCAGCTTGCCATCTTCATACAGGGCCCACATCTCCCGGGCGTAGCGGGTCTTGAGCAGCTCGGGGGCATACATGCCGTAGTAGTTGCGCATGTTGTTGACGTCGCGCTCCAGCATGGCTTTGGCCTGGTTGTTGGCGGCGGCATCCACCACCTGGGGCAGGTCGATGATGACCGGGCCTTGGCTGTCCACCAGCACGTTGAACTCGGAGAGATCGCCGTGGATGAGGCCGGCGCAGAGCATGCGCACCACGTAACGGATCACCTTGGCATGGTCGATGACCGCCTGCTCGGCAGAGAGCGCCACGTCGTTGAGACGGGGAGCGACATTGCCCTCTTCGTCGGTGATGAGCTCCATCAGCAGCACGCCATCGAGGCAGACGTAAGGCCTGGGCACCCGCACCCCGGCCGCCGCCAGTTTGAACAGGGCATCCACTTCGGTGTTTTGCCACACCTCTTCGTGCTGCTTGCGACCGTATTTGGAGCCTTTCTCCATGGCGCGGGCATCGCGACTACCGCGCACCTTGCGCCCTTCCTGATAAACCACGGCCTGCTTGAAGCTGCGCTTGGACGCCTCTTTATAGACTTTGGCGCAGCGGATCTCGTTGCCGCAGCGCACCACATAGACGTCGGCCTCTTTGCCGCTCATCAGCCGGCTGATGACGTCATCGACCAGGCCGTCATCAACCAGAGGTTGGATTCGATTTGGAATTTTCATGGCCGCCCTTTTACCCTATTTGCGCATCAGAAGATAGCCCCTCCCGGGCCACTTGCCTATCCCTGTTTCCTGACGGCACCCCGAGTGCCGGCAACCGCGATGATCCCGGTGCGATAACCCGCGCCGCCGGGTCGGCCGGCCTCACTCCCCGGGAGGGAGATCGCCACGGATCCGCTTAATGCCCTCTTCGTAGAACCCATCCGATCCCTGCTGGTGCTCCATGGTCTCGAAGATCTTGAGAAACCACATGTACTGCTCGGGATGCTGGCGCAGCTGCTGCTCCACCATGGCGTTCATGGCACAGACATCGGCCACCAGATCCGCACCGGGATAAGGGTCGAAAGGCGGCTCGATCTCCAGCCGGTAGCAGCCCTCCTCCTCGTCATAACAGGCGAGAATGGGCACCGCCCTGGCACCGGTCAGTTTCACCAGCTTGGGCAGGGCCGGCAGGGTCGCCTTGGGATGGCCGAAGAAAGGCACGAAGATGCTGGCCTCGCGGCCGTGATCCTGATCCGGCAGGTAAAAGAAGCTGGCGCCGCTGCGGATCGCCTTGATGGCCGGCTTGATGCCGACGCTGCGCTCATATACCTTGCCGCCCTTGGCCCGCTCGCGGTTGATGTACCAGTCAAACACCTGATCCTTCGGGCTCTTCATCATGGTGCACATAGTCAGCCCACGAATGGCGAAGTAGCGGCCGATCATGTCCACCGCCCAGGTGTGGGGCACCACCAGGATCACCGGCCGGCCGGCGGCCCGCTCTGCCTCGATATGCTCCCAGCCACGCACCTTGACGCGGCTGGCCAGATGAGCGGCGCTGCGCAGGGTCAGCTCGGCAAAGCCCATGAAGGTCTTGAGACCGACCCGGATCGATTTGAGCAGCAGGGCCTGACGGCCTGCCTCGTCCAGCTCGGGAAAACAGATCTTGAGGTTGGTCTCGGCAATGTAGGCCTGCTTCTTAGAAATCCGCAGTAGGGTGGGTGCCAAACGGTTGGCGAGCCGGTCGCGCAGGCCATGGGGCACCAGCGCCAGCAGACAGAGCAGACCGAGCGCCAGCCAGCTGCCCCACCAGCGCGGATGCAGCAGACGGGGATGAAATGAGGTGTCAAAAACCGGATCGTGTGAGGACATGGCCGCCATCAAGTCATAGAAAATAAACGGTTATTTTAATTATCCTGACAAATTTTTCCACTTTGGCGGCCAGGCCCCCTGCCACCGGGCTGTCAGGCAAGGAAGCCCTCCCCCCATGGCGGGTCACCATCGCCAACAAAAATGGCCCCGCAGGGCCATATGACATAAAGGCGTGTCGCCTCAGGGCAGCGGCTGCAAGCCACTGCGGATGCGCTGGATCCCCGCCTCGTAGCGGCCATCCAGGCCGACCTGATCCTCGCGGGTATCGAAGATCTTGAGGAACCACATGTACTGACCGGGGTCGCGGCAGAGCTGCTGCTGCACCATGTCGTTCATCCGGCAGGTGTCGGCCATCACGTCATCGGTGGGATAGTTGTCAAACGGCGCGTCGATCTCCAGCCGGTAGCAGTGCTTGGCCTCGTCATAGCAGGCCAGCAAGGGCACCGCCTTGGCGCCGCTCACCTGCACCAGTCGTGGCAACGCCGGCAGCGTCGCCTTGGGGTGCCCGAAGAAGGGGGCAAAGATGCTCTTCTCGCGGCCATGATCCTGATCCGGCAGGTAGAAGAAGCTGCGGCCGCCCTTGATGGTACGGATCACCGCCTTGATGCCGGCACTGCGCTCATAGACCCGGCAACCGTTGCGGGCGCGGGCCCGATTGAGGTGCCAGTCAAAGACCGGGTTGCGTGCCCGCTTCATCATGGTGCACATGGGCACCCCGCGCCGGGTGAAGTAGTAACCGGCCGCATCCACCGGCCAGCTGTGGGGCACCACCAGGATCACCGGTCGGCCGGCGGCCTGCTCAGCTTCGATATGTTCCCAGCCGCTGACCTGCATCCGGCTCATCAGATAGGCGGGGCTGCGCACGGAGAACTCGCCAAAACCGAGCAGACTCTTGAGACCGACCCGGATCGAGGTCATCAGGATGGCGTCGCGTTCGGCCTCGCTCTTTTGCGGAAAACAGAGTGCCAGGTTGGTTCTGGCGATATAGATCTGCTTTTTCGAGATACGGAACACCAGCGGTGCCAGGGCGGCGGCGAGACGGTCGCGCAGACGGACCGGCACGAAGGCCAGCAGCATCAGTACGCCAAGCGCCAGCCAGCTGAGCCAATAGCGGGGATGCAGGAATCTGGCCTCGAAGCGGGTGTCAAACACGGGATCATGGGAAGACATGGATGGGGATCAAGCAAAGAAAATGGAGCTGCATTGTATTCGTCCTGACAGGTAATACCAGTGAAATTCATCATTGTCCCCCCAGGCTGGGCGCTGGCGCAAAAAATGGGGCACCAACGGGCATGAATGGCACCTTTCGCTGCCAGAACCGGTACAAAAAGCGCTTCACCCGAGGGTGAAGCGCTTGGTCATTATCCGGTTGATGGCCCCTGTCTGCGGCAAGGTTGCTCATCAACGCCCCGTATCCCGGCTCTCGCCGTCTTCTGTTTAGCGGCTAACCATGCCGTGCGTCACCTCGTCGCTGCTGCCGAGCGGCAGGAAGAACATCAGGTAGCGCAGAGCAACATAGCCGACGATCAGGGTGGCGGCGCCCAGCTCGAAGTGAGCCAGCAGCCGGATCTGCTCGACATACTCGGCCGCCTGGGGCCACTGCTCGACCAGGTGGCTCACCTTGAACAGGGCGGTAGCGCCGATCACCAGCGGGAAGGTGAAGGCGGCGTAGCCCGGTGAGAACGGCAGACGCAGCAGCTTGATGAAGGCCAGATAGATGATGCCGGTCATCAGCACCGCAATCCCCAGCAGTACGGCCACCAGCAGCAGGGAGGGTTCCTCGCTCACGGTCAGGTAACCGGCCAGTGACAGGCTGGCGGGAGCCGCCAGGATGGCGATGGTCGGCTTGGCGGCATCCGGCACTTCATGACTGAAGATGAGGCGATAGAGCATCAGCGGCAGCATCAGGCCGTAGCAGAGCATGCCGAACCAGAGCAGGCCGTTGGCCAGCGCCGCAAACTGACCGCCCGGGAAGGCGACGTCCGCGACTATGATCCCCACCGGCGGCACGAACCAGCTCGGTACCATGTGGTGGATTTCAAACTGTTTGGCCCGATGCCAGACGAAGGTTGCCAGGAACGCCAGGTGCAGCAGCACGGCAAACAGCCAGAGCCCCTCCCCCAGACCGGCGTCGAGCATGCCGACCGCCTTGGAGACCACCATGGTGCCCATGGCATAGGTGGGCACCACGCTGCCGACCACGGGGTGGGCCAGATCTTGCCACAGCAGGCGCGGGTGCAGCAGAAACTTGAAGGTCAGGATCACCAGCAGCACGGCGGCAACGGCAGCCCCCAGCAACTGCAGGCGGCCATCGAAGTGACCGGCATTTTCCCAGCACCAACCGAGACTGGCGATCCCGAGCGCCAGCCCTGCCATGGGAGTCGGGGCTTTGCCTAAGGATTGACGGGTTCTTGCGATCATGTCTGAAACCTCTGATGAGAGACGATGGGCATAGGATAATGGCCCCATATCGTTTACGATATCTAAATGAATTAAATCAATCGTTCAGGATATCCAAACATGAAGCTGACCCTGCAACAACTCAAGGTCTTTGCCACCATCGCCCGTTACGGCAATCTGGGGCTGGCCGCCAATGAACTGTGCCTGAGCAAGGGCGCCGTCTCCCAGTCGTTGCAGGAGCTGGAGCGCCAGCTCGCCACCCCGTTGTTCGATCGCATTCACCCCAGATTGCAGCTCAACAACGAGGGACGCCTGCTGCAACCGGCGGCCGAGGAGTTGCTGACCCGGATGCAGGACATCGAGACCCTGTTCAGCCCGGATGCCGAACCGAGCGGCCAGCTGCGTCTGGGCGCCAGCCAGACCATCGGCAACTACCTGCTGCCGGCCCTGCTCGCCACCAGCAAGCAGGAGCTGGGACAGCCGCCCCGGGTCACCATCACCAATACCCACCAGCTCTGCCACCTGCTGGCCAACTTCGAGCTGGATCTGGCGCTGATCGAGGGGGAGAACCACCACCCGGACCTGGTCAGCGAGCCCTGGCTCCACGACGAGATGCTGATCGTGGCCCAGCCCGCTCACCCCCTCGCCGGCCGCAGCCGTCTCTCCCTCGCCCAGCTGAGCGATGAGACCTGGGTGCTGCGCGAGCCCCAGTCCGGCAGCCGCGAGCAGTTCGAGCAACAGATCCAGCCCGAACTGCCGCGCTGGCAAGCGGGGCTCGAACTCAACACCCTGGAGGCGGTGATGCTGGCGGTAGAGAAGGGGCTTGGCATCTCCTTCATCTCCCACCTGGCGGTGTCGGATCGGTTGCAGGCCGGCCGTCTGGTGGCCCTGCCCCTGACCCGTCGCTTCCCCCGTCAGCTCTCCCTCATCTGGCACCGGCAGAAGTATCACTCCGCCACCCTGCGCCGCTTTCTGCAATTTTGCCGTGCCCAAGAGGATGGGCTCTCCAGCCAGATCAGCAACACCTGAGCCAATGAGATGATCGGGCAACATATTGCCCTTGCCACCGGGGTATCGGCTGCAATAGAAGAGGGAGAGCCCAGGCTCTCCCTCTTTGTCATTCAACCTTGTGACTCAGCGTTTCGCGGGCTGCAATCCCCGCTCGACCCAGCCCAGCACTTGTCTGCTCAGCGCCTGCGGCACCCAGGGCGAATCGCTCAATCCTTCTCTGACGCAGGCGGCAAAGTGATCCGCCTCGTGCTGCATGCCGCCGCCCCCGACCGGCTGCGCGATGTCGTGCGGCCAGGCTGGCAGGGGGTCGCCACCACGCCACGCTATCTGCTGGGGATTCCACCACTTGCCCACCAGCTCCAGCGCCCAGCCGGGCCCGGACAGCCAGGCCGACTTGTCGAGATCCACCACGATGGAGGCAGCAAGTTCGGCCTTGAGCGGGCCGGCAAAATCAAAGCGGGCGGCTTCGTCCACCTCGCCCTCCTGGCGAGACAGCGTGACCTCGGGCTCACCCGCGGCCAGCCCGAGCTGGTGACAGAGGGCGGCATAGAGCCAGAGCGGATAGACCCCCACATCCCAGGCGGCGCCGCCGGCCAGCGCCGGGTCGAACAGCTTGCCATCCCGCTCCTGCACCGAACCAAAGGCGGCCTGCAGCCTGTCGGGGGCCGGCAGGGCCGCAAGCCGCCCCAGCAATTCGCGCATGGCGGGGAAGCACATCACCTTCATCGCCTCCATCAGCAGCAGGCCTCGCTCGGTGGCGAGCCGCACCAGCCGATCCCAGTCCGCCACCCGGGTCACCGCCGGTTTTTCCACCAGCACGTGCTTGCCCGCCAGCAGCATGAGTTCGATCAGGGCGGCATGCTCCGGGTGGATCACCGCCACATAGACCGCCTCCACCTGGATACTGGCCGCCAATGCCTGATAGCAGCCATAGGCGTGGGGCAAGCCCTGCTCGTCGGCAAAGGCCTGCGCCCGCGCTTGATCACGGGCGGCGATCGCCACCACCCGGCTGCCACTGGCGTGCCCGTTCACATCCTGACAAAAACGGCGGGCAATGGCCCCCGCGCCGGCAATCCCCCAGCGCAGCGGCTGGTCGCTTGATCTCTGTTGCATCCCTGTTTCCTTATGCTGTCTGCCGGTCGGTCATCATGCCTTCGCCAGGCTGCGCAACCAGCGGATCTCGTCGCCCCAGATGGACTCGTCGATGGTCTCCAGGATCAGCGGAATGCCGTCGAAGCGATGGTCATTCATGATGTGATGGAACACCGCCTCCCCGAGGTTCCCCTCGCGCAGGCTGTGGTGGCGATCAACCCGGCTGCCGAAGGTGCACTTGGCGCCGTTGATATGCATCCCCTTCAGGTACTGAAAGCCGACCGTCTGTTCGAACTCGGCAAAGACGGCGGCGCAAGCGTCTGCGGTGCGCAGGTCATAACCGGCGGCAAAGGCATGGCAGGTGTCAAAGCAGATGCCGACCCGGCTCTTGTCTTCCACCCCGTCGATGATGGTGGCCAGATGCTCGAACGACCAGCCGAGGTTGGTGCCCTGACCGGCGGTGTTTTCGATCACTGCCGTCACCCCCTGGCTGCGCTCCAGCGCCCAGTTGATGGATTCGCTCACCAGCTTGAGGCTGGCCGCCTCCGGGATCTGCTTCAGGTGGCTGCCCGGATGAAAATTGAGGTAGCAGAGTCCCAGCTGTTCGCAGCGCTTCATTTCGTCCAGAAAGGCATCGCGAGACTTGGCGAGGCCATCGGGGTCGGGATGACCCAGATTGATGAGGTAGCTGTCGTGGGGCAGGATCTGCTCGGGGCGAAAGCCCCCCTTCTCGCAGGCCAGCTTGAAGGCGCGGATGCTGGTCTCGGAGAGCGGCGCCGCCTGCCACTGACGCTGGTTCTTGGTAAACAGGGCGAAGGCATTGGCGCCGATGGCCTGGGCGCGGGCGATGGTATTCTCCACCCCGCCGGCCGCACTGACGTGGGCTCCGATAAATTTCATCTCATCTCCTCTGCACTGTTGCTGGCTCTGGCCGCGCAGCAAAGGGGCGGCCAACATGGGGCGCCATTATGCCAAGCTGCCCGGCCGGCGCCAAACCGGGATTGTCGATGGCAACCATAGAGAGGCCCGCAGTGCCGGCCGCCGATGAGAGTAACGGCAACGAGTCAATCGACCGCGTCGCTCCCGCTGCTTGGCTGCCCGCTATCGCGCAGTTCGTCAGGCTCCAGGGCTGATGCCAGAATGCCGCTCAGCCACTGGATGAACGCCTGCACCCGGGGGGCCAGCTGACGGCGATGGGCATAGAGGGCGTGAATGGGCAGCGGAGGAGCCTGCCACTTTGGCAGGATGGCCACCAGCTCGCCGCTGGCCAGCAGTGGCTCCACCCCGACTCGCGGCAGCTGGATGATGCCAAGCCCGGCCAGCGCCGCCGCCAGATAGGATTCGCTGTCGTTCACCGTGAGCGCCCCGCTCATCGCCAGCACGGCGCGAGAGCCATCCGCCTGCAGGTACTCGAAACCGCTCTCCCTGGGCCCGCTGCCGCCGCCGTAGTGCACCAGCCGATGATCAGTCAGCTCGCTCAGGTTGCGCGGTGTTCCATGGCGGGCCAGGTAGGCAGCACTGGCACAGTTGATCTGGCGGTAGTGGCCAAGGGGGCGCGCCACCAGGCTGGAGGACTCGAGTGCCCCGACCCGGATCACGCAGTCAAAGCCCTCCCGCACCAGATCAACCCGCCGGTCCGTGCTGCTCAGCAGCAGTTGCAGGTCGGGGTGGGCCGCAAGCCAGGCGGGCAGCGCCGGGATCACCAGATGGCGGGCCATCCGGCTCGGCATGTCCACCCTCAGCTGGCCGCTCAGCAGCCCTTGCTGGCGAAACAGCGCGTTGAACTCCTCCATGTCCGCCAGCAGATCCTGGCAGCGGGCGTAGCAGAGCTTGCCATCCGGGGTCAGCTGCACCCGCCGGGTGGTGCGTTGCAGCAAGCGGGTGCCCATCTGCTCCTCCAGCCGCCGAATGGTCGCCGAGAGCGTCGCCTTGGGAACACTCAACTGTTCGGCACTGCGGGTAAAGCTCTCCAGCTCCGCCACCCGTACAAACATCCTCATCGCATCCAGTTGATCCATGCCGCCATTGTCTCGCCAATTGGAACAGTGCATTCATTATCACCTTATTTATCCAATCAACAACGGACAATAGAGTGATCACACCGGCTCATCCCGAGCGCATTACCCACAGACAGGAGTCCTCACATGGCCCACCCCATCGCACTCATCACCGGCGCCAGCCGCGGCCTTGGCAAACAGGCGGCGCTGGCCCTCGCCGCCCGCGGCATCGATCTCATCATCACCTATCGCAGTCAGGCCGATGAAGCGGCGGCCGTGGTGGCCGAGGCGACCGCACTCGGCGTCAAGGCCCACGCCCTGCCCCTCGATGTGGCCGACAGCAGCAGCTTTGCCACCTTCTCCCACCAGGTGCGCGAGCAGCTGAGTGCATGGCAGCGCCAGCAGATCGATTTTCTGGTCAACAACGCCGGCATCGGCATTCACGCCCCCCTAGAACAGACCACCGAACAGCAGTTCGATACCCTGTTCAACATTCACCTGAAGGGGGTGTTCTTTCTGACGCAACAGCTGTTGCCGTTGATCCGCGATGGCGGGCGCATCCTCAACCTGTCGAGCGGGCTCACCCGCTTTGCGCTGCCCGGTTATGCCGCCTATGCGGCCATGAAGGGGGGTGTCGAAGTGCTGACCCGCTATCTGGCCAAGGAGCTGGGGCCGCGCGGTATCGCCGTCAACGTGGTGGCGCCGGGGGCCATCGAGACCGACTTTGGCGGGGGGGTGGTGCGAGACAACCAGGCCGTCAACGACTTCATCGCCAGTCAGACCGCCCTGGGACGGGTGGGCCAGCCGGAGGACATCGGTGGCGTGATTGCCGCCCTGCTCTCCCCTGACAGCCGCTGGATCAATGCCCAGCGCATCGAAGCCTCGGGCGGCATGTTCCTATAGGTCCGTCCCCGCAGAGGATGCGGCGCTGCCAACAGCGGCAGCCCGTCAGTGGCTTGAGCTGACGTCAGGCGCCTGTCCGCAGGCGGCACACAGCACCTGCGGCAGATGAGCGGCCAGGGTCGCAACCACTTCCACATCGACCCGGTTCTGGCTGGCCAGTTGCTGCAAAAAGCCGAGCGCCTGCCCGGCGCTCAACCCCTCCCGGTAGGGTCGGTTCTGCACCATGGCCTGGAAGATATCGGCCACCCGCAGGATCCTCGCCTCCAGCGGCATCGCCTCGGCGGTTAGGTGGAAAGGGTAACCACAGCCATTGGGCTCTTCATGGTGATAGGAGGCCCACAGGGCGATGGCCTCGAAGCCGTCGATATGGCGCAGGATCTGATAGGTCTCGAAACTGTGGGTATTGATGATGGCCCGCTCCCGCTCATCGAGTGACCCCGCCTTGTCGAGGATCTCGTCAGGTACCCGCAGCTTGCCGAGATCGTGCAGCAACCCGGCAATCTCCAGCTGCTCGCAGTGCCCCTCTTCAATGCCCATCAGCTCGGCCAGCAGCCGGGCCAGTCTGGCCACGCCGAGGGAGTGGGCCACGGTGAAGGGACTCTTGGCATCGACGATGGCCGAGAAGATCCGCGCCAGCTGCTTGAGCTCGCCGTTGCTGGTGAGACAGGGTTCCCGCTCGCTCAGCATGTCGTGCATGTAGTCGCTGATGGCACGCCCCTCCAGTTGCAGCCAGAACGCCTCCGAGCGGGACGCCAAGAGGAAGGCCGCCACCAGCTCGGGATCGAAAAACTCACCGGCACACGCCTCGATCCGTTGCCGGATCTCGTGGGTGTGCATCAACAGGGAGCCGTCGCCGTAATGAGGTGCCGCCAGTGCATCCACCCGGTCCACCAGAAAAATGAGATTGGCCTGGCGCATCACGCCCGCCGCCAGTCCAGGGGTTTTTACCAACCGGTGCCAGTGGGTGTGGTGATAACGGATGGGCTCCGCCAGGGGTGCCAGCGGCGGAAAGTCCTTGAGCAGGTCATGACCGACCTCGCAGTGGCGCTGGGAGGACTCCCAGTCAAACTCGCTGACCAGATGGCTGTGGATGAAGGTGGAGGAGACGCCGATGTCGTGCAGCACCCCCAGCTCGAACAGGCAGGCTCGCTCGCTGGCGTTTGCTCCCAGCACCTTGCCGCACTCGGCGGCCATGATGCCGACCCGCTTGCCGTGCGCCACATCGCCGATGCCGACCAGATCCAGCGACGCCGACAAGGCGTATACCACCTGGCGCAGGTCTACCTGCTGGGAAACGTGCTCACCGTTGCGGGTGTATGGGGTGTTGCTGTTCATGATGCGTGTCCACATCTGCCAACGTGAAACATCCCGTGTCTGGGGCCGGGTAAACACATTGAATTTAAATCAGAATATGAGCTCTGGTGGTAGCCTCACCCAGATACCCCTCATCTAATTGACAAAAAGATGAGTTGGATCAATTTGGCAAGGCACGTGCCGGTTGTGTAATAGATGTGAAGAAAATGAGGCCTTGTGGTTACCTTAAACCATCATCAATAGTCATTCGGAAATGGTCTATGGTTAGAGCGAAACGGCCTCAACAGGCTGGATATCAATAAGTTGCCCATAAGGAACCCACCATGAAAGCGCTAACCTTACCCCTGTTTTACCTCTTGTCTTTACTCTTCTGTGGCCAGGCCTACAGTGCCGATGAGGTGATCCTCAGCGTCGCCGCCAAGGGTTGCTGCAACAACGCCGGCAAGATGGAGTACAGCCGCGCCCAGCTGCAGGCGCTGCCGCAAGCCAGCGTCACCACTACCACTCCCTGGACCAAGGGCTCCCATGTCTATCGCGGCGTCTTGCTCAAGACGCTGCTCGATACCCTCGGCGTCACTGCCGACAAGATAAAAGTGATGGCCCAGAACGACTACTTCGCGGTGATCCCGCGGCAAGATGTCGAGAAATACCCCGTGCTGCTGGCCATCGAGGAAGATGGCAAGGCGCTGACCCTGCGCAACAAGGGCCCAGTCTGGGTCATCTACCCCCTGTCGGACCACCCCGAGCTCAATATCGAGCAATATCACAGCCTGATGGTGTGGCAAGTGCTCAAGCTTGAAGGGATGTAACGATGATCAAGGGCAAGTTCCTCTCCCTTGCCTTTATCATGGTCTCTTTTCTGGGGGTGACCATCTGGTCACTCTTCAATTACGATCGCACCTTCAATGACATGGTCAAATACAACCAGCTCTCCGCCTGGTCTCTGGCCCAGCTGGAACTGGAGCTGCACGGTTTTGACGAGCAGCTGTCGCTCTATCGCAGCGGTCAGACCGATGCCGGGCAGTTGAACAAGGCCTATGACATCGCCTGGAACCGGCTGGACATCTTCCTGACCGGACAAGAGACCGCGCTTATTCGTTCCCGCTACCAGGCCAGCGAGAGAGTCGGCGCCTTCTTTGAGGTGCTCAAGGAGTATGAGCAGGACGTGGTCAACCCCACCCCCGATTCAGCCCGGCTGGCCGAGATGGAAACTAGGCTAAGCAAGCTGTTGCCTTCCATCCGGGACCTGATGGTGATGAACTTCACCGGCCCCTCCGCCATCAAGCAGCGTCAGGAGCTGCAGCAGTCCAAGGAAGGGCACGTACTGGTGCTGGTCGTCCTGCTGGCCATCGGCCTGCTCATCCTGTTCGTGGTCTCCCGGGAGATGAAGCTGCAATACTTCCTGGCCTGGAACGACCCACTGACCCTGCTGCCCAACCGGGCCGCCTTCATGACCCGGCTGGAGCGGCTGGCCAAGGGCAAGCAGCCCACCGACGCTACCCTGACCATCTGTCTGGTCGAGTTGAACAACTTCAAGGAGGTCAACGACAGCCTGGGCTATGCCGCCGGGGATGAACTGCTCACCATGGTGGCCAACCAGATCAGAGAGTATGCCCATGAGCAGGCCTTCATCGCCCGCATGGGCGGCGATGAATTTGCCCTCTTCATCTATGGCGCCATGTCCATCGAGCACCGTGTTCCCTACCTTGTCCGGCTGCTGGATGAGTTGAGGCCCACCGTCTTTCAGGCCGATCCGGCGCATCGGGTGCGCGTCAGCATGGGAATAAGCCAGCACCCCATCACGGCCCACAAGATCGAGGAGCTGATCCTGTTCGCCGACATTGCCCTCGCCAATGCCAAAAAGCTCAAGGAGAACCACCTGCAGGTGTTCAACCACCGGATGTTCGAGCACTACAGCCGCAACCGGAAACTGGCCGCCGAGCTGCGTGAACATTTGAATATCATCTCCAACAGCACCCTCTATCTGCACTATCAGCCGGTGATAAAACCGGGCAATGCCTACAACATGGGGGCCGAGGTGCTGATCCGCTGGCATCACCCCGAATACGGCTTCATCAACCCGCTGGACATCATCGCCATGGCGGAGGAGAACGGCCTCGGCGAACTGCTCGGCAAATGGATCTTCAGCCGGGTCAACCACGACATGTCGCAACTGCCGGCCAGCTTCGTGGACAAGCTGGAGCTGGCCATCAACCTCTCCAACTCCATGTTCACCCCGGCCCTGTTCCACCAGGTCAACGAGATGCTGCAACAGAGCCCGCTGCGCGCCGAACAGCTTATTCTGGAGCTGACCGAAACCATCGCCCTCGACGATCTGCCGCTCAGCCAGCGCATCTTCAAGGAGCTCAAACAGATCCACGTGCGCATCGCACTGGATGATTTCGGCACCGGCTGGTCCTCCTTCTCCTATCTGATGTCCCTGAGCTTTGACAAGCTCAAGATTGACAAGTCCTTCGTCAGCAACATCGAGACCGACCCGCGGCAATTCATGTTCGTCGAGTCCATCACCAAGCTATCCCATCAGCTGGGGCTGGTAGTGGTGGCCGAGGGGGTGGAGAGCCTGCATGAACTGCAGCAGCTGGCCCATATCGGGGTGGACGAGATCCAGGGCTACTACTACTCCAAGCCGCTCTCCCCTGCCGAATTTTTCATCTATGCCATGACCCATCTGGTCCACAGCGCCGAGGAGAGCGTGGACGTCAGCTATCACTGAACGCACATCCCATTGCGGGCCACCCCCTCTTTCGCCTCACCGTATCCTTCCCACCAAAAACAACAGGCCCCGCCGGTGGGCGGAGCCTGTCAAAGTACTGCTGCTCGATTTGCTTAGAGCGTTTTGCCGCCCGAGCTTATCACCGTCTGGTACCAGTAGAAGCTGTCCTTCTTGAGCCGGCGCAGGGAGCCGCCCTGCTCGTCACGCTCCACAAAGACGAAGCCGTAGCGCTTCTGGTAGCCGTTGAGCCAGCTCAGGATGTCGGTGAACGACCAGGCGCAATAGCCCAGCAGTTCCACCCCGTCCTGCAGCGCCTCCTGGCACGCCTTGACGTGGCTGCGCAGATAGTCGATGCGGTAGTCGTCGTGCACCCGATCTCCCGCTGCCAGCTTGTCGAACTCGCCGAGGCCGTTCTCGGTGATCATCAGCGGCAGACCGTAGCGAGAGGAGAGCCGGCGCAGGGCGATGCGCATCCCGGTCGGGTCGATGGCCCAGTCCCAGTTGCTGGTCTCAAGGTGCGGGTTGGGAGCCGTCTTGTAGAGGCCAGGAATGCCGCTCGAGGGAGTGGTGCCCTTCTGCCCCGTGGTGTTGATGCGCTGCAGGGTCTGGCCGCCAAGCGGGTTGTCGGTGAAGGTCAGGGTGTAGTAGTAGTTGACCCCGATGTAATCGGGCGTCCCTTCCCGCAGCAGCTCGAGATCGCCCGGCAGGATGTCCGGCGCCTCGCCGGTTTCCCGCAGGTAGGCAAGCGCCGCCTGCGGATAGCGGCCAAAGCAGTAGGCATCCAGCCACCAGAGGTTGGTGAACTCCTCGGCGTTTTCAAACGCCAGCATATCTTTGGGATCGCACGACGCCGGATAGGCGGGCGAGTAGGCAAAGCTTGGGCCGATGAGGCCGTTCGGCACGTGCTGGCGGAACGCCTTGATGACCCGGGCGTTGGCCAGAAACGCGATGTGGTTGGCGGCAAAGAAGCGCTTGCGGTCCTGCACTGCAGGCGGGTGCGTGCCAAGCTGATAGGCGTTGGTCAGGTTGTAGTTCTGCTCGTTGAGCGATACCCAGTACTTCACCTTGCCGGCAAAACGCTGATACAAGGCCACGCAGTAGCGCTCGAAATCCTCGATGATGCGTCGGTCTTCCCAGCCGCCGTATTCATCCTGCAGCGCCTGGGGCAGATCCCAGTGATAGAGGGTGAGCACCGGCTCTATCTGGTGCGCCAGCAGGGTATCGATGAGTTTCTCGTAGAAGGCCAGCCCCGCCTCGTTCACCTCGCCGCGACCGGTGGGATAGATGCGCGGCCAGCTCACCGAGAAGCGGTAGGCCTTGAGCCCCATTTCCGCCATCAGCGCCACGTCCTCCTCCATGCGGTGATAGTGATCCACCGCCACGTCGCCATTGCTGCCCTCAAAGGTCTTGCCCGGCAACTTGGTGAACAGATCCCACACCGAGGGGCCCTTGCCATCGGCGTTCCAGGCCCCTTCCACCTGGTAGGCGGCGGAGGCGGCGCCCCACAGAAAATCGGCGGGGAAGTCGTTGAATTTGTGGTGATGCATCTGGGTTGCTCCTTCTGCGGCGGTGGCACCGGCCACCTCTATCGCGCCGACTGGCGGCGCCCAATGGAATTGGCATAAGCATCGAACAGTTATAAAATTCCGTCCAATGACAAATCAAACCATTCAACATTCCAAACAGGAATCATAGGGGCCGGGATGGAGTTACGGGATCTGAAAGCCTTCGTCACTTTGGGGGAGGTGCTGCACTTCGGTCAGGCAGCGGTGCGCCAGCACGTCACCCAGTCGGCCCTGAGCAAGCAAATACGGCGGCTGGAAGAGGAGCTGGGCGGCGAGCTGTTCGAGCGCAATGCCAGCAGTACCCGCCTCACCGTACTGGGGCGGGCCCTTTACCAGGATGCCAGCGCGTTGGTGGCGGCCAGCGAGCAACTCGGTCGCACCGCCCGTGACGTGCTGGCGGGCAACAGCGGCACCCTACGCATCGGCTTCGGGGTTGCCACCAAGATCCTGGTGCCCGCCGCCATCGCCCGTTTTCGCACCGAACGCCCACAGGTCACCATAGAGCTCAACGATCTCTCCACTCACCACCAGTTGCTGGCTCTGAGCGAGGGCAAGCTGGATCTGGGTTTTTGCCGCCTGCCCGCCCCCAAGGGGTGGCACTGTCTGCCGGTGGTACGGGCGCACTTTGTCGCCGTGCTGCCGGCCAGCTGCGCCGGCGTGCACGAACTGGCGGATCTGGTGGACAAGCCGCTGGCTATCTTGCGCCGGGACAAGGCCCCTTCGTTTTATGATCACCTGATGAACTATCTGGCCCAGAGCGGGCTGCGCTTTCGCGATATCCAGTACGTCAACGACTTCGCCGCCGGCATCGCCACCGCCGCCGCCGACATCGCCTGGACCCTGGTGCCCTCCTCCACCACCATAGAGCACCCGGATGTACTGACCCTGCCGCTGCGTGATACCGAAGCGAGCTGGATCATCGGCCTGATCCGCCCCCCCCACAGCAAGGGCCCGCTCATCGACGCCTTCTGGCAGGTTGTCGCCGATCTGAGTGAGCCGGCTCCCGCGCTGCAAACGGGGCCTTCTCCAGAGCAGCCATGAGCCAGTTCGGCGCCTCTGTCTCCCCCCTGGCAGGCGGCCGCTTGGTGATAGCGCTGACATCCCTTTGCCGATCAAGTGATTATGGTGAAGAAGGGGGTTGGATAGTGATAGCTTTTCGGCAGTTGGCTCCATTAGAATCAATCGTTTTACGATCACTCACCCTCATCGCGGATGCCACACTGCCATGCTGCTTCACCGGTTATTGAAAATTGATCTGCGTCGTCTGATCCTGGCGCTGGCCGTCGTCGGCGTCATGGCGACCCTGAGCAACAGTTTCTATGCCACCTACGAGGCGCAACGGGAGCTGTTGATCTCCAATACCCTGGATGCCAACCGCGTCTACGCCGCCAAGCTGGCCGACATGACCAATACCATGATCCAGTCCAGCCAGAGCCAGCTGGCCTACAGCGCCACCCTGCTCGCCCCTGCCATGGCCGATGACGATGTCCTGCTGGGTGAAGTCCGACGCTTGCAACAGCAGACCGCGACGTTCAACTCGGTGGCCGTGGTCAATGCCGACGCCGTGGTGGTGAGCGTCTATCCGGATACCCTCAAGATCAAGGGCGCCAAGCTCACCTCCGCCGGTTCCAGAGCCGCCATCACGACCCGGCGGCCGGTGATCACGGATCCCTTTATCTCGCTCTCCGGCAACTATCTCATCAGCCTCTCCAGCCCCATCTTCGACAAGGAGAAGAATTATCTCGGCTATGTGGCGGGCACCATCTATCTCCAGTCACCCAATCTGCTCTCCGGCATGCTGGGCCAGCACTACTACCAAGATGGCTCCTCCCTCTATGTGGTCGATCGCAACAGAACCCGCATCTATCACCCGGACCGTGCCAGGGTCGGTGAAAAAATCCGTGACAACGGGGTGGTCGATCGGGTGTTGAACGGCGAAGAGGGGGCGCTTGAGCTGACCGATGAGACAGGCACCGAGATGCTGGCCGGCTTTGCCCCCATCCGCCAGACCCACTGGGGAGTGGTGGCGCAGCGTCCCCGCGCCGCCACCCTGACCGGGCTGGATCAGCAGATGATGCGGGTGCTGCTCAAGATCATTCCCATCAACCTGCTGATCCTGCTGTTCATCTGGATTTCCGCCATCTTCATCTCCAGGCCGCTGTGGCAGCTGGCACACAAGGCCAAGCTGATGGATCAGCAGGAGTCGCTCAAGAACATCGCCAGGATCCGGGCCTGGTACTTCGAGGCGGCGCAGCTCAAGCAGGCCATGCTCAAGGGGCTGGGGCTGCTCAATACCCGGATCACCCAGCTGCACAATGACAGCCATACCGACGCCATGACCGGTCTGTTCAACCGCCGGGGCATGCAGCAGGTGCTCGACAGCTATCAGGCGCTGAGCCAACCCCTCGCCGTGATTGCACTGGATATCGACCATTTTAAGCAGATCAATGACGGCTTCGGTCATGATGTCGGGGATCAGGTGCTGGCCACCCTCGCCACCCTGATGCAGCAAGGCGCCAGGCAGGCCGATGCCGTGTGCCGCAGCGGCGGTGAAGAGTTTCTGATCTTGCTGCCCGGGCTGTCGCTCCCTCTCGCCTTCGAGATCGCCGAGCGGCTGCGCCAGCGGGTTGCCGCGCACCCCATGCCCGGCGCAGGCCACATCACCATCTCGCTCGGGGTCGCCTATTGGCCAGGCAGCGATGACGATCTCAACGTCGTCCTGAAGCAGGCCGACCAGGCACTTTATGAAGCCAAGCGACGGGGCCGCAATCGTACCGTGCAGGCCGGTCGTGACCAGCAGCTCCCATCTGATGGCGCCCTGCCACCGCCCGAGGAGGCCCCCGAGCGCGTGCAGCACGGCTAGACAACGTCAGTTGGGCAACCAGGTGTACAGACCCGGGGCCATGAGCGTCAGCTACGGTAAGCGGCTTGATGCGATAAGCGGTTCGCCGTCAGCCAGCACATGGCCCGACTCGATGGCTCATTGACCCGGTCAGACGTCGAGCCTGCGCTGGGTCAGCCACTCCACCATGGCCGGATCGCGGTGCGAGAAGAAGGCGCTGACCGCCGTATCGAGCGCCGCTATCTGTACCATCTCCACATGACTGAGTTCAAAGTCGAAGATAGCGAGATTCTCCTCCATCCGCTCCTTGCGCACAGACTTGGCCAGCGCCGCTATGCCCCGCTGGTACAGCCAGCGCAGCACTACCTGCCCCACACTTTTCCCGTGTCTCGCCCCGATGGCGGTCAGTTGTGAATGTTGGAACAGTCCGTTTCTGCCCTCTGCGAAAGGAGCCCACGCCTGCGGCTGTATGTGTCTGCTCTGCATCCAGGGCACGGCATGCAGCTGCTGATTGAAGGGGTTCACCTCTATCTGGTTGATGGCAGGCGCCACCTTGTTGAATGCCATGAGATCCGCCAGCCGGTCCGGGTGGAAGTTGCTGACGCCAATCGCCCGGATCTTGCCGGCTTGCTGCAACTCCGCCATCGCCCGCCAGGCGCCGTGGACATCCCCGTAAGGCTGGTGGATGAGATAAAGATCCACATAATCGAGCTGCAGGCGGTTCAAGGAGCGCTCGAATTGCGCCTTGGCCCCCTCATAGTTGGCATCCTGCAACCAGAGTTTGGTGGTGATGAACAGCTCGCCGCGCTCGATGCCACTCAACCTTATCCCGTTGCCGACCTGGGTTTCATTTTGATAGGAGGCGGCGGTATCGATCAGCCGGTAACCTGCATCGATGGCCTCGATGACGGCACGTTCGCACTCTGCCGCCGCCATCTGGAAGACCCCAAAACCCTGCAGGGGCATCTCGATGTCATTGTTCAGCTTTACTGCTTGCATGATCTGCTCCTAGTTGTTTGTCATTGGCATGTCATGAACCGCCACCATGCCAGATCCAGTCAGCCTGGCTGCGGGTAACCGCGTCTTGATGACCTTCAAGATGGCAACGCCGCTCAATCCCGCCACCAGATTGTGAAACCGGCCCGCCCGATACTGAGCGGAATCCTGATGTTCGGGCAGCCCCGATTGCACTACAGACGAGATGATACCGGCCATCGCGGCTCCTGTGAGTCATAACAACAGAACGGCCCCGGCGAACCGGGGCGACGCGAACCAGCGTCTCGACACGCGGCAGTGGCCGGGCTCGCTTTCCAGCAGGGAGCCTCAGCGCCCCACCAGTTTTCCCAGGTGCGCCGGGTAGCGCCCCCCTTCCAGCTCGATGCCTGCCACGGCGGCGTCAATATCGGCCAGCTCGCGGCTGCCGAGCCTGATGGCAGCCGCCCCCAGGTTCTCTTCCAGCCGGTGCAGCTTGGTGGTGCCCGGAATGGGCACGATCCAGGACCGCTGGGCCAGCAACCAGGCAAGCGCAATCTGGGCTGGCGTCACCCCCTTGCTGGCGGCCAGATCCCCCAGCACCTCCACCAGGCGCAGGTTGGCCGCGCGGGCGCCTTCGGCAAAGCGCGGCACTATGCTGCGAAAATCGTTCGCCTCGAACCGGGTATCAGCCTTGATGGCTCCCGTCAGAAAGCCCTTGCCGAGCGGGCTGAACGGCACAAAACCTATCCCCAGCTCGTCAAGCAGCGGCAGGATCCCCTGCTCCGGCTCCCGCCACCAGAGGGAGTATTCGCTCTGCAGCGCCGCTACTGACTGCACCTTGTGGGCACGGCGGATGGAATCGACGCCGGCCTCGGACAGGCCGAAGTGACGCACCTTGCCCTCCTGAATAAGATCGCGCACCGTCCCTGCGACGTCCTCCATCGGCACATCGGGATCGACGCGGTGCTGGTAGAAGAGATCGATGACGTCGGTGTTGAGGCGGCGCAGCGATGCTTCCGCCACGGCGCGGATATTCTCCGGCCGACTGTCCAGCCCATCAGGCACCTTGCCATTTTTGAAGCCGAACTTGGTGGCGATCACCACCTTGTCGCGAAACGGGGCCAGCGCCTCTCCCAGCAACAACTCGTTGTCGCCCGGGCCATAGGCCTCGGCGGTATCGAAGAAGGTGACCCCGAGCTCAAAGGCACGCCGGATCAGGGCGATCGCCTCTGCCTTGTCGGTCGCGGGGCCATAGCCAAAGCTCAAGCCCATGCAACCCAGACCGATGGCGGACACCGTCAGCCCGCTGTTACCCAATTGACGTGTTTGCATGTTTGCTCCTGTTCTCACAATGCAGCCGGAACTGCCCTGATAACCATGGATGCTCAGCCTCTTGTCTCAACCCAACCGGGGGGAGACAAACGTTAAAGGCTGGCACGTTGGATGGACGAACTATAGATATGGGATAAACATCGAACTAGACGGTAAATAGCGGAATCAGTTACAACCAAATGATGTAAATCCATGAGCAAGACCATGATCAACGAATTGCGATCCATCACCACCTTCGTCCACACGGCCGAGCTGGGCAGTCTCAGCAAGGCGGCCGAGGCTCAGCAGATCTCCCCTCAGGCCGCCAGCAAGGCGCTCGGCCAGCTGGAAGCGTATCTGGGGGTGCGTCTGTTTCATCGCACCACCCGCAGCATGTCGCTGACCGAAGAGGGTCAGCGGTTTCTGGAGGCGTCGCAGCCTGCCCTGCTCGGCCTGCAACAGGCTCTGACGGCAGCGCGCCAGACCCGTGAGGAGTTCGCCGGTCCGCTGCGGATCGTGGGCCCGCGTTCCGTGGTGCAGACCATCATAGGGCCGGTGCTGGAGGAGTACTGCCGGCGCTATCCCGATGTGCAACCGGATATCCAGCTCGATGACAGGGTCGGCAACTGGGTGGAGGAGCGGGTCGATGTGGGGTTGCGCATCGGCATCTCTCCTCAGGAGGGGCTGATCGCGCGCCGCCTGTTCCCCATGCAGCTCATCATCTGCGCCGCCCCCGCTTATCTGCGCAAATATGGCGTGCCCCTCACCCTGCATGATCTCGGCCTGCACCGCTGCAGTGCCTTTCGCCACGCGGGCAACGGTCGCCTGGTGCCCTGGCATGTCAAGATAGGGGACGAACTGCAGGAACATCCGGTACGCCCGGCACTCTCCACCAACGACGAGATGGTGGAGCTGGGGGCCGTGCTGGCTGGCGACGTCATCGGCCAGCTGGCCGGGCCAACGGCAGCGGCGCATATCCGCGCCGGCCGCCTGGTGCCCCTGCTGCTCGAGCACATGACCCAGATGCACGGCCTGTTTCTCTACTATGGCAGTCGCGCCGCCCAGCCCGCCAGGGTACGCCACTTCATCGATCTGGCGATAGCCTGCCTCACGGACAAGCGCGACTATGTGCTCGACATGGATGAACTGGCGCAGGCCCATTTGGCCGGCACGGGGTCACTGCAACCGACATAACGTCCCAAATAAGCGCTCGGGGTTGCTGATTGCTGGGTGCGTTCCGGGCTTGGGCGTTGGTGCACGGCAAGCACTTCTCTTTCGAAAAAGGGTCGTAGCGGGGTGAGAATAAAGAGGATGAAATGGCAATAGAGCCCACGGAAAGTGACTGAAGGGAAAATGCTCGCGTAAGGTGCCGGCCCTGAAGATCAAGGGGAAGTTTGCACCAGACTCCAGGCACCTTGCGGTCGTACCTGATAAGTTGCTGCAGAGGGTCGGAGATCCGAGATTAAGAGGCCTGACTCATCCACATAAAGTGGATTACCAAGAGGTCTGAAGGGGGTAATTAGCTGTAACTTATTGATCTGCAGAAACAAGTGGTGGCCCTACCAGCCACATCCCGGCACTCGAGTCCCCCGCCTTGGCTGCTACCTTCCGGTCCTGACCAGGTCGACGGGTTATCAATGCGAGAGGACCAATAGGACCACCGGCGAGGAGAATAGGCAAACTGGCCTCTCAATGCAACGGCTTTCTGCCCTCGCTCATGCTGTTCGCCTTATTTTTCAACAATCTGGCCAAGGGTTCAGCTAAACAGCATGAATTTGGCGCCCACCAGCAGCATCAGCAGGGCGAATGCCTGCTTGAGCCGCTGGGGAGAGAGCCGGTGCGCCAGCTTGGCCCCCACCCGGGCAAACTGGGTACTGGTGAGCACGATGCCGAGCAGCGCCGGCAGGTAGATGAACCCCAGGCTCCACTCTGGCAGGTCTGGATTGTTCCAGCCGGCGTAGAGGTAGCTGAGGCTGCCCGCCAGGGCGATGGGCATGCTGCAAGCGGCGGAGGCCGCCACGGCGTTGCGCATCGGTACGCTGTTCCAGCTCAGATAAGGCACGGTCAGCGAGCCGCCACCGATGCCGAACAAGGCCGACATCCAGCCGATGACGGTGCCAGCGATGCCGGTGCCGAGCGCTCCCGGCAGATGACGCTCCGCCTTGGGCTTGAGGTTGAGCCCCATCTGCAGCGCCATGGTCCAGGCGAAGCAGCCGATGATGATGTTGAGGGTGCTGGCACTGAGCAGGTTGGCGGTCATGCCGCCGAGCCAGGCTCCGACCAGCATGCCGGCGCCGAGCCGGCGGATCATCACCCAGTCGACCGCACCGGCCTCCTGGTGGGCACGCAGCGAGCTGAAGCCGGTGAAGATCATGGTGGGCAGCGAGGTGCCCAGTGCCAGATGGGTAATGATGTCGGGCGCAACGCCCTGGGCGTGAAAGCTCAGCACCAGCACGGGCACTATGATGAGACCGCCGCCGATGCCGAACAATCCCGCCAGCATGCCGGCGAACGCCCCCAGCAGCAGATAACCCATAAACAGCATAAAAATTCCTTCCGAGGCGGTGCAGCGAACAAATGGAGCGCTGCACATAAAAAAAGAGATGGCCCTTGGGCCATCTCTTTATTGTGCCGGTTAACTCAAGGGAATGGTACCGTCCATCACCTTGTAGAAGGCCAGCACCGCGCAACCGAGCAGGGCCGCCGTCATCCCCTGCTCCAGCCGGTTGAGGCCGCGCAGCCCGTGGTGCTGGCGCGCCTTCCAGTAGATGAAGATGCCGGGGCTGTAGAGCAGTGCCACCAGCAGCAGGTACTCAACCCCGGCGGCATAGACCAGCCAGCAGCCGTAGCCGGTGGCCACCAGCGCCAGGAACAGGTCGCGCTTGCGCTGATGGGGCTGGCCTGCGTAGGTCTCCCCTTTCAGCGCCAGCTTCAGCCCGTAGGCGCCGGAGAAGACGTAGGGCACCAGCGCCGCCGAGGTGGCAATGTTGACCAGCGCCAGATAGGTGCTGCTCTGGAAGTAGATGATGATGAGGAAGGTCTGCACCAGGCAGGTGGAGCACCAGAGCGACACCTGCGGCGAGCCGTTCTTGTTCTCCTTGGCAAACCAGCCAGGGAACACGCCGGTCTTACCCGCGATGTAGGGCACTTCCGCCGCCAGCACGGTCCAGCTCAGCAAGGCTCCCATCACCGAGATCACCAGGCCGATGTTGATGAGCCAGGCGCCCCAGGGGCCGACCACAGCTTCCAGGATCATGGCGGTGGAGGGGTTCTTGAGGGCCGCCAGTTGCGGCTGGTTCATGACCCCCAGCGAGAACAGGGTCACCATCACGTAGAGCGCCAGGGCACCCAGCAGCGCCAGCACGGTGGCACGGCCCACGTCCTTGCGATGACGGGCACGGGCGGAGACCACCACGGCCCCCTCGATGCCGATGAAGACCCAGAGCGTCACCTTCATGGTGGACTTGACCTGATCCATCACCGAACCCAGTTCAGGGGTGCCCTGACCCCAGATATCCAGGGTGAAGGTCTCCATGTTGAAGGCGAGCAGGATGGCCACGCAGAACACGATGAGCGGCACCATCTTGGCGATGGTGGTGACGATGTTCACCAGCGCCGCTACCTGAATGCCACGCAGCACCAGGGCATGCACAGACCAGATGAGCAGGGAGGCGAGCGTGATGGCCACCGGCGTGTTGCCGTCACCGAAGATGACCTTGTCCGGCGTGTCGAAGAAGTAGCTCAGCGCACTGAACACCACGATGGCGTAGGAGACGTTGGCCAGCAGCTGACAGAGCCAGTAGCCCCAGGCGGCGTTGAAGCCGATGAAATCGCCGAAACCGGCCTTGGCATAGCTGAAGATACCGCCATCGAGATCCGGGCGACGCATGGAGAGGTTCTGATATACCAGCGCGAGGCAGATCATGCCGATACCGGTGATGGCCCATCCCAGCGCGACGGCCCCGGCACTGGCATGAGCGGCAATGTTTTGCGGCAGACTGAAGACTCCGGCACCGACCATGGAGCCGATCACCAGCGAGATGAGGGCACCAAGCCCCAGTTTCTTGTCCATCTCAATCCTGTTTAATTAGGCGGCGGCAGAGCGTCCGTATTCATACTGCGCGCAATATGGGAGGGGCTAGAAATCCGTACCCCGTGAAAAAGGCGGCAACTATATTGCATGACTATTCCGACCGCAATCCCTCGTACCGTCAATCATGCACCGTCTTGACCGCGCGCAATTTTACAGCACTGACCCCGGGGGCCTGTGAGCTGGTTCAAATTAAGAAAGACCCGTTGATATTTCACATTTTTCCATGACCTGAGCCCCGTTTTTACGGATCAGACCTGCATGAGAATGCAGCTTGCAGCCGAGGTCGACAAATCCGGCTGCTGACAAACGTTTCAATAAAAATGCCCCTGCGCCGAGGGCCAGGAGCATCTGCAACAGAGCGCCGATATTCAGAGGCGCAAGCCGCCGTCCAGCTCGATCATCCGCCCAGACAGATAGTCATTGGCGAGAATAAAATGCACCGTCTGGGCCAGCTGCGCCGCCTGCCCGAGGGTCCCCACCGGGATGGCCTGCTGCATGCGGGCCATCGCCTCCGGCTTCATCGCCGCCGTCATGTCGGTGGCAAACACCCCCGGAGCGATACCCATCACCCGGATGCCGTGGCGGGCCAGCTCCTTCCCCCAGGTGACCACCAGCGAGGCCACCCCCGCCTTGCTGGCGGCATAGTTGCTCTGACCGATGTTGCCGGCGCGGGCGATGGAGGAGATGTTGATGATGACGCCCCCCTCCCCGCCGGTGGCCATCAGCGCCGCCCCTTCGCGCCCGCACAGGAAGGTGCCGGTGAGGTTGACGTCGATGACGCTCTGCCACTGGGCCAGGCTCATCTTCTCCGTCAGCGCCCCCTCCTTCACCTTGATCAGCATGCCGTCGCGCAGAATGCCGGCACAGTTGATGAGGCCGTGCAGAGCACCGAACTGCCCCTTGATGGCGGCGAAGGTCGCCTCGACCTCCGGCTCGCTCGCCACGTTGCAGACGAACAGGGCGCACTGGCCGTCACGGCTGCGCACTTCCGCCTCGGTCACCTCCAGATCGGTGCGGTTGACGTCGATGAGCGCAAGTTGCGCGCCCTGCTCCGCCAGACTCAGGGCGATGGCGCGGCCCAGCCCCCTGCCCGCCCCCGTGATGGCGATGACTTTCTGTGTGATATCCATAAATGCTCCTGGTGAGATGGCCGGTGACTGTCGAGTCAAAGACTATCGGGTAAAAAGGTAGATAGCGGCCCTTAACCCGGCGCTGTCTTGTCCAGATAGAGTTCGACGATGCTGGAAAAATCCCGAGCCCCCTGCCCCTTGGTGGCGTGCAGGTTGAAGAGGTTGCGGGCCAGGGCCCCCATGGGCACGGCGCTGTGGGCATGCTCGGCCAGGGCCATGGCGAGCCCTAGGTCTTTGACCATCAACCGGGTCATGAAGCCCCCCTGATAGTTGCGCGACGCCGGTACGTTTTCCATCACCCCGGGCCAGGGGTTGTAGCGCTCGAGACTCCAGTTGTTGCCCGAACTCTTGCCCATGATGGTGGAGAGCACCCCCGGATCCAGCCCCTCCTTGACCCCGAGCGCCAGCGCCTCGGCAGTGCCCGCCATGTGGATGGCGAGCAGCATGTTGTTGCACATCTTGGCGATCTGGCCGGCGCCGAGCGCCCCGGCGTGAAACAGGTTCTGCCCCATGCAGGCCAGCACGGGTTTGGCCGCCTCAAAATCCACTTGTTCGCCGCCGACGATGAAGGTGAGCGTGCCCGCCGCCGCGCCGGCCACGCCTCCCGAAACGGGGGCATCGAGAAAACGGATGCCGCGCGCCTGCGCCGCCGCCCCCACCTGACGGGCCGAGGCCACGTCGATGGTGGAGCAGTCGATGACCAGAGCGCCGAGCGGCAGGGCCGCCAGCAGATCCTGCCCGCCCCGTTCACCGGCGCTCTCGCCCAGCCAGAGGCTGCGCACATGCTCGCCCGCCGGCAGCATGCTGATCACCAGCTCGCAGCCGCTCACCGCCTCGCGGGCATCGCCGGCGGCGATACAGCCGGCCTCGATGGCGCGGGTCAGGCTCTCGGCCACCAGATCAAACACCTGCACTGTGTGTCCCGCCCGGGCCAGGTTGGCGGCCATGGGGCCCCCCATGTTGCCAAGCCCGATAAATCCAATCCTTGTCATGGTCTGTTCCTTGTGTGTGATCGCCCGTCAGCAGGGACACAGGGGATTGTTCCCCTCGGGCCAACGATAGAAGTCATCCAACCAGGCCTCGCCCGCCTGCGGGCCCTGCCAGCGGGGTGACTTGTCCTTGTCGATGAGCAGCGCCCGTACCCCTTCCACAAAATCCCCTTTGAGCACGCAGTTGACCGAGAGGGCCAGCTCGTCGGCAAACACCTCGGCCAACGACTGGCGCCGTGCCTGCCAGAACTGGCGCCAGAGGATGGCGCGGCTGATGGGGCTGCCGCTCTGGCAGGTCTCCCGCGCCAGGGCCAGCGTCGGTTCATCCAGCTCGGCGCCCTCGAGGCGAGCCAACACCCCTTGCAGGGAGCGACCGGCCAACAGTGCATCGATGCGGGTCTGATGGGGCAAGAGCACGGGAGCTGGCAGCGTCTGGCCAAGGGATCGCTGCAAACCGGCCAGCAACCCCTCGATCTGCTCGCTGGCATCGGCAACACCAGACCAGTCGAGGGTGGCGAGGCGCGCCGGCAGCTCCATCCGCTCACGGCTCGCCATGGCGTGATCCGCCAGACCCAGACCGATGGCATCCGCCCCGTTGAAGCGGGCCCCGGTGAGGCCGAGCCAGAGCCCGAGCCGCCCCGGCATGCGGCTCAAAAACCAGCTGGCCCCCACATCCGGATAGAGGCCTATGGTCACCTCCGGCATGGCGAACAGGCTCTTTTCGGTCACCACTCTAAAACCAGCCCCGGCAAAGAGACCGATGCCGCCGCCCATGCAGATGCCGTCCGCCACGCAGATGAGGGGCTTGCCATAGCGATGGATGTGATGATCGAGCCGGTACTCCTGCAGGAAGAAGTCGCGAGCATAGCCAAACAGTGCCGACTCGCTCGCCTCCTGTTTGCGGTAGTAGAAGGAGCGGATGTCGCCACCGGCGCAAAACGCCTTCTCGCCGGCTCCCTGCAGCAGCACGCAGACGATGGCGGGATCCTGCTCCCAGCGGGTCAGCGCCGCCTGCAACAACTGGATCATCTCAAGGCTCAAGGCGTTGAGGGAGGCGGGGCTGTCCAGGGTCAGCATGCCGATGTGGCGGCCATCCTCCGTGGGGTGGGTCTCGATGCGCACAGGCTCACTCATGGCGAACCCCCGCAGACAGGGTATCAGCCCCTGCGACATGGCGGGCCGCCATCATTACCTCATTCATCCTTCACACCCTCACTCTTTACCGGCTTGGATTGGTCGTAGTGCCAGCGCGGGGCTCGCTTCTCTAGGAAGGCGGCCACCCCTTCACGCTGGTTGGCATCGTCAAACAGGGTGAGAAACAGGCTGCGCTCGAGCGGCAGTGCCGCGTCCCGATGGCCGCTGCGCCCCTGATTGATGAGGGTCTTGCAGGCGCGCAGCGCGCTCGGGCTCTGGCGCTCCACCAGCTGGGCCATCTGGTGCGCCGCCTCCCAGGCGTGGCCCTCCTTCACCACCTCCTCCACCAGCCCCATCTCGTAGGCCAGGGTGGCGCTCACCTTCTCGCCGCAGAGGATCATCCGCTTGGCCCAGCCCGGCCCCACCAGTTCGGTCAGGCGCTGGGTGCCGCCGGCGCAGGGCAGCAAGCCCACCGAGGCCTCCGGCAGGCCCAGCTTGGCCTGCTGCTCGGCAATGCGGATGTCGCAGGCCAGCGCTACCTCGAGGCCGCCCCCCATGGCATAGCCATTGATGGCGGCGATGCTGACCCCGTGAAAGCGGGCCAGCGCTTCGAAGGCGCGGCCAAAGGCCTCGGCCACTTCGCGGGCGTGCTCCAGGTTGCCGTCGGCAAACATGTTGAGATCGGCGCCGGCACAGAAGAACTTGTCCCCGGCCCCGCGGATCACCAGTGCAACCACGTCGGGGCGGCTGTCGAGCTCCACCATCATCTGCAAGAAGGCCTGCAGGCTGGCGAGGGTCCAGGTGTTGGCGGGAGGATGATCGAGGGTGATATAGGCCACGTGACCGTGATATTCGAGCCTGATCCTTGTCATTGCGTTGTCCTTGTCAAAAAACCTGCCCCATGATGACAGGGTTGAATGGAGCCGACCTTCGGCTGGCTCACAAAGCCTGACGACGCGTCACGCCAGCCGCGTCGTCAGGGTGGGCTGCTGGGCACAGCAGCCCACCCCGCTACTCCAGCGCCAGACCGGGCTCGGCCAGCAGGCGGCGGGCGATGATGAGCCGCATCACTTCATTCGTCCCTTCCAGAATGCGGTGGACCCGGGTATCGCGCAGGTAGCGCTCGAGCGGGTACTCGCGGATATAACCATAGCCGCCAAAAAGTTGCAGGGCATCGTCGCAGACGCGGTGCCCCACGTCGGTGGCAAAACGCTTGGCCATGGCGCACCAGGCGCTCTTGTCTGGCGCCCCCGCATCGAGCCTGGCGGCCGCCTGGCGTACCAGCAGCCGGGCAGCCGCCAGTTCGGTGGCCATGTCGGCCAGGCGGAACTGCACGCTCTGGAATTCGCTGATCGGGTGGCCAAATTGCTGGCGCTGTTGCACATGGTCCAGGGCATCGTCGAGGGCCTGCTGGGCAGTGCCGACCGAGCAGGTAGCGATGTTGATGCGCCCGCCATCGAGCGCCTGCATGGCGAACTTGAACCCTTCCCCCTCCTGCCCCAGCCGGTAACGGGCGGGGATGCGCACGGCGCTGAAGTTCACCTCCCGGGTGGGCTGGCTGTTCCAGCCCATCTTCTCCTCCGCCTTGCCGTAACTCACGCCGGGGGTCTGGGCCGGTACCATGAAGGCGGAGATCCCCTTCGCCCCCTCGCCACCGGTGCGGGCCATCACCACCAGCACGTCGGTGCTGCCGGCGCCCGAGATGAACACCTTGCTGCCATCGAGAAGGTAATCCTCGCCGTCACGCACCGCGCGGGTCTTGAGGGCCGCGGCATCGGATCCGGCGCCCGGTTCGGTGAGGCAGTAGGAGCCCAGCAGCTCGCCGCTGGCCAGCCTTGGCACCCACTCCTCGGCCACCTCGGCAGGCAGCCAGCTGCCCAGCATCCAGCTCACCATGTTGTGGATGGTCAGATAGGCGGTGGTGGAGGTGCAGCCCATCGCGAGGCGCTCGAAGATGAGGCTGGCATCGAGCCTCGGCAGGCCGAGGCCGCCGTACTGCTCCGGGGTGTAGAGGCCACAAAAGCCAAGCGCCGCCGCCTGCTTGATGGTAGGGATGGGAAATTCATGCTCCTTGTCCCAGCGCGCGGCGTGGGGCTTGAGCGCCTCCTCGGCAAAAGCGCTGGCGGCCTCCACATAGGCCTGCTGATCCGGGGTCAACGTAAAATCCATCTTGTTCGCTTCCTTGTACTTGTTCGATCCGTTGCTGTCAGTGGGTGCGCCCGGGCAACCTGCCATCAGCGCAGCTGAATGGTCATGTTGGGGCCGCTGGGAATGTCTTCGTCGAACCAGCGTTCGGTGACCGTCTTGGTCTCGGTGTAAAAACGCACCGCCTGCTTGCCGTAGGCGTGCAGATCCCCGTAGAAGGAGCCGCGCCAGCCGGTGAAGGAGAAGAACGGCAGCGGCACCGGGATGGGCACGTTGATCCCCACCTGGCCCACCGCCACCTCGTGGCGAAACTTGCGGGCGGCAGCGCCGCAACCGGTGAAGATGGAGGTGCCGTTGCCGTAGGGGTTGTCGTTGATGAGGGCGAGCGCCTCGTCGAGGCTCGCCACCTCGAGACAGGCCAGCACGGGCCCGAAGATCTCCTCCTTGTAGATGCGCATCTCGGGGGTCACCCCGCGAAACAGGGTCGGCCCCACCCAGTTGCCCACCGGGTAGCCGGGCACGTCGCAAAAGCGGCCGTCCAGCAGGCACTCGGCTCCCTCGGCGATCCCCGCCTCGATGAGCACCTCCACCCTGACTTTGGCCTCCGGGCTGATGAGGGGGCCGTAAGCGGCCTCGGGATCGTGCCAGACGCCGGGTTTCACCTTGGCGAACTCGGCGGCGAGCTCGGGGATCCACTCCCGGGCACTGCCCACGAACACCGCCACGCTGATGGCCATGCAGCGCTGACCGGCGGCGCCGACCCCGGCCCCCACCAGGTTGCTGAGCACCTGCGCCTTGTTGGCATCCGGCATGATCACCATGTGGTTCTTGGCCCCGACAAAGCATTGGGCTCGCTTGAGCTGCGAAGTGGCGCTGCGATAGACGTGGCCGCCGACCCGGGCCGAGCCGACGAAACTGACCGCCTTGATATCGGGGTGGGCCAGCAGCGCATCCACCTGCTCGGCGCCGCCGTGCACCACCGACAGAATGCCCTTGGGGGCTCCCGCCTCGGCAAACAGCTCGGCCAGCCGCATGGGGGTAAGCGGATCCTGCTCGGAGGGCTTGAGCACGAAGCCGTTGCCGCAAGCCACCGCCAGCGGGAACATCCAGAGCGGGATCATGGCCGGAAAGTTGAAGGGAGTGATGCCAAGGCAGACCCCGAGCGGCTGCACCCAGGAGTGGCCGTCGACCCGCCGCGCCACGTTGCCCATGGTCTCCCCCAGGGTTTGGCTGGCGATGGCGCAGGCCTGCTCCACCACCTCGATGCCGCGCCACACATCCCCCTTGGCATCCGCCAGATTCTTGCCGGTCTCCTGGGCCAGCAGGGCCGCCAGCTCGTCGTGATGCGTCTTCAAGAGATGCTGGTAGTTGAACATCACCCGGGCCCGCTCGGAGGCCGGCACCTCCCGCCACAGCAGATAGGCGTCGTGAGCGGTGCGCACCGCCAGTTCAATTTCCGCCGAGGTGGCCTTCGGCACCCGCGCCAGCAGGCTCTGATCCGCCGGGTCGGTCACCTCGATCCACTGCTCGCTCGCGGAAGGATACGCCTCCCCGCCGATGTGCAGCGGCACGTCACCGAACCGGGTCTGATGGTTGTTCATGGGCACTCTCTCCTTGCTGGCACATCATGGGCCGCTTGCGAACGGACCATGGGCACTCCTGTGACGGGGCCATCACGACCGGGCAATCGCCCTTGCCGTCATGGCGCAACAAATTTACCTTAGACTAACAATCAATTTACGTTTACGCTAACGTAAACTTAAATCACAAATGGACTGACCAGTTTGGCTCCCTGTTTCCGCTCGGCCGCCAAGCTGTCACCCCCTTCATATGAGGAGAGCAAGGATGCATGCAGTGATGGACGAGACCCTGTGCGCCCTGACCGAGCAGGTCGAGGCCTTCTGCCAGAAAGTGATCGCGCCGCGCGCTGGCGACATCGATCAGAGCAACGTCTTCCCCCGCGATCTCTGGCCCCGCATGGGGGAGCTGGGTCTGCACGGCATCACGGTGGCAGAGGAGTATGACGGGGTGAACCTCGGCTATCTGGCCCATGTGCTGGTGATGGAGCAGGTGAGCCGCGCCAGCGCCTCGGTCGGCCTCTCCTACGGCGCCCACTCCAATCTCTGCATCAACCAGATCCACCGCCACGGCACGGCGGAGCAAAAAGCGCGCTACCTGCCCCCGCTGGTGAGCGGCGAGCATGTGGGGGCGCTGGCCATGAGCGAGCCGGGAGCCGGTTCAGATGTTGTCAGCATGCGCCTCAGCGCGGTGCGTGAGGGAGATCATTTCGTGCTCAATGGCAACAAGATGTGGATCACCAACGGGCCCGATGCCGACACCTTCGTCATCTATGCCAAGACCGATCCCGCCGCCGGTCCCAAAGGGATTTCCGCCTTTATCGTCGAGGCGGGGACCCCCGGTTTCTCCACCGCCCAGAAACTCGACAAGCTCGGTATGCGCGGCTCCAGCACCTGCGAGCTGGTGTTCGATAACTGCCGGGTGCCGCAGGAAAACCTGCTGGGCCCCTTGCATGGCGGGGTCAAGGTGCTGATGAGCGGGCTGGATTACGAGCGGGTGGTGCTGGCGGCCGGCCCCCTTGGCATCATGCAGGCCTGCATGGATGTGGTGCTGCCCTATGTGCGCGAGCGCAAGCAGTTTGGCCAGCCCATCGGTGAGTTCCAGCTGGTGCAGGGCAAGCTCGCCGACATGTATACCCGCCTCGCCAGCAGCCGGGCGCTGGTCTACTCGGTGGCGAGCGCCTGCGATCAGGGCCGCACCAGCCGCAAGGATTGCGCCGCTGCCATCCTGTTTGCCGCCGAAAATGCCACCCAGATGGCGCTTGATGCCATCCAGCTGCTCGGCGGCAACGGCTACATCAACGAATACCCCACCGGCCGCCTGCTGCGGGACGCCAAGCTCTACGAGATAGGCGCCGGCACCTCGGAGATCCGCCGCTGGCTCATCGGCCGCGAGCTGATGGGAGATAACGCATGAGCAGGATCCACTCCCGCCTCGACACGGCGAGTCCGGAATATGCGGCCAATCTGGCCGCCATGCAGGCACTGGTCGACGATCTCAATGCCCGTCTGGAGGAGATAGCCTTGGGCGGGGGCGCTGCCAACAACGCCCGCCATCAGGCCCGTGGCAAGCTGCTGCCCCGCGAGCGCATCAACCAGCTGCTGGACCCGGGTTCCCCGTTTCTCGAACTGTCGGCGCTGGCCGGCTGGCAGGTCTATGACGAGCCGGTGCCCGCCGCCGGCATCATCACCGGCATCGGCCGGGTCTCTGGGCGCCTGTGCATGCTGGTGGTAAATGATGCCACCGTGAAGGGCGGCACCTACTACCCGCTCACGGTGAAAAAACACCTGCGCGCCCAGGCCATCGCCGAGCGGCTGCGCCTCCCCTGCCTCTATCTGGTGGATTCCGGCGGTGCCTTCCTGCCGATGCAGGACGAGGTGTTCCCCGACCGGGATCACTTTGGCCGCATCTTCTACAACCAGGCCCGCATGTCGGCCCAGAACATCCCCCAGCTGGCGGTGGTGATGGGCCTCTGTACCGCCGGAGGCGCCTATGTGCCCGCCATGGCGGACGAGTCGATCATGGTCAGGGAGCAGGCCACCATCTTTCTGGCGGGGCCGCCGCTGGTCAAGGCCGCCACCGGCGAGGAGATCAGCGCCGAGGCGCTGGGCGGCGCCGAGGTGCACTGCGCCCACTCCGGAGTGGCGGATCACATGGCCCGCGACGATGGCCACGCCCTGGCCATCGCCCGCACCCTGGTGACCCACCTGGGGAGCGAACCGGTAGAGACCAGCCCCGGTTATGAGCCCCCCTGCTACCCCATCGAGGATCTCTACGGTCTGGTGGGCACCGGCCTCAAGCGCCCCTATGACGCACGGGAGCTGATCGCCAGGTTGGTGGATGGCTCGGACTTTGACGAATTCAAGGCGCTGTTCGGCACCACACTGGTGACCGGCTTTGCCCGCATCTGCGGCATGCCGGTGGGGATCCTCGCCAACAATAGCGTGCTGCACAGCGACAGCGCCCAGAAGGGGGCCCACTTCATCCAGCTTTGCAACCGGCGCGCCATCCCGCTGATCTTTTTGCAAAACATCACCGGCTTTATGGTGGGAAGCCAAGCCGAGCGCGAAGGGATCGCCAAGCACGGCGCCAAGCTGGTCACCGCCGTGGCCTGCAGCCGGGTACCCAAGATCACCCTGATCGTCGGCGGCAGCTTCGGTGCCGGCAACTACGGCATGTGCGGCCGCGCCTATGAACCCGATTTTCTCTTTAGCTGGCCCAACAGCCGCATCTCCGTCATGGGCGGCGAGCAGGCGGCCGGGGTGCTGGTGCAGGTACGTCGGGACAAACTGGCAGCCGAGGGCAAGAGCCTGAGCGAGCAGGAAGCTGCCACCATCCGCGCCCCGGTGATCGAGCAGTATGAGCGCCAGGGTCACCCCTACTACGCCAGCGCTCGCCTGTGGGATGACGGCGTCATCGACCCGGCCCAGAGCCGCACCGTGCTGGCGCTGGCGCTGGCGGCCTGTCAGGGGGCCGAGACCGGCCCGGAACAGTACGGCATCTTCCGGATGTAAGGAGTTCACATGTCCGATCCACTCAGTCACGCTCTCCAGCCCGGTTTTCGGCTGGAGCGACACGGCCCGCTGGCCGAGCTGGTGCTCGACCGCCCGGCCCGCCACAACGCCTTCGACGCCGACCTCATGCTGGGGCTGCTCGACTGCCTCGACGAGCTGGCCCACACCCACGGCCAGGCCCTCGCCGATCGCCCCCACGCCTTGCTGCTGCGGGCCGAAGGCAAGCATTTTTGCGCCGGCGCCGACCTCAACTGGATGCGCAACCTGGCTCATGCCGATTTCGAGCACAACCGGGAAGACGCCCGGGTGCTGGCCCGGCTGATGCAAACCCTGGACGAGCTCCCCTTCCCCACGGTGGCGCTGGTACAGGGCGCCGCCTACGGCGGAGCGCTGGGCCTCATCTGCACCTGCGATCTGGTGCTGGCCGCCGATGACGCCCGCTTCTGCCTCTCCGAGGTGAGTCTCGGGCTGGTGCCCGCGGTGATCAGCCCCTACGTGGTGCGCGCCATGGGGATGCGCCAGGCCCGCGCCCTGATGCTCTGTGCCGAACCGTTCGATGCAGTGACCGCCTGCCGGCTCAACGTGGCACACCGACGCTGCCCGCCGGATCAGCTGCTGGCCGAAGGACGCGCGCAGGCCCTGCGCCTGTGCCGCAACGGGCCGGAAGCGATGAAAGAGACCAAGCGGCTGCTGGCCGCCCTCGAGAGCCACGGCGCCAGCCTGCACGAAGAGAAAACCGTCGAGACCATCGCCCGGGTACGGGTCGGTCTTGAAGCCCAGGAGGGGATGCAAGCCTTCTTCGACAAACGCCCCCCCGCCTGGCGCCCCCGTTTCAAGGACGAAGCATGACTCAATACCACCCCATCAAGCGCCTGCTGATCGCCAACTGTGCTCAATATAACTGGCGTGTGGATCAACACGCTTCGCACTTGTGCGCCTTGAACAACAGGGAGTCAGCATGACCCATCACACTCCAATTAAGCGCCTGCTGATCGCCAATCGCGGCGAAATCGCCGTGCGCATCATCAAGACAGCCCGGCGCCTCGGCATTCACACCATCGCCCTCTACTCGGACGCCGACGCCCGCGCCATGCATGTGCGGGAAGCCGACGAAGCCTGGCATCTGGGGCCGGCCCCCGCCCGGGAGAGCTACCTCGACACCGGCAAGGTGCTGCGCATCGCCCAGCAGGCGAACGCCGACGCCATCCACCCGGGTTACGGTTTCCTGTCCGAAAACAGCGATTTTGCCACCGCCTGCGAGCAGCGGGGCTTGCGTTTCATCGGGCCAAGCGGCGCCGCCATTCTCGCCATGGGCGACAAGTCGGGCGCCAAGGCGCTGATGCAGACAGCCGGCGTGCCGGTGCTGCCCGGTTATCACGGCGCGGATCAGCACCCCGACTTTTTGCGCGATCAGACGAGCCAGGTGGGCTTTCCGCTCCTTATCAAGGCGGCCAGCGGCGGCGGTGGCAAGGGGATGCGCCGGGTCGATCAGCTGGCCGACTTTGACGAGGCCCTGGCGGCGGTCAAGCGGGAGGCAAGTTCTGCCTTCGGTGACGACCACGTGCTGCTGGAGCGCTATCTCGCCCGCGCCCGCCACGTGGAGGTGCAGGTGTTTGCCGATACCCTTGGCAACGCCATCTATCTGGGGGACCGGGACTGCTCGTTGCAGCGCCGTCACCAGAAGGTGATCGAGGAGGCCCCCGCCCCCGACATCGCACCGGCGCTGCGCCGCGCCATGGGCGAGGCCGCCGTCGCCGCCGCCCGGGCCATCAAATATCGGGGAGCCGGCACCATCGAGTTTCTGCTGTGCGGGGAGGAGTTCTTCTTCATGGAGATGAACACCCGGCTGCAGGTGGAGCACCCGGTCACCGAGGCCGTCACCGGCCAGGATCTGGTGGCCTGGCAGCTGGCGGTGGCCGAAGGCAAGCCGCTGCCGCTCACCCAGGAGGAAGTGGTGCTGCGCGGCCATGCGGTGGAGGCGCGCCTCTACGCCGAGGACGTGGCGGCCGGTTTTCTGCCCGCCAGCGGCCCCATCAATTGGCTTCACTGGCCGGCTGGTGTGCGCATCGACACCGGCGTCAGTGCCGGCGATGCGGTGAGCCCCTATTACGACCCCATGATCGCCAAGCTGATCGCCCACGCAGCGAGCCGCAGCGAAGCCTTTGCCAGCCTGGCCGACGCGCTGGCGGCGCTGGAACTCGGCCCCTTGGTGCACAACGGCCCGCTCTTGCTGCGCCTGTGCGAAGAGCCTGACGTCTTGGCCATGGGCCACCACACCCAGTGGCCCATTCCCACCGACACCCTGCCCGTTCCGGCGCTCGCCTGGCCGCTCGCCGCCCTCTGGCTCGCCAGTCGCGAGCACGGCGCCTCCCCCTGGCAGCAGGCCGCAGGCTTTCGGCTGGGCCCCACCCGCAGCTTTAGCGCAGCGGTGCGCATCGGCGAGGAGGCCCGCGTGCTGACCCTCGCCGAGCGGGCAGGCAGCCTGCTCTGGCAGGGCGAGCAGATCCCGTTCGAGCTCGGGGCGGATCAGATCCGCCTGCAGCAGGCCGGCAGCTGGCAGCGCTACCCGCTGCACACCCTCGGCGAGGGCGACTATCTGCTGCAACTGGCGGGCAGGCGCATCCGCTTTTCGGCCGATGATCAGCATCATCAGCTGCACCATGATCACGAGGCAGGCGATGCCCCCGGCATCCTGGCCCCCATGCACGGCATCGTCGTGGCGTTGCAGGTCGAGGCCGGCCAGCCGGTCAGCAAGGGACAACCCCTGCTGGTGCTGGAGGCGATGAAGATGGAGCACGTCCTCAAGGCCGACCGGGATGGGGTGATCGAGGCGCTGCAGTGCCGCCAGGGCGAACAGGTGAGTCAGGGCGCCCTGCTGGTGCGCTTTGCCGAGCAGCATACCGCGCAGGAGGAACGCTCATGAGCCGAGCACAGGAGAGCCGGGACGACAAGGTCAGCCTGGTGGAGATGGGGCCGCGGGACGGCCTGCAAAATGAGGCCGCCACCCTCTCGCTGGTGCAGCGGCTGGAGCTCATCGCCCGCCTGGCCGAGTGCGGGCTGCAGCGCATCGAGGTCGGCGCTTTCGTGTCGCCCAGGAAGGTGCCGCAGATGGCGGATTCCGCCGCACTGTTCAACGCCCTGCCGCGCAGGGGGCCGACCCGCTATGGCGCCCTGGTGCCCAATCTGCAGGGTCTGCAGGCCGCCATTGCCGCCCGCGCCGACGAGATAGGCCTCTTCACCGCCTGCTCCGACGGCTTTACTCAGGCCAACATCGGCATCAGTGTGGAGGAGTCGCTGGTACGTTTCGCCCCGCTGGTGCAGGAGGCGCGCAGCCTCGGCATCAAGGTGCGCGGCTACCTCTCCACTGTCATCGCCTGCCCGTTCGATGGCCCCACCCGGCCCAAGCGGGTCGCCGCCATGGCCGAGCGGCTGCTGGATCTGGGCTGCCACGAGATATCGCTCGGCGACACCATCGGCGTCGGCACCCCGGGCACGGTCGCCCCCATGCTGGATGCGGTGCTGCACGAGATCCCGGCCGGCCGGCTCGCAGTCCATTTTCACGACACCTATGGCCAGGGGCTGGCCAACCTGCTGCCAGCGCTGGAGCGCGGCATCCGCACCATCGACAGCTCGGTGGCCGGGCTCGGCGGCTGCCCCTATGCCCCCGGCGCCTCCGGCAACGTCGCCTCGGAGGAGGTGGTCTACCTGCTGCACGGCCTTGGCATGAGCACCGGCGTCGACCTCGACCAGCTGGCTGCCACCGGCCAGTGGGTCAGCGAGCAGCTCGGCCGCCCCAACGGCTCGCGGGTCGGCCGGGCCCTGCACGCCAATGCCGAGCGGCTGCGCACCCGGCTGTGCCAGTCATCCCCGCAATAAGGAACCCCGCCATGTCCAACACCCTCGCCCACGGGCTCGCCGGCAAGGAGGTGACCTACAGCATCTCCGAGCTGGCCCACGAGTTCGACATCACGCCGCGCACCATCCGCTACTACGAGGACGAGGGGCTCATTACCCCGACCCGGGAGGGGCAGACCCGCATCTACAGCCACAAGGACAAGATCCGGCTCAAGCTGACCCTGCGCGGCAAGCGCCTCGGTTTCAGCCTGGCGGAGATCCGCGAGCTGTTCGACATGTATGACACCGACCGCTCCAGCAAGACCCAGCTCAACTCCATGATCCAGCTCATCGAGGCCAAGCGTCACTCCCTGCGCCAGCAGCTGGAGGATATCCAGATGGTGATGGCCGAGCTGGAGGCGGCCGAGCAGCGCTGTGTTAATTCCCTTAACAGCTTGAAAACCAGCGCAGATTAACCGAATCTGGGATCATCTCTGCCTGCTGGGAGACCCCATGAAACGCTGGTGCTGGTTGTTGCTGCTGCTCTGCTGTACGGCATGGGGCCACCCGCTGATCCGGGTCGGTGGTTACCCCTATGCCCCCTTCGTCGTCAAGGACGACAGCGGCCACTATCGCGGGCTGACCCTGGATCTCATCGCCCTGCTCAACGACATCCAGCAGGATGTGCACTTCGTGTTCGTGCCCACCTCGGCCCCCCACCGCTACAAGGCGCTGGCCCTCGGCCGCTTCTCGCTGATGCTATTCGAGGATATCCGCTGGGACTGGAATGCCGATCAGGTGCGCATCAGCCGTCCGCTGCTGCTGGGCGGTGAGCGCTATGTCGCCCTCAAGGCACCGGGGCGGGATCAATCCTTCTTTGACAACCTGGCCGAGCGCCAGCTGATCGGGGTCAGCGGCTATCACTACGGCATCGCCGATTTCGACGCCAGCGCGAGCATCCTGAAGCAGCGTTTCAATATCACCCTGGTCAAGGACAACATCAGCGCCCTGCAGGGGCTGTTCAAGGGGCGCGGCGAGGTGGCCATCCTCAACCTCTCCTACCTCAACCAGTTCGACAAGGAGTACCCCGAGCAGGCCGACCAGCTGCTGCGCTCCAACCGGTGGGATCAGCAGTATGAGCTGCGCGCCCTGCTCAGCCCGGACGCCGGGATCTCGGTACAGCAGCTGGAGCAGTGGCTGGCCCGGCTGAAAGAGAGCGGGAAATTGGCAAGTCTTTGGACAAAGTACGGCGTACAGCATCAAGTGGCACCATGATCATGCCCTGAAAGTTTGTTACCCTATGCGCATCAATTGGAGACCCTCATGCCCAAGCCTCTGCGTGCCCGTCTGCTGCGCTACGCCCTCTACCTCTGCGCCGCCCTGCTGCTCTCCCTGCTTATTCTGTTATGGCAAGCCCCCACGCTGACCCAGCGCCACCTGCCGAGCTGGCTGGCCAAACACTACGGCCTGCACCTGAGCCTGGGGGAGATCGACGTCGGCCTGCGCCACCCCTCCCTCGCCATCGGCCCCACCACCCTGTTCGATGACCAGCAGCAGCCCCTCGTCGCCTTTGAACGCCTGCAGCTCACCCCCTTGCTAGGGGAAAGCTGGCGCCAGCGCGCCCTGATCCTCGACGAGGCGCGCCTCGTCAAGCCAACCGTCAACCTGGTGCGACTGGCGGATCAAGGCAAAACCGTTCGCTTCAATTTGACCGAGGCGCTGGCCAGCCTGCTCGTGCAAAATGATGTGCCCGCCACCAGCAACGAGGCCCCCCTGCTGGTACAGATCAACCAACTGGCGGCAGAGCAGGGTCACATCATCTATCAGGACAGCCGCAAGCAGAGCAGCCCCGGCTGGGTGCCCAGCCTGACCCTGAGCGGGCTCGACCTGCAACTGCCGACCTTCTCCACCGTCCCTGGCCGCGCCAACCCCTTCGCGCTTGCCGCCACCCTCAACCAGCAGAGCCCGCTCAAGGCGAGCGGTGAGTTCGACATCATGAGCGGCGCCGGCAAGGGTAAGATCAGCCTCGGCAAGCTGGCGCTCGCCCCCTTCGCCCCGCTCTGGGCCCCTTATCTCGACGTCAAGCTGGCCAAGGGCGAGGCCAACGCTGAGCTGACCTACCAGATAGCCGAGGGCAAGCAGGGGCTGAGCTGGCAACTCTCCAAGGGCAAGCTGACCCTCAATGACTGGCAGCTCCAGCGTCGCAAGGGCGGCGAATTTGCCCGCTTCAAGCAGCTGGCGCTGACCGGCATCGCACTCGACGGCAACAAGCAGGCGCTGCAGATCGACCGGCTGGCGCTCAAGGCGCCGGCCGTCAGCGCGGTGCTCGATGCCAACCAGCAGCTGGATCTGGCCACCATGCTGCTCCCCCAGCCGCCGGTCAACACCAGTAAAGCCGCCAAACCGGCGGCGCCGGACCAACCCTGGCGCTGGAGCCTCAAGCAGACTCACATCGAGCAGGGCCAGCTCAAGCTGACCGAATCGAGCAGCTGCAAACCGCTGCTGCGCGAGCTCTCCGCACTGACGCTGGCGCTGGGTCCGCTGGGCAGCCAGAGCGGACAGAGCAGTCCGCTGACCTTGAGCGGGGTGCTCAACAATCAGGCGAAACTGGACTTTGACGGCAACCTCGCCCTCACCCCCTTCAGCCTCAACGGCGAGATCAGGCAACAGGGCCTGCCGCTCAGCTGGGCCCAGCCCTATCTGCAGGATCTGCTGCGCATCAGCGTGCGCGACGGCCAGCTTGCCAGCCGCACCAAGCTGGCGCTGGCCACCGATGCCAAGGGGGCATTGAGCAAGCTGGAGTTGAGTGGCGGGCTCGATATCGAACGGCTCAACGTGCTGGATCGGGCCGACAACCAGCGCCTGCTGCAAATTGAGCAGTTGCAGCTGAGCGGCCTGCACTACGACGGCATCAGCCAGCAGGTAAAGATCGACGACATCCTGCTGCGCAAACCCTTCGCCCGCATCGAGATCAACGAGGACAGGGTCACCAACGTGCAGCAACTGCTGCTGCCGCAACCCGCCACGGCCAAGCCCGCCAGCAGCGGGCCGGCCCCCCGCGTCAGCATCGCCCAGGTGCGCACCGAGCAGGGCAACCTGCGCTTTGCCGATCGCAGCCTGAGCCCGGAATTCGTGGTGGACATCGCGGCCCTCAGCGGTCAGAGCCGCCACATCAGCAACATCCCAGGCCAGCGCTCCGAGCTGGCCTTCAACGGCAAGGTGGACCGCTACGCCCCGGTGACCATCCGCGGCGGCACCAATCTGCTGATCGAGCAGCCGGTGCTGGACGTGGCCGTCACCTTCAACAACCTGGAGCTCACCACCTTCACCCCCTACTCCAGCACCTACGCCGGCTATGCCATCGACAAGGGCCAGCTCTCCATGAAGCTCAACTACCAGTTGCAGGGCAATCGGCTGGAGGGGGACAACGACATCACCATCAAGAAGCTGCAGCTGGGGGAAAAGGTCAAGAGCGAGCAGGCCAAGGATCTGCCGCTGGGACTGGCGGTCGCCCTGCTGAGCGATGCCAACGGCGTCATCCAGATGAACCTGAAGGTGAAGGGCAACCTGGATCAGCCGGACTTCAGCCTCGGCAACATCTTCTGGGACGTGCTCGGCAACACCCTGCGCAAGGCCGTCACCTCCCCCTTCTCGCTGCTCGCCTCCCTGGCGGGCGGCAGCGAGGATCTCGATGAGCTGCCCTTCCTGCCCGGTGAGCCGGATCTCACCCCCACCCAGCAGGAGAAACTGGCCAAACTGGCGCAAGCCCTCAAGGATAGGCCCAAGCTCAGCATGAATATCCGCGGCAAGGTCAACTTCAACGAGGAGCGACCCATCCTGCAGCGCCAGAAGCTGGAGCGAGCGCTGGCCAAGATCACCGGCGGCCCGGTGGACCTCGAGCTGCTGGAGCAGGACCCCGCCATGCAATCGGCCCTGGCACAAGCTTATGAGGCCCGTTTCAACGAAGATCTCGGGGATCTGGCCGATCGGCTGAAGCTCGATGAAGAGAGCCCGGCCCTGCGCGCCCAGGCGGTGCTCCTGCTGCGGGATCAGCAGCTCATCACCGCCAAGTCCCTGCGCAATCTGGCCATGCGCCGCGCCCAGAACACCAAGGAGTTTCTGGTGGACCGCCAGGGGATAGCGCCGGAGCGGCTGTTCGTGCTGGACAGCCAGGTCAAGGAGGCCGACAAGGAGGCCAAGGTGGTGCTGACGCTGGACGATTGAGCCGGTGGCATCAGCAGGATGAGGGGGATGCCATGCCTTTCATCCTGCCCGCTCGTCTCCTCCTGGCGCCCATCGCCAAATCCATCATCTCGCCGCAGTCTTGCTTTACCCTTGCAGCAGCCAGCCACTGGCTCTCTCGGCAATTCAGCCACCACACGGCCACGCCTGCGTGATGACACAGCCACTTATCGGGCCAGGATTTTCTCACCCAGCCCCCTAGCCTTCGGTCGTTTAAGCCCTCAACCGTCTCAGCTAACAAGTCCGGCACCTAACAAGTCCGACACAAAGGCCCCTGCTCAACCTTGTCGATGCTGCGAGCAGACAGCTTGGCCGTTTGCCTTAACCAAGCAATGAACACCTCTTGTCTGATGGCATATGAGGGCATTTTTTATGCCTCAAACGTACTCGGGCTTGGCAATGGGCATCCCGTTGACGGCACTGCTCAGCCCATCCGCCCGAATTGTATGAAACTTTCAGAATCGTGCTGCTCAATACAATTTATCAACCTTGTCCGTACCATTCATTCACCTGCCATCTACCTGGATAGCACGAATGGTCAGTTGGGTAAAAAATCCCGTTATTTTTTTACCGTTTCGACCATTCCCCCCCTTGCCCAGCGCCCAGAGCCTGCCTAAAATCGCGCGTCTTTTATCAACCCCCACCTCTATTTTTGGAGAACGCCACGTGAGCGAAAAATTGGCCAACCCTGCCCCTCTGGGTCTGATGGGTTTCGGTATGACCACCATTCTGCTGAACATCCATAACGCAGGTTTCTTCCCCATCAGCGCCATGATCCTGGCCATGGGCCTGTGCTATGGCGGTCTGGCCCAGATCATCGCCGGTATCATGGAGTACAAGCGCGGCAACACCTTCGGTGTGACTGCCTTCATCTCCTACGGCACCTTCTGGTGGAGCCTGGTGTTCCTGCTGGTGATGCCGACCATGGGTCTGGCCGAAGCCACCCCGCACGCCTACATGGGCTGGTACCTGCTGATGTGGGGCATGTTCACCCTGTTCATGCTGATCGGGACCGTCAACTACCCGCGCGTGAAGCAGTTCGTGTTCGCCTCCCTGACCGTGCTGTTCTTCCTGCTGGCCGCCCGTGACTTCACCGGCAGCACCCTGATCGGCACCATCGCCGGTTTCGAAGGCATCATCTGCGGCGCCAGCGCCATCTACCTGGCCATGGCCACCGTGATCAACGAGCAGTTCGGCCGCACCGTGATGCCCATCGGCGATCACAAGAAAGCCGCCGCCGTTCAGCTCAAAGCCGCTGCCTAAGCACCCGGCCGACACAGCTGTCACGAAAAAGGCACCCCGCGGGGTGCCTTTTTGTTGGGCGCGATTTGCCAGGATCGCCCGGCTAGCCGTGATACTCGGGCTCCCCCGCCAGCAGCCGGGTGGCAGGAAAACGCGCGGCCGGTTGCTGGCCGAAGAAGCGGGTGAATTGCTGGTACACCGCCGGATAGGTGTCGCGCAGGCGCAGCGGATCAGTAAAAAAGCACTCGCTGCACACCGCAAAAAATTCGGCCGGGTGCGAGGCAGCGTAAGGATCGATGGCAGTAGGCTCGTGGCGATCCAGCTGCCCCTGCATGGCATCGAATGCCGCCTGCAGCGCACCGCTCCACTGGCGCGGATCCATGCCCGCCGGCAGTGGCGGCGCCCCGTCGGCCTCCCCCCCCAGCATGTCGAGCTTGTGGGTCAGCTCGTGGATCACCAGATTGAAGCCGTCCCAGTCCCCGTCCTGCTGCAGCTCGCTCCAGGCCAGCACCAGCGGCCCCTGTGGCCAGGATTCGCCGGCGTTCTCCTCTTCGACTTCACTCACCAATCCGAACTCGTCCTGCACCTGCTGGCGGCGCACCACCGGCTCGGGGATCAGGATGATCTCGTGAAAACCCCGATACCAGTCGAGCCCCAGATGCAAAATCGGCAGCGCCGCCTGCAGGGCCAGCACCGCCTGCTGACGGGAAGTGAGTGACACCCCGAGCTGGGTCAGGGTCTTGCGGGCCAGCAGCTGCTGTGCCAGCCCGATCAGGGTCTGCTCCTCCTCCCGGGAAAAACCCTGCAAAATGGGCACCGCAGCCAAGGCTTGCTGCCACTCCAGCGCGCCAGGCCCATTGTCATCTTGCCGGGACGCACCACCAAACACACTTCGTAAGCGGGACCAGAACACGCAGACTCCTCTTGCTGATCAGACTGTTTTCACAAACCGTTTCGGACGCTCGACATATCCTTGCGCCAGATAGAAGCGATGGGCCCCTTCCCGCTTGAGGCTGCTGGAGAGCTCCAGCTGGCTGCAACCCAGCGCTCGCGCCCGCTCCTCTGCCGCCACCAGCAGGGCGGCGCCGACGCCGCGTCCCCTTGCACCCTCATCGACAACCAGCGCCGAGATCAGGCCCCACGCTGGTGCAACGTGCAGCGGGCTCAGCCAGTGCCACACCAGCACGCCTGCTATCTCCTCCCCCAGGCAGGCCACCAGCACCTCGCGGGCCGGATCTTGCACCAGCCAGCGCTCGCCCAGCACCTGCGGGCTGACCGGGTAACCCAGCTGGCCGAACAGGTCGGCCATGGCGGCCGTATCCTCGGCACACACCGGGCGGATCATCGCTATTTCTTGCTCCATCTTCATCCTTGGCCTTGATTTTGCTCTCCTTCTCCCGCCGCAGAACGCCGATGAAAGAGGAGATGATACCGGGCCGGCACCGCATTCTGTCCAGTTGCACCGGCCATTTGTTAATGTCAATTCACAAATTAACAAGATAACAACATATTTCGCTGGGAAGCCCCAGCACAAATCGATATGTTAAAACCCGCGGACTGGCCAGTGGAAACATCCACCGACCCGTCCCACACCATAACGAGTGACCCCAGGGTCACCACCAATTTGAGGGAGCGGGGCACAGACCCCGCCAACAAGACAGCACAACAAAGGAGTTGTTGTACATGAATGAGATCGTCAATGCCATCAATGGTGTGATTTGGAGCCCGGCGCTCATCTATCTGTGTCTGGGGGTAGGCCTCTACTTCTCCCTGCGCAGCCGCTTCCTGCAACTGCGTCACATCAAGGAGATGATCCGGCTGATGTTTGATGGCAAGAGCACGGATGCGGGTGTCTCCTCCTTCCAGGCGCTGGCCATGACCCTGGCCGGCCGGGTAGGTACCGGCAACATCGCCGGCGTCGCCACCGCCATCACCTTCGGCGGCCCGGGTGCCATGTTCTGGATGTGGATGGTGGCCTTCCTCGGCTCCAGCTCCGCCTTCGTGGAGTCCACCCTGGGCCAGGTCTACAAGGAGAAGATCAACGGCGAATACCGCGGCGGCCCGGCCTTCTACATCGAGAAAGGGCTCGGCATGAAGTGGTACGCCTGGACGTTCGCCATCGCCACCATCTTTGCCTGCGGCGTGCTGCTGCCGGGGGTGCAGGCCAACTCCATCGGCGCCAGCCTGCAGACCGCGTTTGATATCGATCCGAACGTCACCGCCGCCGGTCTGGCACTGCTGCTCGGCTTCATCATCTTCGGCGGCGTCAAGCGCATCGCCAACTTCGCCAGTACCGTGGTGCCCTTCATGGCGCTCGGCTACATCATCGTCGCCTGCGTCATCATCGCCCTCAACATCCACGCCCTGCCCGGCGTGATCCTGCTGATCTGGAAGAGTGCCTTCGGCTTTGATGCCGGCTTTGGCGCCATTCTGGGTCTGGCCATCATGTGGGGGGTCAAGCGCGGGGTCTACTCCAATGAAGCGGGTCAGGGTACCGGGCCGCACGCCTCCTCTGCCGCCGCAGTAAGTCACCCGGCCAAACAGGGCCTGGTGCAGGCGTTCTCGGTCTATATCGACACCCTGTTCGTCTGCTCCGCCACCGGCTTCATGCTGCTCATCACCGGCCTCTACAACGTGCAGGGACCGGACGGCGCCGCCCTCTACACCGGCATCGCCGGCGTGGCTGCAGGCCCGGGCTACGTGCAGACCGCCATGGAGAGCATGATGCCTGGCTTTGGCAGCATGTTCGTGGCCATCGCGCTGTTCTTCTTCGCCTTCACCACCATCGTCGCCTACTACTACATCGCAGAAACCAACATCGCCTACATCAACCGCAAGGTGAACCGTCCCTGGCTGACCTTCGTGCTGAAATTGACTCTGATGGCCTCCACCGTCTATGGCACAGTGAAAACCGCCGAGCTCGCCTGGGGCATGGGTGACATAGGCGTCGGGCTGATGGCCTGGCTCAACATCATCGCCATCCTGCTGCTGCAAAAGACCGCCTTTGCCTGCCTGCGCGACTATGAAGCGCAGCAAGCCAAGGGGCTGGATCCGGTGTTCCACCCGGAGAAACTCGGCATCAAGAACGCCGACTACTGGGCCGGTCATCGCTCCGAAGACAACCTGGAGCAGGAAAAATCCGGTCACCCCTTCGAACCGGACCAGGATCGCAAGATCTCCTGATCGCGCACCACTCCCCAACAAAAATGGCAGCCTCGGCTGCCATTTTTGTTTCTTTAATTTCAATAAGTTGTATCAACTCAATTAGTTGAGAGCCAAAAGCATCGACGGCGCCTACCTGGACGATGACGAAGAGGCTGGCACTGCCGCCGATGAGGGCGCCCTGCATGCCGTGGCCTGGGCCAGTTGGTGGGGCATTCGCACCTTCCAGCAGATCGGCGGCACACCGGTCGGGGGTCTGGCGCGAGCTGCCCCGCATCAGCAACGCCAAGAAGCATGCCGATATGGTTGGCCCGCCCAAGCCAGTGCTGCAAGACCCGCGCTTTGAGGCGGCCCGCTTTGCCGCGGATAACGGCATCTTTCGCTGCTACCCGCACGCCATGGGCGGCGCACTGGCCACCCGTGCCGACCCCCCATCAAGCTGGCCCACCTTATCGAGGAGCAGGCCAACAGCCATGGCGAACGCCTGATGGGCATTACCTCCGCTCGCCTGGGCATCAAGACCCGCCTGCAAGGGTGGGAAGTCGTGCCTGCCGGCACCCATGAAGCCAGGAAAGCCGCCGAGGCTGCAGCGAGGGAAGTTGGGGTTAAGACGGGCGACAGCCCGGCACCTTGGAGCTCTGACAATAACTGTACGCGGCCAGATCCTGATGCCTTCGCAGACCAGATCATGAAGGAACAATGGGGGTTATCATCCTTCTCCATTGACCGATTGAGGGCGGGTTCCAACGTCACTGTGGACGGCTTCACCCTCTGGTTGGAGAACGGACAGGTGCAGTCGAGTCGATCGCTCCCAAGAGAACCGGATTGGCAGCCAGAAGGAGTGTGGCCTGCCGAACAGGACCAGCCGGATGAATACGCGGTGCCGGAAGGCGATCCGGACTGGCCGATGCTGGTTGAGCTATGCGGCAAGGTGTACCAGGCACAAGGCCATGCAGGGACACACCAATGGATTGAGATGCTGCCACAGCCCTATCAGTCAGAAATGTGGCGGGTATTGGAGGGGCTGGACACACAGGAGTGGCAACAGGATGACTACAGCGGTGAGTGGGTATGAACAACACACCGAATGCTTGGTGGTGTTTTTCGTCGCCACTCCTTGGTTGTGTTTTTACTCAGCGGCAGAGGTAACGCCAAAAGAAGCCAAACGAATACACCTAGACATATGAGATACACTGGTAATATCATGTTCTAAAAGAGGTTTTTTACTATTAGTTATGAGGGCGTGGTGGGGCTATACAGAAGGCTATATTAACGGATTAATACCTCCGTCCATCTAATTACTGTTCAGCACCACAAGTAGGATTTGCAAATGTCACTAATACAAGAAATCTCACGTGTCCTAGCTGAAAGCCGTGTAGAACGACTGAAAATGATTGTTGCCTTGTTAGCTGGCTTACTCAGCATTGGCGTTTCTTTTTACCAAGCATATGAGAAAGCGCAGTTCAAAAAAGAGAGCCTGACGTTTGAATCTCAAATGGAGACCCTTACCGAAGTTCAAAAAAGTATAAATAACTTATCCACATTTGTTGCAACTCAAAAAGAACAACTAAGACAATCAGAAGAAGCCATTAATTCACTAAAAAAAGAAGAAGAAACCCTTAAACCCATGGTTAACGCTGATCGAGATGTTGTCGACTCAATATTGAGACTACAAGCCGAACGAGCAGCTTCAAGTGCTTGGCAGGAACGACTCATCGGGTTTGGTTTAGGAATTGTAGGTTCACTTATTGCCTCACTAATTTGGTCTGGGTTCAGGCGAGGTAAAAGCGTCTAACCAATGATTCAACAAGCGCAACGTTTTATAACATAGATTGGATATAAACATATAACAGGAGAGCTTTTTGATTGACAGATTTAAAATCTGGGTGAGTTCCAAATCCTGGTTTTGGAAGTTCCTAGCAAGGTTAGGGAAAATTAGTTTTTCCTTCGAGCGCAGCGCGTACAAGATAAGATCCTCCGCCTCAAAAACAAAGGGAAATACTCGCATTTTAGGCTCTTTTATATGGGGTGGCGTGAAAGGCTTGCTTTGGGTTATTTTGTGGTTGGCAATCTTAATGTTGGTTGAACATCTCACCAATAACAACCTATCTTCTCTCCCACTACTTAGCGAAGAAGACAAAAAATTTAATATCGATCAGCTCAGACTGTACGCCCAACTGCTCACTGCAATATTCTCAATCTATTTTGCGACAATTGGCATTATACTGAGCGCTGGTTACACTAGGCTTCGCCGGGATATCATCCAAATGCTCACTAACGAGCAAGTCGGTAGCGTCTACTCTCGAGTTTTGGTTTTTTCAGCTATGTTCTGTTTAGCCGCAACAGCCTTACCTTTGTTTGGTTTAGAACCCGGCCTTTTCGTTTATGTCAGTGGTACTATTTTGACTCTGTTGAGCACATTGGTTTTATTTCCATTGGGCCAGAGATTATTTAATTTCTTTGACCTAAACATTCTAGTTCATAGTGAAATACTTCCCAACATTGTGCGTCATATTGAAGGTGCTTCAAACCATAATAATTCAATTTCTTTAGCTAACCATCATTCAAAGGCTGCAAGACTAGGTCTTGAACAACTCTCATATATTGATGAACGTGTAAAATCTAGCAATGAAGGTTTAGAAGATAACCTTCCTGCGTTGACCGACGACTATACTGCTTTGCTTTTTCATTACCTTCAACGAAAACACTCAATAGACCAGGAAAGCTATTGGTTTCCAAGACGGCGCAAGCATAAGCAATGGTTTTTTGCGGATGACACAGCCACTTCGATGGCACTTAAGATGAGTAGCCAGCAACAGCTAATTGAAGAAAAACCTGATTATCAATGGCTCGAAAACGAGATTATCGACAGATTGGCTGGCCATATTGAACTCGCATTTAAAATCGGAGACCTTGATCTCGCATTAAAACTCATAGCTCGCTTTTCGACTCGAATTCCAGCTTATGCTGCACGGTTTCAATTCGATATTGGCATGCAAGAGATTAAGAGATTCAAGGGCATAATTGAACAGGCTTTCGCCTCATTGAATCCCATGGCTGATGACATTTCAATGAAGGCGCAGATTGGTATTGCTGACATATGGGCTGCACTAGGGAGCAATCTCTGTTTAGAAACACTACGCGGAATAATTACCTTTGAGAAAGAACTGAAAACATTCTTTGAGAAGGACGAGTGGACCGAGCAGTCTCTACGCCGTCTACCCGCCTCTTTGCAAGTAGATCTCGCCCTTATCGTCGAACGTATTGAATTTGAGAAAATGGTCGAAGGGAAACGCCTATCCAAGCCAAAATACGTCCAGCAATTGGCAGTCCAGAGATTGTTGCAGCACTATGCGAACGTTCTACCTGCAGTATGCGACTTTTACCAAAGTTTGCTTCCAGACTTTGTGGACTCACTATCAAAACTCAATATGTCCGAGTCCGCAACACAAGTTGTCCTAGCAAGCTTACATAGTCATTGGAAACTACCAAGATGGTTCGACAATATTACCGAGCTCTTGGAGCGGTATTATGAATATGAGCACTACACCCAAGATCAGTACAAACTACCGGAGATAAACACTGCAGATATGACTCAGCAGCTTTCCTCTGCCCGAGATGTTGCAATTACCAGGCTCGGCAATGGAACCATGGTTAGACATATTTTCGAACAAAAACACAACGATGAACTGCCAGACCATTTTGGGCAGATTTACTTCGAGCTTGCCGAAGCATGTATAAGTGCTCTTGAGCAAAATGATATAAGCAAGCTGGATAAGGTTCTACCGACATTCATGTCCCTTGCGATTCTTGCGGCAGATTCGAGATTTGTGGACCCATCGCTGGATGTAAGCAATGAGTTCAGATTTCATCTCATTTCAACAGTGATCAATGATTTGGCTTCGGTCTTAGGCTTTGCCATTCTTTACGGGGCATACTTCGACAACAAAAAGTTATCTGCGGGTGCAATAGAGAAGTTCGATGCTTGGATTGAGCACGTCAATGACAAGCAGCAGTACTTCAAGAGAATGATACTCCTATCAAACCCGCACAATTTTAGTATGAGCACATCACCGCGAGATCTAATCAGAATTAATTGGAAAATATCGTTTGAACAGCGTGCAAGGCGCGATGGTTTTGAGGTCAAAATGGGAATGATGCGAGGGAAGCTACACCCAAACAAAATTGTGAGGGAATTCTTGATGACGCATTCCGATGCGTCTCACTTGTTTTTCGCAAAACATGTCCTGCCGCAACTCGGCCCAATAGACTTCGAGATAGACTACCGTATCACTAATCTTACTCGCCGGTTGCAAGAGGAAGGTAAAGAGGTTCAGAATGAAAATATTTAGGGCCGAACCTTTACTTTGGTACCATCATGAGGCAGACCTTGGGTTAATTGACAAGCTCTTTATTAAGAGCGTTCAAGAGAGGCCTAATTTCAATCGTCAAATGTTTGACGAAGATTTTACGCGATTCTTTGATTTAATAAATCATCGAAACGGAAATGTCTTCGCAATCGTGTCGAATGATGACAAACTAATGCGAAAGCTACTTGGCAATGATAATACGAGATACGCACCATATACGATTGACGAGTCAATAAATAACGTAGTTAAGGATATTGCTCAGTCGCTAATATGGTCCGGGAAAGCGTACTTCTTCCTTCATGAGGATACAGAGCAAGAAGAAATCCACATACATTCAATCAGCTCATGTGGCGTTATACGCTTCTGTGGTGTAAATATTCAGTGGGTACCCAAAAGATGGGAAAGACACTGGAATCAAGAGGACGAGAAACTTCCAAGAGAAATACGTATCTTGGATGAGACCAAAGTAATGCGTTTCGACATTCCCACACCAATCAAACGCATGTTGTCCACACAGAACAGGACTTTGGCAGTCCTTGACAAAAACCAACTTGGGGATGCTAACTTTTACTCTCAGGCAACATACGAGAACCCGAATCCAACCAGCTATTTCGATTTTCGTGTGTGGAGAGATATGCAAGATCAGGTTTTGTATCGTGCCACTCGAAGAACTGGCTGGAACGGTAGAAAGTATGACTCGAAAAAGCGTTCAGACTTCTTCGATTGTCACCGCCTTATCCGCTTTCGACGAAACCAACTTTTGCTCAGAGACAATATTTTGAACCAGCTCAGCAGTGAGCTCTCGAGGATTGGTAGAGGTTACAATGCCAAATTCTCGATTAAAATATCGGTAACTGATGAATTACCTAATGTTGCACACCTTAACGAATTGGAGGAAAGGCTGGTGCATGAGGAGGTGGGATTCGATGAAATCATCGATTATTGCTACAATCGTTGATTAGCTGCTTCGAAGGCTGCAATGCAGTACGCGAAAGTCTGATGAATGCCAGGTGTGAGCAAGAAATAGTCGTAGATGATTACGTTTATTGATTGCATGGCATACATAACAATGCAAAATTACTCAGGCGCTAAATGCGTTTCTCGTTTCTCACTTTGCATTTTACGTTTTTGATTTTCCGATATTAGGTCGCGACGAAACAACATGAAAAATTTTATTACGATATAGAGTGTAACGAACAAGGGGGCTACTGCGCCCCCAATCCTTTCAATACTAACTGCCGCCCCTCTGGCGTGAGCGACCCCATCAAGCTGAGTACCAGCTGATTGGTGGTCTTGGCCGAAGGGCTTAGGGTGTGGGCGAACGACAAGGTGGCCACCCAGCTGTGGCCACACTCGGCATCGGTGCACTGGCAGCAGAGATCCGAGACATCATCGCTCAGTCGGTTGGCCTTGGTAATGCGGCCTCGCTGGCCACACACTTTGCAATAAACCCGCATTGCCCCCTTTACTACTCAAATCAACAGCCTGTCTTGCCACAGAAAACTCTGAGGCCTAGGATCCGACCTATTACACTGCCGTCATCTAGACCGATCACAATCGCGGGTCCAACTACGGCCCCCCTGCAAGCGCTCAAAACCGCTGAGGTCGATGACCAGCACAAGCGGTTCACCATCCTCTGCCCAAATCGGGATCTCATCTACTTACAACCAGAACGGCCAGTATCCGTTCTGCTCCATCGAGCCGATCGAGCAATTCGCCTACCTGGGGCACACCTACCTGCTGGGCCTCGGCATCACCGATGAGCCCAACCCGCGGATAAGGAAAGGAAACCAGAACCGTTTGATCAGATGCTGGGGGCCCTCAATAGCCTTGGCACCAGATCGATACCATTTCTTGTTTATCCCTGCCTGTCAGAGCGCATTGCGGCGCGGCCCGAACGGCAGGCGCCAGCGAAACAGGCTGTTGAGGGTGGCGCGCCACTGATTCGGCCGACCCAGGATCTGCTTTTGCAGCCGGGTCTCTTCTTTGAGCATCGCCTCGTCGCTGCGGGCCCAGGCCTGGTTGTAGAGTTGCTTGATCCCCGCCAGCGCGTCCGGTGACTTGGTGATGAGGGTTCTCGCGAACTCCCGCGCCTGGGCCAGCGGGTCGTCGCAGACCCGGCTCACCAGCCCGAGGGACTTGGCCTCCGGCGCCGGCAGCTCGCGTCCGCTCATGGCCAGCTCCATGGCGGTATCCACCCCCATCAGGTTGCGCATGGTGACGCTGCCGCTCATGTCGGGGATGATGCCCCACTTGATCTCCATCACCGAGAAGCGGCAATCAGGGGTGCTGAAGCGAAAGTCGGCGCCGAGCGCAATCTGCAACCCACCGCCAAAGCAGACCCCCTGGGTCACGGCGATCACCGGCACCGGCAACTGATGCCAGCCATAAGCCACCCGCTGGGCCAGGTTGGTGGCTTCATCCGCCTCGCGTTTTAAAATCTCGAGCGCCGCCACCGGCTGCTTCAGCATGGATTTCACATCCAGCCCGGCACAAAAAGCCCGCCCCTCCCCGTGCAGGATCACCGCCCGCAGCCCCTTGTGCTGGCGCAGCTGGTCGAGTACCTCGTCGATGGCGCTGAACATGGCCCTGTCCAACGCATTGAGCTTGTCGCCCCGTGCCAGCATCACCTCGGCGATGCCGTCCCGGACCTCGCATTTGACCCTTGGTTTTTCCATTTTCCCCTGTCCTCTCCTGAGCTCACACTGGTCATACCACCACGTTATCAGAGTGTTATCGCCAGGTACAGCGAGGAGCCCGGTTTCCCACTGCCACGGCGCGTGCGACTAAAGTCGGCTGGCTGGTCAGGCGCCGCTTTGTCAGACTGGCTTGACGCCACCGGCCAAGGATTGCCATGACCAGCCTGTTCAACTTTGCCCGCCCGCCGTTTGACTGCTTGAGCGCAGAGGAGCGCCAACGGCTCGAGCAGCACCTCTCCATCTGCTACTTTCGCGCCGGCCAGCCAGTGCTCAAGGCAGGTGATGCGCCCCCCGGCCTCTATCTCGTCCTCAAGGGGGCGGTGGAGGAGTCGAGCCCCCATCACCAGTTTGGCGACTATGGCGAGGGGGATCTGTTCGATGTGCGCGCCCAGTTCGACGGCCACTGCCGCCACCAGTTCAGTGCGCTGGAAGATCTGCTCTGCCAGCTGATCCCCAGAGCCACCTTCATCGAGCTGTGCGAGGGCAATCCCGCCTTCGCCCGCTACTTCACCGCCAGCCTGGCACAGCGGCAACAACAGCAGGAGCAGCGCGCCCAGCTGGGACAGAAGAATCTGGCGGAGTTCATCCTGACCCGCATCGAGCCCGGTCATCTGCAGCCGCCGCTCATCGTCGACAGCCGCCTGTCGCTCTTGGCTGCCACCGAGGCCATGGTGGCCAAGGGCACCGACTGCCTGCTCTACCCGGCCACGGATGGCAGCCTGAGTCTGGCGACCCGCAAAACCCTGCTGCACGCCCTGACGCTCAAGGGACTGCCACTGACGACGCCGCTGGCGGTACTGGATCCGACCCCGCTCATCGGCCTGCCACTGGACAGCTATCTGTTCGACGCCCTGCTGCTGATGACCCGTCATCGCATCAAGCGGCTGGTGGTCTGGCAGGGGCAGGAGGTGGCGGGGATCCTGCACCTGACCCAGGTGCTCGGTCTCTTCTCCACCCACTCCCATGTGCTGACCCTGCGCATCGCCCGCGCCGACACCCTGCCGGCGCTGGAAGCGGTCGCCCGGGAGCAGCAACAGCTGACCCGCTCCCTGTTCGGCCAGGGGATCCACACCGCCTTTTTGATGAAGCTCATCGCCACCATCAACGAGCAGCTGATCGCCAAGGCCTTTGCCCTGGTGATCCCGCCTGCGGTGCAGGAGCGGGTCTGCCTGCTGATGCTGGGCTCGGAGGGGCGCGGCGAGCAGATCCTCAAAACCGATCAGGACAATGCCCTGATCCTGCCCGCCGACCTGCACTGGCCGACCCGGCAGGCCGATTTGGCCGCCTTCAGCGATCTGCTGGCCCGGCTCGGCTACCCACCCTGCCCCGGCCGGGTGATGGTCAACAATCCGGCCTGGGTGAAGCCGCTGGCGCTCTGGCTGCAGGAGATCGAGCGGGCCTGCGTCGAGGCCAGTGAAGCAGACCTGCTCTGGCTCGCTACCCTGGCCGACGCCCACCCCATCGCCGGGGATCGCGGTCTGCTCCCCCCTCTTGCCCGCAAGTTGCGCGATCAGCTGGCCGAGCGGGGAGATCTGCTGGCGGAGATGGTGCGACCGGCGGTGGCCTTCCATGCGCCGCTCACCTTGTTTGGCCGCCTGGAGCGGGCGCCAGAGGGACTGGATCTGAAACGTGGCGGCCTCTTCCCGCTGGTACACGGCATTCGCATGCTGGCGTTGGAAGCCGCCATTCTGGAGACCTCTACCCTGGCACGGATCGAGGCGCTGGTGGCGGCCGGGCGGCTCAGTACCGGTTTTGGCGACAATCTGGCGGAGGCGTTCCGGTTGTTCGTCCGCTTGCGGCTGCGCAGCCAACTCAAGGAGGGGGAGAGCCGGGTGCAGGTCAATGACCTTAGCCACGGTGAGCGGGATCTGCTGCGCCAGGCGCTGCATCAGGTGAAGAAGTTCCAGCAGTGGCTCACCTTGCACTTTCGTCTGAGGCAGTAGCCATGTTGAGCCGCCTGCGCCGTCATTGGCATGGCCGCCGCGTTCAAGACCCGGCGTTTGCCCCGCTCTATGCCGACCCACCCGCCGACGAGTGGGTGGCCCTCGACTTCGAGACCACCAGCCTGGATCCCGCCCAGGCCGAGATCGTCGCCATCGGCGCGGTGCGCATCCAGGGCAACCGGGTGCTGACCGGCGAGGCGCTGTCCATCCGGGTGCAAGCGCCGGCCAGCCTGAGCGAACATTCGGTGGTGATCCACGGCCTGCGCCATCAGGATCTGCAACAGGGCATGACGCTGGAGGCCGCGCTGCGCCTGCTTCTGGCCTTTATCGGCCCGCGCGAACTGGTGGGGTATCACATCGCCTACGACCTGCGGATCCTCAACCTCGCCTGCCAGCGATGTTGGGGGCTGACCCTGGCACAGCGAGGGATAGAGGTGAGCCGGCTATACCACGATCACCTCTATCGCCGCTACCCCGATGCCGCCATCGACCTGCATCTGGCCGCCATCAGCAGCCACCTGGGCCTGCCGGCCCTGCCCGCCCACGACGCCCTAAGTGACGCCATCACCGCCGCCCTCATCTTCTTGCGCCTCACCCGGGGCGGGCTACTGGCTTATCCCAAAGTCTAATTGTCCACAAATAACATTTGATTCACATTTTGCTTACATGAGCAGCCCTGCTGCTCGGTAGGGACCTCCCTTCATTCACCGCCGACACTCAATGTCATGGAGCACTGCAATGGAACAGCAACCGTATCTTCGGATCCAGCAAGATCCCACCTTCCAGGAGCTGGTCGCCAAGCGCCAGCGCTTTGCCTGGTCCCTCTCCATCCTGATGCTGGGGCTCTATCTGGCCTTCATCATGCTCATCGCCTTCGCCCCCGGCTGGCTGGGCACCCCTTTGAGCGAAGGCTCCACCATTACCCGCGGCATCCCGGTCGGCGTGGGGTTGATCCTTTCCTCCTTCGTGTTGACCGGCATCTATGTGTTTCGGGCCAACGGCGAGTTTGACGAACTGAACCAGAAGATCCTCAAGGGAGCCCAATCATGAAAGGCAAGTCTCTGCTGTTGCTGGCCACGCTGGCCTCCTCCCCCCTGCTGGCAGCCGATGCGCTGACCGGCGAGGTGCATCGCCAACCGCTCAATATCTCGGCCATCGTGATGTTCGTGATCTTCGTGGCGGCCACCCTGTTCATCACCTACTGGGCCTCCAAGCGCAACCGCTCGGCCTCCGACTACTACGCCGCCGGCGGGCGCATCACCGGCTTCCAGAATGGCCTAGCCATCGCCGGTGACTACATGTCCGCCGCCTCTTTCCTCGGCATCTCCGCGCTGGTCTACACCTCCGGCTACGATGGCCTGATTTACTCCATCGGCTTTCTGGTGGGCTGGCCCATCATCCTGTTCCTGATCGCGGAGCGGCTGCGCAACCTCGGCAAGTACACCTTTGCCGACGTGGCCTCCTACCGCCTCAAGCAGACCGAGGTGCGCACCCTCTCCGCCAGCGGCTCGCTGGTGGTGGTCGCCCTCTACCTGATCGCCCAGATGGTGGGCGCCGGCAAGCTGATCGAGCTGCTGTTCGGCCTGCAATACCATGTGGCCGTGGTGCTGGTCGGCATTCTGATGGTGCTCTACGTGCTGTTCGGCGGCATGCTGGCCACCACCTGGGTGCAGATCATCAAGGCGGTGATGCTGCTCTCCGGTGCCAGCTTCATGGCCATCATGGTGATGAAGTCGGTCAACTTCGACATCGGCACCCTGTTCAGTGAAGCAGTCAAGGTGCATGAGAAGGGCATCGCCATCATGAGCCCGGGCGGCCTGGTCGCCGATCCCATCTCCGCCATCTCGCTGGGTCTGGCCCTGATGTTCGGTACCGCCGGCCTGCCCCACATCCTGATGCGCTTCTTCACCGTGAGTGACGCCAAGGAAGCGCGCAAAAGCGTGTTCTATGCCACCGGCTTTATCGGCTACTTCTACATCCTGACCTTCATCATCGGCTTTGGCGCCATCCTGCTGGTCAGCACCAACCCGGACTTCAAGGACGCCACCGGTGCCCTGCTGGGCGGCACCAACATGGCCGCCATCCACCTGGCCGATGCAGTGGGCGGCAGCCTGTTCCTCGGCTTCATCTCCGCCGTGGCGTTTGCCACTATACTGGCGGTGGTGGCCGGGCTGACCCTGGCCGGTGCCTCTGCGGTCTCCCACGATCTCTATGCCAGCGTCATCAAGAAGGGCAAGGCCAACGAAGCCGACGAGTTGCGCGTCTCCAAGTACACCACTGTGGTGCTGGGGGTGGTGGCCATCGGGCTGGGCATCCTGTTCGAGAAGCAGAACATCGCTTTCATGGTGGGGCTGGCCTTCTCCATCGCCGCCAGCTGCAACTTCCCGGTACTGTTCCTCTCCATGTTCTGGTCTCGCCTGACCACTCGCGGCGCCGTCTACGGCGGCTGGCTGGGGCTGGTGAGCGCGGTCAGCCTGATGATCCTGGGCCCGACCGTGTGGGTGAAGGTGCTGGGCCATGCTCAGGCCATCTTCCCCTACGAGTACCCCGCCCTCTTCTCCATGGCGGTGGCCTTCGTCGGGATCTGGCTGTTCTCGGTCACCGACAAGTCGCAAAATGCGCTCGACGAGCACGCCAAATTCTTCCCGCAGTTCGTCCGCTCCCAGACCGGACTGGGGGCAGCCAGCGCCAGCTCCCACTGAACCTTCGATTGACGGTTGCAAGCCGGCCCCAGGGCCGGCTTTTTTTATACCGACAGGCAGTAGTCAGCGCCCGTTGCAATCGGATCGACGCGGCCATCGCCGCCGGGGGCGCGAGCGCACAGCACCACCCTCTCTATCCCCTCTGCAATAGGCCCGGATCACAGTTCTTGCTAAAACTTTCGGGGGATCTGTGCCATAATACGCGCCATTTGACAGATCAACCGGGACATTCCAGTGCTTTCGAGTAACAACATCACCATGCAGTTCGGCGCCAAGCCGCTGTTTGAGAACATCAGCGTCAAGTTTGGCGGCGGCAACCGCTACGGCCTTATCGGTGCCAACGGCTGTGGCAAGTCCACCTTTATGAAGATCCTCGGCGGCGATCTGGAGCCCACTGGCGGTAATGTGAGCCTGGACGTCAACGAACGCATCGGTAAGCTGCGTCAGGATCAGTTCGCCTACGAAGAGATGCGCGTACTGGACGTGGTCATGATGGGTCACACCGAGCTGTGGGCCGCCATCGCCGAGCGCGATGCCATCTACGCCAACCTGGAAGCGACCGACGATGACTACATGAAGGCCGCCGAGCTGGAAGGTCTGGTCGCCGAGTATGACGGCTATACCGCCGAATCCCGCGCAGGCGAGCTGCTGCTGGGTGCCGGCATTCCCATCGAGCAGCACAACGGCCCGATGAGCGAAGTAGCACCGGGCTGGAAACTGCGGGTGCTGCTGGCACAGGCGCTGTTCTCCAACCCCGACATTCTGTTGCTGGACGAACCGACCAACAACCTGGACATCAACACCATTCGCTGGCTGGAACAGGTGCTCAACGATCGTGAAAGCACCATGATCATCATCTCTCACGACCGTCACTTCCTGAACTCCGTCTGCACCCACATGGCGGATCTGGACTACGGCGAGCTGCGCGTCTACCCAGGCAACTACGACGAGTACATGACGGCCGCCACCCAGGCCCGTGAGCGCCTGCTGGCCGACAACGCCAAGAAGAAGGCCCAGATCGCCGATCTGCAATCCTTCGTGTCGCGTTTCAGCGCCAACGCCTCCAAGTCCAGCCAGGCCACCTCCCGCCTCAAGCAGATCGACAAGATCAAGATTGAGGAAGTGAAGGTCTCCAGCCGGCAGAACCCCTTCATCCGCTTCGAGCAGGAGAAGAAGCTCTACCGCAACATCCTGGAGATCGAAGGCGTCTCCAAAGGCTATGGCGAGGCCCCGCTGTTCAAGGGCCTCAACATGATGCTGGAAGTGGGTGAGAAGGTCGCCATTCTGGGTACCAACGGTATCGGTAAATCCACCCTGATCAAAACCCTGGTAGGCGCGCTGGCACCGGACACCGGCACCATCAAGTGGTCCGAAAACGCCCAGATCGGTTACTACGCCCAGGATCACGCCGAGGACTTCGACACTGATCTCAACGTGTTCGACTGGATGGCCCAGTGGAAACAGGAGAACGAAGACGAGCAGGCGGTACGCTCCGTACTGGGCCGTCTGCTGTTCTCCCAGGACGACATCAAGAAGCCGGTCAAGGTGCTGTCAGGTGGTGAGCAGGGCCGCATGCTGTTTGGCAAGCTGATGATGCAGCGCCCCAACATCCTGATCATGGATGAGCCGACCAACCACCTGGACATGGAATCCATCGAATCCTTGAACCTGGCGCTGGAGATGTACAAGGGCACCCTGATCTTCGTCTCCCACGACCGTGAGTTCGTCTCCTCCCTGGCGACCCGCATCCTGGAGCTGACTGAAGATGGCATCCGCGACTTCGGCGGCACCTACGAGGATTACCTGCGCACCCAGGGCGTGGTATAACCCCCTCCTGCTCGCATATCCCGTCAATGAAAACCGGCACCTCAGTGCCGGTTTTTTTATGCCTGTGATTCTGCTGGACGATGCGGAACATCCCGTGCGCCATATGCCCTTCCCCCTGCCAGGACTGGATTGTCATCCCTCCAGCAAGGAGACCGAACGGCGCCTCGCAGATAAAGAAACGGCCCCATCAAGGGGCCGTTTTCACATGGATTGGGATCGGTTCGACTTATTCGACCGTGGCTTCCACATCGGTGAAGTACTCGATCTTGGCAGACTTGCGCAGCTCGTCGATGAGAGACTTGTAGCTTACCTGAGCCTTGCCCTGACCCAGCTGGCCTTGCAGCAGCTTGGCCATGCCGGACGGCTCCTTGGCGACAGTCACCTTGTCCAGGGCCACCACCACGCGGTCGCCATTGGCTTCGGTCACCAGCTCGACGCTCGGCTTGCCGTCAATCGGATGAGGCATGCGGAAGGCCTGCGCCACCAGGTTCTGATCCAGATCCTGAGCGAAGCGGGCTACCCCGTCATGATTCTCCACCTTCAGACCCAGCGCGGTCAGCTCGGCCTGGATATTCTCGCCAGCCTTGAGCTTGTCCAGCAGACCCTGCGCCTTGCCACGGGCCACTTCACTGGCCTTGTCGTGCTTGATGGCTGCAATCACCTGGTCTTTCACCTCCGCCAGCGGTTTGGCCGCTTTCGGCTGGTGACCGGTGATGTGCATGACCAGCGCCTTGCCATCCGCCAGCTCGATCACGTCGGAGTTGGTGTTGTCATCGCGCAGCTGCTCGGAGAAGGCGGCGGAGAGTGCCTTGGGATCGTTCAGCGGTGCCGGTGCATCAGCCTGGCTGAAGTAACCGGTGGACTGCACCTTGAGACCCATGGTGTCGGCGGTCAAGTCCAGCGAATCCGGGTTCTCGAAGCTGCTGTCGGCCATCTTCTGCTGCTCGGCAAAGAACAGCTCCTTGGCCTTGTCCGCCTGCAGACGGCTGATGGTCTCTGCTTTCACATCGGCAAACGGCTTGGTCTGGGCCGGTTCAACCCCCAGCAGCTTGATGACGTGGAAACCGAACGGGCTCTTCACCACGGTGGAGAGATCGCCGGCCTTGGTCAGTGCAAACGCGGCCTTCTCGAACGCCGGATCCATCACCCCTTTCTCGAACCAGTCCAGCTCGCCGCCTTTTTTGGCGGAGAAGGTATCGGAGGAGTCGGCCTTGGCCAGCGCGGCGAAATTGTCACCGGCCTTGGCTTTGGCCAGCACGGCCTCGGCCTTCTGCTCGGCGGCTTTCTCGTCCTTGCCGAACGGGATCAGGATATGAGCCACATGACGACGCTCGGCACGCTGGAACAGATCCTGGTGCTGATCGTAGTAATCCTGGGCATCCTGCTCGCTCACCTTGACGTCTTTGCCAAGGGTGGCGGCGTCCAGCAGCAGGTAGTCAACCTTGACCTGCTCATCATTCATGAAGTGGCTGCTGTTGGCCTTGTAGTACTGCTCCACCTCTTCATCGGAGACTTTCACGTCCCCCAGATAGGCAGATGCGGCCAGACGCACCAGACGCAGATCGCGAGTCTGGTTGTAGAGCTTGTCCAGTTGCTCGGCTTCGCCCTTGAGTGCAAATTCGGTGCCCAGCAGGGCGCCCATCAGTTGCTGGCGAACCATGTCCTGGCGCAGGGAGTCACGAAACATCTCCGGGGTCATGCCAGCGCGGCGGATCAGCTGCAGATAGCGATCGTTGTTGAACTTGCCATCTTCGGCAAACTCGGGCATGGCGACGATGGCCTGCTTGATCTGCTCATCGCTGACGCGCAGACCCAGTTCACGAGCCTTGCTGTCGAACAGAGCCTGATCGATCAGACGGTCCAGCACGCCACGGCGGAACTGCTTCATGTAGTCAGGATTGGCGGCCAACTGGCTGAAAGACTCCCCCATTTGGGATTCCATGCGGGCCCGCTCGTTGCGATAGGCATTTTCCAGCGCAGCGGAGCTGATGTCATTGCCGTTGACGGTGGCGGGGGCGGTACGAGCCGGGCCGTTGAGGTAGCTACCTACACCGGCCAAGGCAAAGGAGAGGATGATCAGGCCCAAGATAACCTTGGCTACCTTGCCCTGCGCCCCTTCGCGTAGTTTATCCAACATCATGTTTGTACTTATGCTCCCGAACTCGATGGGCGTAAATAATGAAAAGGCGCACCGATTGCGATGCGCCTTGGTCAATCAGTATGAGGGAGAGCCCTCTCACTTGTCTGGTCTGTGACCAAGGACGGTGGCCGATGTGATATCAGCGCCCGGCTTAGTTGACAGCGTCTTTCAGGGCCTTACCGGCTTTGAAGGCAGGAACTTTACCAGCGGCGATTTCGATGGTCGCGCCAGTTTGCGGGTTACGGCCAGAACGGGCAGCACGCTCGCGCACGGCGAAAGTACCGAAACCTACCAGAGCAACCTGGTCACCCTCTTTCAGGGCTTCACCTACGGCGTCAATGAAAGCATCCAGCGCACGGCCAGCAGCGGCTTTGGAGATATCAGCACCGTCTGCAATCTTGTCAATCAGTTGAGATTTATTCACTCTTATATTCCCCTTTTATCGAACATCGCTGCGGCGCCGATTTCCCTGGCCACAACAAGTGGAGGTTTTATAGCAAGCCTCCTGATCAGTTGCAAGTGACAATCTAGCGCAAACCCGCGCCACATCACGCATTGCGACTCATCATGAGTACCCGATCGGTGGTCAAGGCTACTTCCGTTATCCGGCGCATGCAAGCCTTAACCACCCCCCGAATGCGCCAAATTTGCGGCGCATCAACATTTACACGACAGAAACGCGCTCAAACCCTTGTGGATTGTCCTGCAACGCCAGTTCCAGCACCTCGTCAATCCAGCGAACCGGATAGATTTCAAGGTCTTGTTTGACGTTGTCCGGGATCTCCTCGAGGTCACGCTCGTTCTCTTTCGGGATCAGCACCCGCTTGATGCCACCGCGATGGGCGGCCAGCAGCTTCTCTTTGAGACCGCCAATCGGCAGCACTTCGCCGCGCAGGGTGATCTCCCCCGTCATGGCCACATCAGCACGAACCGGATTACCGGTCAAGCTGGAGACCAGGGCGGTACACATGGCGATACCGGCGCTCGGACCGTCTTTCGGGGTCGCCCCTTCCGGTACGTGCACGTGGATATCGCGCTTCTCGTAGAAGTCGGCATTGATGCGCAGCTTCTCGGCACGGGCCCGAACCACCGTCATGGCGGCCTGGATGGACTCCTGCATCACGTCACCCAGGGAACCTGTGTAGGTGAGCTTGCCCTTGCCCGGCATGTTGGTGGTCTCGATGGTGAGCAGATCGCCCCCCACTTCGGTCCACGCCAGACCACACACTTGACCCACCTGGTTCTGGTCGGTGGCCTTGCCGTAGTCAAAGCGCTGCACCCCGAGGAACTCCTTGAGGTTGGCCTGATTGACTTGAACATGCTTGATGCTCTTGTCCAGCAGGATGCGCTTGACCGCTTTGCGACAAATCTTGGAGATCTCGCGCTCCAGGCTACGCACCCCCGCCTCGCGGGTGTAGTAGCGGATCACCCCGACCAGAGCGGAATCCTCGATGGTGATCTCGGACTCTTTCAGGCCGTTGCGCTGGATCTGCTTGGAGACCAGATGCTGCTTGGCGATGTTGAGCTTCTCATCTTCGGTATACCCGGAGAGGCGGATCACTTCCATCCGGTCCAGCAGCGGACCCGGGATGTTCATGGAGTTGGAGGTGGCCACGAACATCACGTCCGACAGGTCATAATCCACTTCCAGATAGTGATCGTTGAAGCTGTTGTTCTGCTCGGGATCCAGCACTTCCAGCAGGGCTGAGGCGGGATCGCCACGCATGTCCGAGCTCATCTTGTCGATTTCATCGAGCAGGAACAGCGGGTTCTTCACCCCGACTTTCGCCATCTTCTGGATGAGCTTGCCGGGCATGGAGCCGATGTAGGTACGGCGGTGACCGCGGATCTCCGCCTCGTCACGCACCCCGCCCAGCGCCATGCGCACGTATTTGCGACCGGTCGCCTTGGCGATGGACTGACCGAGCGAGGTCTTGCCCACGCCGGGAGGCCCTACCAGACAGAGGATGGGGCCCTTGAGCTTGTTGACGCGCGCCTGCACCGCCAGATACTCGAGAATGCGATCCTTGACCTTCTCCAGGCCATAGTGATCGGCATCCAGCACCTCTTGCGCCTTGCCCAGGTCTTTCTTGACCTTGGAGCGCGCCTTCCACGGCACCTGTACCATCCAGTCGACGTAGCTGCGCACCACGGTGGCCTCGGCCGACATGGGCGACATCATCTTCAACTTGGCCAGCTCGGCCTGCGCCTTCTCACGGGCATCTTCCGGCATGCCGGCCTCTTCAATCTTGCGATTGAGGGCTTCGAATTCATCCGGACTGTCTTCCAGCTCACCCAGCTCTTTCTGGATGGCCTTCATCTGCTCGTTGAGGTAGTACTCGCGCTGGCTCTTCTCCATCTGCTTCTTGACCCGGGAGCGGATGCGTTTCTCGACCTGCAGCAGGTCAATCTCCGACTCCATCATGGCCATCAGAAACTCGATGCGCTCGGACACGGAGGCGATTTCCAGCACCTTCTGCTTGTCTTCGAGCTTGAGCGGCATGTGGGCAGCCATGGTATCGGCCAGGCGCGCCGCATCGTCGATCGCCGATATCGAGGTGAGCACCTCGGGCGGGATCTTCTTGTTGAGCTTGATATAGCCTTCGAACTGACCGATGGCGGAGCGCACCAGCACATCCTGGTCCTTCTCCTCAATCGCCTTGGAGGCGATGTACTGCGCCTCGCCAACGAAGAAGTCCCGGTCGTCGATCATCCGCTCAAGACGGGCACGCTGGCCCCCTTCCACCAGCACCTTGACGGTGCCATCGGGCAGCTTGAGCATCTGTAGAATATTGGCCACTGTCCCGACGGAGAAGATCTCCTCCACCGTCGGCTCATCGGTTGACGCATCCTTCTGGGCCACCAGCAGAACTTTCTTGTCCTGCTCCATGGCCGCTTCCAGACAGCGAATGGATTTTTCCCGCCCCACAAAGAGTGGAATGACCATGTGGGGGTAAACCACCACGTCACGAAGAGGCAGGACGGGAATCTCGATGCGTTCTGAACGCTCTAGGTTCATATATGTCCTCTCGGCTTGTTATACCGTTGGCAAAGCGCTTGGCTGAGTATATGGGGGCGCTTAGATGAGATTCAATCGCCGAAACCGCAAAAAGCATGAAAGGGGCAAAAAGCCCCTTTCATTTGATTAAAAATCAGACATTTACTCTGATGCGGCGGCCTGGGTCTCGGGATTTTCGTAGATCATCAAGGGCGCGGAGTCCCCTTTGATCACGGTTTCGTCGATCACCACCTTGCTGACACCGTCCAGCGACGGCAGGTCATACATGGTATCGAGCAGCACGGCTTCCACGATGGAACGCAGACCGCGGGCGCCGGTTTTACGCTCCATCGCCTTGCGGGCAATGGCGTTCAACGCGTCGTCACGGAACTCCAGTTCCACCCCTTCCAGATCGAACAGCGCGGCATACTGCTTGGTCAGCGCGTTCTTCGGCTCTTTCAGGATCTGGATGAGGGCTGCCTCGTCCAGCTCGGTCAGGGTCGCTACCACCGGCAGACGACCGATGAACTCGGGGATCAGACCGTATTTGATCAGATCTTCCGGCTCCACCTTGGCAAAGCTCTCGCTCAATGTCGCCTTGGCGCTCTTGGACTTGACCTCGGCACCAAAACCGATGCCGGTGCCCTTGACGGAGCGCTGCTCGATCACCTTGTCCAGACCGGCAAAGGCACCGCCGCAGATGAACAGGATCTTGGAGGTATCAACCTGCAAGAACTCCTGTTGCGGGTGCTTGCGACCACCTTGCGGCGGCACGGAAGCGATGGTCCCTTCGATCAGCTTGAGCAGGGCCTGCTGCACCCCTTCCCCGGACACGTCGCGGGTGATGGAGGGGTTGTCCGACTTGCGGGAAATCTTGTCGATCTCGTCGATGTAGACGATGCCACGCTGGGCCTTCTCTACGTCGTAGTCGCACTTTTGCAGCAGCTTCTGGATGATGTTCTCCACGTCCTCGCCCACATAACCGGCTTCGGTCAGGGTGGTGGCATCGGCCATGGTGAAGGGAACGTCCAGCAGACGAGCCAGGGTTTCCGCCAGCAGGGTCTTGCCGCTGCCGGTCGGACCGATCAGCAGGATGTTGGATTTGCCCAGCTCCACACCACCGGACTCGCTGCCGCTGCGCAGCCGCTTGTAGTGGTTGTAGACGGCTACCGCCAGCACCTTCTTGGCGTACTCCTGCCCGATCACATAGTCATCCAGATGAGCGCGGATTTCATGAGGGGTCGGCAGCTCGCTACCATCGCGCTTAGGCGAGATCTCGCGGATCTCTTCGCGGATGATGTCGTTGCACAGCTCGACACACTCATCACATATGTAGACGGAAGGGCCAGCGATCAGCTTGCGCACTTCATGCTGGCTTTTGCCGCAAAAAGAGCAGTAGAGCAGCTTATCACCCTCACCCTTGCGTTTTTCTGTCATTCAGCAACCTCGTTTTATCAATAGAGGATGGATTGTCCTGTTGAGTTTACAACAGTCCGGAACACCCTGCCCATGCCTGATCTGCCGATTGAGGGCATCATCAAACAAGATGATGCCCTCGACGATGATACGGGCTAGCTCGTGGCTCAGCCGCGGCGGCTCAGGACACCGTCAACCAGGCCATAAGCCACGGCCTGCTCGGCCGACATGAAGTTGTCACGGTCGGTGTCACGCTCGATGGTGGCCATGTCCTGACCGGTATGGAAGGCCAGGCGCTCGTTCAGGGTATTCTTGATCTTCAGGATCTCCTGGGCATGGATCTGGATATCAGATGCCTGGCCCTGGAAACCGCCCAGCGGCTGGTGGATCATCACGCGGGCATTGGGCAGGCAGAAACGCTTGCCCTTGGCACCACCGGCCAGCAGGAAGGCACCCATGGAGCAGGCCTGCCCCATGCACACCGTGCTGACGTCCGGCTTGATGAACTGCATGGTGTCATAAATGGACATACCGGCCGTGACGGCCCCACCCGGAGAGTTGATGTAGATGCTGATGTCCTGATCCGGATTTTCAGATTCTAGGAACAGCAGCTGAGCCACCACCAGATTCGCCATGTGATCTTCAACCTGACCGGTCAGGAAGATCACCCGCTCCTTCAGCAGACGAGAATAGATGTCGTAGGAACGCTCCCCTTTCGCGGTTTGCTCTACCACCATCGGGATGAGCGCATTGCGTGGGGATTCAGTCACATCGTTATAGTTCTTGTACATAAGGCATTGTCCCTAAAATAAAATGGCCCGAGTGGAGATCACACGAGCCATTATACTTAACAGTCTTGACCTTAAGTCAAATGTTCTTAGGCAGCGGCACCGGACTTGTTGATCACTTCGTCAAATGCAACTTCCTTCTCGGTCACCTGAGCCTTGGACAGGATCAGGTCGATGGCTTGATCTTCGACTGCCAGGTTGCGAACGCCGTTCAGCATCTGTTCGTTCTTCTGGTAGTACTCGATCACTTCCTTCGGATCTTCGTAGGCAGTGGCCATGGATTCGATAATGCTGTTGACGCGCGCTTCATCAGCCTTGATCTCGTTGGTACGGATCACGTCGCCCAGCAGCAGACCTACGCGTACACGACGCTCGGCCTGGCCCTGGAACAGCTCGGCCGGCAGTTCAGGAGCGTTGCCGCCCTGGAAGCCGCCGAAACGCTGCAGTGCCTGCTGACGCAGGGCATCGATTTCCTGAGCAACAGCAGCCTTCGGCAGATCGATCTGGTTGGCTTCAACCAGACCGTTCAGAACCTGCTCTTTCACGCTGTTTTTCAGGGCTTGAGCCAGTTCGCGCTCCATGTTCTTGCGCACTTCGGCTTTCAGCTCTTCAACGTTGCCGCTTTCGATGCCGAAACGCTTGACGAACTCTTCGGTCAGCTCAGGCAGGATCTGCTCTTCAACCTTGTTCAGCTTGGAAGCGAACTTGGCAGCTTTGCCTTTCAGGTTTTCAGCGTGGTAGTCAGCCGGGAAGGTCACGTCGATGGTGAACTCGTCGCCTGCTTTCTTGCCCATGATGGCGTCTTCGAAGCCCGGGATCATGCGACCGGCACCCAGTACCAGGTTGAAGCCTTCGGCCTTGCCGCCGTCGAACTCTTCACCGTCGATGGAACCGACGAAGTCCATGGTCACACGCATGCCATCGGCAGCGGCGGCGTCCACTTCACTCCAGGTAGCGTGCTGCTTGCGCAGGGTGTCGATCATGTTGGCCAGATCTTCATCCTTCACGGTAGCAACCGGCTTCTCGACCTTGATGGTCTCGAGGCCAGCCACTTCAAACTCGGGGTACACTTCGAAGGTCGCGGTGAATTCGAAGTCCTGACCTTCCTGGATCTCTTTCGGATCCATGGTCGGGGCACCGGCCGGGCTCAGTTTGTTTTCGATGATGGCCTTGATGAAGTTGCTCTGCATCATTTCGTCAGCAACGCGAGCATGAGCCATGGCGCCGAACATCTTCTTGATGATGGCAACCGGAGCCTTGCCAGGACGGAAACCGTCGATGCGACGGGTTTTGGCCAGGCCGTTCAATTCTTTGCGCACGGCGGCGTCAACGGTAGCGGCCGGTACGGTGATGGTAAGACGGCGTTCCAGACCCTGGGTTGTCTCTACAGAAACTTGCATTCTTCTACCTCGTTCAACTCAGCACTGCGTGCTGACCCTTTATTGCCCCTGGGCAAAGCCCGGAGTCTTCCTGTTTATAAAGACAACGACTGTCTTTGTGATGAGAAAATATGACGCGACATTATAGCGGCGCACTTTGATCGAGTCGAGCCACACGTCCCCCAACCGGGCAGGGGATGGCACAATTCCCGCCAAACTGCCCCTTATATGGGGAATAGCGGGGCCGACTTCAAGCACACAAGCCGCAAGAATTTGCACTTGCTCACCTTTTTTCGTGCAAGAGCCTACTTTTTCACCTCATATCTCTCCATCGAGGTCTCTTTTCGCCCCCTGCGACCCAAATTGTCCACCCCGCCCCTTCAACCATTGCGTCCATGACCATCGCTCGTTATGGTGGCAGCCATCTTGATAAGTCTGGAGTCACCGACATGGCCTTTTTCCGCTTCTTGTTCAATCTGCTCTGGTTCGTACTGGGAGGCGTCTTCATGGGGCTGGCCTGGTGGTTGGCCGGGCTGATCTGTTTTATCTCCCTCATCGGGATCCCCTGGGGACGCGCCTGCTTCGTCATCGGCACCTTCACCTTCTTCCCGTTTGGCAAGCAGGCGGTCAACCGCAAGACCATGACCGGTCTGAGCGACATGGGTACCGGCACCATGGGGCTGATTGGCAACATCATCTGGTTCGTGCTGATCGGGATCTGGCTGGCCATCGGCCACATCGCCTCGGCGCTGGCCTGCTTCGTCACCATCGTCGGCATCCCGTTCGGCATCCAACACCTCAAGCTGGCGCTCATCAGCCTGGCCCCCATCGGCCAGATGATCGTCACCAATCAGGAGGCCGAATCCGGTCGTTATATTCGCTGAAGGCGATGCCGCCAGCCGTAAAAAAGGGCAGACTAGGGTCTGCCCTTTTTCATTGCCACTCTTCGAGGTCATCCATGCTGCCCAGCCACTTCTTCGCCAATCTCGCCCGCATGAAGCTCATCTACCGCTGGCCGCTGATGCGCAACATCCAGCCCGAAAACATCGCCGAGCACAGTTTGCAGGTAGCCATGGTGGCCCACGCCCTCGGCCTCATCAAAAACCGGCTCTTTGGTGGCAGCGTGGATGCCGATCGCGCCGCCGTCATGGCCCTCTACCACGACAGCAGCGAAGTGCTGACCGGCGATCTGCCCACCCCGGTCAAGTACTTCAATCCCGAGATTGCCCGCGAATACAAGAAGATTGAGCTGGCCGCCGAGCAGCGCCTGCTGGGCATGTTGCCGCCGGAGCTGGTCGAGGATTTTCGCCCGCTGCTCGATTCAGCAGCCCAGGATGGCGAGCTGGCCAGACTGGTGAAGGATGCCGACACCCTCTGCGCCTATACCAAGTGCCTGGAAGAGATCAATGCCGGCAACCGGGAGTTCGAGCCGGCGCGCAAGCGCCTCGAGCAGATGCTGGCGGCCCGGATGAGCGACGAGATGCGCTACTTCATCGACATCTTCGTGGCGAGCTTCTCGCTGCCGCTGGATGAACTCAACGCCCACTAAACCAGCCAGATCCCCCAAACAGCAGGGCCCGCCGGTTTGCACCGGCGGGCCCTTCGTTTTTATCAGCAGCAAGATGCCGCCTATCAGTGCCCCAGCTCGCGCGACGGCACCAGCCCGCTTGCCCGCCAGGCGGGGTAGAGGGTGGCCAGCAGGCTCATCAGGATGGCGGCGCCGGTCACGATGAGCAAGTCCTGCATGTGCAGCTCGGTCGGCAGGAAGTCGATGAAGTAGATGTCCGGGTTGAGGAAACGGTGGCCAATGAGCTTCTCGATGCCCCCCAGGATCTGGGTCAGCTTGCTGGAGAGCAGGCCGCCCAGCAGGGCGCCGAGCAAGGCGCCCGCCACCCCGTTCACCATCCCCTGAATGACGAAGGTGAGCCGGATCTGGCCCGGGCTCGCCCCCATGGTCTTCAAGATGGCGATCTCGCTGCGCTTCTCGTTCACCGCCATCACCAGGGTGGAGACGATGTTGAAACAGGCCACCGCCACCACCATCAGCATCACCACGTACATCACGGTACGCACCATCTGGATGTCCTGATAGAGGTAGCCCTGCCGGCTCATCCAGCTGCTGATGTAGACGTAGTGCGGGAACTTCTGGGCGGCCGCCACCGTGATGGACTGCGCCTTGAGCACGTCGTTCACCTTGAGGCTGAAGCCCTCTACCGCACTGCCCATGCCGGTAATGGCCTGGGCATCCGCCAGATGCATGAAGCCGAGCACACCGTCCAGCTGGCCACCAATCTCGAGCAGCCCCACCACGGTGAGAGACTCGCGCTTCGGGTTCTTGATGCCGGCGGCATCGCCGCCCTGAGGTAGCAGCAGGGTGACAATATCCCCTATCTTGACCCCCAGCTTGTCGGCGATGGTCTTGCCGAGGATGAGGCCGTGCTCGCCGGCTTCCAGCTCGCGCAGACCGCGCCCCGTCATGTAGTTGCCCGCATCGGACAGATTGGCTTCCAGCTCCGGCAGCACGGCGCGCACCTGCAGTCCCTTGAGGGCACTGCCGTGCTCCAGCAGGCCGTCGAGCCGGATCACCGGGGCGGCAGCCTCCACCCCGGGCTGGGCCAGCAGGTAGTCCCGCAGCTTGGGCCAGTTGGGGAGCGGTGCCTCCATCCCCATCAGCTCGCCGTGGGGCACCACGGAGAGCACCCTGTTTTTAAGCTCCCGCTCAAAGCCGTTCATGGCAGAGAGCCCCAGGATCAGCGCCATCACCCCGAGGGCGATACCGATGAGAGAAGAGGCGGAGATAAAGGCGATGAAGCCGTTGCGACGGCGGGAGCGGCTGTAACGCAGGCCCAGAAACAGGGGCAGCGGTTTGAACATCAGGCGACCTCCGCCATCACGCCGCTCACCAGGGTCACCCGGCGATGGAGCTTGGCTGCCAGGCTGAGATCGTGGGTCACCACCACGAACGCGGTGCCGAGCTCGCGGTTGAGCTCGCAGAGCAGTTCATAGACGGCGGTGGCACTGGCGTGATCCAGGTTGCCGGTGGGCTCGTCTGCCAGCACCAGGCTGGGTTCGTTGACCAGGGCACGGGCGATGGCCACCCGCTGGCGCTCGCCACCGGAGAGCTCGGACGGTCGGTGGTTGAGACGGTGGGAGAGCCCTACCCGCCCCAGCATCCGGCTCGCCTTGTCGGTCGCGCTCTTCACCGACTCACCGGCGATCAGCAGCGGCATGGCGGCATTTTCCAGCGCGGTGAATTCGGAGAGCAGGTGGTGGAACTGGTAAACAAAACCCAGCTCCTGATTGCGAAACTTCGCCTGGGTACGGCTGTCCCAGCGATGGATGTCCTGCCCCTTGAACAGCACGGCGCCGCTGGAGGGGTTGTCGAGCGCCCCCATCAGGTGCAGCAGGGTAGTCTTGCCGGAGCCCGAGCTGCCCACCACCGCCAGCATCTCGCCGGGCGCCACGCTAAGATCGATGCCCTTGAGTACCTGGGTCTCCAGATCGCCCTCTTTATAGACATGGTTGAGGGCCTGACAGCGCAGCAGCGGCTCGCAGGAGACGGATTGATTCATAAAGGAGGCTCCACTTGCACCTGTAACAACGCTGGCGCCGGCAGCAACACCGGCACCAGTAACAACAGAAGATGAATTATTCATAACGCAGCGCCTCGGCCGGTTTGACCCGGGCCGCACGGGCCGCCGGGTAGAGGGTGGCGCTGAAGCTGAGCAGCACGGCGCCCAGCAAAATGGTCACGACCTGGGCGGGTTCGACGATGACCGGCAAGCCCGAGCCGCCGGCCGTCATGTAGAGGTTGAGCCCCACCGCATCGAGCAAGGGGTTGAGCCCCATGGAGAGCGCCAGTCCCGCCAGACCGCCGAACAGGGCGCCGATGACCCCGCTGGAGGCCCCCAGCACCATGAAGATCTTGACGATGCCGGCCTCACTCATGCCCATGGTACGCAGGATGGCCACCTCTCCTTCCTTGTCGGTCACCACCATCACCAGGGCGGAGAGGATGTTGAAGGTGGCGACCGCGATGATCAGTACCAGCATCAGCCCCATCATCCGTTTTTCCATGGCCACCGCCTGGAACAGCTCGCCGCGCTCGCGGCGCCAGTCCTGCCACTCCAGCCCGTCCGGCAGCGCCGTCTTCACCACCTCGTCGGCGGCGAAGGGGTCATCCAGCCAGAGGCGGATGCCACCCACCTGATCCGCAGGCAATCGCAGCATGCGCTGGGCATCCCCCAGCGCAATCAGGGCGACCTGGCTGTCCACGTCGGCACCGACCCCGAAGATGCCGGAGACGGTGAAGAGACGCTGGGCCGGCACCCGGCCAAACGGGGTGAAGCGGGTGCCTTCGGTCAGGATCAGACGGACCTGGTCGCCCATGGAGACCTTGAGACGATTGGCCACCCCCTGCCCCAGCACGATGTGGTATTCGCCCGCCTGCAGGCTGTCCAGACGCCCCATCTGCATCTGGGCGTGCAGGATGTCGTCCTTGGGCCACTGGGCGGGATCGATGCCCTGCACGCTGACGCCGGTGAGCTGACCGGGGCTTTGCAACATGCCTTCGCTGTCGAGCATGGGGGCATGGGCAATCACGTGCGGCAGCCTGGTCAGATCGGGCAGGCCCTGCGGCGCGACATCGATGCGCCCCGCCGGGCTGGTCACCACCACATGGGGGATCACCCCCAGGATGCGGCCCTTGAGCTGCCCTTCAAAACCGTTCATCACCGAGATGACCACCATCAGGGCGGCGACCCCGATGGCGATGCCGAAAGTGGAAAACAGGGAGATAAATGAAACGAAGCGATTGCTGCGTCGCGAGCCTGCATAACGCAGGCCGATGGCCAGCGACAGTGGCTGAAAAAGTCCAGTCTTCAAGGATATCTACATTGCCAACAAAATAAGATACCGGATAATAAAGGGAAACCGTCTATGACAACAAGGGATAGCCTCCATGCAGGAACAGTTCTTCAGTGTCACCCATGCCACACCGGTCAATGTGATCCCCATGCCCGGTGACTTTCATCTGCCCTCGCTGGAAGCACTGGAGGCCGAGCTGCCCGAACCCTTTCGCATCGCCTCCGCCATTACCTCCATCGACATGGTGACCAGCCGCCTGATCCGCAATCAGAACGATTCGATGCACGATCTGGTGGAGATCATCAACCAGCAGTCGCGCAAGATCGACATGATCATGGGCTATGTGCTGTCGGTGCAGGATCACCCGGAACATCGCTTCCACACCCTGCGCTTTGGCGCCGGCCAGCTGACCTACCTGCATCCGCGCCAGGGCCACGGCGAGGTGCCGCACCTGCACCAGATAGTGCGGCTCAAGATCTTCCTGCGCGAAGAGGCCTCCGCCATCTACTGCTACGGCCAGGTCAAGCAGCTGGAACCGAGCGAGCACGGCACCCACGTGATGCTCGACTATGTGCGGATCCGCGAGGATGACCGTGAACTGCTGGTACGTGCCAGCCTGCATATCCAGTCCAAACAACTCAAACTTCGTGCGCAAGACCGTCAACGTTAAAAGAATCGAATGATGCCAATGAAGCTTCCCGCCTTGCCCGCCAAGGCGGGCCAAAAGTTAACGCTCGGCCAGCTGACAGGCAGCAGCCTCTCGCTGATGGCCGCCCGCCTCACCCAGGAGGCTCATCGCCCCGTCCTGCTGGTGACCGCCGATACCCCGAGCGCCCTGCGCCTCGAACAGGAACTGCAATACCTGTTGGCCGACACGGGCTGTCCGGTGCTGCTGTTCCCGGACTGGGAGACCCTGCCCTACGACACCTTCTCCCCCCATCAGGACATCATCTCCCAGCGGCTCGAGACCCTCTACAAGCTGCCGCAGATGAGCAGCGGCGTGCTGATCGTGCCCATCTCCACCCTGATGCTGCGCACGGCGCCCCGGGTCTATCTCGACAAGTACAGCCTGATGGTGAAAAGCGGCCAGCGCCTCAATCTGCAGCAGCTGCGCGCGCGCCTCGCCGAGGCGGGCTATGTGGCGGTGGAGCAGGTGCTGGAACACGGCGAATTTGCCGCCCGCGGCTCCCTGCTCGATCTCTTCCCCATGGGCAGCCGCAGTCCCTATCGCATCGACTTCTTCGACGACGAGGTGGACTCCATCCGCCCGTTCGACCCCGAGACCCAGCGCTCCAGCGAGCCGGTCAAGAGCGTCAGCCTGTTGCCGGCCAGGGAGTTTCCCACCGACGAGGGGGCCATCGAGCTGTTTCGTGGCCAGTATCGCGAACAGTTCGAGATCTCCCGCGCCGAGGGCTCCGTCTATCAGGAGGTGAGCAAGGGGCGCTGGCCGGCCGGCATCGAGTACTATCTGCCGCTCTTCTTCCAGCAGACCGCCAGCCTGTTTGACCACCTGCCGGACCACACCCTGCTGCTGACCGTGGGGGAGATCTACCCCGCCGCCCAGCGCTTCTGGAACGACATCGCTCAACGCTACGAAGACAGGCGCTGGGACAATACCCGGCCCCTGCTGCCCCCCCAGCAGATCTATCTGCCGGTGGAGCAGCTGTTTGCGGCGCTCGGCCAGTACGCGGCCGTGCGGCTGCAGGAGGCCCCCACCGCCGGTGATGCGGGCCAGCACGACCTGCCCATCTCGGCGCTGCCCGAGCTGCAGCTCGATCACAGCAAGGAGCAGCCGCTGCTGGCCCTCAACCAGTTCCTGCAAGGTTTTACCGGGCGCACCCTGTTTGCGGTGGAGTCCGAGGGGCGGCGCGAGGTACTGGGCGATCTGCTGGCCCGCATCGCGCTGCAGCCCAAGGAGTTCGCGTCACTCGATGCCTTCATCACCAGCAAGGCCCGTCACGGCCTGCTGGTGGCACCGCTCGAGCGCGGCTTCTTGCTGCGAGAGCCGGGGCAAGAGGAGCTCGCGCTCATCACCGAGACCGAACTGCTGGGCGGCAAGATCCGCAGCAAACGGCAACGGGAGAAGAGCAAGAACCTGAGCTCGGATGCGGTGATCCGAAACCTCGGCGAGCTGACCCAGGGTCAGCCGGTGGTGCACCTGGATCACGGGGTCGGCCGCTATCTGGGGCTGGAAACCATCGATGCCGGCGGCCTACCCACCGAGTTTCTGACCCTGGAATACGCCGGCGGCGACAAGTTGTTCGTGCCGGTCACCAGTTTGCACCTGATCAGCCGTTATACCGGCTCGGACAACCCGCCCAGCCACAAGCTCGGCGGCGAGGCCTGGGTCAAGGCCCGGCGCAAGGCGGCCGAAAAGGTGCGCGACGTGGCAGCCGAGCTGCTGGATGTCTATGCCATGCGGGCGGCCCGTCACGGTTTTGCCTTCAAACATGACCGCGAGGCCTATCGCCAGTTTGCCGCCGGCTTCCCGTTCGAGGAGACCGATGATCAGCTCAACGCCATCAATGCGGTGCTCGGCGACATGTGCCAGGCCAAGAGCATGGATCGGCTGGTGTGCGGCGACGTGGGCTTCGGCAAGACCGAAGTGGCGATGCGGGCGGCGTTTGTGGCAGTGCACGGCGGCAAGCAGGTGGCCGTGCTGGTGCCCACCACATTGCTCGCCCAGCAGCACTACGACAACTTCCGCGACCGCTTCGCCAACTGGCCGGTGCGGGTCGAGGTACTGAGCCGCTTCCGCTCCGCCAAGGAGCAGACCGCCGTGATGAAAGAGCTCGCCGAAGGCAAGGTCGACATCATCATCGGCACCCACAAGCTGCTCGGCGCCGAGCTCACCTTCAAGGATCTGGGGCTGCTCATCGTCGACGAGGAGCATCGCTTCGGGGTGCGCCAGAAGGAGAAGATCAAGGCGCTGCGGGCCGACGTGGACATCCTCACCCTCACCGCCACCCCCATTCCGCGCACCCTCAACATGGCGATGTCGGGCATGCGGGATCTCTCCATCATCGCCACCCCGCCCGCCAAGCGGCTCGCCATCAAGACCTTCGTGCGCCAGCAGGAGCCGGCGGTCACCCGCGAGGCGGTGCTGCGGGAATTGAAGCGCGGCGGCCAGGTCTACTACCTGCACAACGACGTGGAGAGCATCGAGAAGTGCGCGGCGGATCTTGCCGAGCTGGTGCCGGAGGCGCGCATCGGCATCGCCCACGGCCAGATGCGTGAGCGCGAGCTCGAGCGGGTGATGTCGGACTTCTACCACCAGCGCTTCAACCTGCTGGTCTGCACCACCATCATCGAGACCGGCATCGATGTGCCGAGCGCCAACACCATCATCATGGATCGGGCGGATCATCTCGGTCTGGCCCAGCTGCACCAGCTGCGGGGCCGGGTCGGTCGCTCCCACCACCAGGCCTATGCCTACCTGCTCACCCCCCATCCCAAACTGATGACCAAGGATGCGGCCAAGCGGCTGGAGGCCATTGCGTCCCTTGAAGATCTCGGCGCCGGCTTTGCACTGGCCACCCACGATCTGGAGATCCGCGGCGCCGGCGAACTGCTCGGTGACGATCAGAGCGGCCAGATTGAATCGGTCGGCTTCACCCTCTATATGGAGATGCTGGAGCAGGCGGTCGAGGCGCTGAAATCGGGCAAGGAGCCGTCGCTGGAACAGCTCATGAGCCAGCACACCGAGGTGGAGCTGCGCCTGCCGGCGCTGTTGCCGGACGACTATATTCCGGACGTCAACATGCGGCTCTCCATGTACAAACGGATCGCCAGTGCGGCGGACGAGCAGGAGCTGCGCGAACTGAAAGTGGAGCTGATCGACCGCTTCGGCCTGTTGCCGGAGCCAACCAAAACCCTGCTGGAGCTGGCCGCCTTCCGCCAGCGCGCCACGGCGCTGGGCATTCGCCGGGTGGAGATGAGCGAGCGCGGCGGCTATCTGGACTTTACCCAGGAGACCAAGGTCAACCCTGCCTATCTGGTCAAGCTGCTCTCCGAGCAGCCGCGCATCTACAAGATGGACGGGCCGACCCGGCTGCGCTTCCAGGTGCCGACCCAGGACAGGGCCATGCGCCTCAAGCTGGTGGACGGCCTGCTGGCGGATCTCGCCAGCCACGCCAGCCCCTGAGGGGGCGGTGATGGAGCGGCCAGCCGCTCGCCCAACTAAAACGGGAGCCTTGATGGCTCCCGTTTTTTATCCCGTGACGTTGACCGTCATGCCTGATTGGCCGGGTTCTCGTGCGCGGAGAACTCGCGCATGAAGGCCTCGGCCCGATCCACCATCTTGGTGGAGCCCACGAAATAGGGGGTACGCTGGTGCAGCGCGGTGGGTTGGATGTCCATGATGCGGCCAAAGCCGTCTGACGCCTTGCCACCGGCCTGCTCCACCAGGAACGCCATGGGGTTGCACTCATAGAGCAGGCGCAGCTTGCCGTTCGGCGAGTTGGTGCCGGACGGATAGATGTAGATGCCGCCCTTGAGCAGGTTGCGGTGAAAATCGGAGACCAAGGAGCCGATGTAGCGGGAGGTGTAAGGACGGTGGGTAGCCTCGTCCCGCTCCTGACAATATTTGAGGTACTTCTTCACCCCGTCCGGGAACTTGATGTAGTTGCCCTCGTTGATGGAGTAGATCTTGCCCTCCTCCGGAATGCGGATGTTCTCGTGGGAGAGGCAGAAGCAGCCGATGGAAGGGTCGTAGGTAAAGCCGTTGACGCCAAAGCCGGTGGTGTAGACCAGCATGGTCGAGGAGCCGTAGACCACGTAACCGGCGGCGACTTGGCGGTTGCCCGGCTGCAGGAAGTCTTCCAGGGTGACGCCGGCGCCCGGCTTGCTGACCCGGCGGTAGATGGAGAAGATGGTGCCGACGGAGACGTTGACGTCGATGTTGGAGGAGCCATCGAGGGGGTCGATCAATACCACGTACTTGGAGTGACGGGAGAGCTCGGAATCGAAGGAGACGAAATCTTCCTCCTCTTCGGAGGCCATGCCGCACACTTCGCCACGGGCTTCCAGCGCCGCCTTGAAGCGCTCGTTGGCGTAAACGTCCAGCTTCTGCTGCACCTCGCCCTGCACGTTTTCAGCGCCCATGGAGCCGATGATGTCCGCCAGCCCCGCCTTGTTGATCTCCCGGTTCACCACCTTGGCGGCCAGGCGGATGGAGCTGAGCAGCGAGGTCAGCTCGCCGGTCGCGGTGGGATAATCCGCCTGCTTTTTGACGATGAACTCGCCCATGGTGATCATGTTTCGCATTATTGTTCCTTTAAGATCGTTTCCGTTGGCTTTGAAAACGTTTGCACGCATAGACAAAAAAAGTGCCGATCCTCGGCAGCCTTGTTTTGTAACCTAATGTAACGCCTGTTTTTTGTTTTTGCAGCGAATTAAGCCGCTGAATAAACGCACATCTCCCCCGCCTTTTTCGCCCGAAATAGCCCTCAATCTGGTTTCAATCGGTAACTTTTTCGATGTTAATTCGTGGCAAAAACTCACGAAGATGTCGCCATGAGGGTGGCAAGATCCCCGCCATGCCCCCTATCTGGGACACATGCCATGGGGGACCTGTCTGCCTCTTGAGATCTCGCCATCAATCCCGCACACTGGCCCGGCTTTGGAAGCAAAAAAACATAAGGATATTCAATGAAAAGGACACTCATTGCCGGCACGGTTGCCGCCCTGTTCGCACTCCCCGCCCTGGCAGCCCAGGTACCGGCCGGTACCAAGTTGCTGCCGGCAGAACAGCAAACCTTCATCCGCAACATAGGTACCGAACCCGCCTCTATCGACCCCCAGATGGTGGAAGAGAGCGCGGGCAGCGAAATCGTCAACGATCTGTTCGAGGGGCTCTACACCCTGGACGGGGACGGCAAGCTGCAGCCTGCCGGCGCCCTTGGCTACGAGCTCGACTCCACGGGCACCGTCTACACCTTCAAGCTCAGACCCGATGCCAAATGGTCCAACGGCGAGCCGGTGACGGCGGCCGATTACGTCTATGGCTGGCAGCGGGCGGCGGATCCCAAGAATGCCTCCAACTACGCCTGGTTCATCGAGCTGACCGGCGTCACCAATGCCGCCGAGGTCATTCAGGGCAAGCAGAGCCCGGATACGCTGGGCATCAAGGCGCTCGATGCCCATACCCTGCAGATCACCTTGAAAAACCCGGTGCCCTTCTTCCTGAAGACCCTCTCCCACTACACCACCTTCCCGGCGCCGAGGGCGACCATCGAGAAGTTCGGTCATGAGTGGGTCAAGCCGGGCAACATCGTCTCCAACGGGGCCTTCGTGCTCAAGGAGTGGACCCCCAACGAGCGTCTCATCTCCGAGCGCAACCCCCATTACTGGGACAACCAGCATACGGTGTTGAACAAGGTGTTCTATCTGGAGATCGTCTCCGACACCGCCGCCTACAACCGCTATCGCGCCGGCGAGCTGCACTACACCAGCTATCCGCTCGAGCAGTACAAGCAGCTCAAGCAGCAGAGCCCGCAGGAGCTGGTGAGCGTGCCGACCCTGGCCACCTACTACTACGTGTTCAACACCCAGCGCAAACCGTTCGACAATCCCAAGGTGCGCAAGGCGCTCTCCCTGGCCATCGACCGGGACACCATCACCGAGAAGCTCCTGGGGCAGGGTCAGATCTCCGCCTTCAGCCTGACGCCTCCCATAGTGGACGGCTTCGAGCTCAAGCGACCGGCCAGCGAGCAGATGAGCAAGGAGGAGCGGATCAAGCAGGCCAAGGCGCTGCTCGCCGAAGCGGGTTATGGCCCTGGCAAGCCGCTGGCTGTGGACATCCTCTACAACACCAATGAGGGGCACAAGAAGATAGCCTTGGCCATCTCCTCCATGTGGAAGCACAACCTGGGGGTGCAGGCCAAGCTCAACAACATGGAGTGGAAGACCATGGTGTCGGCCCTCAACGAAGGGGACTTCGGGGTCAGCCGCTACGCCTGGAACGGGGATTACAACGATGCCTCCACCTTCCTCGACATCATGACCTCCAGCAGCAGCGCCAACAGCGGCAAGTGGTTCAACAAGCAGTATGACGCCCTGCTGGCCAAGGCCCATGACGCCAGGGATCCGGCCGAACGCAACCAGCTCTATCAGCAGGCCGAGGCCCTGATCGATGCAGAAGCGCCCATCGCCCCGGTCTATTTCTACGTCAAGTCCCGCCTGCTCAAACCCAACATCAAGGGCTACCCCTATCAGAACCCGCAGGATCTGGTCTACTCGAAAGACCTCTATCTGACCGCGCAATAAGGTTCGCTACCCCGCAGACAAAAAGACCGCCTTTCGGCGGTCTTTTTTCTCACTCGTCCCGGCAGGCGGCCAACGCCACCCTGCGCCGGCGCAGCACCACAGGCTGCACCAGCAACTGGGCCAGCAGCACCCCAAACAGGGTCATGCCGCCGCCGATCAGATGATAACTGGTCAATTTCTCGCCGAGCCAGCTGATGGCCAGAGCGGCGGTCATCACCGGCAGCAGGTTCATGAAGATGGCGGTGCGGCTTGCCCCGAGCAGAGCGATGCCCTGCATCCACAGCCAGGGCGACAGGGCCGAGGTCGGGATCCCCGCATAGAGGATCAGCCAGAGTGCCCGGCCGTCCGGCCATTGCCCGTCCACCAGCAGGTAGAACGGGGTGAGAAACAGCAGGCTGCAGAGCACCTGGCCGTAGAGCATGGACCAGTTGTCGAGCCCCAGATCCCACTTCTTGAGCAACACGCTGTAAAGCGCATAGGTGCCCGCCGACAGCAGCATGTAGACGGAGCCGATGTGGATGCCCTGGGTAAAGAGACGGGCGGGATCCCCCTGCCCCAGCAAAATCGCCAGCCCCAGGATGGAGATGACGCCGCCAAGCAGCGCCCCCCAGGTAGGGCGCTCGTGCAGCAACCAGATGCTGAGCAGCACCGTCATCAAGGGGGTGAGCCCCATCATCAGGCCAATCTCGGTGGCCCCCAGGGTCTGCGCCGCGTAATAGCCGAAGGTCTGGTTGAGCACCATGCCAAGCAGGGCCAACGCCGCCAGCTGATAGAAGCCGGCGCGCAGCTTGGCGCGATCCCGCCAGGCTCGGTGCGCAAGGAACGGCGTCAAGATGATGGCGGCCACCATCCAGCGCGACCAGGCCAGCGCCGCCGGCGAGAGCACCCCCACCGCCAGTTTGCTGACGATGGCGTTGCCGGCCCAGATGGCCATGCAGGAGAAGGGAAACAAGAAGGCAAGTGGCATCACTATATCCAGAAAAAAGCAGCGGGTATTTCTGGCGGCAGTATAGGGGGGTCAACAGGATTAGCAAGCGCCGTGCCGCCAAGGCAGAATTGGCTGACATAAAGGGGTTCGAACAGCGCTGAAGAGGCCGGAGGGAGCCCAAAAACAGTCATGCCCGCACGGTGGCGGGCATGACGCGGATCAGCGAGGTGACGAAGCAATCACGCCGCATCCATGTGCAGCCTCGAGATCAACTCGTTGACCTCGACCACGGTCTGGCGGTGGGGAATGTCCGCCGACGTGGGCATCATCAGCAGGCCGGACTGGAAGTCAAAGCGTCCTCTGCCGTGGATGTAAATCCGCCCCTTGAAGAAGGTTTTGACATGTTTTGCCACCATCAGCGGCAGGTACTTCTTGAACACTCTCATCGTTTGCAACCTCTTGCAGTTGTATCCGTATGACAGCAGCTTCTGCGAAATAATTCCGTAAATTCTGTATAAAAATCCGGAAAAATCGCAACTCTCTTCCCCAAAAAACCAATCTATAACTTTTTATTAACTTTTAGCGTATTGTATGTGGTCCTTCCAACCAGAGCAAGACCCCCTTGCCATCTTGCCACTCGATACAGGCCAGACCTGAGGTGGCAAACATGGGGGCACCGGCTGCCGGACAGAGGCTCTGCACCAGATATCCCACCAGCGGCAGGTGGCTCACCATCAGAATGCTGTCGTGCTTGGCCGCCAGCGCGGTGAGGTAACTTGCCACGAAGGCCGGATCGCCATAGGGGGTGATGTCACCACTCTCTTCGACGGCCCCTGCCTTGGGTAATTCACTGCATATGCTCTGCCAGGTTTGTTTGGCGCGCAGATAGTTGCTGTGGATCACCCGATCCAGCTTGTCGCCAAGCTGAGGGGCCAGCCAGCGGGCCATGTGGATGGACTCTTCGATTCCCTGCTCGGTCAGTGGACGCTGTTCATCTGTTTTCGCATTCATGCCAGCCTGGCCATGACGCATGATGTAGATTTTCATTACAACCTCGCCCAACGGGCCTGTTTTGATAGCGGGGGGATCTTACCCCGCCATGCCGGGGGAAACAATTGCGCTACCTCTCAGAAAAGGGTTTGCCTCACCGGGTAGCGGGGTCGATAATCATGTTTAAATTCAAATAAATCCAACAAGAGTCACGCGCCAATGAGCCCATATGCCAGTCCCAACGACCATCGGCAGTACCACTATCTGGAGCTGGCAAACCGGCTCAGGGTCTTGTTGATCTGCGATCCCGACACCGACAAGTCTGCCGCCTCCCTGGCCGTCAACACCGGCCACTTCGACGATCCGGCGGACCGGCAGGGGATGGCTCATTTCCTTGAGCATATGCTGTTCCTTGGCACCTGCACCTATCCCAAACCTGGTGAATACCAGCAATTTATGAGCCGTCATGGCGGCAGCAACAACGCCTGGACCGGTACCGAGTTCACCAACTTCTTCTTCGAGATCGACAACGGCTTCTTCGAGGCCGGGCTGGATCGCTTCTCCCAGTTCTTCATCTGCCCCACCTTCGATCCCGAGTGGGTAGACAAGGAGCGCAACGCGGTCGACTCCGAATACCGCCTCAAGCTGCAGGACGACGTGCGCCGCAGCTACCAGGTGCATAAGGAGACGGTCAATCCCGCTCACCCCTTCGCCAAATTCTCGGTGGGCAACCTGGATACCCTGGCCGACCTGCCCGGCCGGGATCTGCGCTCCGACCTCATCCGGTTTTACGAAACCCACTACAGTGCGGATCGCATGGCGCTGGTGATGATCTCGCCAGCCACTATCGAGACTCAGCTCGGCTGGTGCGATCGCTTTTTCGCTCCCATTTTGAATCGCAATTTGGGAACGCCGACCCTCGAGATGCCCCTCTACCGGCTCGATGATCTGGGCATTCGCATCCAGATCAACCCGGTCAAGGAGACCCGCAAACTCGCGCTCACCTTCCCGTTGCCCAACGTGGATGAGTATTACGACAAGAAGCCCCTCACCTTCCTGAGCCACCTCATCGGCTACGAAGGGGATGGCAGCCTGCTCTCTCTGCTGAAAGCGAAGGGCTGGGTCAACCAGCTCTCCGCCGGCGGTGGCATCAGCGGCGCCAACTTCAAGGATTTTGGCGTCAACTTCGGGCTGACCCCGCTCGGGCTCGAGCACGTCAACGAGATAGTGGCGGCCCTGTTCGGCTACTTGAAGCTCATCGAGCGCGGCGGGGTGGAAACCTGGCGTTATGAAGAGAAACGCACCGTGCTTGAGTCCGCCTTCCGCTTCCAGGAGCGGGGCCGGGCGCTCGACACTGTCTCCGGGCTGGTGTTGAACCTGTTCAGCTATGCTCCCGATGACCTGCTCTACGGCGACTACATGATGCGCGCATACGACGAGCCGCTCATTCGTCGCCTGCTCGCCAAGCTCACCCCCCACAACCTGCGCCTGACCATCACGGCGCCGGAGCTCGGCACGGACCGGCTGGCCCGCTGGTATCAGACCCCCTACAGCGTGACCACCATCACCGAGGCGGAGAAGATCCGCTGGCAGCAGAGCGAACCGGATCCGGCGCTGGCCCTGCCGCTGCCCAACCCCTTCATCAGCAACCGGCTCGACGTGCGCACGCCCGAGCTCATCGCCGACATGCCCGCCTGTCTCATCGATCGGCCCGGCTTTCGGCTCTGGCACCTGCACGAGCATCAGTTCAGCGTGCCCAAGGGCAACCTCTACATCTCCATCGACAGCGAGCACGCGGTCAAGAGCCCGCGCCACATCGCTATGGCACGCCTCGCGGTGGAACTGCTCACCGACCACCTCAACGCCCTCACCTACCCGGCGGAGCTGGCGGGGCTCGGTTACCAGATCTATGCCCACCAGGGCGGCTTTACCATCAACCTGAGCGGCTTTGCCGACAAGCAGCCACTGCTGCTCGACATGATCCTCGGCAACCGCACCTTGGGTTACCCGGATCCGGCCCGCTTTAGCGAGATCAAAGAGCAGCTCATTCGCAACTGGGATAACCAGTCCAAGGCGCGCCCCATCTCCCAGCTGTTCAACCAGCTCACCAGCCTGCTGCAGCCCAACAACCCGCCGTTCGAGCAGTTGTTGCGCCACCTGCGCAGCGTCGAGCTGAACGAGATGCCCGCCTTCGTGGCGAGCCTCTTTGCCGAGGTGCACGTAGAGACCCTGGTGCACGGCGACTGGACCGCCGCCGAGGCCCTCGAGCTCGCCGCCCTGCTGGAGCGCCACCTCGGCGTCAACAGCCAGCCCAGTGCCGAAACCCGTCGCCCGCTCATCTCCATTCAGGACAGGGGCACCCTCATTCGCGAACAGGGCTGCGAGCATGAAGACTCGGCCCTGCTGGTCTACTACCAGTCGCACACCACCCGGGCGCGGGATCTGGCCTGCTTCACCCTGGCCAACCACATCATGTCCTCCACCTTCTTTCACGAGCTGCGCACCCGCCAGCAGCTCGGCTACGTGGTGGGGGCCGGCAACCTGCCCCTCAACCGCCATCCCGGTCTCATCTTCTACATTCAGTCGCCGGTGGCCGGGCCGCAGATCCTGCTGGATGCGGTGGAGGAGTTCATCGACCTGTTTCCGCTGGCCATGCTCGAACTCACCGCCCGCCAGTGGCAGGACAGCAAGGCGGGCCTGCAGGCTCAGCTGAGCGAGCGGGATGCCAACCTGCGCAGTCGGGGCCAGCGGCTGTGGGTCAGCATCGGCAACAAGGATCTGGGCTTTGATCAGCGCGAAAGGGTGTGCGAAGAGGTGGGCAACCTGAGCCGCGCCGATCTGGTGCGCTTTATCACCCAGCTGAGATCGAGAACGTCGGATCGGCTGATCCTCTGCAGCTATGGCCAGGGCCACGAGCACGACGAGCGCATCACCGGCCAGTTCATAGACGACCCGCGTTCGTTCCGACTCAATGCCGTCACCTTCGAGGCCTGATCAGGCCTCCTGTTCCCCTTCTTGCAGCCAATAAAAAGCCGACCCCGTGGGGTCGGCTGGAAAAACCATAATCAATTGCGACCAGAGCCGCCAAAAGTGAACATGAGCGTGAAAATCAGACACTGAGTTGATGGTCGGCGGGCAGTCCCAAACCAGAGCGCGCCTGCCGATGACAACAGTGATTGAGAAACAGGCTCATCTTAGGCACTCCCCTCCCTTGTCACGTTGATCTATGTCAAAGGAGGTAATAAAGAGTCAACCAGCTGCAGCTTTATGGCGAATTTTATCGCCTCGGCTCACGCTTTTGGTCAAGCCTCTGGACGGCGCACCAGCCGGTAGGCCACCTCGTCGAAGTAGGAGAGCTGGCCCGACAGCACCCTGGGGTGATCAAGCTCGGCCGCTCGCCCCAGCACCTCAACCTGGAAGTGGCGCTCGAACAGGGTGCGCACCTCCATCTCCCCCACCGAGAACGGCGGCTGGCGCTGCTGCTCCGGCTGATATTCCAGAGTCACCAGCAGGATCTGACCACCCGCCTCGATAAGCCGGCTCATCAGCTCGGCATATTGACGGCGCATGGCGGTCGGCAGCGCGATGAGAGCCGCCCTGTCGTAGGCCAGCCGATAGCGGCGGCCAAGTTCGGGGGCGGCGAAAAAATCCCCCTCATAGATGCGCAGGCTGTCGTGCTGATGGCACTGATAGGGCCCCTCGGCACTCACAGTGTCGCTCAGCTTGTTCTCGCTGAAAAAGCTGTTGATGGCGACGGACGAGAGCTCGAACCCGTCGACCGGATGGCCCTGCCCGCTCAGCCAGAGCATGTCGCGGGACTTGCCGCACAGGGGCACCAGCACGGGCTCGCCCTGCTGCTGGGCCGACCACCAGGATTGCAGCCAGCGATTGAAATCCGCCTGATGAAAGCCGATCCGGTTCTCTTCCCAACGCTGATGCCAAAAAGCCGCTTCCATCCAGTCACCCCTGTCATGTAAAGATGCCTCAATATCACAACTTAGCCCGCTGCACGCAAGCACCAACAAGGCGGCAGCCGCAACTTTTGCCCAAAAAAGCGGAACAAAACAAAAAAGGGCCCGAAGGCCCCCTTTTGACATCTTTTTGTCATCCACTCCTGCTCTTTTTCGCCTGCTTTGCGCCTGCTACTACCGCGACGGCAGGGCGAGCCGGATCAGAGCAAAACTGGCTCGGCGCAGATGACCGGCGCCACCGCAGCAAGCCTTGCGGCAATCTCGGCAAAGCCGGGACGCACCGCCACCACCTCGGCAAGACAGTCATCCACTAGCGCATGCAGGGCATCCAGCCTGTTGTCACGGGAGGCACAGCGGGCCAGCAGCTCTTCCAGCAGGCAGCCGAAGGCTCTCACTTCCAGGCGCTCCAGCAAGCCGGCCAGCTCACCATCGGTTCGCTCATAACAGGAGGCGGCGCCGAAATCCCCGAGCAGCAGCCGCCCCTCCTCTTGCAAGGAGTGCAGCATGTTGTGGGCGTAGAGATCGCCGTGCAGGATGCCGCGCCCGTGCAGATGCAGCGCAGCGCTCGCCACCCCCTGCACCATGGCCAGCAGCGCAGCCGGAGTAAAGCGGGCATCGGCCGGGTAGATGTCGCGAGTGCAGGAGTCCAGGCTCGGCGGCCCCGCCAGGTTGATAAAATCAGGGTCTATCAGCGCCATCACCAACGCCGGGATGCCGGAGGGGTGATCGCCCACCCGCCCCTCGACCCCGACCAGATGGGGATGACGACCAGCCGCCAGCGACACCGCCAGCTCGCAGCGGGGCAGCCCATCGCTGGTCACGGCCCCCTTGAAGCATTTGACCGCCACCGCCCGCGGCCCCGCCGGCGTGGCCAGCTCCGCGCGATGGATGACACCGGATGCCCCCTGCCCCAGCAGCTCGCCCACCGTCAGTGCAGCCCACGGGATGTCGACTACCGAGGCACACTGGCCAAGCCGCTGCTCCTGTTTGTCGCTGAAGGGGTTGCCCGCATACGCCAGCCAGGCAAGACGCGGCAGCCTCATCAGCCAATCCGAGAGCGCGTCGAGCCGGTTGGCGGCGATGCGCACCAGCTCCAGACGCTGGCAGTTGGCAAGGGTCACCGGCAGCTCGCGCAGGCGATTGCCTGAGAGCATCAGCTTTTGCAGGGCGCCGCACTGACCCAGCTCATCGGGCAGCTGCTCCACCGCGTTGTCGGTCAGGATCAACCAGCGCAGCCCCATCGGCAGCGACGCAGCAGGCACAGTGACAATCTGGTTGGCCTTGAAGCCCACCATGGTGAGTGCCGGGCAGCGCCCCAGCACCTCGGGCAGCTCGGTAAAGCGGTTCTCGGAGCAGAAAATGATGCGCAGCTTGCTGAACTCGGCCAGCTCATCAGGCAGTCGACTCAGCTGGTTGCCGGTGAGATCCAGCACCTCCAGCGTCTCTTTGAGACTAAAGATTTCGGGCGGGAACTCCGTCAGGTTTTCGGCGAGTTTGAGGTGGCGGGCGCCGCAGAGTTCACCTGCGCGCAGCTGTTCCAGGGTATGCATGACATCGTCTCTATCGGGGTGGCCGGTTCGCGGCCAACGGCGCTGCCGGTGGTTGGCCCAGCAGTCAAACCGGCAGTCAAAAAAAGAGGGGGCATTATAGAGAATGACGGCCGAAGATCCCCTGTTTTGTTGCCGCAAGGGCCTGCATCGGCGCACGGTACCGTGATAGGGGGGCAAAGAGAGCAAGATCCGGGTCGTGCCAGCGAGGGCCGGTTGCCATAGTGGGGTCTGAGCGGGGTCAAACCAGAGTGGGTCGACCCCGTTGAAAGTCCAATCCACTGCCAACCCTGTGCGCCCGCACAACACATCTGCGAGGGAACTGCCATGTCATTACTGTCCAACAAGGTCGCCATCATCACCGGCGCCAGCTCCGGCATCGGCCGCGCCAGCGCCATCCTGTTTGCCCGGGAAGGCGCCAGCGTCGTCGTCGGCGCCCGCCGCCAGCCCGAGCTGGATCTGCTGGTGGAGGAGATCCGCCACGAGGGGGGCCAGGCGGTGAGCCTGGCGGGAGATGTGAAAAGCGAAACCTATGCCCGCGCCCTGGTGGATCTCGCGCAGACCCGTTTCGGCGGGCTCGATATCGCCTTCAACAACGCCGGCACCACGGGGACACCGGGCAGCGTGCCGGCGCTTGAACTGGCGCAGTGGCAAGAGACCCTGGATACCAACCTCACCAGCGCCTTTGTGGGGGCCAAGTACCAGATCCCCGCCATGCAGGCACGCGGCGGCGGCTCGCTGATCTTTACCTCCACCTTCGTCGGCCATACTCTGGGGCTGCCCGGCATGGCGGCCTATGCCGCAAGCAAGGCGGGCCTGATTGGCCTGACCCAGGTGCTGGCTGCCGAGTATGGGGCACAAGGGGTGCGGGTCAACGCCCTGCTGCCGGGGGGTACCGACACCCCCATGGGACGGGCCTTTACCGATACGCCGGAGAGCCTTGCCTTTGTGCAGAATATGCATGCCCTCAAACGGCTGGCCCAACCGGAGGAGATCGCCCGCTCGGCCCTTTATCTCGCGTCCGATGCATCCAGCTTTACCACCGGCATTGCCCTGCTGGCCGATGGTGGGGTATCTATTTGTCGCACATGACCTTGTCGCACCCCATATCCTGCGGCTGCAAACCTATCGTGAGAGCGCCTTATGTCTGATTACGCCCGCATCGCCGATGCCATCCGTTTTATCGCAAGCCAGGTGGCGCGCCAGCCCACCCTGGACGAGATAGCGGCGCACGTTCACTTAAGCCCCTTTCACTTCCAGCGGCTGTTCAGCCGCTGGGCCGGGGTGACGCCCAAACGCTATCTGCAGGTGCTGACTCTGGAGCGGGCCAAGGCACTGCTGCAGGAGTCACGCCCGCTGCTGGAGGTGGCCGATACCCTGGGCCTGAGCAGCGGCTCGCGGCTCTACGATCACTTCGTGCAGCTCGAAGCGGTGACGCCGGGCGAGTACAAACAGCGCGGGGCCGGGCTGGTCATCGATCACGGGGTGCACGACACCCCCTTCGGTCAAGCATTTGTCGCCCTGACCCCGCGGGGGGTGTGCAACTTCTCATTTCTCGATGACCAAGCCCCACAGGCGCCGCTGACCGCCCTCACCCACAACTGGCCAGAGGCAGAACTGAGGGAGGCGCCATCACGCACCCAGGGGGTCATCGACACCATGTTCGATGGCAGCAAGGCACAGGATCGCCCCATCTCCTTGCACGTGAGCGGCACCAACTTTCAGATCAGCGTCTGGCGGGCGCTGCTGCAGATCCCGCCCGCCAAGGTGGTGAGCTACGCCCAAGTGGCGAGCGCCGTCGGCAACCCCAAGGCCGCCCGCGCCGTGGGGCTGGCGGTGGGCGCCAACCCCGTCGCCTTGATGATCCCCTGCCACCGGGTCATCCAGCAAAACGGCAGGCTCGGCGGCTATCACTGGGGCGAGACCCGCAAACAGGCGATACACGCCTGGGAAGCGGCGAGGTATGAGTGAACCTGGCCTTTTCTGTTCGCCCTGATGGGGGAGAAACAGGAGTGTTGGTTGTGAGTCAGCAGACAATCAGGCAGCGCCAGACAAGCGTGCGGCGATATAAAGCGGGGACATTAAAAGAGTCGGGGGCAGATCGCCCCTTCTGTTTCTTTGGTTACGGGGTATGGCGATCAGTAACACCACCAGCTTTTTGGCAAGGTATGAAGTGGACAAATTAGCGGTGCAATTCACGTTGTTCATTGTGGGCTGCGGACTAGGAGTTATCACTTATGACACATATGTCTCAATCAAAGATCACACAACCATCCCAATCGCTAAGCTTTTGGAAGATTCTGTGTACGGACAGATCTGTAGGAATGCACTGACAGTTTTGGTAACAAATTTCACAGTCAGAAACAAATGGTAATATTAAAAATTTATCGACATGCGATTCATCTTCTAGAAGATAAACAAATGAAATATTAAAGTCATAACGCTGTTTAATTTCATTTAAATGTCTAAAGTATTTACATGCACCCTTTTTCATTCTGATGCCATTAGCTGCATTAGAATATCTATAATCTATCAGTCCATTGCAAAAGACAAAACAAATTATTTCAACGTCAAAGTCAATCCTGTGCATTTCATTTAATTGCTGTTCGACTTCGTATAAAGAGCCATAAATGCTATTTACGTCAATCTCAGTCGAAATCACAACTTCTCTTTTTACCCCTGAAACCTCGAACTTAATATAACTGTCTTTGCATGCTTTTATTTCTTGCGGTGGATAATGTTTACATAAAACATTATAAATCACTATTGCTCTCCACCAGTTGAATCTTACACTGTAATAACCTGAGTCAAACATCAACTTTCCAAGATTTCTATTACTTAACTCAAGAGAGCTATTCCTATTATTTGATTCATGTTTAAATTTCATTTCTTTTAAAAATTCTACTGTATACGTTCCCTCATCATTATCTATTAATTTGTGATGTGTGGGGCACAAAATAATTAGGTTTTCTTCGGATCGTCTTTTCTCATCATTACTATATATATTATACCTTGCTCCATCCGGTTTACGAGCCTCTATATGACATATTTCTCCAATCAAGTTATTTTTGTCTTGAACTAATTTAGTTGTACAGTCAGTGAAGGCGCATTCATTTCCGGACAGTGCAAAGAGAACTTTAATTGTTGATTCTTTTGGCTTGGTATTATTCATTAAAAGAAAATGCTCCTGAAATAAATATGATAAAGAACATACACATAATATCTCAATAACCAGGATGCGTTAGTGTACTAGGCACCGTAGCTGCACAGTTGATTGACTTGCTATGAGTCCAGGTCACCCAGCTCTCGCCATTTTCCACACTCAATAACGCCCTCATCTTCTAGTTGTTCGTACATTAACCCTTTTTGCAACCAAATAAGTACTGAACGTCCATCATTTTCAAGAGGAATAACTATTTCCTCATATAGGGTCTGGCTATCATTGAAGTGTAATTCGACTTTATTCATTAAGTTTCGAGCATGGAAAAGTGCCTTCTCAATGCCTGCCCTTGAAACTCCAGGCAGAGGAGAGCCATATTCATCTAGAGCAACTACTAAATCGTTGTGCGCTACTCGTTTGTTACGAATTTCTCTAAATTTCTCACATGCAATCGAGAGTTCTTCAAGTTCAGCCTGTAATTCATCTGCAAGCTCAACATTATCACTCTCTCTGACTTTCTCGATTAGGTAATAGAACGACAGATTGTCAGCTCCTCGCATTCTGGCTCTATCAGTTAGCTTGCTCAAAGAAATAACCATATAATCTATTATCAACCACTGAAACTCTACAAAAATATTCGAAGATGTTTTGTTTATTAGCCTAATCCTGCGTGGATTAGTTCCGAACATCTGACGATATAGAGTCCACCGGTAATGAATTTGATTTAACTCTTGCTTCATTCGATCAAATACTTTATGAAGATGCTCATCCACATTGATGCCCTCATTACATCTGCTCATGACGCTTTATTAAGGGGGGGAATACAAATTCTCTGCAAACCACCTCAAAAAATTTAATTAACCCATAGTAAAAATGTCACGCTTTGAAAATAACCCTTCACAATTTATCATTTAACACAAACCTCTCCCAACCTAGTCCTAATTGTATCGCACGCACTATTTATCAAGGCAACAATTTCCTGTTGATTCTTCCTAGCCTCTATATAGTACTCGGGATTATTCCTTTCTACATATTCACTATCAATGCTTTCATGACGACACTTCTCACAAACATGTTTTAATACCGCATATATCTCATGAGGATAGAATAGGCGATTATGCTCTAATACTTTAAATACTGCATTAAATTTTCTGCAAAAAAAATGTAGACGTTCACGAACCCGTTCCTCTTGACTTTGGTTTGGATCAACATAGTCCATAGTCGGCCTTAACTTTAACGTAGCAATTTCAAGCTCAACTAATAGAGCCCAGATATCTTGATAGATCTTGTATTCATGCTCCAACTGCATCTGAGAAATATATGTTGCACTCTGTAGTTCAGCATTAAGTTTTTTGCTGGAATTATCAACCTCCGCTCGAACTTCGAGTAGTTTCTGTTGAATGTTGGCTTTATATGTTTCAATCATTCTTGCCAACCGAACCTTTCCAGTAAACCCAAAGAGTGCAGCTAAAACTACAGTTGTACCTCCGAGTGCCTTAATTATTTCTTTATAATTTTCCACGATATAACCTTGATACTATTAACAAGGTTAAATGGGAGGGAGCTCTGATAGATAAAACAACAGAGCCTTGCATAAAGTCAAAACTTATTACAAATATAAAAAACCAATTAAAAAAATAACATTGAAAACCGACTCATGACAGCTGAACTGTATTTTTCTTACTTACTTTTTTGCCTTATAACTTACGACGAACGGAATACAAAAAGAAATCAGCCAGAGAAAGCGCAACCAAACTACGCCTGCATGAACGAGTCAGGACAGTGATGTGCTTGCATCGCTACAGCATCCATACAGAAAAGTCCTGCTGGTACTCAGTCGCCATTCTATTCCATGAACTGCGGTCCTCACTTGCGCTCGGGATGCTCGCTCCATACTCAAATAACAGCCAAGCTACCGCAGGGCAGCCTCCCATTTGCTGCCTTTGACCCATGTGGTATCTCTGGTCTGGTTCATAGGTGACTCCAAAGAGGCCATATCCAGACGGATATCCTAACGAGCGTGAGAGACAAGGCAAAGAGGAAGATGGGCGTTTCTCAAGCCAGATCAATAAATTACCCCATCTTGGGAGGCGCATCAGCAACTCGTATCACCCTCTTGCATCAATATGGAGCATCAAAGCAGCGGGTATCCGACTCCATTACACGCGCGGCACCAGACGCTCCCCCCCAGCCTAGAGAGGCAACAGCCTGCCGCCATGTGTGGACGCGATAGATGATACTCTGACGATCGACTCGGGCACTCAACACGACAACGTTGGCAACACGGCTTCCAATCCCTGCGCCAGGGGCAAACTTTTCTCGCAAACCATTGGAAAATGAAAAGACGCCCTAAGGCGTCTTTCTTATTGCTGGTTGTTAGAGCCAACCGGTTAGTGGCTATTCCACCTCCCCGCCTTGCCTCGCAACCTAATCAGATCGGGGTGATGGAGGTGATATGGGCCGATCCATCCAGCGACTGGAAGATCTGCACCACGGCTTCCCCGTGGATCGGGTTGGGCAGCGGCACCGTGGTTTTGCATTTGAAGCGGTAGTTGGTGCCGGCGACGACCTGGGTGGAGACTTCAAAGGGGGTGTACTGCACCCCGACAAATCCTTCCAGCGCCTGGTTGAATACGGCCTGATCTTTGGCGCTCAGCTTGTGGTAGGCAGTCCATCCGCCCAACAACACTGCTTGTTCTGACATAACAAACCCTCCGTGATCTCTTGTCCCTACTCGTTTGGCTGTTCGGGTTCCGCCCCGTTTATTCAAGTGGTGTCCGGACTCCACCGGGGGCCACACCAGATATCGGTGCGTTCAGTGTCGACAGCGCACATGAAGGCGTTGCTGTCGCCACCATCCCCTGCTGCCACGACCGCCGCCTCACAGCGTCGGTCTCAATTGGCATGGCTGAGCCTAGTGCGAGATCCATAAAACACCCCCTGTCAGATATGACAGAGGCAGGGAGGTGAGAAAGCGGCTAGCGAGGGGAAAAGTGAGGCGCAAACGATTGGAAAAAGAAAAGACGCCGCAAGGGCGCCTTTTTTACATTTTTATGCCTGAAGGGCGAAAGGGCGTGCGCCGCTTATTCCCATTCGATGGTTGCGGGCGGCTTGCCGGAGACGTCGTACACCACGCGGGAGATGCCGTTGATCTCGTTGATGATGCGATTCGACACGTGACCCAGGAAGTCGTACGGCAGGTGGGCCCAGTGGGCGGTCATGAAGTCGATGGTTTCGACGGCGCGCAGCGCAATGACCCAATCATATTTGCGACCATCGCCCATCACGCCAACGGAGCGCACCGGCAGGAACACGGCGAATGCCTGGCTGACCTGGTTGTAGAGGTCGGCCTTGCGCAGCTCTTCGATAAAGACGGCGTCAGCCTTGCGCAGCAGATCGCAGTACTCTTTCTTCACTTCGCCAAGCACCCGCACGCCCAGACCCGGGCCCGGGAACGGGTGACGGTAGAGCATGTCGTAGGGCAGACCCAGCTCGAGGCCAACACGGCGCACTTCGTCTTTGAACAGCTCGCGCAGCGGTTCCACCAGACCCATCTTCATCTCTTCCGGCAGGCCGCCGACGTTGTGGTGAGACTTGATGACGTGGGCCTTGCCAGTCTTGCTGGCAGCGGATTCGATGACGTCCGGGTAGATGGTGCCTTGCGCCAGCCAGCGGGCGTTTTTCAGCTTTTTCGCTTCATCGTCAAACACTTCGACGAAGACGCGGCCGATGATCTTGCGCTTGGCTTCCGGCTCATCTTCACCCGCCAGGGCAGAGAGGAAGCGCTCTTCGGCATCGACCTTGACGATGTTCAGACCAAAGTGATCGCCAAACATCTCCATCACCTGCTGGCCTTCGTTCAGGCGCAGCAGACCGTTGTCGACGAAGACACAGGTCAGGCGATCGCCGATGGCGCGGTGCACCAGCATGGCAACCACGGAGGAGTCCACCCCGCCGGAGAGGCCCAGGATCACCTCGTCGTCACCCACCTGCTCGCGGATGCGGGCAACGGCGTCGTCGATAATGGTGGCCGGGGTCCACAGGCATTCACAGCCGCAGATGTCTTTGACGAAGTGCTCCAGCATGCGGGCACCCTGACGGGTGTGGGTCACTTCCGGGTGGAACTGCACACCGTAGAAACGCTTGGCCTCGTTGGCCATGGCCGCGTGCGGGCAGGTGGCGGTCTGGGCGATGGTGGTGAAGTCTGCCGGGATGGTGGTGACCTTGTCACCGTGGCTCATCCACACATCCAGCAGCGCATTGCCGTTGTCGGCGATGGCATCTTCGATGTTGCGCAAGAGGGCACTGGTCTTGCCAGAGTTGCCCAGCACTTCCACCTTGGCGTAACCGAATTCACGCTCGGTGGAGGATTGCACCTTGCCACCCAGCTGTTCGGCCATGGTCTGCATGCCGTAGCAGATGCCGAACACCGGCACGCCGGCGTTGAACACGTACTCGGGCGCGCGCGGGCTGCCCGCTTCGGTGACGGACTCGGGCCCGCCGGAGAGGATGATGCCGCTCGGATTGAATTCGCGGATCTGCTCTTCGGTCACATCCCAGGCCCACAGTTCGCAGTAGACGCCGATTTCGCGCACGCGGCGGGCGATCAGCTGGGTGTACTGGGAACCGAAGTCGAGGATAAGGATACGGTGCTGGTGAATGTCTTTAGTCATTTTATTCCTGCATCAGGCTGCTGTTGTCACAAAAAGCACGGGATAAAAAAGCGGTGGAGAAACGGGGCCGCAGCCCCGTTTTATCAGCCCATCCGATAGTTGGGGGCTTCTTTGGTAATGGTCACGTCGTGAACGTGGGACTCTTTCATCCCGGCGCCCGAGATGCGCACGAATTCAGCCTTGGTGCGCATGTCGTCGATGGTGGCGCTGCCGGTCAGCCCCATGGAGGAGCGCAGGCCGCCCATCTGCTGGTGGATGATCTCTTTGAGGCGGCCCTTGTACGGCACGCGGCCTTCGATCCCTTCCGGCACCAGCTTGTCGGCGGCGTTGTCGGTCTGGAAGTAGCGGTCGCTGGAGCCCTTGGACATGGCGCCCAGAGAACCCATGCCACGGTAGGATTTGAAGGAGCGACCCTGATAGAGCTCGATCTCGCCCGGCGCCTCTTCGGTACCGGCGAACATGGAGCCCACCATCACGCAGCTGGCGCCCGCGGCGATGGCCTTGGCCACGTCACCGGAGAAGCGGATGCCACCATCGGCAATCACCGGGATACCGGTGCCTTCCAGCGCGTCGACGGCGTCGGAGATGGCGGTGATCTGGGGTACGCCCACGCCGGTCACGATACGGGTAGTACAGATGGAGCCCGGGCCGATACCGACCTTGACGGCGTTGACGCCGGCAGCGGCCAGCGCTTTGGCACCGGCGGCGGTGGCGACGTTGCCACCGATGATCTGCAGATCAGGGTAGGCTTCACGGGTCGCCTTGATGCGATCCAGCACGCCCTGGGAGTGGCCGTGGGAGGAGTCGATCAGCAGCACGTCCACACCGGCTTCCACCAAGGCGGCGACGCGCTCTTCGTTGCCGGCACCGGCACCGACCGCAGCACCGACCCGCAGACGACCCTTGTCATCTTTACAGGCGTTCGGCTTGCGCTCGGCTTTCTGGAAGTCTTTGACGGTGATCATGCCCTTGAGTTTGAAGTCGGCGTTGACCACCAGCACCTTCTCGATACGGTGCTTCTGCATCAGGCCAACCACCTCTTCGCGGGGGGCGCCTTCACGCACGGTGACCAGACGATCCTTCTGGGTCATGATCTGTTCGACAGTCTGGGAGAGATCGATCACGAAGCGCACATCACGACCGGTGATGATGCCCACCAGCTGATTGCCTTCGGTCACCACCGGATAACCGGCGAAACCGTTCTTGTGGCTCAGCTCTTTGATCTGGGCGATGGTCATGTCGGGGCGTACGGTGACGGGGTCAGTGACCACGCCGCTCTCGTACTTCTTGACCTTGCGCACTTCGGCAGCCTGCTGCTCGATGGACATGTTCTTGTGGATAAAGCCGATACCGCCTTCCTGGGCCAGTGCGATAGCCAGACGGGCTTCGGTCACTGTGTCCATGGCAGCGGAGATCATGGGGATGTTCAGGCTGATGGCAGAGGTCAGCTTGGTACGCAGATCGGCAGTATTGGGAAGAACTTCGGAGTGGGCGGGAACCAACAGTACATCGTCGAAGGTTAACGCTTCTTTGGCAATCCTGAGCATGGCAATATCTCACCGTTGAGGAAGTGGGGGTGTAAAATATTGCCGACGAAGTTTACTCACGCATTGGTCACTGGTAAAGAAGTTTTTTGAATTTTTTATGGCGTTTTGGCCTTTTCAGCCGCCAAGCCGCTAAAAAACCAACATTTTCAGTCGCAAAACAGCCTTTTGGGGACAAAAGAGTTGTCTCATTGCGGTTTTATGCAAAAAAGTTCCCGTTTCATTTTTTCAGGCAGCCCCGCTTCCCCTCCCCCGTTGCAGACCGTTTGGTGCTGCTCGAGCGCACTCGACAACCAGCTCATGCGCGCCTGGCCGTCCCCCTCAAACCCTGAGTCAGGCAGAGCAACATCCGGGGTGTTTCACCCAAACCGGCACACCCAACGCGGGGGCCTTTTCGTGGTGCGGGTTTCCTTTGTGCCTGTGCCTGCGTATCATGATTAACAGTCTGAATTGAAATGGAATTTCATGATGAGCCACGGACACCAGCAAGGGCGCATGGCCATTACCCTGGCGGCACTGGGGGTCGTCTATGGCGATCTCGGCACCAGCCCGCTCTACGCCCTCAAAGAGAGCTTCGCCGGACACCTGGGTCTGCAGCCCACCCCGGAGGGGATCCTCTCCATCGTCTCCCTCTTCTTCTGGACCATCATGATCGTGGTCTCATTCAAATATGTGCTGCTGGTGCTCCGGGCTGACGACAAGGGTGAAGGGGGGATCCTCACCCTCGCCTCACTGGCCTCCCGCCGCCTTCCGGCCAAGCCGCGCGCCCTGCTCATGCTGCTCGGTCTGGTCGGCGTAGGGCTGTTCATCGGGGATGCGGTGATCACCCCCGCCATCTCGGTGCTCTCGGCGGTCGAAGGGTTGCAGGTGATCACCCCGGAGCTGGCGCCGTTCGTGCTGCCCATCACCCTCACCGTGCTGGTGATCCTGTTCGGGGCCCAGCATTACGGCACCGCCGGCATCGGTCGCCTGTTCGGCCCGATCATGCTGCTCTGGTTCGGGGTGCTGGCGGCGCTCGGGGCTTATGAAATCGCGCAAAACCCCGCCATCCTGCAGGCTGTCAACCCGCTCTACGCCCTCGATTTCATGGTCAACCGACCGGGTGTCGCCTTCATCACCCTGGGGGCCGTCGTGCTCTGCGTCACCGGGACGGAGGCACTCTACGCCGACATGGGCCACTTTGGCCGTGGCGCCATCCAGCTGGCCTGGGGTTCTCTGGTGATGCCCGCCCTGCTGCTCAACTACTTTGGCCAGGGGGCCCTGCTGCTGCGCAATCCTGCCGCCATCGAGAATCCCTTCTACCTGCTTGCCCCCTCCTGGCTGGCCTTTCCCCTGCTGATCCTCGCCACCCTGGCCACCGTCATCGCCTCCCAGGCGGTGATCTCGGGCACTTACTCGGTGGTGCGCCAGGCCATTTTGCTCGGTTACCTGCCGCGCCAGGAGATCCGCCACACCTCGGAGCACGAGATAGGCCAGATCTACCTGCCGCTGGTGAACTGGCTGCTGCTGGGGGGCATCGTCATCGTCATCCTCTGGTTCCAGAGTTCAAGCAACCTGGCCGCCGCCTACGGCATCGCGGTGACCGGCACCATGGCGCTCACCACTTTGCTGTTGATGGTGGTGGCCGCCCGCCGCTGGAAGTGGTCGCGCTGGCTGATTGCGCTGGCGTGCGCGCCACTGCTGCTGGTCGATGTCACCTTCTTTGCCGCCAATACCACCAAGTTTCTGGCCGGTGGCTGGCTCCCCATCCTGTTTGCGCTGCTGGCCATCATAGTGATGACCACCTGGAAGCGCGGCCGGGAGCTGGTGCTCGACAAGCTGGAGCACAAGTCACTGGCGCTGAAGGGGTTTGTCGACAACATGCAGGCGCACCCGCCGCTGCAGGTCCCCGGCACCGCCGTGTTTCTCTCCAAATCGGTGCAGGTGGTGCCCCACGCCATGCTGCACAACCTCAAACACAACAAGATCCTGCACGAACGGGTCATTTTTCTGACCGTTCAGATCAAGGACGAACCCTGGCTCTCCTTCAAGGAGCGCATCGAGCTCACCCACCTTGGCGAGGGTTTCTGGCAGGTGGTCGCCCACTTTGGCTACAAGGAGGTGCCCTCCATGGAGGAGATCTTCCAGGCCTGCGCCCAGGAGGATCTGAAGGTCACCATGGCCAAGACCTCTTTCTTCCTCTCCCACGAGAACCTGGTCAGCACCGATCTGCCCGGCATGGCGCGCTGGCGAGAAGGCCTGTTCGTCTGGATGAACCGCAACTCCCTCAAGGCGACCGACTTCTTTCATATTCCCGCCAACCGGGTGGTCGAACTGGGGGTATTGCTGGAGTTGTGACGCATCCAGACAACAGGGGGGCAAGACCGATGCCGGCCCACACCGCTCAACCCGTTGCCAGCCGGGAACGCCGCTTGCCGGCCAGGCTTCTTAATTTCCTGCGAGCCAGCCTCACTACGATTAAAATGCGATTGATAATGGTTGTTGTTTGTGATTCTTATTATCAGGCATGCTAGCGGCCTGACGCCTGTTCTGGCGCCTTCACACTAGCCGTTTGAGTATGAATATGAAGACCTGGAAGGGAGACAAGTGATGGACTCCTGCAGCCCGAGACCAACACTGCCCGCCAACGATCCCGACGCCGCCCGTCTCGTTTGCCTTGCCATCGCGATCGCCCTGCATCTTGCCGCCTTCTGGTGGCTCTATGCACACCAGCCTGCGCCCATCACCCCGCCCTTGCCGCTGACCCTGTCGGCCCGCTGGGTTGGCGAGGCCGCAACCAATGACGCGCCAGCCAAGGCGGCCCCCGCCCCTGCTCCCACAGCGCAGCAAGTACAAAAAGTACCGCAAAAAGCCAAGCCGTTGCCGACCCCCAAAAAACCGCCGCTCAAGCCAGTCAAGAAAAGCGTCAAGCCGGTGGTCAAACCGCTTAAACACCGTACCCCGCCGGTGCAGCCCGCCAAGGTCATGCCGGTGAGCAGTCCGCAACCGCCAGTCACTGCGCCCGCCCCTGCCACGACGGCAACGGCCGCACAGGCGAGCGGCGGAAGTACAAGTCAGAGTCCTGCCCGTAAGGCTGGCGGCGGCGCGGGCAACAGCGCCCCCATCGCCCGCGATGCTCGGCTCAACAACCCCGAGCCCCAATATCCCTATGAGTCGAGACGACGGGGAGAAGAGGGGCGGGTCATCCTCAATGTGCGGGTGACGGCCGAAGGCACCGCCGCCTCGGTGGAGGTGGACAAGAGCAGCGGCTATCGGCGGCTGGACATGACGGCCCGCAAGACCGTCAGCCGCTGGAAATTCATTCCTGCCAAACAGAACAACGTGGCCGTCGAGGCCTCGGCAAAAGTCACCATCATTTTCAAATTAAGGGCTTGAACATGGATCCTGAAATCGCAAGCAACGGCATGGGCATCGCCCACCTGCTCAGCCAGAACAGTGGCGTGGGGCTGATCCCCTTCATCCTGCTGGTATTGATGTCCCTTGGTACCTGCTACTACGCCCTGCTCAAGGGCTACCTCGCGCAGCGGGAACAACGCCTCAACGCCAGCTTCATCGCCGATTTCTGGCAGCATGACAGCGTGCAGGAGATGGAGCGCCAGCTGGCCCACCTACCGCCGCAGGAGGCCTATGGCCGGCTGACCGGCGCCGCACTGGCGGCCGTGGCCCAGCTGAACCGGGCCGAGGAGCGTGCGGTCAGCTGCAAACTGGGCTCGCCGGATGAATATCTGCTGCGCGCCATGCGCCGTGCCATCACCCAGGAGCGGGTGCGGCTGGAGCAGGGGCTGGCCTTCCTCGCCTCGGTGGGCTCGGCAGCCCCCTTCATCGGGCTGTTCGGCACCGTCTGGGGCATCTACCACGCCCTGCTGGCCATCGGCGCCGCCGGTCAGAGCAGTCTGGACAAGGTCGCCGGCCCCGTGGGTGAAGCGCTGATCATGACCGGCTTCGGCCTCGCGGTCGCCCTGCCGGCCGTGCTCATCTACAACTTCTTCGTGCGGCGCAATCGCCTCAGGCTCGCGGCGCTGGAGGAGTTTGGCCACGATCTGTTCACTCTGCTGGTGACCGGCTTCGAGCAGGTCGCCACCAACAACGTCACCCCGCTGGTCGAGCGGGAAACCAGACAGGGGCGCGGCTGATGGCATTTGGCAAACTGTCGGACGAGGGGGACGATCAACCCCTCTCCGAGATCAACATGATCCCGATGATCGACGTCATGCTGGTGCTGCTCATCGTCTTCATGATCACCGCCCCCCTGCTCACCAACGCGGTCAAGCTGGAGCTGCCAGAGGCCAGCAGCCAGCTCAACCAGCCAGACAAGCAGGACATCAATCTCGCCATCGATGGTGCCGGCAAGATCTACTGGAACGATCAGGAGGTCGACGAAGCCGCCCTGCTCGCCAAGATGGAGAGCGCCGGCCAGGCCGAGGGGGAGCTGCCCGAGATCCAACTGCGCATCGATCGCAAGGTGGAGTACGGCATCATCGCCAGGGTGATGGCCCAGGCCTCCCAGCACGGCCTGCACAAGATTGCCTTCGTGAGCCAGCCGGAGCCGTAACGTTCCCGTCACCCACACGCCGGTACCACAGGGCATGGATGCCCTGTTGCCATCCAGGCAGTTGCCAGCACAGGCACCTTGTCGGCATCATGCCGATGCAGCGCCAATATTGGCCACCATCACCTCAAGGACGACACCATGAAACCTGCCGATTATGGGCGCCTGCTTCTGCTGGCCGCCATCTGGGGCGCCAGCTTCCTGTTCATGCGCATCGCCGCCCCGGCGTTTGGCGCCGTCAACACCACCTTCCTGCGGGTACTGTTCGCCCTCATCGGGCTTGCCGTCATGCTCCTGCTGCTGCGCGCCCCCATGGGGTTTCAGGGCAAGCTCAAGTCCGCCATGCTGCTCGGCGTCATCAACTCCGCCATCCCGTTTCTGATGTACGCCATCGCCGCCCTCTGGCTGCCGGCCGGCTACTCGGCCATCCTCAACGCCACTACGCCGCTGATGGGGGCCCTCATCGGCTTTTCCTGCTTCAACGAGCGCCTTGACCGGCGCAAATGGCTGGGGGTGGTATTGGGGGTGATCGGGATCAGCCTCATCACCACCACCGGCGAGGTGAGTGCCGGTGGGCATCTGCTGCCTGGGGTGCTGGCCTGCCTGTTTGCCACCGCCTGCTACGGCCTCGCCGGCTTTCTCACCCGCAGCTGGATCACCCATCGCGGCGGACTCGATGCCAAGCTGGTGGCCTTTGGCAGCCAGCTGGGTGCCAGCCTGTTTCTGCTGCCCTTTTTCGCTTACCAGCTGGCGGCCGGCCCTGCGGTCGACTGGGCCGTGCCCACCGCCTGGGCCAGCGTGCTGGCGGTCGGCGTGGTCTGCACCGCCCTCGCCTACCTACTCTATTTTCGACTGATCGCCGATATCGGCCCGCTGCGCAGCCTCACCGTCACCTTCCTCATTCCCCCCTTCGGCATCTTGTGGGGTGCGCTGGTGCTGGGCGAGACCTTGAGCCAGGGCTTCGTGCTGGGGGGCCTGGTCGTCTGCCTCTCGGTCTGGCTGGTGACCAGCCAGACCAGCACCCCGGCCGTTCAGGCCCGGGCGCAGCCTCAGGATCCGGACGCACGATGAACCCGACAGAGCCAGCGCCGCTCGGCGTTCGCCCTGAACTGCGTTAAGATGGCGCCATTGTTTTATGCCCCCGCCCCCACGGCGGGGCACACAGTGCAGGACCAGCCTTGAACTACCGCAACGAACCGAGTCAAAGCAGACAACAGCAGGTCTTTACCGTCACCCGCCTCAACAGCGCCGTGCGCATGATCCTGGAGCAGGATCTGGGGCTGGTGTGGTTGACCGGCGAGCTCTCCAACCTGGCGATGCCAAGCTCCGGCCACTGGTACTTCTCCCTCAAGGACATGTCGGCCCAGGTGCGCTGCGCCATGTTCAAGGGCAACAACCGGCGGGTAGCATTTCGCCCGCAGGATGGCATGCAGGTGCTGGTGCAGGCGCGGGTCTCGCTCTATGAGCCGCGCGGCGACTACCAGCTGATCATCGAATCGATGCAGCCGGCGGGCGACGGCGTGCTGGCGCTGCGCTTTGAGGAGCTCAAGCGCCGCCTTGGCGCCGAGGGGCTGTTTGACGAGGGGCGCAAGCGCCCCCTGCCCCGTGAACCACGCGCGGTGGGCCTCATCACCTCCGCCACTGGCGCTGCCCTGCACGACATGCTGACCGTGCTCAAACGCCGCGCGCCGGATCTGCCGGTGTTTATCTACCCGACCCAGGTGCAGGGCAGCGCTGCCATCGGCCAGATCGTCTCTGCCATTGCCCTGGCCAACCGCCGCGCCGAGGTGGATGTGCTGATCGTCGGGCGCGGCGGCGGGTCGCTCGAAGATCTCTGGTGCTTCAACGAAGAGGCGGTGGCGCGCGCCATCGCCAACTCCGCCATCCCGGTGGTGAGCGCGGTGGGCCACGAGGTGGACGTCACCATCAGCGACTTTGCCGCCGACCTGCGCGCCCCGACCCCGTCGGCGGCGGCCGAGCTGGTGGCGCCGGATCAGAGTGCCCGCACCCAGCGCCTCGCCCATCTCAAGCAGCAACTGCTGCAGGCGATGAACCGCCAGCAGACCGCCGCCCGCCACGATTTCATCCTGCTGCAAAAGCGGCTCGATCATCAGGATCCGAAGCGGCGGCTGGAGCAGCAATCCCAGCGCCTCGACGAGCTCTCCGCCCGTTTGCAGCAGCTGATGAACCACAGACTGCATCAGGGGGAGCGGCGCCTCGCCAATCTGGAGCTGCGCCTGCAGGGCAAGAGTCCGGAGCGCTTGCTGGCCGCCGGCAAGCGTCGCCACCAGCTGGCCGAGGAGCGCCTCCATGCCCTTATCGCCAAACGCCAAGACCTTGCTAGCCACCGCCTCGCCATGCTCAGCGCCCGCCTCGACGGGGTGAGCCCGCTCGCCACCCTGGGGCGCGGCTACTCCATCACCCGCACCCAAAGCGGTGAGGTGATAAGCCGCGCCGCCCAGGTGGATGCCGGCCAGACGCTGGTCACCCAGCTTGCAGAGGGGCAGCTGCGGGTACGGGTGGAAGAGGTCCACCAGCCATAACGAACAAGGGGGCACATCAGGTGCCCCCTTGTTTATCATCCCCTCTTTACCCGGCCCTCTCGGCCAGCGCACTCACACCAGCACACTCACACCAGCGAATGGCGCACCGCCTGCGCCGGATCGGCTGGCGCCGTACCCGACCCCGCCAGCGGGTTGAGCTGCAAGTATTCAAACAGCCCGGCCTGCAGATTGACGTTCCAGAAACGCCCCGCCAGGGTGAGCTCAAGCCGCGCCTCGCTCAGCGTTGCCAGCCCGTGCTGTTGCCAGGCTTCGAACAAGGGCTGCAGATGTACCCGCAGCGGCGTAGGCAGGCGGGCCAGCGCTAGCCAGCCGCTGTCGAGCGCGCCGCGCAGCAGGCCATCGAGGCGGCCATTGGGATTGCGCCCCATCACCATGCCGGGGGCCCGCAGATCCGCCGCCAGCGCCTCGTGCCAGAGCGCCAGATCCCGGCCATACATGAGGCCGTGCCCATGCACGTTGCCGCCGGCCCCGGCCCCGAAGGGGAGGATCTCGGCGCCGCGCTTGGCCATCTGGTTGTAGCGGCTCTGTTCGGCCTCGCCGCGCCGCCAGTGGCTGCAGGAGAGCCGCTGCCAGTCCCCCTGCTCCAGCGTCTGGGCGCCATAGGCATACATGGTGGCCCGCTGCTGGCCATCGGCGGCCCAGCCGAGTTTGCCCTTTGCCTCGGCACGGGCCAGATTGGTGCCGGCCATGGCGATGAGTTGATAGAGATCCACCCCGTGCACCCCGCTTGCCATCACATCCGCGATGTCCTGACGCCACACGGCATCATCCTGGCCCGGCAGGCCGAAGATGAGATCGGCCACGATCACCGCGTCGTCGTGACGGGTCAGCTCCCCCAGCCGGGTCAACAGGGTCTCCCGGTCGTCGAAGCGGGCCGCCTCCTGGCGCACCTCGGTATCAAAGCTCTGCACCCCGAACGAGAAGCGGTTGAAGCCACCCGCCAGCGCACTGTGCCACTTGGCATCATCAAAGCCATTGAGGCGCCCCTCCAGGGTCACCTCCGCATCCGAAGTCAAAGGAAAACGACGGATGGCGGCGGCCAGCATCGCCAGCTCGTCGGCGCTCATGTCCGTCGGCGTGCCGCCCCCCACATAGACGGCCGAGAAGGGGCGGCTCTGGGTGAAGGGTGTCTCAGCGGCCCGAACAAGCGCGCTGCAGAGCGCGTTGACATAGCGGGTGATGCGGGCCGGGTTGGCGCCATTTTCAAAGAAATTGCAGAAGCTACAGCGCTTGCGGCAAAACGGAATGTGGATATAGAGCGCTCGCTCATCCGCCTCGCTCTCGCGGCGCCACCAGGCTTGCCAGTCGGCATGGTCGAGGGTGAGCGGGCGCATGCCGCCGCGACTGGCGTGGGCCGAGGTCTTGGCGCCAAAGGCAAACTTGAGGGGATCCGGGGTGGCAAGACCGGTCATGGTCGGGGTCAGCAGTGGTGTCATCGCAGGCAAGGTTATCAAGTGAAATAATGCAAATGATAACCAATATCAATAAATACCAAGTTTGTGCTGGATCAACTCAACGACGAACAGCTCTCGTTTGCTACGCACCATTAACCTCCAACACGGATCCAGTTAACAGATAATTTACTCAAGATGAGGTAGGGTGTGCCGATAGAGAACCATCTCCCCCGTTCTGATGAGCGAGCGCGGGGAGAGTCATCAACCATTGACGATCGCTCACCTGCGCATGGACCTGCCAACGATGCAAAATCTGTCTCTGAACTGGAAAATCTTTCTCCCCCTCGCCCTGGTCATCGGCTGCACCTTCGCCCTCAGCTTCGAGCTCTCCGCCTGGCTGCAACGGGATCTCGCCATCCGGCTGGCGGGTGAAAAGGTGGAGAGTGCCGCCAACACCTACATGGATCAGCTCAACGTGCTGATGATGACGGGGGCCATCGCCAACCGCCAGATCGTGCAGACCAAGCTCAAGAGCGAGGCCGGCATCGTCGAGGCCCGTCTGATCCGCGCCCCGGCGGTGACCAGCCTGTTCGGCCCCGGCCACCCGGATCAGCAGATTGAAGACAAGCTGGACGAGCGTGCCATCAACCAGGGGGAGACCATTCTCGAGCAGCAGGGCAACCAGCTCACCCTGATCAAGCCCTTCAAGGCCTACAAGGAGTACCGTGGCACCCAGTGCACCACCTGCCACCAGGTGGCGGAAGGCACCGTCATGGGCGCGGTGCGCATCAGTTACGATCTCAGCCACACCTTTGGCGAGATCCACCGCAACAACCTGATCCTGAGCGGCAGCCTGGTGGCGGTGTTCGGGCTGGGCTTCGGCCTGCTGGGTTGGGTGCTGCAGCGCTACATCAAGCGACCGGTACGCCATCTGCAGCTGGCCATGACCCGCATGGCCAAGGAGCGGGATCTCTCCCTCCCCTTGATCAATCCCAACCGGGATGAGCTGGGCGAGATGACCCGCGCCGTCAGCGACATGGTGCAGGGGTTTCGCCACAGCCTGCAGGAGGTGGAGAGCGCCACTCACCAGCTCTATCAGGAGTCCAACCAGATCCGCCAGGTGGCGACCCAGACCGAAGGCTCGGCCCGCCAGCAGGAGAGCATGACGGTTCAGGTGGCCGCCGCCGTGAGCGAGCTGGCCGCCAGCTCCCACGAGGTGCGCGAGCACGCCCGCAAGAGTGCCGAGCTCTCCGCCCTCACCAACCAGGATGCGGCCAACACCAGTCGCCTCGCCCAGCACTCCATCAACGACATGGGTGAAATGTCGGCGGAGATCGAACGGGTCGACAGGGTGATCCAGCAGCTCGACAACCGCTGTCTGGCAGTCGACGGGGTGCTGGAGGTGATCAAGGGCATTGCGGATCAGACCAATCTGCTGGCCCTCAACGCCGCCATCGAAGCGGCCCGGGCCGGCGAGCAGGGCCGTGGCTTTGCGGTGGTGGCCGACGAGGTGCGCGCCCTCTCCAACCGCAGCCGCGCCGCCAGCGAGGAGATCTCCCAGATGATCGCCGCCCTGCAGAACGAGGCCCAGAGCGCGGTGTCGGTGATCGGGGATGCCAAGGCCAAGGCGGACGAAAGCATCCACAAGACAGAGGCGACCCTGGCCGCCATGCAGAACATCATCGGCCGCATCAGCAGCATCAACGATCTCAACGCCCAGATGGCGCAGTCCGCCGAGGAGCAGGACAGGGTCTGCAACGAGGTGGACGGCTCGGTGAGCGACATTCGCAACACCTCCAACGACACCCTGGGCCAGGCTCACGCCGCCAACCTCGCCAGCGTCCAGCTGGTGGAGCAGTGCCGCAAGCTCGAGCAGTTGCTCAAGACCTACCGCTGGTGATCATGCCTGCCGCCCACTGCGGCCAATAAAAAAGCGCGACCCAGGGTCGCGCTTTTGTTGTGTGTGTCGTAGCTCAGGCGCGCCACGCGGCGCCGCCAGGCCGGGATCAGCCTGCGTTGCGGGTGGCCACCGCATCGGCCAGATTGCGCAGCAGGATTTCGGTGTCGGCCCAGCCGATGCAAGCATCTGTGATGCTCTGACCGACGGTGAGCTCGCACCCTTCCACCAGATCCTGGCGCCCCTCCACCAGATGGCTCTCCACCATGACGCCGAACACAGCCCGGCTGCCGGCACGCAGCTGACCGGCCACGTCCTCGGCCACCAGCATCTGGTTCTTGAACTGCTTGCTGCTGTTGGCGTGGCTGAAGTCGATCATCACCTTCTGCGGCAGACCGGCCTTGTCCAGCCCCTTCACCACCTCGTCCACGTGGGCAGCGCTGTAGTTCGGCTCACGACCGCCGCGCAGGATGATGTGGCAGTCCGGGTTGCCTCGGGTCGCGACGATGGCGGAGTGGCCGTACTTGGTCACCGACAGGAAGTGGTGCGGCGCACTGGCGGCCCCGATGGCGTCGATGGCCACCTTGATGGTGCCGTCGGTGCCGTTCTTGAAGCCCACCGGACAGGAGAGACCGGAGGCCAGCTCGCGGTGTACCTGGGATTCGGTGGTACGGGCACCGATGGCACCCCAGCTCATCAGATCCGCCACGTATTGCGGGGTGATCATGTCGAGGAATTCGGAGGCGGTCGGCAGCCCCATGTCGTTGAGATCCAGCAGCAGCTTGCGACCAATGCGCAGGCCGTCGTTGATCTGGCAGCTGTTGTCGAGGTAAGGGTCGTTGATCAGCCCCTTCCAGCCCACCGTGGTACGCGGCTTCTCGAAGTAGACCCGCATCACGATCTCCAGCTGGCCCTTGAGTTCGTCACGCAGCACCTTGAGGCGCTTGCCGTACTCCAGCGCGGCGGCGGGGTCGTGAATGGAACAGGGGCCGATCACCACCAGCAGGCGCTGATCTTCACCGGCCAGGATCTGATGGATGGCCTGACGGGATTCAAAGACGGTACTTGATGCGGTCTCGGTGGCCGGAAACTTCTCAAGCACCGCAACCGGGGGCAATAACTCTTTGATTTCACTGATACGAACGTCGTCGGTTTGATGCTGCATGACAAGGCTTCCTGCTAGATGACTGCGATAAAGAAACTTCAATCTAGCCCGCACGGACAGCGGTGTAAATAGAAAATTACATTATCCAGGAAGGAATTTTCTTATCCCACCTTGCAAGTTTTAATAATACTGCTAGGCGAGGATGAAGAGAGAGAGGTAGCAGAGCGGGACAGCCCAAAGAAACAGGCCCGCAGCGAGGCGGGCCTGGGTTCATCACGCGCGCTGACTGATGCTGGCCAGCTTGTCGAAGTAGTCCGGGAAAGTCTTGGAGGTACAACCCGGATCATTGATGGTGACGGCGGTATCGGACAGCGCCACCAGCGAGAAGCACATGGCGATACGGTGGTCGTTGTAGGTATCGATGGCCGCATGCTTGAGCTGCGCTGGCGGGGTGACGGTGATGAAGTCACGCCCCTCCTCCACCTCGACACCCAGCTTGCGCAGTTCGGTCGCCATGGCGTGCAGGCGGTCGGTCTCCTTCACCCGCCAGTTGTAGATGTTGCGAATCGAGGTGGGCCCCTCGGCGAACAGTGCGGCAACGGCAATGGTCATGGCCGCATCGGGGATGTGGTTCATGTCCATGTCGATGCCGTGCAACGGCGCCTGCTCGGCCTCGATGAAGTCGTCACCCCAGGTGATGTGCGCGCCCATCTTCTCCAGCACGTCGGCGAAGTGGATGTCGCCCTGAATGCTGTGCTTGCCGATGCCGGTGACTCGTACCTTGCCCTTGATGGCGCCTGCTGCGAGGAAGTAGGAGGCGCTGGAGGCATCCCCTTCCACCAGGAAGTCACCCGGGCTGACATAGCTCTGGTTGCCCTTGATGTAGAACAGCTTGTAGTTGTCGTGCTCGATGACCACCCCGAACTGCTTCATGATGTGCAGGGTGATGTCGATGTAGGGCTTGGAGACCAGCTCCCCCTTGATGTGGATGCGAGTGTCACCCGCCGCCATCGGCGCCGCCATCAAAAACGCCGTCAGGAACTGGCTGGAGACGGAACCGTCGACGTGCACATCGCCGCCCCACAACCCCTTGGCATCCACCACCAGGGGCGGATAACCATCTTTCTTCAGGTACTGGATATGGGCGCCCGCTTCGCGCAGGGCATCCACCAGATGGCCGATGGGGCGCTCTTCCATGCGCGGTTCCCCGCCCAGGGTGTATTCACCGGAACCCAGACACAACGCGGCGCACAGCGGTCGCATGGCGGTGCCTGCGTTGCCGAGGAACAGATTGACCGGCGCCGATACCGCGAAGCTGCGACCCAGACCGTGCACGGTGCACTCGGTCTTGTCGGCGGAGAGCTTGTACTTGACCCCGAGCTGGGTCAGCGCCGCCAGCATGTGACGAATGTCATCGCTGTCGAGCAGGTTGGTGAGCCGGGTGGTGCCACGGGCCAGGGCTGCCAGCAGCAGCGCCCGGTTGGACACGCTCTTGGAGCCGGGCAGATTGACCTCACCGGCCACACGAGAAATGGGTTCCAAACGCAACGAATTCATAGACTTCCTGTACGATCTCAAAAAAATGACCTGACCGGACGTTAGCAGCCCGCGCCCTGCTCGGCAAGACTGCGGGTGGCACAAAAGCAGACCGCGAGGGCGGCCGGTCCGGCATCACGGAAAAAACAGACGCCGGGGAGTCCCCGGCGTCGGCAATCGGGGAAAAACGCCTCAGCCGTGGCGCTTGGCAAAGCCGTCCATAAAGCTGACCAGCGCCTTCACCCCTTCCAGCGGCATGGCGTTGTAGAGGCTGGCGCGCATGCCGCCGACGATGCGGTGGCCCTTGAGTGCCAGCAGGCCTGCGGCTTCCGATTCGGCCAGGAACAGCTTGTCCAGTTCGGCATTTTTCAGCTGGAACGGGATGTTCATCCGCGAACGGCAGCTGGCATCCACCTGGTTGCCATAGAAGCTCGACTGATCGAGATAGCCGTAGAGGAAATCGGCCTTCTCCTTGTTGCGCGCTTCCATCGCCGCAAGGCCACCCTGCTCCTTGAGCCACTCGAACACCAGCCCGGCCAGATACCAGGCATAGGTGGGCGGGGTGTTGAACATGGAGTCGTTCTTGGCGGTGAGCTGGTAGTCGAAGATCGACGGCACATCGGCGCGGGCCTGGTTCAGCAGATCGTCGCGCACGATGGCGATGGCCAGCCCCGACGGGCCGATGTTCTTCTGGGCGCCGGCATAGATGATGCCGAAGCGGCTCACGTCGATGGGACGGGAGAGGATGGTGGAGGAGAGATCCGCCACCAACGGCACCTTGCCGGTAGCCGGGATGTCGAACATCTCGATGCCGTCGATGGTTTCATTCGGGCAGTAGTGCACATAGGCCGCATCGGCGCGAAACGCCGGGGTCGGCAGCAGGTGGGAGATGCCCTCGGCACTCTTGGCCACCCCGTCAAAGGTCTGGATATCGCCGTACTTGCGCGCCTCGTCCACGGCACTCGCAGCCCAGACACCGGTCAGCAGATAGTCAGCCTTCTTGTTGGCGCCGCCGAGCAGGTTCATGGGCACCGCGGAGAACTGGCCACGGCCGCCGCCGTGCATGAACAGCACCTTGTAGTTGTCCGGCACCGCCAGCAGCTCGCGCAGATCGGCTTCGGCCTTGGCGGCGACCGCCATGTAGGGCTTGCCGCGGTGGGAAAGCTCCATGACCGAGGCTCCCAGCCCCTGGAAATTACAAAATTCGCGCTGGGCGCGCTCCATGACTTCGACCGGCAACATGGCGGGGCCGGCGCAGAAGTTGTAAATCTGTTTGCTCATGACGCTTTCCGTGAGTGGATGAGTGTGATCGGTGACTTGTCTGGTTTTACACAAGTGCAGCCCCCGGATCAAAGGCTTTTTGGGAGCTGGCTCAACCTTTTGTCGACCCGCCGCCAGCACAGTTGGCAGAAAAAAGCCCTGAACGGGTCAGGGCTTGCAGAGAACATGCGTGGAAACGGGCGCTTGCCGGCGCTCAATGCCCCCGGCCCCCTTTTTTCACCAGGTTACAGCTTGGCAGTGAGCTCCGGCAGCAAGGTGAAGAGATCCCCCACCAGCCCGTAGTCGGCCACCTGGAAGATGGGGGCCTCGCTGTCCTTGTTGATGGCGACGATCACCTTGGACTCCTTCATCCCCGCCAGATGCTGGATGGCGCCGGAAATACCGACCGCGATGTAGAGCTCGGGGGCCACCACCTTGCCGGTCTGGCCCACCTGCAGATCGTTGGCGACAAAGCCCGCATCCACCGCCGCCCGCGACGCCCCCACCGCGCCGCCCAGCTTGTCGGCCAGCGCCTCGATCAGGGCGAACTGCGCCTTGGAGCCCAGTGCCCGCCCACCGGAGACCACCACCCGCGCCGCCGCGAGCTCGGGTCTGGCGGAGCGCACGGCGCGCCGTTCGATGAGGCGGGTACGGCAGGCCACCTCGCTCACCGGCAACCGCGCTACCTGAGCCTGGCCGCCGCTCGCCGCCTTGGCGAAGGCGGTGGGCCGGATGGTCAGCACCTTGATGGGTGCGCTGCTCGCCACCCGGGCCACGGCGTTGCCCGCGTAGATGGGGCGCAGGAAGGTGTCGCCGCTCTCGATGCCGGTCACCTCGGAGAGCATCTCCACCCCGAGCCTGGCCGCCACCCGCGGCAGCAGATCCTTGCCCTGGGTGCTGGCGGCCATCAGGCAGTGCTGATAATCCCGCGCGATGTGGGCCAAGAGCGGATCGACCCCATCGCTCAGCCCCTCCGCCAGCATGGGATGCTCGGCCAGCAGCACCTTATCCACTCCCTGCAGGGCGGCGGCCTGCTCGCCCGCCTCGGTCAGCCCCTGCCCCAGCAACAGCAGATGCACCTCGCCGCCCAGCTGGCTCCCTGCCGTGACCAGGCGGGCCACGTTGTCGGCCAACTGGCCCTGATGATGTTCGGCAATGATCAATACGCTCATGACTGCCCCTTGCTATCGTCCGTTGATGTCCCTGCCTGTGCGCCCATCACGCCCTCGAGCTTGCCGCCGACGGGTGGAGTTCTGTTGATTGCTGGCAGCATCAGAGTACCTTCGCTTCGTGCTTGAGTTTTTCCAGCAGCTCGTCCACCGAGCCCACCATGATGCCGGCGCTGCGGGCCGCGGGGGCCATCACCCCGAGCAGCTGGGTCTGAGCGGCCGGCTCAACGCCGAGGTCAGCAAAGGGCGCGCTCTCGAGCGGCTTGCGCTTGGCCTTCATGATGTTGGGGAGCGAGGCAAAGCGCGGCTCGTTGAGGCGCAGATCCACGGTCACCACCGCCGGCAGCGGCATGCCGAGGGTCTCGAGGCCACCGTCAATCTCGCGGGTCACCTGCAATTCCCCCTCCACCAGCTTGATGGCGGAGGCGAAGGTGGCGAGCGGCCAGTCATTGAGTGCGGCCAGCATCTGGCCCACCTGGTTGTTGTCGGAATCGATGGACTGCTTGCCGAGCAGCACCAGATCGGGCTGCTCCAGCTCGCACACCTGTTGCAGGGCGCGAGCCACGGTGAGCGGAGTCAGGGTCTCGCCAGTCACGTAATGACGGGCCCGATCCGCCCCCAGCGCCAAGGCGTGACGCAGTTGTTCGGCCGCCGCCTCGGGGCCGAAGGTCACCACCACCAGCTCGCTCGCCACGCCGGCTTCACGCAGCCTGACCCCCTCTTCCACCGCAATTTCACAAAACGGGTTGATCCCCATCTTGACGTTGGCCAGCTCCACGTCTGAGCCATCGCTCTTGACCCGGACCTTGACGTTGTAATCCAGCACCCGCTTGACCGCGACCAGCAGCTTCATGACGCGCATCCCTCGCTTCTGTTGAGTGAATCCATGAAAACCCTCACATTTTTTTGCTTACATTTACTTTACGTTTACGTAAACTACCAGCACTACCCTAGGCCAAGTCGAGCACAGAGGCAAGATGGAACGCGAAGCAATGGAATTTGATGTCGTCATCGTCGGTGGCGGCCCGGCGGGACTCAGTGCCGCCATCGCCCTCAAACAACACAATGCCGAGCTGTCGGTCTGCCTGCTGGAGAAGGGGGCGGAGATCGGCGCCCATCTGCTCTCCGGCGCCCTGCTGGATCCCGTCGCCCTCAAGGAGCTGCTGCCAGAGAGCTGGCAACAGGCCCCGCTCGGGGTCGAGGTCAACGACGATCAGGTGCACCTGCTGCAAAGCGACAGCCGCGCCCTGCAACTCCCCAACTGGGCGGTGCCGCCGCGCATGCACAACGAGGGCAGCCGCATCATCAGCCTCGGCAACCTCTGTCGCTGGCTCGGTCAGCAGGCCGAACAGCTGGGAGTCGAAATATACCCTGGTTTTACCGCAAGCGAACTCATCATGGAAGCGGGACGGGTCAAGGGTGTGATCACCGGCGATCTCGGGCTGGATCGGGCGGGCAATCCGAAAGCGGATCACGTACCCGGCATGGCGCTGCTCGGTCGCTACACCCTGTTTGCCGAAGGGGCGCGCGGCCATCTCGGCAAGCAGTTGATCGCCGACTTTCAGCTGGAAAACGCCGCCCAGCCGCAGCATTACGCCATCGGCTTCAAGGAGCTGTGGCAACTTCCCCCCGGTCAGGGCAAACCGGGCCGGGTGCTGCACGGCAGCGGCTGGCCGCTCTCTGAGGGGAAGGAGGACAAGAGCCAGGGCGGCTTCTACCTCTACCATCTGGAGCAGGATCAGGTGGCGATCGGTCTCATCGTCGATCTCAACTACCGCAACCCCTGGCTCAGCCCGTTTGACGAGTTTCAACGCCTCAAGCACCACCCGCTCATCGCCGCGGCATTGCAGGGGGGCGAGCGCATCAGCTACGGCGCCCGCGCCATCGCCAAGGGAGGCTGGCACTCCCTGCCCCGCATGCACTTTCCTGGCGGCCTGCTCATCGGTTGCGATGCCGGCACCCTAGACTTCTCCCGCATCAAAGGGATCCACACCGCCATGAAGTCCGGCATGCTGGCGGCCAAGACAGTCGCCATGAGTCTGCGCGGCGGTGATGAAGGGGGCCGGGATCTGGCCGAATACGGCGATGCACTGCAACAGAGCTGGCTGGCCCATGAGCTCAAAACAGCGCGCAACTTCGGCGCGGCCCTGCACCGCTGGGGCCCCTGGCTCGGCGGCGCCTTCAACTGGCTGGAGCAGCGGCTGTTTGCTCGCTCGTCGCCGTTCACCCTGCTGGACAAGGAGCCGGACTACCGCCAGCTGCGCATGGCCAGCCGCTGCCAGCCCATCGACTACCCCAAGCCGGACGGCAAGCTCAGCTTCGACAAGCTCTCGTCGGTGTATCTGGCCAACACCAGTCACGACGAGGATCAGCCCTGCCATCTCAAGCTGCAGGATGAGACGATTCCGGTGGCGGTCAACCTGCCCACCTGGGCCGAACCCGCCCAGCGCTACTGCCCGGCCGGGGTGTTCGAGATCCTGGGTTCAGAGAGCCTGCCCCGCCTGCAGATCAACGCGGCCAACTGCATCCACTGCAAGACCTGCGACATCAAGGATCCGAGCCAGAACATCATCTGGACGCCGCCGCAAGGCGGCTGCGGCCCCAACTATCCCAACATGTAACAGGCTTGCCCATGCAGACCTGCGCAGATAACAAGGATGCGCAGCCCTGGCACATCGTCTGGACGCCACCGCAGGGCGGCTGCGGCCTCAACTATTGCAATATGTAATGAAAAGCGCGCGGCCGGGGGCTGTCGCAGGGCACTCGGCAGCCCACCATCCCGACCGGTGAACCTGACTCCTCCCGCGTGCCAAGGGGAATAAAGGAGGCGACGCCGGGATCACCCGTTTCAAGGTCGGCGTGGCTGCTCCGACCTCGCTGTTTTTTTGAGCGAACAGGCTGAACCTCCGATGAATAGGCCCTGACAAGCGCGGCCCGCCCCTGTATAGTTCGCCGCATTCAGGTTTTCCATCGGCCCGTTCAGCTTGTCCACGGGATCGCTTTCTACGCGCTCTAAGGCCGCATGACCTGTGCAACCATCCCTGATTACCCATGACTTCTTAAGGGGGGACAGATGATCACCGCCTACATTCTCAATAACAAGGTACTGGACATAGTCACGCTCGGGCCTGACGACATAGTGCCTGACAACACCGTCTGGCTGGATGCCTACAAGCCGGACACGGCGGAACGAGAATGGTTGACGGGCCTGTTTCTGGAAGAGGTGCCTGACAAGGAGGAGCTGGATGACATCGAAGCATCCGCCCGTTTCTACTGGGATACCGACGGTCTGCACATTCACTCCCTGTTTCCCCAGCGGATCGGCCGTGACACCAAGGGTGTCCACGTCTCCTTTACCCTGCGCAACAACCTGCTGATCAGCATCCGCGAGGATGACATCGGCCTGGTGCGCCTGCTGCGCCACTATATGCGTCAGGATCGGCTGGAGGTGGAGGATGCCCTCGACATCCTGCTGGAGGTGCAAAACCTCAAGGTAGAGTACCTCTCCGACCTTATCGAAGACGGTTACAAGACCCTGGAAAACACCGCCGATCAGATCTTCGAACCGGATCAGATCAATCCCATGCTCAAGGAGTTGATGGCTCAGGAAGAGGCCAACGGCCAGATCCGTCTCTCCCTGCACGATACCCGTCGCGCCCTGCGCTTCTTGAAGCGCAGCCTGCGCCAGCGGATGAGCAACGAGCAGAACAAGTGGATCGACGAGATGCTGCACGACGTGGAGTCCCTGCTGCCCCACACCCAGTTCCTGTTCGACAAGATCAACTTCCAGCTGGAGGCCTCCATGGGGGTCACCAACCTGGAGCAGAACAAGGTGATCAAGATCTTCTCGGTGGCCGCGGTCATCTTCCTGCCGCCGACGCTTATCGCCAGCATCTACGGCATGAACTTCGGCCGCATGCCGGAGCTCGCCTGGGAGTACGGCTATCCGCTCTCTCTGGTGCTGATGGTGATGTCATCACTCGGCACCGGTCTGTTCTTCAAGCGAAAAGGCTGGCTATGACACCGGCGGCCCAACACCAAAAGAGACAAGCGGATTGGGGGGCATGGCCCCCCGATTAATTCCCGCCCCTCGCCCGCCTTGCAAAGGGCGCCCCTTCGCCCCATATCCCCTTCATCCTTTGCACAAACGACCCCGGGCAACCATGACCCTCTACCCCGAACACCGATATGACGATCACGGCCAGCTGCGCCCCCCTCTCTGGTTCTGGCCCATCGCCCTCTTGTTGACCCGCTCGGTCTGGCTGTTTCTGATGGCCGGCGTCACCCGCGAAAGCGGCAGCGCCATCCTGACTCTCTTCTACCCGGACCGGCTAGCCCTCTACATCAGCCTGCTGACCGACGTGCCCGCCATACTGGCGCTGCTCGCCTGCGGCGGCACCTATCAGCAGACCCGCAGCCTCCGGGCCTGGCTCAGACGCCACAGCCCATTGCTGCTGCTCTGCTCTGCCATCAGCGGCCTGCTGATGCAACTGCACAGCCTCAATCTGCAGAAGTGGTCGTTCAGCTGGCCCACCGCCCTGGTGCTGGTCGCTACCCTCTGGTCACTCTGGTATCTGCTGCGCAGCCGCCAGCTGCGTGAATACGCAGCCGATCAGCCCCACGCCGGCAACTGATCAGCCAGGTTCAACCAAGATGACCAGTCACCCGAGGGGCGAGCCGATCAACCAGGCGCCTCACTGGCGCGTGACCCGGATCTGCAGGGTCTGGCGATCGCTCTGACTGCCACTGCCCCCCTGCAACTGGGTGCCCAGACTGCTGCCCTGCTGCGCCGCGCTGGTGGAGAGCTCCCCCACCGTCAGCCACTGACCGGGGGCACCGCTCACCTCGGTGGCGCTCTGTCCCCGGTTGATGGTGCCCTGCTCCAGCCTGGCCTGCTCGCTGCTGAGCGCTATCTGTACCCTGTCGCCGATCAGGGTGGCGGTGGCATAGAGGCCGTTCACCAGCGGCATCAGCCCCACTACCTGGCCTCCGCGCCACTGATAGAAGGTGACCGGTTGATAGGTGCCCATCTGCAATAACACCGGCCGACCCGACAAACCGCGAACCTGCCAGCTGTCGTTCTGGCTGCGCTGATACTGCTGGGCATTGCCCTCCAGCAACCACTGCCGCTTGGCGGCATCCTGACCCAGCCCCACACCGGCCTGCTGACTGCTGGAGGCGCCATCCACCCGCCACTCGATGAGCAGGCTCTGGGGCGGCTGGTTGAATTTGGCCAGCGCCGCTTCGGCCTCCTGCAGCTGGGCGGCGCTGCCGCTCAGCACCAGCTGGTTGCCCATGGCGCTCACCCCCAGCTCCGGATAGAGATCCTTGAGGGTCTGCACCGCCGCCTGGGTCTCGAATACCGGAATAACCTTCACCTCGGCCCGCAGCGGCAGGCACCAGAGCCCCCACAGCAGCCAGAATCCAAACCCGCGCCATCTTCTCATCTTCTCCTCCCCTCCCACTCGGCGGCCAACGAGATCATGGCCCGCTCATCACCTCGTCATCATGGGCCATCCACCCCGCTTTTCAATGACTTTGCCCGTGAGCGGTGAATGCCGTGAAGGTCAGGCCCTTCATTTTTCTATGAAAAGAGCGGAGACAGATCAAATAACACAAATAAAAATGATTACCATTTGTTGTCACGAAAAAATCGCTCGGATACAATTCGGTCTCATTTTTTTGAGCTTGCCGTCGATGAAGCCAGTGACCACCCCCCCCGCCGCCATCCACCTGGCCCTGCTTGTCAACATGCTCTCCATGGGCAGCATGATGATGGTGATGCCGCTCGGGCCGGATCTGGTCATCAGCCTCGGCATGCAGCCGGAACAGACCGGCTACTTCAGCGGCGGTGCCACCCTGGGTGCCGCCCTGATGGGGCTCATCGCCGCCCCCTGGCTCGATCGGGTCAACCGAAAACCCGCCCTGCTGGTGCTGCTCACCTTACGTTTTCTGCTGCTGATGGCCTGCGCCCTGGTGCAAAACAGCCAGCAACTGCTGGTGCTGTTCGTCCTGTCGGGCTGTGTGGCCGGGCCGCTCGCCGCCATCCTGATGGCCGCCGTGCTGGATCTGGTGCCGCCTGCCGAGCGGGGCCGTCGTCTCGCCTACGTGGGCATGGCGTTTTCGCTGGCCGCCATCCTGGTGGTGCCCATCGCTCTGGTGCTGGCCCAGTGGTTTGGCTGGCAGAGCCCCTTCCTGCTGTTTGGCGTCTGCGGCCTGCTGCTGGCCCTGCTCTGCGCCGCCCTGCTGCCTTCGCTGCCGGTCAGTCGCGCCCCTCACGGCAGCGGCCTGCGCCAGTTGCTGGCCTCCCCGCTCTGCCAGGGCGCCCTGTTCATCCTCTGTTTGCAGATGTTCGGTCACTTCCTGCTGATCCCGCACTTTGCCAACTACTTCCAGTTCAACCTGGCGTTCCCGCGCGAGCAGATCGCCGCCCTCTATCTGTGCGGCGGCCTCGCCAGCATGGCCACCATGCGGCTGTGCGGCAGCTGGATTGATCAGGGCCGGGCCCAGGCCGCCATCCTGATCACCAGCCTGCTGCTGGCGCTGATCACCCTGCTCGGTTTCGCCATGCCGGTCGGCGTGCCCGTCTACCTGCTGTTCACCCTGTTCATGGCGCTGAGCTCGGCCCGCTCCAGCACCACCCTCGCCATCACGGCCTCCATCCCGGCCCCGCATCAGCGCGCCGCCTTCATGTCTTTTCAGGGCACGGTCACCAATGTAGCGGCCGGGCTCGGCAGCCTGCTCTCCGCCAGGTTGCTGGTGTCGGATGAGAGTGGCGTGCTGCACGGATTTGCCCATCTGGCCTGGATCAATATCGGCTGCGGCCTGCTGGCCTGCGGCGGTGTCTGGCTCCTGCTCAAGGGGCTGGCACAGACAAGGAATAACAATAACCCCGAGTCTGGCACCGCCAGACAAGGAAGTCAGTGAGCCACCGGCCCCAGAGCCGGACCCCATAACCTCTGTTTTATTCATGGAGTTTTGACTATGCAGTTGCAGCCTGGCGTATTTCGCTTGAACCCGATTTTGCTCTCCCTCGGCCTGTTTGCCTTGCCGGGCCTGGCCCAGGCCGAAGCGGTCAAGGCCAACGAGACCATGGTGGTCACCGCCACCCAGACCCAGCACACCGAACTCTCCGCCCCGGCCAGCGTCTCTGTGGTGACCCGCGCCGATCTGGACAAGATGAACGCCAACAACGTCGGCGAAGCGCTCAAGCACGTGCCCGGCGTCAACATCATCGGTACCAACCCCACCGGTCGCAGCGAGATCAAGATCCGCGGCATGGGCGGCGACTACACCCTGCTGCTGATCAACGGCAAGCGGGTCAACGCCCGCGAAACCCTGGGCAGCTCGTTTGGCAATGACTTCGACTTGAGCTCCATCCCCATGGCCGCCATCGAGCGCATCGAGGTGATCCGCGGTCCCGTCTCCTCCCTCTATGGCGCCGACGCCCTCGGCGGCGTGGTCAACGTGATCCTGCGCCAGGCCAAGGAGCAGACCGAGGCGGCCTTCGGCTACACCCACACCATGCCCACCAAGGGTGATGGTGGCGATGCCAACCGTGGCAACGCCTTCGTCTCCGGCGCCCTGATCGACAACAAGCTGCTCGGCAGCCTGGTGGTGGAAGGCTATCAGCGCGACCGCTGGCACAGCGATCAGTCCAACAACAAGGACGCCGACGCGCTGGAGAAACGGGAAGTGGTCAACATGCTCTCCAGCCTGAAGTGGCTGGTGGCCGACAACCAGGATGTGGAGTTCGATCTGGGCTACAACCAGAACGACATGGACAGCTATTTCAACAACGTGCCGCGTGCCCCCACCGCCCCGGCCACCCCGCACAACGTGCAAAAACTCGATCGCCTGAGCCTGGGGCTGACCCACAACGGTCGTTGGGAACACTTCGACAGCCGGGCCCGCTACTACTTCGAGCAGACCGATCTGATGGATGACTCCCAGCTCAACGGCGGCGCCGCCGATGTCACCCAGACCAACCACACGGTCGACGGCCAGCTGAGCGGCTACCTCGGGGAGCATCTGCTGACCTCAGGGGCGGAATTCCGCAAGACCGAGCTGGAGCACAGCCGCAGCATCACCAATGGCAGCGTGGATGCGAGCCAGAGCGCCCTCTACCTGCAGGATGAGTTCAGCCTGGGGGATCTGGCGCTGACCCTCTCCGGTCGTCTGGATCACCACGAGACCTATGGCAACGAGTTCAGCCCGCGCGCCTATGCGCTCTACAAGCTGAGCGACGAGTGGGTGATCAAGGGCGGCGCCGGCAAGGCGTTCAAGGCCCCGACCCTGGCCCAGTCCAGCGAAGGCTTCGCCACCACCGCCTGCCGCGGCGCCTGCAAGGTGATCGGCAACCCGGATCTGAAACCGGAAACCGCCGTCAGCTACGAGCTGGGCACCGCCTATGAAGCCGCTCGCTTTGGCGCCGGCCTCACCGGTTTCCACAACGACATCGAGGATCTGATCCAGAGCGATCAGTGGGGCCCGGGCTACCGTCCGACCGTGATGACCTACCTCAACGTCAAGAAGGCCCGGGTCAAGGGGCTGGAGCTGACCGGCTGGGTCGATGTGATGGACGACCTCAAGCTGACCGGCAACTGGACCATGCTGGACTCCGAAGACAAGAGCACCGGCGACGATCTGGCCAAGACCCCGGATCACACCGGCAACCTGAGCCTGGATTGGCAAGCCACCGAGATCGTCAGCACCAACCTGGCCTGGCAATACGTAGGCAGCCAGTTCATCAAGGTGCCGATGCACAACTCCCAGGCGCTCAAGTCCGACAGCTACCAGACCCTGGACGTCAACACCAAGTGGAAGGTGACCCCGGCGCTCGACTTCAAGCTGGGCATCACCAACCTCACCAACACCCAGCGTGACCAGGTCGCCACCGACGCCGACTTCATTCTGGAAGGTCGTACCGTCTACGCCGGCGTGGATTACAAGCTGTAAACCCCGCAGGGAGCCCGTCAGGGCTCCCTTTTCTGCTGTTATTGCCTCGACGTGAAGGAGTAGCCGGGTGCACAGACACCAAACACACCTGTTCTGGCTGGGAGTGGTTCTCCTGTTCCTGCTCATCTGTCTCTCACTGGCCACCGGCGCCGGTGTCTATGGTGGCCGCGAGGTCGCCGGATTTCTGCTGGGCGATCCCGCCCTCATGGCCGATGAAAAGCTCGCCATGATCGTTCATACCCTGCGTCTGCCCCGCACCCTGTGTGCCCTGGTGGTGGGCGTCTGTCTCGCGCTGGCGGCCTCCATGCTGCAAAGCGCCACCCGCAATCCACTGGCCGAACCCGGCCTGCTCGGGGTCAACGCCGGCGCCGTGTTCGCCCTGGTGATCGGCCTCACCTATTTTGGCGTCGAATCCGCCTACGGTTACCTGCTCTGGTCCGGCATGGGGGCCCTGCTCGGCAACCTCATCGTGCTCGGCCTCGGCCTGATGGTGGGGCGATCCAACCCCCTCAAGCTCATCCTGGTGGGGGTCGCCCTCTCCGCCACCTTCGGCGGCCTCTCCAACTTCCTGCTGCTCTCCAACCAGGTAGTACTGGAGCAGTTCCGTTTCTGGAATCTGGGGTCGCTGGCCGCCTCGGATCTCGATGCGGTGCTCACCGTGATGCCCTTTGCCCTGCTCGGCCTGCTGCTGACCCTGGCGCTCTGTCGTCAGCTCACCCTGATGCAGATGGGTGACAACCAGGCGCTGGCGCTCGGCATCCGGCCGACCCGGGTGCGCATCGGCGTGCTCCTGGCCGCCACCCTGTTTACCGCCTGCGCCATCGCCATTGCCGGTCCCATCGGCTTCGTCGGTTTTCTCGCCGCCTACTGCGCCCGCCTGGTGGAGCCGGTGCGCCTCGCCATCCAGGTGCGCTTCTCCGCCCTGTTCGGGGTGCTGTTTCTGCTCGGCGCCGACATCCTGGCGCGCTGGCTGATCCAGCCGTTCGAACTGCCCAACGGGGTGATCCTGGCGCTGATCGGTGCCCCCGTGCTCATCCTGGTGGTGCGCAGCGGCGGCTTCCGCTCCCTGCTGGCCGTCAAATAAGGTTGCCTGCCTCATGAACAATTCCATCCATCCCTCCCTCACCACGGCACTTCCCACCGGCACCGTCTGCCTGCGCGTTGGCAGCCGCACCCTGTTGCTGCACCGCCGTGCCTGGCTGATCACGCTGGGGCTCTTGGTCGCCCTGGTGCTGCTCTCCCTGCTGGCGCTGACCCTGGGCTCGGGCAAACTCACCATGCTGGGGGTGATCCAGACCCTGCTTGGCGAAGGCAACCGGCTGAGCGAGGTGACCGTCTTCAAGATCCGGCTGCCACGCATCGTCGCCGTGCTGGTGGCGGGCGCCGCCATGGGCCTCTCCGGCTGCCTGGTGCAGACCCTCATTCGCAACCGCCTCGCCACCCCGGACATGATCGGGGTCAACGAGGGGGCCTCCTTGGCCATCATCGCCTTCTCCCTCTACCTGACCCTCGGCAGCTGGCCTTGGTGGGCCGCCCCGCTCGGCGCCCTGTTTGCCGCCGCCGTGCTCTATGCCCTGTGCAACAAGCCGGGGGAGCAGGGCTACCTGTTCGTGGTGATCGGCATCGGCGTCTCCGAGCTGATGAACGCCATCGGCCAGTTCGTGATGTCCACCCAGTCGCTGGTGCACCTCACCAGCCTCTATCTGTGGAACATGGGCAACTTCGTCGGCCAGGGCTACAGCACCGTGCTGCCGGTGGGGATCCTGATCCTGCTGGTCTGCCCCTGGATCATTTATCTCTCCCGGGCCCTGGGCGTACTGCGTCTGGGCCCCGTCACCGCCCAGAGTCTGGGGGTGAACGTCAACCGGGTGCAGCTCGGCGTGCTGGCCCAGGCCATCGTCGTGGCGGCGCTCGGTACCGCCATCGGCGGCCCCGTGGTGTTCATCGCCATGGCGGCCCCGGTGCTCGCCTCCTGGCTCAGCCGGGATCGCATCGTGCCGCTGTGGATTGCCGCCCTGTGCGGCGCCCTGCTGCTGCTGGCCAGCGACACCCTGGTGCGGGTGCTGGCCAGCCCCCACGAGGTGGCCACCGGCATCATGACCCGTATTCTCGGCGGCCTGCTGCTGCTGTTCATCCTGCTCAAAGACCGCCAGAAGGCCGACTGACGATGCCATTCATCCATTTTCAAGACAGACCGAGGGCCGCCTGATGACGCTCACCATCAATCACCTGCAATTTGGCTATCAGCACAAGCCCGTCTTCAACGACATCTCCTTCACCATTCCCCAGGGCAAGCTGGTGGGGATCGTCGGCCCCAACGGCGGCGGCAAGTCCACCCTGCTCAAACTCCTGGCAGGCCAGGAGCAGCAGCAAGCCGGCGAGATCCTGCTCAAGGGCAAGCCGCTGGCAAGCTACGGCAAGAAGGCGCTGGCCCGCGAGCTCGCCTACCTGCCCCAGCGTCCGCTGGTGCCCGCCGGCATCCAGGTCGAGCAGCTGGTGCAGTACGGCCGCCACCCCCATCAGGGCTGGTTCAATCAGTGGAGCGAGGAGGATGCGCGCATGGTGCGCTGGGCCTGCGAACGGATGCAGCTGGGCGACATTCTGCAGCAGAGCGCCAGCTCCCTCTCCGGCGGCCAGGCCCAGCGGGTGTGGCTCGCCATGGTGCTGGCCCAGGATGCGGACATCATCCTGCTGGATGAACCCACCAGCGCCCTCGACATCGGCCACCAGACCGAGGTGATGGAGGCCATCCACCAGATCACCGCCGAGGGCAAGACGGTGCTCATCGTCATCCATGATCTCGCCACCGCCGCCCGCTACTGCGACGAGCTGATCGCGCTGGGGGATGGCGGCATCCAGGCCATGGGGCCGGCCCGCGAGGTGGTGACCAAGTCCCTCATCGACCGCCTCTACCAGACCGACGTGGACATACTGCACGCCCCCGGCGACGGCGCCCCCATCATAGTGCCCCGCCGCAGACCGCATGCCTTTGCCATGCGCCAACCGGCCTGAGCCCCATCAAAAAACCGCCGAGAGGCGGTTTTTTTATGCTTGTGTCTCTGCGCGCCGCCATTCACAGCAGCAGGCTGGTGAGCACCCCGCCCTGCTGTGTTTGGCAGTGCCCTGTTTGCCAATGCAGTGTTTGCCAGTACATTGGCTGCCAGTACACAGTGCAGCGCCAACCGGCGGGCAGTGTCGGGGTCAGTCCGCCCACCAGTTCGAGGGTGAGGGTCTGCGCCGTCATGGTCAGCCAGCGGGCATCGAGAAAGTCAAAATAGCGCCCCACCCTGGGGTAGAGCGCCTTGAACAAACTCTCCTTGGCCGAAAAAATCAAGGTAAGCGCCTCAGCCCTGCTCAGGCCGATGGCAGGGGCAGTTGCCGCCAGCCGGGCCCACTCCTCTCCACTAACAATGCCGGGCCAGAGCTCGCTCGCCTGCCCCTCTGCCAGCCAGCCCTCCAGATCCAGCCCCATCCCCGCCCGGCCGGGGCGCACCGCACACAGCGCCATGCCGCGCCCCTGCAACAGGCTGTGGCTGATGCTGCCCTCAAACCCCGCAGGCCAGCAGGGTTCGCGGGCGGCCCCGATGCTCACCTGCTGCTGGCCCAGACCAAAGGGGTGCAAGGCCCGGCGCGCCGCCAGCCGGCCGGCCAGAAACTCCCCCAGCCGCTTGGGGGCCGCGCGCTGCAAGCTGGCGGGCAGCACCATGCCGGCCGCGTCGTAACAGGCCGGGGTGAAGGCGGCGGGGTCAAAGCAGACCCGTTGCAGCGCCAGATGCGCCGCGCCGGGCAGCGGCAGGCTGTCGGCTTGCACGATAAAGCGGTCCAGTGAACAGGCTGGCGCGGTGGCAATGAACATCACGAAGAGCCCTTGGTGGATGAGCCAGCATGGTAGCAAACCGCCCCCTCTCCACGCCACAAACACAAATGACAATTCTTATCATTTGAATTTGTGGTAGCATGAGTTCGCCCGTTTGGGACCCAGTGTTCCACTGATTTCACCAAGAAGGATGTAACGATGAAGATCTCCTCTCCCCTGGCTGCCGTGCTGATGCTGGCCAGTCTGGTCGGCTTCCAGGCACAGGCCGGCAGCGAGACCCGTCAGGTGACCGATGCCGACGGCAAGACCCAGGTCGTACCGGCCCAGCCCAAGCGGGTGGTGGTACTGAGCGAAATCGATCTGGACAGCGCCCTGACCCTGGGGCTGCAACCGGTCGGCACCGTCAATGGCCGCGGCCAGTCCACCCTGCCCCGCTACCTGCTGCAACAGGCGGGCAAGGAGATCGCCGTGGTCGGCGATCTGGACAACCCCAACCTGGAGAAGCTGATCGATCTGGAACCCGACCTCATCCTCACCGGCCAGACCAAGCCCGAGCTGCTGGCCCTGCTCAAGGAGATCGCCCCCACCGTGGTCACCGGCAACTGGGGTGACTCCTGGAAGGAGATCTTCAATCGCAGCGCCCACGTGCTCAACCGGGACGCCGAAGCCAAGACCTTCCTCGCCCAGTATGACGCCCGCCTGCAGCAAGCCCGCAGCAAGCTCGCCAAGCATCAGGGCGAGCGCCTGAGCATTGTGCGCTGGAACCCCAAGGGCCCGAGCTACATGCACAGCGGCACCTTCGCCAGCAGCGTGGTGGAAGAGATGGGGCTGACCCGGCCGACCCACCAGATCGGTGACAAGACCCCCCACTCCCCGGCCCTGAGCCTCGAATCCCTCAACCTGCTGGACGGCGACTGGCTGGTGATTGGCACCCTGAGCGCCAGCGGCGACGCGGTGGATGCCATGAAGCAGGCCGAGCAGACCCCGGCCTTCCAGCAGCTCGGCGCCATCAAGAGCAAGCGCTTCGGCGCCGTGGACGGATCGCTCTGGACCTCCACCGGCGGCCCCCAGGCGGCCCTCAAGGTGATCGACGACGTCGAGCAGCTGCTGGCCAAACCCGATGCGGCCCCCATCACCCAATAAGCTCTCGTGACTAGCGCCCACAAAGAAGCCCGCATATGCGGGCTTCTTTTTTATCCATGGCTTTTAACGTCCAACTTATTCCGGCAAGGGCAGCGCCTTCCTGTCCAGCTTGCCGCTGCCGGTCTTGGGCAGGGCATCCAGCAGCATGAGCCGCGCCGGCACCATGTAGTGCGGCAGCGTCGCCTGCAGCCCCTTGCGCAGGGCGAGGCGATTGAGGGTCACACCGCTTTTCGCCTCCACGTAGCCCACCAGCATGGCCTCGTCCCCCTCGCCCACCAGACGCACCGCCGCCTCCTGCACCCCGGCCTGGCGACGCAGCCCCGCCTCCACCTCGCCGAGCTCGATGCGAAAACCGCGCAGCTTGACCTGATCGTCGCGCCGTCCCAGATAGAGGAAGCGGTCCGCCCCCAGTCGTCGCACCCGATCGCCGGTGCGATAGAGGCGATGGGTGGCAAGGCGCAGGAAGGCGGCGCTGGTCAAAGCCGGCTTGCGCCAGTACCCCTCGCACAGGGCCGGGCTCTCGATACAGAGCTCGCCGCACTCCCCCTCTGCCACCGGCTGCCCCGCCTCATCCAGCACCCAGTGCCGATAGCCGGGCAGGCTGTGGCTGATGGTGATCTGGCCATCAGTCGGTGGCCAGCGCACCTCGCTCACCAGCGACCAGACGGTGGCCTCGGTCGGCCCGTAGCAGTTCCACAGCCGCCGGGTGCGGGCACAGAGCTGCTCGGCCAATCCTGAGTCCAGCGCCTCACCGCCACACAGGGCGGTGAGGGTATTGCGCCCCTGCCAGCCCGCCTTGAGCAGCATGCGCCAGCAGGCCGGGGTGGCCTGCAGCCAGTTAATGGAGGGATCGGCCTCGAGCAGCGCCAGCATCCCCAGCGGATCCTTGTTGTGCTCGCCGCCGGCCACCGTGAGCCGGCCACCGCCCCAGAGCGGCCCCAGCATCTCCAGCAGGGAGATGTCGAAGGCCGGGGTGGTGATAAAGAGCCAGTGGCAGCCAGGTGAGAACCCGAGCCGCTCGCGGATCCCGTCGAGGAAGCAGAGCAGGGCCCGCCGGCTGATGACCACCCCCTTGGGCTCGCCGGTGGAGCCCGAGGTGAACATCATGTAGGCAGCCAGGGCGTCATCCACCTGGGGCCAGGAGACGGGCCCTGCCGCTGCCGGTCCGTCGAGGGTGCGCAGTGGACAGCCGAAGGCGGGAGCCGGCCTGTCGCCGTCGCAGATCACCGCCGACAGGCGCGCCTGGCGGGCGATCCCCTGCAGCCGCTCCACCGGAAAGTCCGGCTCAAGGGGCACGAAGGTGAGGCCGAGCCGCAGGCAGGCCAGCAGGCTGGCCACCAGATCGGGGCTGCGGGAGAGATAGAGGCCGACCCGCTCCCCCACCGCCAGCCCCTGCAATCGGGCGGCAATCTGGGCCACCCGATCATTGAGCGCGCCGTAGCTAAGCCACTGCTCATCTGATCCGCCCTCACTGATGCCCTCCCCGCCCATACGGATGGCGGGGGCCAGCGGGGTGGCGGCCAGACATGCCGCCAGCCGCGCACCCAGATTGGCCGCCCCCTCGCGGGGGGCAGGCCGGGTTTGCACGAGCGAAGCCTCATGCTTGATGGTCACCGTCATAGCGCGGCCTCCGTTTGGCGCACCAGCCAGTGTCGATAGAGCCGGCTGGGGGATGGGTGGGCCTTGAGCGTCTGCAGGGTGAGCGACGCCCGCTCCTGGCCAAACGCCTCGTTGAGGGCCGCCAGCAGGGCGAGCTGCTGCACCGAATCCACCCCGAGTTCACACAGGGTCTGCTGCCAGATGCCGGGTACGCCGCACTGGCGCTCCCACAGGGCCACCAGCACACGGGCCTCGGCCGGCGGCTGAGCCAGGCCGGACTCCGCCCTGGTGGAGGCCACCTGTGGCATCACCGGGGGCTGTGCCGCCGCCACTCTGGCCGGCTGGCTCAGATCCGCCTGCGCCAGCCAGTCGAGCTCGGCCAGCCAGGCAGCCAGCACCGCCTCGGCCCAGTCCTCGGGGATCTGCTCGCCGTCGAATTCGAGGCGCAGCTGGAGCGTCTCGCCCCGGCTGCTGACCACCAAGGAGAGCGGCAGCTCCACCTTCTCCACCACGGTGCCAAAGCGCGGCACCAGCTGGTGGGGTTCGGGGGCAGCAGGGACCGCCGGCATGGGGTAGTTCTCGAACACGAACAGACTCTGGAACAGGCGTGCTCGGCCTTTGGTCAGTGCCGCCAGTGACTGGGTGCCGTGCTCGTTGAGCGCCATCAAATCGGTCTGCAACCGGGCGATATGCTCGGCCAGGGTCAGCTCGGTGCACCACGCCAGCGCCAGTGGCAGGCTGTTGATGTAGAGCCCGACGCTCGCGGTGATCCCCTCGATGGGGTAATCCCTACCCGGGGTCACATTGCCCACCAGGGTGACGGCATCGCCAGAGCGGCGTGCCAGCAGACGGTGCCAGGCATATTGGGCCAACAGGCCCGCAGTCACGCCAAGCTCGCGGGCACGGTGCGCGAGCAAGGTCGCCACCTCGGCCGGCAATGCCGTGGCGCGCACCGCCGGTCGCTGCTGGGTATGGCGCCCGCTTGAGCTAGCGTCCAGCGTCACCCCAAACAGGCAGGCGAGATCGTTAGGCATTGCCAAGAGCTCGCCCCGCCCCTGCCAGTAGGCGTCGGCGCTGCGGGCTTGGCTGGCGATATGGCGGCCAAATTCGAGCCAGGCCGTATCCGGCTCGCGCTGCGGCAACAGGCCGTTCATCAGCGCCTGATAGCCGCGATGCAGGGAACCCAGCAACACGGGGCCGCTCCAGCCATCCAGCACGCCGTGATGGGCGCTGAAGATCACCTTGTGGTGATCGGGGGCCAATTTGAAGCAGGCAAGGCGCAGCAGGGGCGCCTGATCGAGCGGGATCGGGCGGGCCAGATCCTGCTCGCGATAGGCCTGGACCCGTGCCTCGGCCTCTCCCGCCTCATTCCCTACCTCGGACAAGTCCTCATAGTGGAATGGCAACTCGGCATGCTTGAGGATGCGCTGCAGCGCCACCCCGTCCGCCAGCACCAGTTCGCTGCGAAGGGCCGGCCAGCGGGCGATCTGCCCCTGCCAGGCCTGACGGTAGACCGCCACGTCCAGCGGCTGGTGATAGTCCATCTCGGTCTGCAGGTGATAGGCGTGATCCCCGGGCAGCAACGCCCTGTGATGGAACATGCTCTGCTGCAAAGAGGTCATCGGCAGCAGAGTCTCCACCTCGCGCCCGCTCAGCACCCGATCGAGCGCGCTTTGCGAGAGGCCAAGCCCCGGGAAGTCGCTCGGGGTATGGCGTGGGGCCTTCACCGCGCAGCAGTGTTCCACCAGCGCCGTCAGGTTGTCCGCCAGCCGCGCCATCAAGGCGTCGCTCGCCTGCTGGTTGAGGGCGCCCACCTGGCGCAGGGTGAGGCGCCCGTCATAGACGCCCCCGTGCAGACTGACCAGCTCGCGCGGCAGGTTGTCAGGGGACGTGGGAGCCCCCGGTGCCAGCGGCAGGGGCTGCCAGGGTTGAACAGCCTCGCCCTGATGGCTGACCCCCAGGTAGTTGAAGACCACCAGGGCTTCGGGCAGTGCCCAGCCACGTGGGTGGTGCAAGCGCAGGGCGTTGAACCCCACCCCCTTGTCCGGCACGGCGCGCAGCTGCTCCTTGGTGGCGCACACCAGCGCATCCCACGCCCCGGCATCCGCCAGCGCCAACGGGTAGGTGCTGGTGAACCAGCCCAGGGTACGGCTCACGTCCAGTTCCGCATCGATGGCCTCACGGCCGTGTCCTTCCAGCATCACGCAGTGACGGCTGCCGTAACCCTGCTCGCTCAGGGTACGGGTCAGTGCCGCCAGCAGCAGGTCGGGCACCCGGGTGAAGTAGGCCTGGTTGGCGGTGTCGATGAGACGGGCCGTGGTCTCCTGACTCAGTTGCAGCAGGCTGGCGGCGGCGCGGCCATCGGCGGCGCGGGCCGCTTCCAGCAAGCCTGGCTTGCTGGCCTCCCCCTGAGCCAGCCAGAAGCCAAGCTGATCCTCTTCCCGTTTGGCATAGGCCGCGAGCCCCTCGCCCCACTGGCGATAGCTGCTGCCCTTGGCGGGCAGCGGCTCGCCCCTGCTCACCCGAGCCAGATCTTCGGCCAGGATGCGCCAGGAGACCGCATCGATGACCAAGTGATGGAAGGCGAGGAAGAGCCCCTCTACCGTCTCGCCCTCGCCCTCCAGCTCACCTTCCAGAGAGAGATTGCGCAGGCGGGCCCAGGCCAGGGTATGGCCGCTGGCAGGGTCGAGATCCCCCTGCAGCTCGGTCAGGCGGGCCTGCAGCTCGGCCTCATCGAGATTGGCTGCATCCAGGGTCGGCAGCGGCGGCAATGGCAGTTCGGCCAGGTAGCGCTGGCCGGCCGGGGTCACCGCCAGACGCAGGGCATCGTGGTGCTGGCGCAGGGTATCCAGCCAGCCGCGCAGGGCCTCATCGTCCACCCCGGCCGGCAGGTGCAGGATCACCCCCTGGTTCCAGTGACCGGGCTTGGCAAAGCCCTGCTCGAAGAACCAGTGCTGAATGGGGTGGAGCGGGAACTCGCCGGTCAGGCTGCCCTGCTCGCTTCTGTGGCTGACCGCCTGCTGCTGGCCGAGCTGGCGGCAGAGACGGCGCACCGTCTTGGCTTCGAACACGTCCTTCACGCTGCAGTGCAGCCCCGCATCCCGCAGCCTGGTGGTGAGCTGGATGCTGAGGATGGAGTCACCGCCCAGACGGAAGAAGTCATCCTCCACCCCGAGCGGTTGCTTGAGCACCCCTTGCCAGATGGCGAGCACGGTCTGCTCCAGTTCGTTTTGCGACTCGCCCTTGCTCTGCTGCCAGACGATGGCGGGCAGGCGGCGCAAGTCCAGCTTGCCGTTGGGGGTGAGCGGCATCTCGGGCAGCCAGCAGAGGCGCGCCGGCACCATGTATTCGGGCAGGCACTCGCCAGCCCGCTGCAGCAGGGCGTCGCCGTCGGGCTCGCTCGCCCCGGCCTGCAGACAGGCGTAAGCGAGCAGGCGCCCCTCCTGCACCACCACCTTGATCTGGCGCATCGCCGGGCACAATTCGGCAAGCCGGGTCTCTATCTCCCCCGGCTCGATGCGATAGCCGCGCAGCTTGATCTGCTCGTCTATCCGGCCCAGATACTGGATGTTGCCATCGCGGCGCAGCAGGGCCCGATCGCCGGTGCGATAGAGGCGATGGGGTCGATCCGCCAGCGCCAGCTCGATAAAGGCCTCCTGGGTGCGCTCCGGCAGATTGAGATAGCCGCGGGCCAGCCCCAACCCTGCCAGGCAGAGCTCGCCGGGCACCCCCACCGGGCAGAGGTTGCCCGCCTCGTCCAGGATCAGCGCCCTCAGGTTGTTGACGGGGCGACCAATGGTGATGGGCGCCCCCGGGGTGAGCCGCGCGCAGAGCGCGGTGACGGTGCACTCGGTCGGGCCGTACATGTTGAACAGGGCCACCCGCGCCCCCCAACGCTCCACCAGGCTGCTCGGGCACGCCTCGCCGCCAAAGCCGATGGCTTTGAGGGAGCCGAGCTCCGCCGGTGGCAGCAGGTTCGCGAGCAGGGCGGTCGGCAAAATCATGTGGCTGGCACCGCAAGCGATCGCGGCACCGATCACCCCTTCACCCGGCTCGCCGAAGTGCAGGGCCGCGCCACAGTAGAGCGGCAGCAAGCTGGTCATGTTGCCCGCATCAAACGAGAGGGACATGCAGTTGAACATGGCCCCACCCTTCCCAAGGGCGATGCGCTCACCGTGATCCGCCATCAGGTTGACCAGGCTACCCTGCTCCACCATGACTCCCTTGGGCAGGCCGGTGCTGCCGGAGGTGTAGATGATCTGGGCCAGCATGGCGGCGTCCCGGGGCAGTGCGGGCGTGCTGGTTGGCATCTTGTCCAGCGCCAGCTGGTGCAGGTTGTGGTAACCGGCATCTGTGCCCTTGATGGCCTCGGCAAGCCGAGCATCCGGCTCTCCCCCGAGCACCAGCGCAATACTGGCGTCGCTCAGGATATGGGCCAGCCGCTCGGCGGGATAGGCAGGGTCGAGGGGCACATAGGCCGCCCCCGCCTTCCAGCAGGCGAGCAGGGCGATGACGAAGGCGACATCGCGTCTGGCCTGGATGCCGATGGCGGCGCCCGGGGTAACGCCGCAGGATTGCAGCCAGTGGGCCAACCGGTTGGCACGCACCTCCAGCTCGCCATAGGTCAACGATTGCGCGCCGTCGCTGACCGCCAGCGCGTCCGGCAACTGAATAGTGCGCCGCTCGATATGACAGAGCAGGGTGTCACGGCTCGGGTAGTCCCGCGGCAGGTCGGCAAGCTGTGCGGCCAGCGCCGCCTGGTCGGTGCCCGCCTCCAGCGGCAGTTGCCAGATGTCGGTCTCGGGGGCCGCCACCACAGCGCGCATCAGGTGCAGCAGGCGATCGGCAAACGCCTGGATGGTCTCTCGCTCGAACAGGGCGGTGGCAAACAGCCAGTCCACCCTGACGGAGTCCATCAGCTCGGTCACCTTGACCGAGATGTCGGTCTTGGCCGGCAGCACAGGCGAGGTCTCCTCCACCAGTTGGCAGCCGGGGATGAGATCGTTGAAGTCCACCTTGGCCTGATAGACCAGCATGATCTGGAAGATGGGGTTGATGGCGGTAGTGCGATCGGCGCCGATGGCCTCGGCCAGCGCCTCGAAGCGGTAGAGCTGGTGATCGAAGGCCGCCAGATCCTCCTCCCGGCACTGCTGCAGATAATCGACAAAGCTGGGCTTGCCGCTGAGTTGAGTGCGCAGCACCAGGGTATTGACAAAAAAGCCCACCAAGGACTCGATCTCGTGGCGCTCGCGATAGGCGAGCGGGGTGCCGATCACCACCTCCTTCTCGCCGCTCTGACGCACCATCAGCAATGCAAACAGGGCGTGCAGACCGATGAAGTTGGAGGTGCTGTGACGCTGACAGAGGCGCTTGAAGCTCTCCCACAGATCGTTGTCGATGGTGGAGAAGACCAGCTCGCCGCCGCTGTCCTGATGGGCCGGGCGCGGCTTGTCGAGCGGCAGGCCGTGCACCTCGGGGCTGCCACCGAGCCGGTCGACCCAGAACGGCTTGAACTCGGCGTGATAATCGAGAAAACGCGGTGAGTTGAACCAGCGGGCATAGTCGATGTAGGTGAGCGGCAGCTCGCTCACCTGCAGGGGCTCGCGGTTCTGATGGGCAAGAAAGGCGCGCTTGAGATCCGCAAACATGTTCTTGACAGACCAGCCGTCGGAGATGATGTGGTGCTGGGTGATCAGCAGCACGTGCTCGCGGCTGCCCAGCCGGATCAGGTGCACCCGGCTGAGATCCCCCTGGGTCAGGGAGAAGGGGCGGCCGATCTCCTCGCGCACCCGGCGGGCCACATAGGCCTCGCGCTCGGCAGCGGGCTCTGCGCTCACGTCCTCAATCTGCAGCGTGAAGGGCGTGTGAGGCAGGATCTCCTGCGCCCCCCTGCCCGCCTCGTCCTTGATGAAGCGGGTGCGCATGCTGGGGTGGCGGGCAAACAGGTGGTCGAAGGCAAACTCCAGCGCCGCCGTGTCCAGCTCTCCCTTGACGCGAAAATAGACCGGCATGTTGTAGAGGTGGGAGGCCTCCTCGTATTGCTCGATAAACCAGAGCCCGCTCTGGGATGACGAGAGCGGCCCCTGCCGGGCGCCCTCGGCGACAATGGGCGCCTCGAAGGCGGCACGGGCCGCCAGGCAGCGCACCAGCTCATCCTTGTGGGCCTTGATGGTGGCGCCGATGGCCGGTGTCACCGCCTCCTTGCTCGACTGGGAGATAAGCTGGCCCTTGTCGTTCAGCGCCAGCTTGACCCCCTGCCGTTCCAGCTGTTTCAACAGCAAAATCATATTGTTCATCTGTTTCTCAAGCCTCAGGCACTCAGGGTGGCGCCGCCGTCGACGACCAGATCCTGCAGCGTGATGTGGCTGGCCAGATCCGAGGCCAGGAAGAGGACGGTATGGGCGATCTCCGCCGGGGTGGCGACCTTGCGCAAGGGGATGCCGAGCTTGAACTGCTCCGGCAGCCCGGCAATGGTGCGGGCCATGGCCTCCTCGCTTGGCAGCATGCCACGCAGCATGGGGGTATCCGTCGAGCCCGGCGACACCAGGTTGGCGCGCACGCCGAAGGGGGCCAGCTCCAACCCCACCGTCTGGGTCAGGCTGGTGACCGCCGCCTTGGAGGCGCAATAGGCCGCCATCTGCATGCGCGGCACATGGGCGGCGTTGGAGCCGATGGTGACGATGGCACCGCGCCGCTGCCCCTTGAAGTGGGGCACCAGGGCCCGCAGCAGATAGAAGACGCCGCTGGCGTTGACCGTCATGCAGTCGTGCCAGTCGTCATCGCTCAGGGCGTCGGTGGGGCCGAGGCGCAGCACCCCGGCCCCGTTCACCAGCACATCCAGCCCGCCGTCTGCCAGCAGCGCTGCGCAGCAGGCGTTGACCGCCTTCGAATCGCCAATATCGAGCAGCCGGGTGGCATAGGGGTAGTCGGCTTCGGGAAACGCCAGATCCAGCCCCACCACACAGGCGCCGGCCGCCACGAACTGCATTGCCACCTCGCGGCCGATGCCGCGCCCGGCTCCGGTCACCCAGACCCGCTTGCCAGTGAAATCAAAGGCCATTGCTTGTTGCTCCTTGCTCATCACCACACCATCTCCACGCTCTCTTCGTCCTCGGCAAGCAGGCCGTCGAGGAAACGGCAGAAGTCGTCGAGGCGCGGGTGATCAAACACATCGGAGACCTTGACCTGCACCCCGAACTCGGCGCCGAGCCGGTTGACGATCTGGATGGTCTGCAGGGACTGGCCCCCCAGTTCGAAGAAGTTGTCGGCGGGCGCCATGGTGGCGAGCCCCAGGATCTGCTGCCAGATGGTGCCGACCCGGTTCTCGGTCTCGCTGCCCAGGGTCAGGGCTTCGCCTCCCGCCTGGTAGGCGGCCAGCAGGGCCTTGCGATCCAGCTTGTTGGAGCCGGTGCGGGGCAGCTGGTCATAGTGGCGATAATCGGTAGGGATCATGGCGGCAGGCAACACCTTGGCCAGCTGCGCCTTGATGACCCGGCTGTCGCGCTCAGGCCCCGCCACGAAGGCCACCAGCCGGCGCACGCTGCCGATGTTCACCCCCTGCACGCAGGCCTCGTCCACCCCCGGCAGGGCCAGCAGCTGCGCCTCCACCTCGCCGGGCTGGATGCGATAGCCGCTTATCTTGAATTCGTTGTCGCGCCGACCGAGGTAGACCAGCCGGCCGGCCACCAAGCGCACCCGATCGCCGGTGCGATAGACGGGCACATCCTCCTCACCGATCCGCAGGGTGCCAAAGCTCCCTTGCACGCCCCCCACATAGCCGTTGGCCAGCTGCGGGCCGAGCAGCACCAGCTCCCCCTCGCTGGCGGGTTGCTCCCCCGCCCCCAGGATAAGTGCCTGCATGCCGGGCAGCGGCAGGCCGATGGGCAACTGGGCCTGGCTCGGGTCTTCCTGCTGCAGCTCCTGGGTGGTCACCGCCACTGTGGTCTCGGTGGGGCCGTAGGTGTTGAACAGGCGCACATCGGAGCGCCCCTGGCGCTGCCACTGGGCCAGCTGCTCAGGGTAGACCGCCTCGCCGCCGATGATGACGGTGGCCAGATTGGCAGGAATGTGGGCCTGACCCGCCGTCAGCGCCACCACCCACTCGTTCCAGAACGCGGTGGGCAGGTCGAGGTGGGTGATCCCCATCTGCTCCACCCCGGCCGCAAAGGCGGGCATGGATTCAAGCAGGGCGTCGGTGCGCAGCACCAGGGTGGCACCGGCGCTCAGGGTGGCGAACACCTCCTCGATGCTGGCGTCGAAGTTGAAGGGGGCGAATTGCAGCATCCGCGCGTCTTCATCCAGGTGATAACGGCAGCGGGCGGCGGCGGCGAAGTGATCCAGCGCGCCGTGGCTGACCGCCACCCCTTTGGGCAGACCGGTCGAGCCAGAGGTGAACATCAGGTAGGCGACGGCGCGGCCGGCGGCCGGCTGGTTCAAGCGGTTATCGCTCACCAGATCCCCCGCCAGCAGATCCCCAACCAAGAGAGTACGGCCCTCAAACAGGCTGGCCAGCTTGTGACGGTACTCGGCCTGAGTGATCAGGGTCTTGACCTCCCCCAGCCGCAGAATATGGCCCTGGCGCTCCAGCGGCTGCTCGGGGTCGAGGGGCACATAGACGGCGCCTGCCAGCAGCACCGCCAGCTGGGCGAAGATGGCCTGGGGGCTGCGCGCCAGCATGACACCGACCCTGTCTCCCGGCTGAACACCGGCGGCCTGCAGGGCGGCTGCCATCTGTTCAGATCTGGCCAGCAGCGCCTCGTAGCTGAAGCGGGCCTCTCCCTGCTCCGTACTCTGAATCAAGGCGATCTTGTCCGGGGTCTGGGCGGCGAAGTGGCAGAGCGCCTCCAGCACCGGCAGTGTCTTGATCACTTCATGAGCGGGGCCGGCGATCAGGGCGCTGGCCCGCTGCTCGGCCAGCCAGTCGGCCTTGAGCGCCCCCAGGGTCTGGGTAGGCTCGGCCAGCCAGCGACCCAGCAAGGCGAACAGGGTATCGGCGATGGCCGCCAGATCGGCCTGCTGGTAGCAACCCGGGTTGGCGTCCAGATCCAGTCTGGGCTGGCCATCGACGCCAACCTGCACCTCGATGGTGAGATCTTCCACCGGGCCGGCGCTGATGTTGAGAATATGGGCAGATAGCGGCCCGAAGCGGCGAGCGTGATCAAACGGCATGATGTTGACCAGCGGGCCGAACAGGCGCTTGTCGCCACCCACCAGACCGAGGTCGCGGCGCAGCAGCTCGTAGCGGTAGTGCTGATGCTTGCGCACCCCGCGCTTGGCCTTGGCCACGGCGTCGGCGGCAACCACCAGACTCAGCCCCTCATCGAGCGCCAGTGCCAGCGGAGTGATGTTCATCTGCATGCAGGGCACGGTCAGGGAGGCCGAGCCGATGCGGTTCATCATCATCAGGCCAAACAGGGTCTTCTCCTGACCACTGGCAAGGGACAACTGGGCCGAGAGCCCGGCCAGCAGCAGATCCGGCCAGCCCAGCTTGTTGTCATCGGCAAAGCGCACCAGGGTCTGCCACAGCTCGGTGGGCAGCGGGCGGCTCTCGCGGATAAACTCGGCAGCGATGGGGGCGCGGGCTTCGCTGAAAGATTTCACCTCGGGCCAGCCTTGCAGCTGCTCCTGCCAGAAGGCGCGGGCGGCGGCGTTCTTGCCGCTCTGCTCGCGGTTCGCCTCTTCCGCCAGCACCTCCGCCAACGAGCCGAAGGGGGATGGGGAGTTCATCTCACCGGCCAGCCCCTCTGCATACAGCTCAGCGATGCGCTGGAACAGCAAGGTGGTGCCAAAGCCGTCGAGGGCAATGTGGTGCACGCAGCTGTAGAGGTAATCGCGGCCGGGGCCGCGCAACAGGGCGAAGCGGCAGGGCGCCTCTTTGGTCAACTCGAACGGGCGGCGCAGATCGGCCCAGGCCCAGGCGCGGGCGGCGGCCTCGTCATCACTCGCAAGGTTCACCTCGCCATAGGCGAGCTGTGCCTCGTCCGAGACGAAGCAGACCGCCTCCCCATCGGCTTCGAAGTGGCCCTTGAGCGCCTCGCACTCACCCACCGCCTTGGCAAGGGCCGCGGCCAGCACGGCCGCCTCGACCTTGCCATCGAAGGCGATGCACTCGGCGGTGTTGAACATCGCCTTGTCGTCGTTGAGCAGATGTCCGGACCAGAGCCCCTGCTGGGGAATGGTCAAGGGGAAGCGGTTCATGGGGTCACCTCCAGCGCCTGGGCTGCCAGCTTGGCCTCGATGAGGCGCCACCAGCCATTGAGGGTCGGCAGCTTGGCGAGATCCACGAAGCCCAGCTCCACCCCGGCGGCGCGCCACTCGGTTAGCAGGGCCATGATCCGCACCGAATCCAGACCGTAGTCGATGAGGTTCTCGTCGGGGTCAAACTCCCCCTCGTCTTCGTCGATATGACTCAGCAGCCGCGCCTTGAGCCCCTCATACGTCAGCAACGGATTGGTCAGGAGCGGACTGGTCTGGGCGGCAGAAGCGGAGGCCGGGGCGAGCGCCAGCACCTCCTCGCAGCGGATCACCTTGCCGCAGCGGGTCGCCACGTAGTCCAGCGCCATCTGGTGATCGGCCAGGGAGAAGTCCGCCACCCCGTCCGCCAGGAAGAAGGGCTGGATGTCGCGCATGAAGGCGTCGCAGGCGGTCATCATGCAGCCAATATGGCCGTAGATGCCGCCGATGATCAGCTGATCCCGCCCCAGCGCTTTGAGCATCTGCTCCAGCTCGGAGCGCTGGAAGGCGCTGTAGCGCCACTTGACCAGCACGGTGTCGTCCCGCTCCGGGCGCAGTGCTGCCACCACCTGCTGCTGCTCGGGCCGTTTGTTGAGCCCCGGGCCCCACATGTCGTTGAGCAGGGCGCGATCTTCAGGAGATTGGTCCTTGGGCTGGGCGGTGTAGAAGACCGGAATGCCGAGGGCCTTGCACTGCTTGCGTACGGCGGCCAAGCGCTCGGTCAGCGCCGCGATCAGCGGGCTGTTTTCGCCATAGAAGGCGGTGAAGTACTCCTGCATGTCGTGGATCAGCAGGGCGGCACGTTTGGGATCCAGAGACCAGTTGACCTTGTTGGCCTTCCACTGGCTGGGCATGGCGTAATTGTTCAGGGTTGGGATAGCCATAACGTCATGATTCCTTTTTTAGTTTTATGCTGTTGTCAGGGACTGGTTGGCGGCGATGGCGTGCGCAATGCGCGCCCGCAGCCCCTGCTTGTCAATCTTGCCCACCGCCGTCATGGGCAGGGCGTCCAGGGTTTCGAAACGGTCGGGCAGCTTGAAGTCCGCCACCCCGCGCTCGCGCAGAAACTTGCGCAAGGCCAGCGGCTTCAAGGCGGGATCCGTGCTGACGATGAAGGCGCAGCTCTTCTCCCCCATGGCGCTGTCGGGCATGGAGACCAGGGCCGCATGGGTGATGGCCGGGTGGTGCAGCAGCTGGTTTTCCACCTCTTCCGCCGCGATCTTCTCACCGCCCCGGTTGATCTGATCCTTCTGCCGCCCTACCACGGTGAGGTAACCATCGGCATCCTGTACCACCAGATCGCCGGAGCAGTAGAAGCCCTCGGCATCAAACACCCGGGTGTTGTGAGCCGGGCTCTGGTAGTAACCGCGGAAGGTATAGGGGCCGCGGGTGTGCAGGGCGCCAGACTGGCCGGGGGCGACCGGATTGCCCGCCTCATCGAGGATGCGCACCTCGTCGTCCGGGCTCATGGGGCGGCCCTGGGTATGGATCACCTTCTCGTCGGGGTCGTCCAGCCGGGTGTAGTTCACCAGCCCCTCCGCCATGCCGAACACCTGCTGCAGCCGGCAGCCGAGCAGCGGCCCAATCTTGCTGGCCACCGCCTCCCCCAGCTTGGCGCCACCCACTTGCAGCAAGTCGAGGCTCTCGAGCTGAGTGCGCGCGGTGGGGTCCGCTTCCGCTGCCTGCAGCCAGAGCGAGACCGCCGGCGGCACCAGCGAGGTGAGATTGACCCGGTGGCGGGCGATCAACGGGAAACAGCTGATGGGGCTGGGATCCGGTGCCAGCACCACTGTGCCGCCCGCTTCGAACACCCCCAGGGCGCCAGGGGAGCTCAGGGGGAAGTTGTGGGGCGCCGGCAGGGCGCACAGATAGCGGGTATGGGGGCCGAGGCCACAAATTTCGTTGCTGCGGCGCACGCTGTACAGGTAATCGTCATGGGTGCGGGGAATGAGCTTGGGGGTGCCTGTGCTGCCACCGGAGAGCTGGAAGAAGGCCACCTCGTCCGCCGGGGTCGGGCCATATGTCACCGGCTCACCCTCAGCCCCCTTCGCCAACCAGCGGGTCAGCCCCAGCTCCCCTGCGTCACCATCCAGCAGCACCAGTTCGACGCCGATGGTTGTCAGCAGCTCGCTCTCGCGCCCCTTGCTCGCAAACAGCGGATGGGTCAGCGAGCCGATAAAGAGGCGCGGCGTGATCTGCTCGGCATAAGAGAGGAGCTCCAGCCGGTTGTGGCTAAAGAGCGCGTTGACCGGCGCGATGCCGGCCTTGAGCAGGGCGAAAAACACCAGATAGAACTCGGCCACGTTGGGGAGCTGCACCAGCGCGGTATCCCCCACGCCCAGGCCGTGGCGGGCCAGATTGGCGGCCAGCCGGCTCGAGGCGGCGTCCAGTTCGCCATAGCTGAAGCGCCGCTCGCCGCAGAGAATGGCCTCGGCGTCGGGGGCCAGCTCACACTGGCGCGCCAGCATGGCGGTCAGCGGCTCGCCGCGCCAATAGCCCTTGGCGCGATACAGCTCCGCCAACGCGTCAGGCCAGCGGGTATAGGGCAGGAAGCGGTTGGGCTGGGTCATTGCGCCACCTCCAAATCCAGGCCCAGGGCCTTGAGCATGGTGCCCAGCTTGGTGCCGGTCTCGGCCCACTCCATGGCGGGATCCGAGCCCGCGACGATGCCGGCGCCAGCGAACAGCTCAACCTGATGGCCGTCGAGCACGCCACAGCGGATCACCACGGCCCACTCGCCGTTGCCCTGGCTGTCGCACCAGCCGACGATGCCGCTGAACAGGGCGCGCCGGAAGGGCTCCTGCTCGCGAATGAACTCGCGCGCCAGATCGGTGGGATAGCCGCACAGGGCCGGGGTCGGATGAAGCTGGCAGGCAAGTGACAGTACCGATGCCTCGCCACCATTGAGCCGCCCGGCAATGGGGGTGCCCAGATGCCAGAGGGTATCCGTGCTCATCAGCGAGGGGCTGGACGGGATCGCCAGCTCGCGGCAGTGGGGCGTCAACACCCGGCGGATCTCGTCGATCACCAGGCGGTGCTCATGCTGATCCTTGCGAGAGGCCAGCAGATCCCGGGCCACCATTTCGTCTTGCGCCGGCTCGCTCGCCCGACGGGCGGAGCCCGCCAGCGGATGGGTGAACACCTCTCCCCCGCTGACCCGCAGCAGCAGCTCGGGGCTGGCGCCCAGCAGGCGGCGGTCCTGGCCGAGCGGCAGGGAGAAGTGGAAGGCATGGGGATTCTGGGCCATCAAGCGGGCCATCACCTGCTTAGGGTCGGCAGGCTGGTGCAGGGTAAGGGTGAGCTTGCGCGACAGCACCACCTTGGCGAGCTTGCCTTGTGCAAACGCATCCAGCGCCGCGCTGACCGAGGCCTGAAATTCGCTGGCCGGCGGGGTGCTCTGCACCGAGATGACCCGGTTGGCCTCGACGACCTGCTCTGCCATCGCCGCTATTGCCGGCACCTGTGCCGGCGGGACAGGGCGATCGCCCCGCTCATAGTGGCCGGGCACATAGAGGCAGGAGGCTTCCGCCGGGTCGAACGCAAAGGCACCGATGAGCAGGGGGTTGGCCTGGCCGGCGGCACTGGCCGCTGCCAGCGCACCGGCAATCTGTTGTTCTAGCAAAGGCCATTCACAGGCGGGGGTGGTGATAGGCTGGCCCAGATCAGTGGCACTGAGCGTGCCCTGACCCGAGGTAAACAAGAATTCGGGCGAAGACGCAGCCTGGGCAGGCGCGCTATTTTCCATCACAAGAGTATCCACGTTACACCCTCAAATATGATTCAAAATGATAATGATTATCAGTTTGTATTTGTGCGGCGGTAAAATACTCGCTTTGAAATCCCCCGGTCAATGGGATTTTTATGCCGATAAAACTGGAACTTATCTGTGGATATGGCGGGTGCCACGGCTGCTGCGGCCCACCGTGCAGGTCCGGCCAGCCTTGTCCGTATGAGCACCGCAGCCAACCCCCCATATGAGGCTGCGACAAAAACCGCGGGCTCGCCGCCCGCGCTGGCAGCGAACGCCATTTCCCCCTAAGATGGCGCCATCTTTATGACCATTGTCTCAACCCACGGGATCCTCGATGTTAAAGCACCTGCTTCTGCTCCCCCTCAGCCTGCTGCTGGCCGCCTGTTCACTCACCCAGTACAACGTCAGCGAAGGGGAGATCAACCAATACCTCAAAGAGAGGGTCGCCTTCGAAAAGCAGCTGGGGATCCCCGGCATCATGTCGAGCAAGATCCGCCTCGATGAGATGCAAAGCCGCATCGGTCGCCGCCAGGCCGACCGGGTCGAACTGGATGCCGCTGGCGATCTGCAGGTAGCGAGTCCCCTTGGCAGCCAGCAGATGAAGATCCGCCTCTCCCTCAGCGCCCGCCCCGACTATGTGGCCGAGCAGGGCGCCATCTACCTGCGCGATCTCGAGCTCATCTCGGTCAAGACCGAGCCGGCCGACGTGGGCACCGCCCTCACCCCGCTACTGCCCACCTTCAACCAGTCGCTCTCGCTGTTCCTCTCCCAGACCCCCGTCTACCGGCTGGATGGCAGTCGCAAGAACGAAGCCAGGATCAAGGATAAAGTCGAAGCCCTCAAGGTGGAACCGGGACGACTGGTCATCCCCTTCAAGCTGCTCTGACCCCCAACCGCGCCCCTCTTATCTTCAACTCCAGGGGCGCGGTTTTTTCTTCTCAAGCTTCCCCCTTTGCCTCATAATGCACACCATTCTCATTTAGATTCATGAGAAGCGTCATAATAAAATCAAACATATGGTGAGAAGGGACATGAGAAAAACCGTACTGGTCCAGGCAATCGCCTGCGCGCTCCTGAGCGGCGCCGCACACGCCGCCGTCAAGGTAGAAGACAAAACATTCAACACCGCCGCCAACATGCTGGCCTACACCGAGTTCGAGCTCTCCGGCGAGCCGCTGGCCGAGGCCCTCGGTCTGGATCTGGATGTGCTGGACGCCAATCGCGCCGATGAGCCGACCCCGTTCGACTTCGCCGCCGGCATCGAATCCTACGAATACTCCGAAGAGGCGATGTACGCCCTCAATTATCAATCCGGCATGGGCCCCCATCTGGTGAACGGTCCGCAAAACCAGGCTCGCGGCGGCACCATGGCCTCCCTCGGCCAGCGGGTGCTGGCCATGGCCGATGCGGTCGGTTTCCCGGCCGATGAAGTGCCGCAGGGCATGTATCCCCTCTCCCTGCCCTACTCCTCCGCCAACCCGGAGTTCGCGCAAGCCGTCAACGCCACCCCGGTCAACGGCGACCAGATCACCATCAAGACCGCCAAGGGCAACGAGAAGAGCGTCAAGACCCAGGTACCGGCCTACTTCCGCGACTACGCCACCCTGCGCTGGAGCGGCAGTGACAACCTGCTGGTGCCGGCGGCCGTGGGCGGCATCCTGCTCAAAGAGGTGATGTGGTCCCAGGACTTCCTCGGCGGCATGCACGTGGCCGAGACCGATGAAGAGGTGGAAGCCGCGTCCGCCACCATGGATCAAGACGGCAAGCACAAGCTGGGGGTCTCAGCCGCCGACGGCTTCAATGGCATGATGCTGACCGAGCAGTCCATCGACAAGCTGGCCATCCTGCAGGGTCAGCTCGGCTTTGACGGCAAGCAGCTGGGCGCCAAGATCACCCCGCAGTACGATCCGGCCAAGGGTATCGTCTACTTCCCCCATCAGGTGAAAGTGACCGAGACCGGCAAGAACGACGTCGGCGCCATCGGCAAGCTCGAGGTGGTGGACGGCTCCGCCCAGCTGCGCGACGCCTGGATGATGCTGTGGCCGCTCTCCGAGTTCTACGCCTTCACCGATCAGCGCAGCGCCAACACCAACCAGAACCCGGCCTTCCACGCCGTGTTCGACGGTGCCCCGTTCGCCGCCACACCGGCTGCCAACAAGGGCAGCGATGCCGCCAAGCTGGTGGCGGGTGACGATGCCTTCTCCCTGGCGCTGAACCTCTCCGGCATGGTGTTCAAGAACCTCAATGCCCTGCACTTCGAACCCAAGGCCGGCACCCTGGTCGACAGCTGGCAGGCAGGCAAACAGGGCAAGCACGTCACCACCTTTGACGCCGCCTACAGCCTGGTCGCCCTGCAGATCTCCCAGCGCGCCCAGGATGCGCTGCCGGTCGGTTACGCCGCCGGTGACAATGGCGAGCTGAACCTGAAAACCGCTCAGGGCCAGCAGGCGCTGGTGCTCATTCGCCAGCAGGCTGACTTCATCCTCGCCAATCTCAAGGGCAAAAATGGGCTGGTGCACGATGGGGTCACCCTGGGTGGCAAGCTCGATGCCGGCCAGTCCATCGATGCGCAGTTTGCCGCCATCCGCGGCCTGACCGCCGCCTTCCTGGCAACCTCGGATGCCAAGTACCGCACGGCGGCGCGCGAGCTGTTCATCGCCGCCGATAAAGCCTACTTCAACCAGAAGGCCGGTACCTGGCTCGCCGGCAAGCAGGGTGAATACACTCCCTGGACCCAGGCCGCCATCTCCGGCGCCCTGCGCTCCGCCATGCTGAACCTGCGCAACGAAGGCGGCGAGAAAGCCCCGGCGCTGGAGCTGGCCCAGCTGACCCAGCGCTACGTGGGCTGGTTCCGTGGCACCGTCAACGGCGGCATGCAGATGGCCGAGTGGATCGGCGACTCCGGCGAGAACGTCATCGAAGGGGCCGGTGGTGACACCGACGAAGATGGCGTCCCGCAAGTGACCGCCGCCGGTGGCAAGCACGGCACCGCCATGGTGATGGCCGCCAAGGCGCTGATCACCGAAAAATAATCAGCCACTCGCTGAATAGAAAAAGGGAGCCTTATCGGATCCCTTTTTAGTTGTGGCGTCTGGCGTTGGGCGTGACATCACCCCAGCTTGGCCAGCATCTCCTTGGTTACCAGCACGATACCCTGCTCGGAGCGATAGAAGCGGCGGTTGTCCTCGTCGGCGTTCTCTCCCACCACCAGCCCGTCGGGCAGCTTGCAGCCCTTGTCCACTACCACCCGCCGCAACCGGCAACCCGAGCCAATCTCGACGCCGGGGAAAATGATGGCCTGATCCAGGGTGCAGAAGGAGTGCACCCGCACATGGGTGAACAGCACGGAGTTGAGCACGAAGGAGCCGCTGACGATCGAGCCCCCCGCGAACATGGAGTTGATGGTCATGCCGTGCTGGCCGTTTCTGTCCTGCACGAACTTGGCCGGCGGCGTCATGGTCTGGCTGGTCCAGATGGGCCAGTTCTCGTCATAGATGTCGAGCTCGGGCACCACGGAGGCGAGATCCATGTTGGCCTCCCAGAACGAATCCAGGGTACCCACGTCGCGCCAGTAAGGTTTCTGTCCCTCCTTGGCCCCCACGCAGGACATGGTGAACGGGTGGGCAAACGCCTTGCCCTCTCCCACGATGCGCGGGATCACGTCCATGCCGAAATCGTGTTTGGATTCCTGATTGTGAATGTCCTCTTCCAGCAGCTGATAGAGGTACTCCGCCTCGAAGATGTAGATGCCCATGGAGGCCAGGGAGACATTCTCGTTGCCCGGCATGGCGGGCGGATTGGCCGGCTTCTCCACGAAGGCGCGGATCTTGCGCTGCTCGTCGATGTCCATCACCCCGAAGGCGGAGGCCTCCGCGCGCGGCACCTCGATGCAGGCCACCGTCACCTTGGCGCCGAGGCGCACGTGATCGAGCAGCATGGCGGCGTAGTCCATCTTGTAGATGTGATCCCCCGCCAGCACCACTATGTATTTGGGGCCGTAGTCACGGATGATGTCGACGTTCTGGTAGATGGCGTCGGCGGTGCCGCGATACCAATGCACCTCGTCCACCCGCTGCTGGGCGGGCAGCAAGTCGATGAACTCGTTCATCTGGTAGCGCAGGAAGGACCAGCCGGATTGTAGGTGGCGCAGCAGGCTGTGGGACTTGTACTGGGTCACCACCCCGACCCGGCGAATGCCGGAGTTGATGCAGTTGGAGAGCACGAAGTCGATGATGCGGAACTTGCCGCCAAAATGGACGGCAGGCTTGGCGCGGTTGTCGGTCAACTGCTTCAGGCGACTGCCCCGTCCCCCCGCGAGCACCAAGGCCATACTCTGGTTCAATAGTTGCCGTGCTTTGGCAGTATTTACGGGTTCTAACAACATAATTACCTCTGCCTTGTTTTGGTCCATTTTCGATTCATCTTCGCCTGTTTCTGGCGCCATGAAAGTGGTTTCACTCACATTTAACTGATTTCAATTGACCCTTTTCCAGGAGTTGAGCGGGATCTCATGCTTTGCGGCGCGAGCTTGGTTAGAATTTCAACATCAACGACATCATCAAGGATGACACCATGTTGAACAAGCTCGGGAGCAACCAGCTGCTGGTGATCGCTCTCCTCTGTGCTCCCCTGCTGCTGTTGCAGGGGCTCTGGCTCGCCTTCACCAGCACGCTGCTGACCCTGCTTATCATCCTCGCCACCAGCCTGCTCGGTTTTGGCTTGCTGAGCATGCTGACCCTGCGCCTCCAGCAGGCCGAGCGCAGCCATCAGGAGCAGGTGTGGTGTCGGGCGCTGCAACTGCGCGACCCCACCTGCCTGACCACCCCCGAGGCCCAGGCCGCCCTGCAGCAGCTGCTCGCCCACTTCAACGAGGCCGAGCGCGATGCCCACCGCCAGATCAGCGAGCTGCACAACCAGGCGACCCAGGACGAGTTGACCCAGCTGCAAAACCGCCACGCCTTTCGCCGTGACATGACCGAGCTGCTGCAGCGGGATCAGGACACCCAGACCGCCACCCTGGTGCTGATCCGCGCCACCGAGCTCGGCAAGCTCAACGCCCAGCGCGGCTTTCAGTCGGGGGATGCCTACATCAAGGATATCGCCAATATCATCACCAGGGTGGTGAGCCGCTTCCCCGGCCATCAGGTCTACCGCATCTCGGGGGCCGACTTCGCGGTGCTGGTGCAGCCCGTCGCCAACATCCCGCCCCCCCTGCTCGGGCGGGATCTGAAGATCGCCTTCGATCACTATCAGCAGCAGCATGAGCTGGAGAGCGCCGCCTACTCGGGGCTGACCCGGCTCAGCAGCGGCCAGAAGATAGAGGCCATTCTGGCCAGGGCGGATCTGGCGCTGGCCCGCGCCCAGACCGAGACGGTCAACGGCTGGGCCATCCAGCAGGATGACAGCGTGGTGGAGCTGCAGGGGCAGCATCACTGGAAGCTGGTGCTGACCGAGCTGCTGGAGCAGGAGCGCATCAGCTTCACCTACCAGCCGATCCAGCCGATGCACCGCAGCATGCTGGCCTACAACGAGATCTACACCCGCTTCAGCAGTGCCGACGGCACTGTGCTGCCCACCGACACCCTGTTCGCCATGGCCCAGCGGCTGGACATGGTGATGCGGCTGGAGCAGATGCTGGTGACCCACGTCATGCGCCAGTACCGGGCCTTTGGCTCGAATCAGAGTCGCTGGGGCATCAACCTCTCCAGTAACCTGCTGCAAAACAGCGCCTTTCTGATCTGGCTTGACCGACAGCTGCTCAACGACCCCAACACCAGCGCCAACCTGGTGTTCGAACTGGATGAAGAACATCTGGAGCGCAACCTGACCGGAGCCAAGCGGGTGTTCGAGCTGCTCAGGCGCAACGGCAGTCGCTCCGCCATCTGCAACTTCGGCAAGGGGATAGGGTCATTCAACCTGTTTCGCGAGCTCAAGCCCGACTACATCAAGCTGGATCCCGCCCTCATCACCGGGCTGGAGCAGGATCTGACCAACCAGCAGTTCGTGCGGATGATCGTCGACGTGTCACACCGGATGGGGTGTCAGGTGATTGCGGAAGGGGTGGAGCAGCTGGGCCAGAAGCAGCTGCTGCAGGGCATGTATGTGGACGGGCTGCAGGGCTATCTCATCGCCAAGCCCCAGCAGTTGCGGCCGGACATCAGCCAGCTCGGGCTGTTTACTGAGGATGCTTCAACTTCAACAGAGTCAGAATGATGTCGTTGAGCTGGCGATAGCGCTCCAGCTCCTTCTGATCGTAGCGGGTCGCCAGGGTGGTGGGATTGTGGCGATTCTTGAGGTAACGGTTGATCTGCAGCCGGTTGAAACCGGCCACCTGATAGACCTGCCCCAGCAGGGCATTGAGCTCTTCGTGTTCAAGACCGGCCTTGGCGAGGTAATCCTCCTGGGCCGGGCTCTCCAGCTGGCAGCTCTGCTTGGCGATGCGGCCGGTCTCCTGCAGATAGCTGAGCCACTGCTCCAGGTAGAGCGGCTTGCAGCCCGCCAGCAGATTGAAGAAGCCCACCGCATCGCAGCGGCAGTCGGTCAGCAGCAGCACCGCCAGTTGATCGTCATCGCAGCGGAAGGTGACGGGGCCGCTCTGCCCCCAGTCCAGCGCCTGAACCCGGATCTCGGCTCGCGCCCCTGCAACGCCGGTGACGTCGAATACAAACATGGCTCCTCCCGCTCGGCAAAAGTTTGATGATGGACCATCCCTCTGACGGGTGCAAAGCCAAATCACCTTTTCATTCAGTATTCTGCAAGCCGGCCATAAAAAAACCGACATCCTCGCGGATATCGGTTCTCGTCAGACGGGCCCAAGCCCGGCTCAATGCAGTGTGGTTCAGGCGTCCAGTTCCACCAGCGCCTTGGCCAGCTCGATGGGTTCGAGCTCCTGCCCTTCCAGATCGGCGTTCCAGTTCGGGCCGACCAGCACGTCGTCTTCGTCCAGATCGTTGATCCAGATGTCGAGAAACTCTTCCAGCTCGATCACTTCCGGCTCGTAGTCGGCCCACTCGTCCACGCAGTGCAGGCGGGCATCCCCTTCGGCGGACCAGAGCGGCATCACGTCGGCATCTTCGAACTCGGCAGAGCGGCAGACGACCCAGTCTTCACCGTAACGCAAGCCCCATACCTGACCCGACTCGCGGACTTCTTCGATGAACAGTTGGAAATTGGCGTCAAGATTGTCAGTTAACTTACTCATGGGGCTCTCTCTCTATCGGGTGCTGCGGCCACGGCAGTGCCGAGTGGCAATGCGGTGGCCAAATGGTGTCGCAAAAGTGACATGGACTCAAGCATCTTGGGGTTTATCACACAAAAAACTGCCGGCGGCCGGGTTTTACCTGACAAAACGCCTCCCGAAGGAGGCGTTTTCAGCGCAAGGGGCGAGATCAACGCTCCCAGTACACCTCTTCCAGGCTGTCTTCCTTCTCCGGCAGACCGCGCGACAGACGTGGGCTGCTCTGGGCCAGCACCTCGTAGCTCACCCGGTTGGCGTACTTGCACACCTGGGAGAGCGAGGAGTAGGTGAGGAACTCGGCCACGTGCTTGGCGGAGTTGGGCACGGCGCTGCGGTGATAGGCGTTGGCCACCATGTCGTGCAGCACGGCGGAGAGGGCCCCGTCCCCTGCCCCGTTGGTGTTCTTGATCTTCTCCGGTCCGCCCATGTAGGGAGAGATGTGGGAGTAGATGCGCTTGGGCACGCGGCAGCCGCTGCGGGTCATGGGGCGGCTGAACTCGTACATGTTAAACTCGGGGATGACACCGGGCAGCAGCGGCAGCGTGGTCTCGCGCTTGAAGTCCTCTTCGGTGTAGGCAGCCATGTAGAGCCCCACCGGCCCTGCGGTGCAGAGCACCATGTCGGCCCAGTCCAGCGCCTTGTCGGCGGCAGCCAGCGGATCGGAGAAGCCGGTCAGGGCCTCGCCCTCCTCCTCGTTCATGGCGAGCACGGTGACGTTCTCGCTGATGAAATCGCGCCACCACTGGGGGTCGGACTCGATGACGAAGCGGGTACCCAGGGTCAGCACCACCGGCACGCCGGCCTCGCGGGCATAGCGCACCGCGGTCATGGCCGCGTCCTTCATCGGGGTGCCATCTTCACCGCGCACCAGGTAGGCGGTGATGACCAGGGCGGAGGACTCCTTGATGATGGTCTCGGGGATGTGGGCCACATCCAGATGGTCCATCTTGCCGGCGTTGATGCCGAAGCTGCGCTCGCCCCCTTCGGTGATGAAGGTGAAGCAGCGGCCGACCGGGCCGTCTACCGGCTGCAAGTAGTCGAGGTTGACCCGTGACGAGGTGTTGCACAGGTAACGGTAGGCGTAGCTGCCGATGCGAATGTCCTGGCTCATGACGCCGAGCAGGATGGAGTGGGAGTCCGCCAGCACCGAGTAGTTGTGCATGGTGTTGCCGATGGTGCCGCCGGCAAATTCGCTCACCACCATGTTGTTGCTCTTGAGCTCGTCGTAGATTTGCTCGGCCACGTCATCGGAGATGAGCATGGAGTGGCCGCGGCTCAGGCCGTAACGCTCGAGAAATGCCAGATCAACGTGCGCCTCGATGTCGACCAGTGTCTGGTCAATCCCGACCACATAGGCCTTGCCCCGCTCCGCAAGCACCGCGCTCTGGGAGATGAGGGGATCACGACGATCCACTGGAAAGTAGTGTTTGGACTTGCGCTGACCGGGAAATTTCATGGCAATGTTCTTGTGCTCTGGGGGAAAGAGGGGCGGGATTTTAACACAATCCGCCGCGCCGAAAAGTCGCCTGATTAAAATATGAAGTCAGTATAGACACGGGCTGCAGAGGAAAACGTTTACCAAAACCCATCAAAAAAACCACCTCGCAAGGAGGTGGTTTTTGCGGCGAACAAGACTCAGCCGGCGGCCAGCCCCTGTGCCAGCGCCAGCACCGAGAAGAGCCCCAGCGCCAGCCAGAACAGCAGGGTACCGACCAGCCTCGGCAGGTTGGGTGCCTTGGGGATCTGGATGCCGATGGCATGCAGGATGCGTCCCACCAGCAACGCCAAGCCACCGACATGGAGCCACAACGCCCCGACGCCCGCCAGCTCGCACAGCGCCATCAGCAGCAGGGTGAGCGGCACGTACTCGGCAAAGTTGCCGTGGGCCCGGATGGCGGCGCGCATCTCGGGCGCCTCCCCTTCCCCTATCATCACCTTGAACTGGGCCCGGCGCTTGACCACCCAGAAGGAGAGCAAGAGGAACAGCAGCCCCAAGAGGCCGGCGTAAATCAGGGTGATATGCATCATGGTGAAACTCCTTCTCCTTGGATAGCGAACGACTGGCAACCGGTGCCGATGGGCGGCACCGGCTGTATGTCTGTCAGGCCAACTCGCGGCAGATCAGCGACACCATCATGCGGATGTGGGCCTGATCGCTGTTGAGGGCCGGAATGTATTCAAACTGCTCGCCACCGGCGGCCATGAAGATCTCCCGGTTCTGCACCTGGATCTCCTCCAGGGTTTCGAGACAGTCGGCGGCAAAGGCGGGGCAGATCACGTCAAGCCGCTTGATCCCGGTGGCCGGCAGGCCACCGATGGTCACGTCGGTGTAGGGCTTGAGCCACTCCTCCTTGCCAAAGCGGGACTGGAAGCTGGCGGTCCACTGGCTGGCCTCCAGCCCGAGCGCCTCGGCCAGCAGGGCGGCGGTGCGCCGGCACTGGTGACCATAGGGATCCCCTTCCCGCTCGTAGCGCTCGGGAATGCCGTGGAACGACATCAGCAGGTGCTCGCCCTGGCCGTGCTGTTCCCAGTGGCGGCGCACGCTCATGGCCAGCGCCTGGATATATTCGGGGTGAGCATGGTAATCACGAATGAGCCGCACCACCGGCAGGTTGCGCTCTTTTTTCATCGCCTTGGCCCAGCCATCAAACACCGAGGCGGTGGTGCTGACCGAATACTGGGGATAGAGCGGCAACAGGATCACCCGGTTGACTCCCTTGGCCTTGAGCGCCTGCCAGCCCTCATCCAGCGAAGGGGAGCCGTAGGTCATGGCCAGCTCCACCGGCACCTCGACCCCTTCGCGCTTGAGCTCCTGCTCCAGCGCCGCGCGCTGCTGCTTGCTTATCACCATCAGCGGCGAGCCCTGCTCGGTCCACACCTGCTGATAGAGCTTGGCCACCTTGGGGGAGCGGGTCGGCAGGATGATGAAATGGAGCAGAGGACACCAGAGGTAGCGCGGCAGGTCGACGACCCGCTGATCGTGCAGAAACTGGCTGAGAAACGCCTTGACGGCGGCCGTGGTGGGCGCGGCTGGGGTACCCAGATTGACCAGCAAGATCCCGGTTTTCGTGGTCACGTATGCTTCCTGTCGTTCTGTTGTTATGTCTGAATGCAAGAAAGGGCCCATGCCGGGCCCTTGTCTCACTGGCACATTGCCGCAGGCCCCTTGGGGACGATGGCAATGGCGGGCTTAGCCCAGGATGGTCGCCAGCTGCTTGCTGACCAGATCTACCGGCTGGGTGCCATCAATCTTGACGTAACGGGTGTTGCCCGCTTCCGCTTCCTTGCCGTAGAAGCCGATGAGCGGTGCGGTCTGCTGATGGTATACATCCAGACGCTTGCGCACTGTGGTCTCTTCGTCGTCGGCACGGATCACCAGATCTTCACCGGTCACGTCGTCCTTGCCTTCCACTTTCGGCGGGTTGAACACCACGTGGTAGGTACGGCCGGAGCCGGAGTGAACGCGACGACCGCTCATGCGTTTGACGATCTCTTCGTCCGGCACGTCGAACTCCAGTACGAAGTCCACGGCAACACCGGCGTCCTTCATGGCCTGCGCCTGGGGAATGGTGCGCGGGAAACCGTCCAGCAGGAAGCCGTTGGCGCAATCCGGTTGGGCAATACGCTCTTTGACCAGGCCGATGATGATGTCGTCAGAGACGAGCTGACCTGCGTCCATCACGGCTTTGGCCTTGAGGCCCAGCTCGGTGCCCGCCTTGATCGCGGCACGCAGCATGTCGCCGGTGGAGATCTGCGGAATACCGTGTTTTTCCATGATGAACTGAGCCTGAGTACCCTTGCCGGCACCCGGAGCCCCCAACAGAACAATGCGCATACACGCTCCTATTGATTGGTTATTCAATTCTTGAGAAGGCAAAAAACTACACGGTTTCGCCCATTTTCACAAGCTTGCCCCGTGTGAGTGGCTTATTTTTCACCATCTTTCCGACATGGCAATACGACCATTGGCGCAGATCCGTGTACGAAAAATGAGTGAAAATGCAGCAGCGCTGCACGCAACTGGCGCCCACCCCAGACGGGGCAGGCGCCAGAAAAGAAAGAGCCCACTGCACGCAGTGGGCCCAAACATCATGCCTGGAGTAACAGACGATTGATACGGGAGACGAAGCTCGCCGGATCATTGAGCCCGCCCTGCTCGGCCAGCTGGGCCTGTTCGTGCAAGAGGGTGACCCATTCGCCGAACAGCGCCTCGTCCTGGATGGTGTCGAGTTTCTTCACCAAGGCGTGGTCGGGGTTCAGTTCCAGAATGTACTTCTGCTCCGGCACCGGCTGACCGGCGGCGCGCATCAGCTTGATCATCTGGGTGCTCATGCCGTGGGCATCGGTGACGATGCAGGATGGTGAGTCGGTCAGACGGTGGGTGACCCGCACCTCTTTTACCGCATCCCCGAGGCTCTGCTTGACCCGCTCCACCAGACCGGCGTTGGCTTTTTCAGCCTCTTCCTGCGCCTGTTTGGAGGCTTCGTCTTCCAGATCGCCCAGATCCAGCTCGCCACGGGTGACGGAGACCAGCTGTTTGCCGTCGAACTCGGTCAGGTGGCTCATCAACCACTCGTCGACCCGCTCCCACATCAGCAGCACTTCGACGCCCTTCTTGCGGAAGATCTCGAGGTGCGGGCTGTTCTTGGCGGCAGCGTAAGAGTCGGCGGTAATGTAGTAAATCTTCTGCTGGCCTTCCTTCATGCGGCCAACGTAATCCTCCAGCGACACGGTCTGGGCTTCGCCCTCGCCGGCGGTGCTGGCAAAGCGCAAGAGCTTGGCGATCTCTTCGCGGTTCGCGTAATCCTCGGCCGGGCCTTCTTTCAGCACATTGCCGAACTCGCTCCAGAACTTGGCGTACTTCTCGGCATCATCCTTGGCCAGCTTGGCCAGCATGGTCAGCACGCGCTTGGAGCAGGCCTTGCGCAGGGAGACGGTCACCTTGTTGTCTTGCAAGATCTCACGGCTGACGTTGAGCGGCAGATCGTTGGAGTCCAGCACCCCTTTGACGAAGCGCAGGTAAGCCGGCATGAACTGCTCGGCGTCGTCCATGATGAAGACACGCTGTACGTAGAGCTTCAGGCCATGCTTCTGCTCGCGGTTGTAGAGGTCGAACGGTGCGCGGGCCGGCACGTAGAGCAGGCTGGTGTACTCCTGCGCCCCTTCCACCCGGTTGTGACCCCACAAGAGCGGATCTTCGAAGTCGTGAGCGACGTGCTTGTAGAACTCCTGATACTCCTCGTCCTTGATCTCTTTCGGGTTGCGGGTCCACAGCGCAGTGGCGCGGTTGACCTGCTCCCACTCGCCCGGGGTGCCGACGATGGTTTCACCGTCTTCTTCCCGATCCGGGGAGCCCTCTTTGAACATCTCTACCGGCACGCTGATGTGGTCGGAATATTTGCTGACCACGGAGCGCAGGCGCCAGTCGTCGAGGAACTCGTCCTCTTCGGCGCGCAGGTGCAGGATGACGTCGGTACCGCGGCCCTCCTTGGTCACGTCAGCCACGGTGAAGGAGCCTTCCCCTTCCGATTCCCACTGCACGCCCTGCTCCGCAGCAGTACCGGCGGCGCGGGACACCACGGTCACCTTGTCGGCGACGATGAAGGCGGAGTAGAAGCCCACCCCGAACTGACCGATCAGCTGGGAGTCGCGGCCCTGATCACCGGAGAGGTTCTTGAAGAACTCGGCGGTGCCGGACTTGGCGATGGTGCCCAGGTGCTCGATCACTTGATCACGGGTCATACCGATCCCGTTGTCGGAGATGGTCAGGGTCCGATTTTCTTTATCAACCACCAGGCGAACGCGCAACTGGCCGTCGTTTTCGAACAAAGAGGCATCGGAAAGCGCCTTGAAGCGCAGCTTGTCCGCCGCATCGGAGGCGTTGGAAATCAGCTCGCGCAGGAACACTTCTTTGTTGGAGTAGAGGCTGTGGGCCATCAGGCTCAGCAGTTGTTTGACTTCAGTCTGAAACCCGTGGGTTTCGGCATGAACGCTTTGGGTCATCGACACTATCCTCAGGCGATTCGGGTTGAACATATTCCCGATCCAAGATGGGGCCGGCGATCGCCATTTCAAGGGGGACAAAACGTCGAGGCGTGCGAATGGCGATTTTTGCGCCAATCGACCCTCTTGCCCAACAAAAAACCCGCCGGGGCGGGTTCTGGTATTGCGGACTGAGTCGCCACGCAGGGCCTGTTGAAGAACAGAGGCTGACTCAGTTAAGGGGCTGGAGCTGACTCAGTTCAGTGGCTGGCGCCCCATCAGGGAGTGGGAGAGCGTGGTGCCGTCCACCAGCTCCAGCTCGCCCCCCACCGGCACCCCATGGGCAATCCGGCTCACCTTGACGCCGGCGGCGCGGGCCATGTCGGCGATGTACCAGGCGGTTGCATCCCCCTCGATGGTGGGGTTGGTGGCCAGAATGAGCTCGCTGATCGCCTCGTCTTTCAAGCGTCGCTCCAGGATCTCCAGCCCCAGCTCCTCCGGGCCAATGCCGTCCAGCGGCGAGAGGTGACCCATCAGCACGAAGTAGCGGCCGGAGAACTGGCCGGTCTGTTCGATGGCGGCCACGTCCGCCGGGCTCTCCACCACGCACAGCAGGCCGTTCTCTTCGCGCTTGGGATTGGCGCAGATCTCGCAGCGCTCGTTCTCGGTGAAGGTGCGGCAGTGGCTGCAGTGGCCAATCTCGGTCAGGGCGCGAGAGAGCAGCTGGGCCAGTCGCAGGCCGCCGCTGCGCTCACGCTCGAGCAGGGTAAACGCCATGCGCTGGGCCGACTTGGGGCCGACACCCGGCAGCACCTGCAGGGCTTTCATCATCTCATCCAGCAGCGGGCTGAATTTCATGGGCTTGGTATCCTTTGACGCTGTGTCGGCCGCGGCGCCCTGACGGGCAAGGAGCGCGACCGGACCTATCTTGTTGGCGCAGGACTATACCCGAGCCAACCCCGAGCGCCAATGGCCTTGTGCCCTCAGCCCTCTGCCGAAACGGGGGATGACGCCGCGCTCGCCAGCAGGATGCGCTGGCGACCGCTGTAGATCTCCGCCCGCCCCGGGCGACAGAAGCCCACCAGGGTAAGCCCGGTCTGCTCGGCCCGCTCGACTGCGAGCTCGGTGGCGGCGGAGATGGCGAGCAAGATCTCTACCCCGGCGCTGGCGCACTTTTGCACCATCTCGAAGCTGGCGCGGCTGGTCACCAGGATGGCGCCGTCGCGCCGGCCACTGCGTTGCAGGTGACCCACCAGTTTGTCCAGCGCGATATGGCGCCCCACGTCCTCGCGAATGGCGAGGATGTTGCCCTCGCCATCCACGTGCACGGCGGCATGGGTCGCCCCCGTGCTCTGCCCGAGCAGCTGGAGCGGGCGCAGCGCGCTCAGCACCTTGTCGATATGGCCCACCGCAAAGCGCTGGCTGTCGGGCAGCCTTGGCTGGGCGCGCACCACCTGTTCCAGGCTCTCGCTGCCGCAGATGCCGCAGCCGGTGCGCCCGGCCAAGGTGCGCCGTTTCTCTTTCAGGCGATGAACGCAGCGATTAGCCAGGGTGATGTGCAGCTCGATGCCGCGACAGGCGCTCTGCTGCTCGATGTCGTGGATATCGAGCAGACTGTCGATAATCCCCTCGGAGAGCGAGAAGCCGATGGCAAAATCCTCCAGATCGGCGGCCGAGCACATCATCACGCTGTGGGCGATGCCGTTGTAAACCAGCGCCACCGGGGTTTCGCAGGGCAGCTGCATGGCACTGTCGGTGGTGACGCCGCGCTGATGGTAATGGACCACCTCGCGGTGGGCGCTGAGCGCCTGCGGGGTGTCGGGGTCGAGTTCAAGCAACATCTGGGGGCCTTAGTTGAGGGTGCGGGGATCTTTGGCCGAGATCCCGAGCCGTTTCATTTTCGACAGCAAGGTGGTGCGCTTCATCCCGAGGCGCTGGGCCGCGCCCCGCTCGCCGGCAACGATGCCGTTGCACGCCTTCAGCGCCCGGATGATGCTGGCTCGCTCATCCTCCCCCTGTATCTCTTCACCTTGCGGCAAGGCGGGCAGCGGCTCGCGAAACAGCTCATGAGCCGGCTCGTCATAGACCAGGGTCTCTATCTTGTGAAAGCCCTTGAGGGGCAGCAACTCGTCCGGCGAGAGGTTGAGCACATGGCCGCGGGTCATCACTACCGCCCGCTCTATGATGTTTTCGAGCTCACGGATGTTGCCGTACCAGGGGAGCGACACCAGCATCTTCATGGCGTCGGCCGGGATGGAGGTGATGGTGCGGCGCATCCGCTTGGCGATCTTCTTGATGAAGAAGTTGACCAAGAGCGGAATATCCTCGCGCCGTTCGCGCAGGGGCGGCAGCTCGATGGGAAAGACGTTGAGCCGGTAATAGAGGTCGCTGCGAAAGCGCTTGTTCTTGACCATGGAGAGCAGATCGCAGTTGGTGGCCGCCACCAGCCGCACATCGATGGCAATGGGATTGCTGTTGCCCACCCGCTCCAGCTCGTGCTCCTGCAAGACCCGCAACAGTTTGGGCTGCAGATCGAGCGGCATGTCCCCCACCTCGTCGAGAAACAGGGTGCCCTTGTGGGCCCGCTCGAAGCGGCCGATGCGCTGGGTCAGCGCCCCGGTGAAGGCCCCCTTCTCGTGGCCGAACAGATCGCTCTCGATAAGGCCGGTGGGAATGGCGGCGCAGTTCACCTTGACCATCTCGTGATCGTGGCGGGCACTCAGGGCGTGAATGGCCTGGGCGATCAGCTCCTTGCCGGTGCCGGTCTCCCCCAGAATGAGCACGGTGCAGTCGCTCTGGGCCACCAGCTTCACCTTCTCCAGCACCTTCTCCATCACGGCGCTCTGGTAGATGATGTTGGCAAAGTCCCCCTGCGGCGCGGGTCCGTCGACCCGAAGGGTCTTCTCCCTGGCACCGGTGGTGTTGGAGATCTCCTGCTGCGCCTGCACGTTGTTCATGGCAATGGCCGTGCGCGCCGCCACTTGTTCGAGCAGCGAGATATCGAGGTCGGCGAAGAAATCCGCCTCGGGGTGTGAGAGGATCAGCACCCCCAGCAGGTTGCCCCGATAGCGCAGCGGCAGGATGCAGGAGCTGTCGGCGTCGGGGGGCAGGATCTGGGAGGTGAAACGGCAGCTCGACTGGCAGCCGTGACCCTGCTCACGATAGAGGAAGAAGGGCTCGCTGTGGCCGAGGGCCCCCTGCAGGCAGTTCTTCTCAAAACACGAATGGTTGATGATGCCGGGCTGTTCGCGCTGCTGCTGATTGACCAGGTAGCTCTTGAAGCTGTCGGAGGTGGCGTTGTACTCGGCCAGGCACAGGCTGCTGATGCCAAAGTGGTGGTGCAGGATGGTGAACAGGCTCTGGGGCAGCTCGGCGATGCGCACCAGTTTGATCACCGCGTTGGTCACATCCACCAGGATCTTGCAGCTGTCGCGCTCAAGGCGCAGGGAGTTGGCCTGCTCCAGGGTGCGCTCCTTGTCCAGCACGTTCTCCAACGCAATGGCGACGATGGCCGCCAGCTGGGTCAGCTTGGCCAGGGTCTCCATCGGGAAGGCGTTGGCCTCGCGGCTGATGAACTCCACCCCGCCCAGGTGGCTGCGGGCGGTGGTGATGGGCAGCTGGCAGTAGGAGTGCAAACCGTCATAGACAGGGGTGCTCGCCAGCTGTTCGCAGCGGTGGCGAAAGCGGCTCGCCGGCAGCACGATGGCCTGCTCGCGGGAAAAATGGAGATCGGCCTTGCGGCAGATGAGGTGAGCCGGCCCCTGCTCCCCCAGGTAGTAGAAGACCGCCTCCTCCCCCGTGCCCAGGTTGAGAATGAGGTTGACCCGATCCACCTGGCGAAAGCAGGGCTGGATCCGGTTCAGCTTGTGGATGAAGTCGTCCAGGGTGACGGCGGAGAGCAGGTTCTTGGAGAGGGAGAGAAAGCCGTCATCCCAGATGGGTGAGATGTCGGTCAACGGAATGGCACTCACATTCAGCATTCAGGCCTCGCATTACATCTAGATGGGTACCCTTGCCGGCCAATTGCAGCACGGCAACAACGGTAAACAATGCATCAGCCATCGCAGTCAGATGTTATAATTAATTTTTAAAAACTTAACGCTTAATTATAAAAACTAACATGCACCGAAATAGCATCGCGCAGATTATCGCAGGATGGCTGGCATAATAAGTTAGCCCCATCCCCATTACAACCAAGCCGGCCCTGGCACATATTACAGCTCCGTCAGCGGATATTTCCCGCCACGCCAAAATATGGCGTCACTATCGCCGTCATTCGCCGCATATCGCCGCCAACTGGCCCATCCTCTGCCCCTGTTGCCGCTGTCGCAGGCTCATGAGGAGAGCAGCCGGTAGTTGTGCAGCTTCAGTCCGCCGAAGATGAAGGCGGCCGAAAAGAGCTGAAGCCCCAGCAATAACCCACTGATATTGTCAGCTATTTCCACCGACACTACCCGATGGGTAAGATAGACCCCGAGCCCCAGCACGCCCGCCAGCAGGCAGTTGACCAGGGTGGTGGAGAGAAAGGCGATGAGCCAGGCCGCCTGCACGCTCAATGCCGCCAGCACGGCGCTCATGGCGATGCGTGCAGCGATAAAACAACCGAAGAAGGCAAACCCCAGCAGAAATATCAATTCGTCGTGCCATAGAAAACACCCAATCCCTAACAACATCACCAGCAAATAAGCGGAGACATAAAAGATCCCGAACGAAAGATTTAATTCATTTTTCATGATGGACACCTGCCAGCTGAAAAAAGGATGAGCGGATCCGGGCCCTGTATACAGAGCCTGGATCCACTTTATTAACGACGATTACCCTTTGGCGGCGCTGCGCAATTTCGCCTTGAGCGCGCTGTATTCAGTCTGGACGTACACTTCCGCCCCTGGCTGATCCTCGATACGCTCAATTTTCACTGCGCAGTACTTGTACTCCGGCGTGTAGGAGACGGGATCCACGTGCTCGATGGTGAGCTCGTTGCAGGCCCCGATCCACCACTGGTAGGTCATGTAGACCACCCCGGCGTTGACCCGCTCGTTGTAGTTGGCCCGGGTGATCACCTTGCCACGGCGCGACGAGATCCAGACCAGCGCCTGATCCTTCACCCCGAGCGTCTTGGCATCGCTCGGGTGGATCTGCACATAGCCAGGCTCATCGGCCAGGGTTTGCAGTGCCGAGCAGTTGCCGGTCATGGAGCGGCAGGAGTAGTGACCGACCTCGCGCACGGTGGAGAGCACCAGCGGATACTCGGCACAAGGCTGCTCCAGCGGCGGCCGCCACTCGGAGGCAATCAGCTGGCCCTTGCCGCTCGGGGTGGTGAACACATTCCCCTCGAACAGGGTGCTGGTGCCCGGGTGATCCTCGGTCGGACAGGGCCACTGCACGCTCTTGAGATCGGCCATCTTGTCATAGCTGACCCCGGCGTAGAGCGGGCAGAGTCCGCGCAGCTCGTCCCAGATCTGCTCGGTGTCGCGATACTCCATGGGATACCCCATGGCGGTCGCCATCAGCGAGAAGATGGCCCAGTCCGGCTTCACGTTGTCCGGCGGCGTCACCGCCTTGTAGAAGCGCTGGAAGCCGCGATCCGCCGAGCTGTAGACCCCCTCGTGCTCGCCCCAACTGGTGGCGGGCAAAATGACGTCGGCCATCTCGGCAGTCTGGGTCATGAAGATATCCTGCACGATCACCAGCTCCATCCCTGCCAGGGTACGGCGGAACTGACCGAGGTCTGCCTCGGTCTGGGCCGGATCTTCCCCGAAGATGTAGAAGGCCTTGCACTTGCCCTCCTCCACCTTGTGGCCAAGCTCGGTCAGGCGATAGCCGGGTTTCTGGGAGAGCGCATCCACCCCCCACGCCTTGGCGAACTTGGCGCTGATGGCGGGGTCGCTCACCGACTGATAGCCCGGGAACTGGTGCGGCAGCATCCCCATGTCGCAGGTGCCCTGCACGTTGTTCTGGCCGCGTACCGGTCCGCAGCCGGTGCCACGGCGACCGAAGTTGCCGGTCAGCAGCGCAATACCCGCCAGCCCCTTGACCACGTCCACCGCCTGACCGTACTGGGTCACCCCCATACCCCACAGGATCATGGAAGCAGGCGATGCGGCATAGGTGCGAATGGCGGCGCGGATATCGGCGGCTTTGAGGCCGGTGATCCCCTCCACGTATTCCGGGGTGTACTTGGCCACCGTGGCCTTGAAGGTGTCAAACCCTTCGGTGTAGTTGGCGACGAACTCCTTGTTGTAGAGCCCTTCATTGATCAAGACGTTGGCGAAGGCGTTGACCAGCGCCATGTTGGAACCGTTTTTGAGCGGCAGCCACTGATCGGCGATGCGGGCGGTCTCCACCATGCGGGGATCACACACAATCACCTTGGCCCCGTTTGCCTTCGCCTTGAGGATATGGCGGGCGACGATGGGGTGAGAGTCAGCAGCGTTGTAACCAAACACCAGCAGGCACTTGGTCTCTTGAATTTCGGGAATGGCGTTGCTCATGGCGCCGTTGCCTACCGTTGTCTCCAGACCGGAGACTGAGGGTGCGTGTCACACCCTCGCGCAGTGGTCGACGTTGTTCGTCCCCAGCACAGCGCGGGCAAATTTCTGCATCACATAGTTGGCTTCATTGCCGGGGCCACGGGCAGAGCCGGTGGTCATGATGGCGTCCGGGCCATACTTCGCCTTGATGGCAGCCAGACGACTGCTGGCGAACTCGATGGCTTCGTCCCAGGAGACGGCTTCGAGCTTGCCACCGCGCTCTCGGCGGATCATCGGGCTCTTGAGACGGGGGGTCAGCAGGTTGGTGTCGTTCAAAAAATCCCAACCGTAATAGCCCTTGAGGCAGAGTTGCCCCTCGTTGGTCCGGCCGTTGGCGCCTTCGGCCCCCACCACCTTGTCGTTTTCAACCAGCAGGTTGATCTTGCAACCGGTGCCGCAATAAGGGCACACGGTAATGACTTTTTTCATGACTCACACTCTTGTTTGTTAACGAAAAACGGCTCGGCAAGCCCGCTCACACCCGCGCCGGCATCGCCAGCAGGGCCTCGGCACTGGCCAGCTGTTTCTGCCGGTTCAGGGTGTCAAGATGGGCCGGCGTGACCAGCCGCAGCGCCTGGGTCGGGCACACCTCGACACAGGCGGGGCCCGCCTCACGGTGCTGGCAGAGATCGCACTTGAGCGCCTGCGCCTTGGTCTGCGGCCGTTTGAAGAGCGAATCGGCCGTGGGGGCCACCTCTTTCACCACCACCGCCATGGCGCCGTAAGGACAGGCCACCACGCAAGACTTGCAGCCGATGCAGCGCGCCTGCAGCACCTTGACGCAGCCATCCTCGCTGACGATGGCGTTGTTGGGGCAGGCCATGGCGCACGGCTTGTCTTCACACTGGCGGCAGAGCACCGGCGTGGTCACCTTGCTGCCCACGATCACCTTCAGGCGCGGCTGAAAATGGCTGTCCTTGGAGACCAGATGTCCATCCTCGATGGCAAGATGCAGGCCGCCCTCCCGCTCAAGGGTCCCGCTGCAGGACCCTGACTGGTGTGAAACGGCGCAGGCCACCTCACAGGTACGACACCCAATACAGAGACTGGGATCTGCAATCACGAAGCTGTTCATAGAGAGGGATCCTAAATGGTTCGTTACACCCGACCGCCCTCACCCACCTGGCAGGCGACAACGCGGTCTGCCCCCACAAAGCATTTATCAGACCAACACGGGAAGATGACCCACCATAAAATCACAACCATATGAAAATAAAGGGATAATATGGATAGCGAAGGCGGTATTTGCCGTAACTGACGAGGGTGACTAAGGGGCCGCCCCCCTGCTCGACATGACAAAAGTGACGAGGTCGACACCCCAGTAACAACCCTCTGTCCCATCGGATGGGGCGACATCTCGACGGCGTGTTGAGAGGCATAGCGGTAAGAGAGCTCAAGGCTGCGCCTAACAGCCCTTCTAAACGGTAGATCGCCGGCGATACTGTTTAGTTTGGTTATCTAGATAACTGAACACACAAAGAAAGGTTTCTCCCCTATTAATAAAGAATTTGTTGAGCCAAGTCAGGTTTCTAACGCCTCCCACTTCTGTTTTTCACCCAGCCGATTAGCATGTCCCAGATGGTAACCAACTCTGTTGGGATTTTTCCATGGAATGGATAGATCAAACAACGCGGGTTAATAGAAGCAAACTGGGGGCAGAATTTTTGGAAAGATAATATATATTCATGTAGGTTAAAATGAATACAACAACTTTATTTATTACTACAGCAATGAAATACAAAGCAAATTAAGTCTCAATATAATTATAAATACAACCACCGGTTAATTATACTAGCAGCATTGATGTTATATATAAAATCAGGGAGAAGAAATGGAATTTCAGGTCATATCTAGAAAATCATGGGTGCCAAGTAATGGACGTGACACCGTATATTTAAAAATAGACAATTGGAATGATTACTCATTCGTTACCATGTTTCATATGTCATACTACGATCATAGTGGTGTATTATATGACATTGGAGATGTAAAAATTGCATTTAAAGGACAGTCGATAGAGGTTGAGACTCATAGTAAGCTCCCCAAAAAGTTCAGTTTCTTAAGTGATGAATTCTTTTCTTTAGGTGAGAACGTTGATTTTTACAAAAAAATATCATCCTTACAAAATTCGGTTGGAATTAATATATTAAATGCTATAAGAGATATTGTAGTACAACAAAATATTATTGATGATATTTTAGATGAGGATGTTTTCAGAGTTTCTTTGCTACGTAGCGCTAGCCTTTCTATGATAAAAGGACAGTACTCTAGAATACTTGAAAATAAGCCTGAGCTAACAAATTTTAAATTCAGGTTCATTCGTGATGATATAGAATTACAAGAAAAAACATCACTAGACTTTGAAGTTCAAGTAGGGGCTACACCAAGCACTAACATTCATGCAATAATTGGTAGGAATGGTGTAGGTAAAACAACTTTGCTAAATGCTATGATTGATGCCATTACCGATAGAGAAAACTCCACATCTAAATTTATGGATATGGAACAATGGGGGGAATCAAGAATTTCATCTGATTATTTTAGTAGCCTAGTCTCTGTATCGTTTAGTGCCTTTGACCCGTTTCCTCCCCCTAAAGAACAACCAGACCCAACGAAAGGAACATGTTATTTTTATATCGGATTAAAGGACCCTAATGATCATAATAGGAACTTAACTATTCGAGATCTTCAAAAAGGCTGTGTTGATGCATTAATTAGTTGCTTTTACAAATCCCCAAAATATGACCTTTGGAAAAAATCCATAGAAAAACTAGGTTCAGATGATAATTTTTCCAATATGAAACTGGATATATTGCATGATATATATGTAGATATGCACAGGCGACTTTCAAATCATAAAAAACAAGGTAATGAATATTTTAAAGAAAAATATTTTGATGCTATTACCCCATATCTTTCTAAAATGAGCTCTGGTCACGCTATTGTACTACTTACCATAACGAAGCTAGTCGCTACCGTAGAAGAAAAAACAATCGTATTACTTGATGAGCCAGAGTCTCATTTACACCCACCGCTTTTATCTGCTTTTATTAGGACCCTTTCTGATTTGCTGTATGATAGAAATGGCCTTGCCATCATAGCTACACATTCTCCTGTTGTTTTACAAGAGATTCCCCGATCTTGTGTTTGGAAAGTATATCGAGTAGGTTCTAGTATTTCATTTAACCGCCCAGATATTGAGACCTTTGCGGAGAACGTGGGCATATTAACAAGTGAAGTTTTTAATTTAGAAGTTGAACTTTCTGGATTTCATGACATCTTGGCAAGAGCAGTTAGTTCTGGAAAGAACTATACAGATATAATCTCTGATTTCGATGACAACATCGGATTTGAAGGCCGTGCAATTCTTAAAGCACTTATTGTAAATCGGGATCGGAGTTCTACAGATGATTAAACTAAACAATCCAAATTATGACTTTGAAGAAGCCATTGATGAATGTATTTATGGCATAGTTGGAAATGATGAATTAAGATATAAAGTAATAAATAACAAACCAGCTTTAATTGATTTTGGAAATCAATACTCAAAGGTAGCAGGTATTGGTAAGTTATATTCCATTGCACCTATCAATACCGATGTTGAAAATGATCCAAATGTTATAGATACGCTAAAAAAATCTGATTTAGTGAAACTCTATGACCAATATTTCGTTCCGGAAAATAAAGCGGCTAGAAAGATATATGATTCACTATTGAACTCAGCACAAGAGAAATGTCCATTCTGTGGAGGAATTGGTACGCCCAGAAATCTAGATCACTTCTTACCTAAAGCACATTTTCCGCAATTTTCTGTTCTTCCGTGTAATTTAGTACCTTCATGTCGTGACTGTAATATGGATGGTAAAGCGCAAAGCTTTGCAATTAAACCTGACGAACAAATAATTCAACCTTATGTGGACAATCCTCGTTTTTTTATAGAGCAATGGATTTATTGTGAATATAGTATTGAAGATAATGATGAAATAGGTGTATTTAATTATTTCACTAATCCTCCTGAAATCTGGGACCCTATAGATAAAAATCGAGTAATAAAACATTTTTGTGATTTTAACTTGGCTAAACGTTACTCAACAAAAGCAGCTGAGCAATTAGGAATAATTAGAATGCAGATAAGAAAAATGCAAGAATCACATTTACCTAGCGATGCCATAATAAATATATTATTACAACCAGGTGTAGATGCTGCACCATTCCCCAACCATTGGCAAAAAAGTATGTATCAAGCTTTGATTAATTATTACCACCCTTAACATCTTAAGCCAGTGGTGCAATTCACTCCATTAATTGCACCATACATTTGTATTAATTATTATCACCTAATTTTAAAGGGGCCGTCTTTTCGACTGTTTTTTCCCCACTTTTTGTCCTTCCCCTAAACAATAAAGACCCTATTGATCCTCATTCATGTTCTCTTTGGGCACTGATAAGTAATTTATTGGCTAGCATTTTATCGTTTATTTCTTAGCCAGCTTGATGCAAAACGCTGGCAAAAATGGATCGCCAGCTAAAACAATCACTTGCCAGGGTGTGGGCGGGGTATTTCAATCAGTGGCCAATTAATAATTTCGTTAGCCACCCCTTTTTGATTATTTATACCTGAGCATAAACCTACGACGGGTGTGTCATTATACCCTTAACGGCAGATGAACAGACTGTGTCCCATGATGAGCCTCTTTATATCCAGTTAGCTCCCTTTCCCATCGCAATCCATTAATGCGTTCCTGCGGCACCTGCCGCACGCCCGATAGACGGGGGCGGCCCGTGCTGGCCAATCGTCACCATCAAACTGACAGACAACTTCATGAACGGTAATCACAAACAAGCCCTGTCCGGCGTTACGCTGGCGGCGATCGGCGTGGTCTATGGCGACATCGGCACCAGCCCGCTCTATACCCTGCGCGAGTGCCTCTCCGGCCAGTTCGGTTTCGGGGTGGAGCCCGCCTCCATCCTGGGCTTTCTTTCACTGATCTTCTGGCTGCTGATCCTGGTGGTCTCGGTCAAGTATCTCTCCTTCGTGATGCGGGCCGACAACGCCGGCGAAGGGGGCATTCTCACCCTGATGTCGCTGGCCACCCGCAACACTCCGGCCAAGTGGACCCCCTTGCTGATCATCCTGGGGCTGATTGGCGGCAGCTTCTTCTATGGCGAGGTGGTGATCACCCCGGCCATGTCGGTGATGTCGGCCATCGAGGGCTTGAACATCGCCGCCCCCTCCCTCGACCCCTATATAGTGCCGCTCTCGGTGCTGGTGCTGACCCTGCTGTTCGCCATCCAGAAACACGGCACCGCCACCGTGGGCAAGCTGTTCGCCCCCATCATGCTCACCTGGTTCATCACCCTGGCGGCGCTGGGTCTGAACAGCATCTTCCAGCACCCCGAGGTGCTGGGAGCGCTCAACCCCGTCTGGGCGCTGCGCTTCTTTGCCAAGTACCAGACCGCCTCCTTCTTTGCTCTCGGCGCCGTGGTGCTGGCCATAACAGGGGTGGAGGCGCTCTACGCCGACATGGGCCATTTTGGCAAGAGCCCGATCCGGCGCGCCTGGTTTATGGTGGTATTGCCCTCCCTGGTACTCAACTACTTCGGCCAAGGGGCGCTGCTGCTGGCCCATCCCGAGGCCATCACCAACCCCTTCTTCCTGCTCGCCCCGAAATGGGCGCTGCTGCCATTGCTGCTGCTGGCGACCCTGGCGACGGTGATCGCCTCGCAGGCTGTTATCTCCGGGGTCTTTTCGCTGACCCGGCAGGCGGTGCGCCTCGGTTATCTCTCACCCATCCGCATCGTGCACACCTCCGAGCAGGAGTCCGGCCAGATCTATATTCCAGTCATCAACTGGATGCTCTATATCTCGGTGGTGATCGTCATCATGAGCTTCGAGCACTCCAGCAATCTGGCGGCGGCCTACGGCATCGCCGTTACCGGCACCATGGTGCTCACCTCCATCCTCTCCTGCTCGGTGGCTCGCCACAGCTGGCACTGGAACAAGTACCTGGTGGCCGCCCTGTTTATCGCGCTGCTGGCAATCGACGTGCCGCTGTTTGCCGCCAACCTCGCCAAGATCTTCTCCGGCGGCTGGCTGCCGCTCACCCTGGGCGCGGTGATGTTCACCGTGATGACCAGCTGGAAGAGCGAGCGCTTTCAGCTTATTCGCCGCCTCAACGAGCACGGCAACTCGCTGGAGCCGATGATCGCCTCGCTGGAAAAATCCCCGCCGACCAGGGTGGCCGGCACGGCGGTCTATATGTCGCGGGTGGTCAACGTCATCCCCCACGCGCTCCTGCACAACCTCAAGCACAACAAGGTACTGCACGAGCGGATCATCCTGCTCACCCTGCGGGTGGAAGAGGTGCCCTACGTTCACAACGTGCGCCGGGTCTGCATCGAGCAGCTCTCCCCCACCTTCTGGCGGGTGGTGGCAAGCTACGGCTGGCGCGAGACCCCCAACGTGGAGGAGATCTTCCACCGCTGCAACGCCGAGGGGCTGAGCTGCCGGATGATGGAGACCTCCTTCTTCATGGCCCACGAGTCGCTGATCATGAAGGAGCGCCCCTGGTATCTCTACCTGCGCGGCAAGCTCTTTATGCTGCTGCAGCGCAACGCCCTGCGCGCGCCGGATCAGTTCGAGATCCCGCCCAACCGGGTCATCGAGCTGGGCTCGCAGGTGGATATCTGATGGCGTGAGTTGCGCTAAAGAGAGAGGGCGGCATTGGCCTCCCTCTCTCTTTTTACCGTTAATCCCAATGACCGCCCCTCATCCCCAGCCCTTCTCCCACGAGGGAAGAAGGGAGCACACCACGGCGACCATATGCTGCAAACGGTGCAATTCACTTCGTTCTTTGCACCCTACCTCCCGGCATGCTGCCGATATGTTTCCGTTCTCGTGCGTCCGATTACGCTTCGCTAATCGAACCTACGGTTTCAAGACAGACGGTTTCTATCCGAACAGACTCGCCGCCGTAGGGTGCGTTTTCCAAGGTGACGAACCCTCCCGGCGGCTTCGTCACAAGTGACGAACGTCACGCTTCGACAGCAAGACAAGGCCTCAACACCCGTCGATGCTATTTTTAACATCTTTTAAAAACAAATACTTACACTCATCCGGCCAGGCAAAACCAAGCTGGCCCGTATCTTGCCAACCTGCCCCTACTTTCTCCGTTCGCGACACGACAAGGTAGGCTATGAACCGCTTCGTTATCGCTGACCCCAAGCTTTGTATCGGCTGTGGCACCTGTATGGCTGCCTGCAGCGAGGTACACAAGGCGCAAGGTTTGCAACAAGCCCCCCGTTTAACCGTTATGCGACACGAGCAGGCGACCATGCCGGTTCAGTGCCGTCACTGTGACGATGCCCCCTGCAGCAAGGTGTGCCCGGTCGAGGCAATTCGCCAGACCGGCGATTGCGTGCAACTCAACGAGTCGCTCTGCATCGGCTGCAACCTCTGCGCCGTGGCCTGTCCCTTTGGCGCCATCCAGAGCGGCGGCAGCCGTCCGGTGGCCGTGGCCACCAGTTACGACACCTATATCCCCTGCTCCATCCGCTCCAGCAACCCCTCCACCTCTGCCGGCCTGCGCTGCTTTGGCGAGGATCTGCTGAGCTGGGAGCCGGGCGTGCGCAGCATCGCGGTCAAGTGTGACCTGTGCGAATTTCGCGCCGACGGCCCGGCCTGTGTCGATGCCTGCCCCTCCCAGGCGCTGAAGCTGGTCAATGACGGCGACACCGAACGCGCCGCCCGTATCCGTCGCCAGCAAGCGGCCGACACCAACCCGCAAGGGGCCTCTGCCTTCTCGGCGCCCGCCACGGCGCGCCCTGCATCCGATTTATCTACCACAGAGGGAGCGTGCTGATGTTGTCCCCCCTTGTTATGGCCACGCTCCTGCTCTTTTTGCTGGGCGCTGCCGCCGGTCTGCTGCTGCAAAAGCTGCCCGCACTGGCCAACCGCCTCAACAGTGGCTTTGCCCTGCTGGGCTCGCTCGCGGGTCTGGTCGCCGCCATCCAGATCTTTGCTCAAGGCGCCCCCGTCGACGGCCAGCTCTGGCTGCTGGGCTCAGTGCACCTCGACATGCTTGCCGCGCTGATGCTGCTGGTGATTGGCACCGTCGGCGTCGCCGTCGCCCTCTACTCCTTTGCCTATATCCGCGAATATCAGGGCAAGGGGGATGTGGCCATCGGCGCGCTGATGAACCTCTTCCTCTTTGCCATGGTGGGCATGGTACTGGCCGACAACGCGCTCGGTTTCTTGCTCTGCTACGAGCTGGTGACCCTCACCACCTACTGGCTGGTCAAGACCAACCCCGAGGCCGCCAAACAGAGCCGGCTTTACTTGGTGATGAACCATATCGGCATGGCGCTGGTGCTGATCGCCTTCTGGCTGCTCTGCCGCGAAAGCGGTTCGCTGGAGTTCGCCGCGCTGCGCGAGCACCATCTGGCGGGCGGATTGGCCTCCCTGGTGTTCCTGCTCAGCTTCTGCGGCTTTGGCCTGCGCGCCGGTTTTGTGCCACTGCACGGCTGGCTGCCGGTGGCCGAGCCCGTCGCCCCTTCCCATATCTCGGCGCTGATGTCCGGCGTCATGGTGAAGCTGGGTCTGTTTGGCATCTTGCGGGTCAGCATCGATTTTCTCGGCGCCAGCCAGCTCTGGTGGGGCTATGTGGTGCTGATCTTCGGTGCCTGTTCGGCGGTGCTCGGGGTGCTGTTTGCGCTGGCCGAGCATGACCTCAAGCGGCTGCTCGCCTACCACACGGTGGAGAACATCGGCATCATCCTGATGGGGATGGGGATCGGCATGATCGGCATCGCCAACCAGCAACCTGCACTGGTGGTGCTGGGGCTGCTCGGCGCCCTCTATCACCTGCTCAACCACGCCATCTTCAAGAGCCTGCTCTTTATGGGCACCGGCTCTGTGATGTTCCGCCTGCACACCCGTGACATGGACAAGATGGGGGGGCTGGCCAAGCTGATGCCCTGGACCGCGCTGGCGTTCCTCATCGGTGCCATGGCCATCTCGGCGCTGCCACCACTGAACGGCTTTGTCAGCGAGTGGTTTATCTATCAGTCGCTCCTTTCCATGACCAAGCTCGGCACCTCTGTCGTTGCGCCGCTCGCGGTGGTGATGCTGGCGGCGACCGGCGCCATGGCGGTGATGTGTTTCGTCAAGGTGTACGGCATCTGCTTCTGCGGCGCCCCGCGCAGCGAGAAGGCGAGCCACGCCCGCGAAGTGCCGGGCGCCATGGTGGCAGGCACCCTGTTGCTGGCCGCGGTCTGTCTGGTGCTGGGTCTGGGCGCCCCCTGGATTGCCCCCCATATCGCCAGCTATGGCCAGGCATTGGTAAGCGGCCAAATGAACGTGGCCACTAGCGCCACCCTGCTGCCACTCGACAGCTCACAAGCGATCCTCTCCCCGCCCGTTATCGCCATCACCCTGCTGGGGCTGTTCCTCATCCCGCTGCTGGTACTGGCCATCTTCAAGGGGCCCAAGCTGGGTCGTCGTCACGCTGGCACCCCCTGGGCCTGTGGTTACGCCTATGAGGAGCGCATGAGCCTCACCTCGGGCGGTGTCACCCACACCTTGCGCCAACTTTGCGCGCCGCTCTATCGCAAGCAGCCGCAGCTCGATCTGGCCAGCGCCCTGCACGGGGTGAGCGATACCAGCGGGACGACCGGCTGGCTGCTGCATGGCGTGGTGCTGGCGCTCTTTATCCTGATGGCTGTAGGAGTCTGATATGCCTGTTCTTGAAATGCCGAGCTGGGGCATGGTTGCCCTCGCCCTGACCCAGGCCATCGCCATGCTGGCGCTGGCGCCGCTCGCCACCGGTTTCAACCGGGTGCTGCGGGCCAAGATGCACTCCCGTCAGGGGCCGGGCCTGCTGCAGGATTACCGGGATATCGGGAAGCTCCTGCGCCGTCAGGAGGTAACCCCCGAGCCTGCCGGCATCCTCTTCAACCTGATGCCTGCGTTGCTGATCGCCGCCTTGCTGCTGGTAGGGATGGCACTGCCGACCCTGACTCACGAGTCCCCCTTCCCCATCGCCGGGGATCTCATCACCGACATCTATCTGTTCGCCATCTTCCGCTTCTTCTTTTCGCTGGCGGGGCTCGACAGCGGCAGCATGTTTGCAGGGATCGGTGCCCGCCGCGAACTGACGCTGGGCATTCTGGTGGAGCCCATTCTGGTGCTCGCCTGTTTCATCATGGCGATGATGGTGGGCAGCTCGGATCTGGGCAACATCAGCAGCTATGTGGCGACCCAGCCACTGGCCGCGCCCATCGCCACCCTCTTGGCTGGCGCCGCCTGCGCCTTTGCGGTGTTTGTCGAGATGGGCAAGCTGCCCTTTGACTGCGCCGAAGCCGAGCAGGAGCTGCAGGAGGGGCCGCTCACCGAGTATTCCGGTGCGGGTCTGGCCCTGCTCAAGCTCTCCATCGGCCTCAAGCAACTGGTGGTGGTGCAGCTCTTTCTGGTGATTTTCCTGCCCTTCGGCAAGGCGACCAACTGGAGTCTGCCGGCACTCATCGGCGCGGCGCTGATCCTCGCCTGCAAGCTGCTGGTGGCCTTTTTGCTGGCTGGCATCATCGAAAACGCCATGGCCCGTACCCAGTTCGTGCGCACCCACAAGCTCACCCGCTACGGCTTGGGGCTGGCCCTGCTGGCGCTGCTCGCCTATCTGGTCGGGATCTGAATCATGCCCGCCAGCACAGCAACTTTTTCCGATTTCATCATTTGTGAATGCTCATTCCCGAACATTAAAGTGAGAACTGCATGACCATCGCCATTTCGGATCGCATCGGCTGCGACTACATCCAGCAGGTGCGAGCCCAACTACCCCACGCCATCGTCGACGAGGAGTGGCAAACCGCCGATCAGGCCACCATTACCGTCAAGCCCACCAGTCTGGTCGAGACGGCCAGCCTGATCTTCCACCAGCTGGGGGGCTGGCTTCCGCTCTCCTTTGCCAATGACGAGCGCAGCCTCAACGGCCACTTCGCCGTCTACCACGTCTTCTCCATGGAGGGTGACACCAAGTGCTGGATCACAGTCCGGGTGCTGGTGGATGCCGATACTCAGGAGTACCCCTCCATCACCCCGACCATTCCGGCAGCGGTGTGGGGCGAGCGGGAGATCCGTGACATGTACGGCCTGCGCGCCATCGGCTTGCCGGACGAACGTCGTCTGGTACTGCCGGATGACTGGCCGGAGGATATCCATCCCCTGCGCAAGGACGCCATGGATTATCGCCAGCGCCCGATGCCCACCACCGACACCGAGACCTACCCCTTCGTCAATGAGCTCGGCAGTGATGCCAACCGCATCGTGCCGGTCGGCCCGCTGCACATCACCTCGGATGAACCGGGGCACTTTCGTCTGTTCGTCGATGGCGAAGACATCATCGATGCCGACTACCGCCTCTTCTATGTCCATCGCGGCATGGAGAAGCTGGCGGAAACCCGCATGGGCTACAACGAAGTGGCGTTTCTGACCGACCGGGTCTGCGGCATCTGCGGCTTCACCCACAGCGTCGCCTATACCACCTCGGTGGAGAACGCCATGGGCATTGCGGTGCCGGAGCGGGCCAAGATGATCCGCGCCGTGTTGCTGGAAGTGGAGCGCCTGCACAGCCATATCCTCAACATCGGCCTGTCGAGCCACTTCACCGGTTTCGACACCGGCTTTATGCAGTTCTTCCGGGTGCGGGAGAAATCCATGACCCTGGCCGAGCTGCTGACCGGTGCGCGCAAGACCTACGGTCTCAACCTGATTGGCGGGGTGCGCCGCGACATCTTCAAGGAAGATCGCATCAAGGGTGCCCAGCTGGTGCGCGAGCTCCGTGATGAGCTCAAACCCCTGGTGGCCATGCTGCTGGATACCGCCAACATCTCCTCCCGCCTCATCGGCATCGGCAAGCTCGACCCGCAGATTGCCCGCGATTTCAGCTGCGTCGGCCCCATGGTGCGGGCGAGCGGCTTCAAGCGCGACGTGCGCCGGGTCCACGACTTTGCCGGTTACCGCGAGCTGCCGATGGAGATCCAGACCAAGGCGGGTTGCGACGTGCAATCCCGGGTGCTGGTACGCATCCACGAGCTCTACGACTCCCTCGACATGATTGAGTTCGGTCTTGAGCACCTGCCCGAAGGGCCGCTGCTCACCGAAGGCTTTACCTATCAGCCAGGCAAATTTGCGCTGGGCTTTACCGAAGCGCCCCGCGGCGAGAACGTCCACTGGAGCATGACTGGCGACAACCAGAAGCTGTTCCGCTGGCGCTGCCGCGCCGCCACCTACGCCAACTGGCCTGCTCTGCGCTACATGCTGCGCGGCAATACCGTGGCGGATGCGCCGCTGATTATCGGCAGTCTGGATCCCTGCTACTCCTGTACCGACCGGGTTACTCTGGTCGACCCCAAGAAGGGCAAATCCACCGTGGTCTCCTACAAGGAGATCGAGCGCTACGGCATCGATCGCAAAAACTCTCCGCTGAAATAAGGGGTCATCATGATCAAGCTGTTCAAGACCATCCTCAAGGCTGGCACCCCAACCGCCAAGTACCCCTTCGCTCCTATTGATGTGAACCGGGATTTTCGCGGCAAACCGAAATATCAGGCGGATCAGTGCATCGCCTGCGCCGCCTGCACCAAGGCCTGCCCGGCCAACGCGCTGGTGATGGAAGTGGACATGGAGACCGGCGAACGGCGCTGGGAGATCTCCATGGCGCGCTGCATCTTTTGCGGCCGCTGCGAGGAGGTCTGCCCGACCCGCGCCATCGCCCTCTCCCCCGAGTTCGAGCTGGCGGTAACCAACAAGGCGGATCTCTATGAGGAGGCCCGTTTCGCGCTGGCCCCTTGCACCCTGTGCGGCACCTACTTTGCCCCGAGCAAGCTGGTGGCGCTGGTGGAGGACACCCTCAAGCAGGCAGGCACACCGCTCGCGACCCCGCAGCGGCTGCACCACTGCCCCGACTGCAAACGAAAACAGAGCATGCTGAGCCAGCCTGACTCGGCCCTGATCACACCGATAGCCACACCGATGGCCGCACAACAGGAGTGGATGTGATGAGCAAGATCAAAGGCATAGAACCGGTTGTCGGCCATGCCCATACCCGCGCCGTGCCGCTGGCACAGGATCCCGAGATCACCAAACTCAAGAAGACCCTGCTCAAGGACATTCGCCGCTCGGCCTATGTCTACCGGGTCGATTGCGGCGGCTGCAACGCCTGCGAGATCGAGATTTTCGCCACCATCACCCCGCTGTTTGATGCCGAGCGCTTCGGCATCAAGGTGGTCGCATCCCCCCGCCACGCCGACATCCTGCTCTTTACCGGCGCGGTGACCCGGGCGATGCGGGTACCCGCCCTGCGCGCCTACGAGGCGGCGCCCGATCCCAAGATCTGCATCGCCTACGGCGCCTGCGGCTGTGACGGCGGCATCTTCCACGACCTCTACTGCGTCTGGGGCGGCACCGACAAGATCGTGCCGGTGGATGTCTATATCCCCGGCTGCCCTCCGACACCGGCAGCCACCATCTACGGCTTTGCCGTGGCACTCGGTCTGCTTGAGCAGAAACTCAAAGCCACCAGCCACGAGGTGCAACCGGGTGAACGGGTCGAACTGCGCCACACCGGCATCCCCAACGAAATTCGGGTGATGATCGAGCGCGAAGCGCGCCGCATGGCCGGTTATCGGCAGGGGCGGATCATCGCCGACGAGTTTATGGCCCTGCTTGAAGGGGCGACCCAGCAGGATGTGGATCTGCGCATCCAGAGCTACCTCGATCAGCACGACGATCCGCGCCTGGCGGAGATCGTCAACAACCTCGCAAACGCCTGCCTCAACCGGGCGGCCGGCAAGGGAGAGGCGGTGCATGGCTGACGAGGTTTTCTTCTACCGCCTCTCGCGCAAGTTCGTCGACGAGCAGTTCGACGTGCCGGAAGAGGCCAAGGAGGTGATGTACTACAGCCTCGCCATCGGCCACCACCTCGGCATCGTCGATTGCCTGCGAGCAGACCTGGTCTGCTCGCTGACCGGTTATCGCGACTGGGTGGCCAAGCTGCCAGAGGGGAGCGAGGCGCGCCGCAAGATGGAGGGGTTTCTCACCTTTGGCGAGATCACCATCTATCGCGAGCACTGCCATATGCTGGCCTGTGCCTTCGACCGGCTGCGCAAAACCGACAATGTGCTCGATGAGCAGGAGCTGGGCTGGACCAATACCTTTATGGATCAGCTCACCGCCCTCTTTAACGACCCCCATATGTACCTGATGGTAAGGAGCCGCTGATGGGCTGCAATCTCGTGTTGACCGTGGGCAATGCCATGATGGGGGACGACGGTGCCGGCCCCTATCTTGCCGACAAACTGCAAGCCGCCCCCCTGCCCGGCTGGATCCATATCGATGGCGGCATCGCGCCGGAAAATGTGGTCTACAAGGTGCGGGAGCTGCAACCGGAGCGGGTGGTGCTGGTGGATGCCGCCGAGATCGGCGAGAAGGCGGGAACCCTGCAGGTGATCCCCCCCGAGACCATCGCCGAGATGTTTATCTTCTCGACCCACAATATGCCGCTCAATTTCCTGATCGACGAGCTCAAGACCTTTGTCCCCGAGGTGATCTTTGTCGGGGTACAACCGGCCATCGTGGCGTTCTCCTTCCCGATGACCGAGATGGTGAGCGGGGCCATGGATTATCTTTACGATCATCTGGAAGAGGCTAAAGATAGCGAGTTGTTAATAAACCGGCTGGCCCAGTGGAATATCACCAATGCGGCCACCGATTATTTGCCGACTTGTTAACAGCGGCAGTTACCACTCCCTCTAAAGGCATATAAAAACGCCCGATGTTAAATTAAAAACATCGGGCTAATTGCCATGAAATTGATATAAATCAACGCGCGGACATTTTTCAGGAAATTGGCCAACTCGCTATTTTTAAACATAAAAAAGCGTTGCCAGTCACAGAAAATTGCCACAAAATGGTGGCCATTGCGGAAGCTGATGGGGTCTGGTGGCCTCCTCGGTCTTCAAAACCGATGAGAGCCGAGAAGGCTTTGGCAGGTTCGATTCCTGCCTCTTCCGCCAAATTTCATATATTGGAGAGAAACCGTCAATTATTTTTCAGGCTGGTTGACGACTGTTTCACATATTGTTCTAACAAGGCGCCTGTCGCATTGCCAATATAATCTGAATGCGCTCCGACACGCTTATTTATCTGCTCGAACATTAATTTATCAATTCGCCTTTTTTATTAATTCATGAATGGCGAAAAGCAGCAAATAAGCAGCGTCGCAGCGGCCTTCCCCCGGCAAGGCGGCGTGCATGTCACTCCCACGCACAGCCCGGGTCATCCCATGCCAACTCCGTCTGACGTATCCTCCCTCGCCCCCAGCGCCTCTTATGCCGCGACTCCAGCAAATCAGCGTCGCTTGCCACAAGTGGAACAGCTGCTGCAGCAACCCTTTCTCGCCGGTTTTATTGATGAACTGAGCCGCCCGCTGGTGACCCAGGCGGTGCGCGACACTCTGAGTGAACTGCGCCAGAGCGAGGCGTTTCGCCAGCATGGGGTTGCCCCCGAGCACATCGAGGCGCTGATTGCCAAGCGCTGCCAGCAGCAGTTGCGCCAGCGTCAGACCCGGGTGATCAACGCCACCGGCACCCTGGTGCACACCAATCTGGGGCGCTCGCCGTTAAGTGCCGATCTGTGGGACGAGGTGCGTGACCTCAACACCGGCTACAACAATCTGGAGCTGGATCTCGCCACCGGCAAGCGCGGTGGGCGCAAGGGGCTGATCGCCCCCCTGCTCCGTTGCCTCACCCAGGCCGAAGATTCGCTGGTGGTGAACAACAACGCAGCCTCGCTCTTTTTGCTGCTGCAGGAGGTGGCCAAGGGGCGCGAGGTGATCGTCTCGCGCGGCGAGCAGATCCAGATTGGCGGCGGCTTTCGCATTCCCGACATTCTGGCCCTCTCCGGCGCCAAGCTGGTGGAGGTGGGCACCACCAATATCACCACCGCCAAGGATTACCTGGATGCCATCACAGAGCAGACCGCCTTGGTGCTGATGGTTCACAGATCCAATTTCGCCATTCGCGGCTTTACCGAATCCCCCGATATCGGCGAGGTGGCCCGCGCCCTGCCCGAGCACGTGGTGCTGGCGGTGGATCAGGGCTCCGGCTTGACCACCGAGGAGTTTGCGCCGGATGAAACCTCGGTGCGCCAGTACATCAAGGCAGGGGCGGATCTGGTCTGCTACTCAGGCGACAAGCTCTTGGGGGGCCCGCAATCGGGCATCATCAGCGGCCGCAGCGACCTTATCAAGCGGCTGGAAAAACACCCCATGATGCGCACCTTCCGCCCGAGCCGCATCGTCTACTCCCTGCTCGAACGGCTGCTCATCCACAAGCTCAACAAATCTCCCGTCGGCGAGGGCATCGCCCAGCAAGTCTTAAGCAACCCGGCCGCCATGCAGGCGAGAGCAGACCAGCTGATGGCCGCCCTTCCCGGCTGCTTTGTGCCGGTTCCCGCCCAACTGGTGGTGGGCGGTGGCACCTTGCCGGACGAGTTCTACCCGGCCCCTGCGCTGGAGTGCACCGACCCGCGCCCGGCCCAGCAGCTGCTCGATGATTTGCGCGAACTGCCCGTCCCTGTCATCGCCACCGTGCGCCAGCAGAAGGTACTGCTCAATATGGCCACCCTGCTGCCAGCGGAGATGGAGCTGTTGATCGTCCAACTCAGGGAGTTGCTACTGCCCGCCCCGTTCAATGCAACAAATGCGACCGAGGAGCCCTGATCCCATGACCCCCTATCGCGCCGTTATCGGTCTTGCCGGCCACGTGGATCACGGCAAGACCCTGCTGATCAAGGCCCTTACCGGCATCACCACCGCCCGCGCCCACGAGCAGGCCATCGGCATGACCCAGGATCTCGGCTTTGCCCACTTCGACGACGGTCAGGGCAACACCATAGGCGTCATCGACGTGCCCGGCCACGAGCGCTATATCCGCAACATGGTGGCGGGGCTCTGGAGTCTGGATCTGGTGCTGCTGGTGATTGCCGCCGACGAGGGGTGGATGCCGATGACCGGCGATCACCTGCGCCTGCTCAAGGCGATGGGGGTGCCGCGCCTCTTGGTCTGCATCAACAAGTGCGATCTGGTCTCTCCCGACGAGCTGGCACTCCTCGAAGATAGCCTGCTGGAGCGGGTGATGGACGAGAGCGGCATGGTGCCCGATATCGTCAGCGTCAGCGCCAAAACCGGTGCCAATATGGCTGCCCTGCACGCCGCCATCGTGCGCCAGTTGGGGGATATGGCCGAGCATCATGCCCTCCGCGAACAGGCCGCTCCGCGACTGTATGTAGACCGGGTCTTTACCGCCAACGGCACCGGTACCGTGCTCACCGGCACACTGCAGCAGGGCAGCCTCAAGGTAGGGGACAAGCTGCGCCTCTACCCTGCCGATCGGGAGGTGCAGGTGCGCTCCCTGCAGGCCTATCACCAGAGCGTCGACGAGATCGGCGCCGTCTGCCGGGTGGCGGTGGGCCTTAAAAAAGTGCCTCACAAGGAGGTGGCACGCGGCCACTGCCTTACCAGCGCCGCTGGCCAGTGCGAGGCGGCAACCCACCTTATCGTGCGACTCAACGCCGAGAGCCTGAGCGCCAAGGCGCTTCGCACGCAGGAGGTAGAGGTGGCCCTTGGCAGCTGGCATGGCCGAGCCCGTTTTGTTCCCATCAAGGATACCCAGCTGGTACGGCTGATCTTTACCAGCCCCATCCCCTGCTTCTTCGGCCAGCCGCTCGCCATCATTCGCCACGGCAGCAGCGAACTGCTGCACGGCGCCCGCATCGTCTGGTGCGGCGACATCCATCCCGCCAGACGCAAGGCGCTGCACGCCCTGCTGGGCGAGCTGCCTGAAGAGCTCGAGCACTACAACCCGGCCACCCTGCAACTGGGGCTCAACGGCTATGTACTGACCAGCCGCTTTGACCAGCGGCCAGAGCAGGTCACCCCCCTCGGTGACTGGCTGCTGGATAACCACTGGCTGGCCCAAAGCCGCGACCAGCTGCTCGCCACGCTGGCCAGCGAACCGCTGAGTGCCGCCGAGCTGGCAACCCGCTTTGGCATCGCCCTGCCGGTCACTCAGGCCCTGCTCCAGCAGTTCAAGAGCGAGCAGCTCATTCGTCTGCACCATGACAAGTGGCAACCGGGCAGCGGCGAGTCGGAAGATGATTTGGGGGAAGAGGCACAGCTGGTGCTCAAGGTGGTGCGAGATCAAGGCAAGGAGGGGTACGAGCCCGGTAAACTGGGCCCCGGCGGCGTGGCGCTGGATCCCTTTATCACCCGCAAGCTACCCGCGGCCCTGCAGCAGGGCTTGCTACAAAAAGGCGCGTTGCAAAAGCAGCTGCGCAATCTGGCGCGACTCAAGTATCTGGTGCAGCTCGATGGCCCCATCTACTACGACGCCGCCCTTTACAACCAGATGGTCGCCGCCGTGCTGGCGGGCCAGCAGGTGGGAGATCTGATCGACATGGCATCCTTCAAGGAGATCACCGGCTTGTCGCGCAAATACGCCATTCCGTTCTGCCTGCGCATGGAGATGGATGGCTGGGTGCGGCGCGAGGAGAACGAGCGCCGGGTGCTGCGTTTGCCAGCCACTCAAGATGAGATGGAGCCAGCATGAGCGCCACCATCGCCCCCTCTATCTCTCCCAATCCTGTGGCCAACCGGCTGCGCCGCGAATTTCATATCGACGGTATCGTGCAGGGGGTCGGCTTTCGCCCCTTCGTCTATGGACTGGCACTGCGCCACGGCCTTGCCGGTTATGTCTTGAACGATGCCAATGGCGTCACCATTGGCGCCGAAGGCTCCCCCGAACAACTCGCCAGCTTTGCCCGCGAACTGCGAGAATTGGCGCCGCCACTTAGCCGTATCGATCATTTCAGCGAACGGGAACTGCCCTTCGCTCATGATCCCGACTACAACGGCGCCTTTCATATCAAAGCCAGCCAGCAGCAGAGCGCCGCCACGGTCGCTATCTCGCCGGATCAGGGAATGTGCGAGGCGTGCGCCAACGATGTGGCCAACCCCAACGATCGCCACCATCGCTACCCCTTTACCAACTGCACCCACTGCGGCCCGCGCTACACCATCATCCGCCGCCTCCCCTACGACAGACCCCACACCGCCATGGCGGGCTTTGCCATGTGCCCGCGCTGCGCAGCGGCCTATGAAAACACGCTGGACAGACGCTACCACGCCCAGCCGGTGAGCTGCCCCGAGTGCGGGCCCCATCTCAGCTGGCGTAGCGGCCACGGCGATGCGCTGTCCGAGCGCGAGGATGCGCTGCACACCGCCGCCCACGCCCTGCAAGCGGGGGCGCTGATTGCGGTCAAGGGGATGGGGGGGTATCACCTGATGTGTGATGCCCGCAATGAACAGAGTGTTGCCAGATTGCGAACGCTCAAGCGGCGCGCGCGCAAGCCGCTGGCGGTGATGATGGGCTCCCTTGCCGAGGCCAAACGGCATGTCACCGGCAGCGAGGAGGAGTGGCAACTGCTCGCCTCTCAGGCCAGACCCATCACCCTGCTGCGCAAGCGCATTAACGATGATCGGCTTTCAGAAACTGGGCAACCAGCGGCCCCGCTGGCCGAGGGGATCGCCCCCGGCATCCCCTACCTTGGGGTCATGCTCCCCTACACCCCGCTCCATCAGCTGCTGCTGGATGCCTGCGCCATACCGCTGGTGGCCACCAGCGCCAATGGTCGCGGCAGCCCGATCCTTATCGACTGCAAGGCGGTGGTCAGGGAACTCGGCAGCGAGATTGACGGCATCCTGGATCACAACCGCCCCATCCTGCACCCGTGCGACGACAGTCTGGTGCAGTGGGCGGGTGGGCGACGCCAGACGTTGCGCCTCGCCCGGGGTTATGCCCCCTGTACCCCCAGCCTGCAAGAGGCGGTCAAGGCGCCGCTGCTGGCAGTCGGGGCGCAGCAGAAGAACCAGCTGGCGCTGGCCTTTGGCCGCCAGCGCATCTACAGCCCCTATATCGGCGATCTGCACAGCCTGCCGATGCAGGGCCACTTCGAGCAGACTCTGGCGACCTTTCGCGATCTCTACGATCTCAAGCCAGAACTGCTGGTATCGGATCGCCACCCGGGCTATCTCAGCCACCAGTGGGCCAAGGGCTATTGCCGCGATCACAATGCAACCCATCTCGAGGTGCAGCACCATCACGCCCACCTGCTGGGGGTGATGGCCGAGCACGACATCACGGGCCCGGTGCTGGGCGTTGCCTTCGATGGCACCGGCCTTGGCGATGACGGCACCCTCTGGGGCGGCGAGCTGCTGCTGGCCGATGTAAAGGGCTTCGAGCGCGTTGCCCACCTCAAACCCTTCAAGCTGATCGGCGGCGAAGCAGCCATCCGCGAGCCGGTACGTCAGCTGCTGGGGCTGCTGTTTGAATCGCACAGTCCTGAGGAGATCAGCGCCCTCGATGTTCCGGCGATCAAGCAACTGCCCCTTAAGCGGATCAGCAACCTGCACCAGCTCTGGCATCTCGGTCGCAACGCCCCCTACACCAGCTCCATCGGTCGGCTGTTCGATGCCGTGGCGGCGCTCTTGGGGGTGATCGACACCCCGGATTACGAAGGCGAGGCCGGACTCTTGCTGGAGGCGGCCGCCTCGCGGCTAGCCCCCGATGAATTGCCCTTCCCCCTCGCCTTTGATCTCAGCCAATCAGCAGAGGGGCCACTGCAGATCGAGTGGGCCGAGCTCATCAATACCCTTGTCAACGAGCGGCGCCAAGGCACCGCCACCGCCAGCCTGGCCGCCGGTTTTATCCGCGCCATCAGCAATCTGGTGGTTGCCTTGGCCGAGCGCTTCCCCGGCTATCCGGTGGCGCTCGGGGGCGGCGTCTTTCAAAACCGGGTGCTGATGGACCAGCTGGTGCCCGCTCTCAAAGCGGCTAGCCGGCAGGTATTGACCAGCGAAACCCTGCCGCTCAATGACGGTGGCATCGCCGCCGGTCAGCTCTGGTTTGCCATCCACCATCTTGCCACGCACCAGCCTGTCACCACCAGTTGTGCCACCTTGTCGGAGTCCTGAAATCCATGTGTCTATCCATCCCCTCTCAGGTGGTGCAGCTGCACCCCGAAGATAACTGCGTCACCGTCGACACCCTGGGGGTACAACGGCGCGTCAGCTGCATGCTGCTCGAAGAGCCCCTCCAGGTGGGCGACTATGTGCTGCTCCATATCGGTTTTGTGATGAGCAAGATTGACGAAGAGGAGGCGCAGGCCAGCCTCGAGAGCTTCCGCCAGATGGTGGCCCTGATGCCCAAACAGGATATCTTGCCATGCTGACCTTGAATGATCTCTTTCAGGGCTTTCGCCAGCCAGACGTCATCCGCGCCCTCGCAGCCCAAATTAATGAACTGGCCAAAGATCTGCCCGAGCCGCTGCGGGTGATGGAGGTGTGCGGCGGCCATACCCACACCATCATGAAATACGGCCTGCACCAGCTGCTGCCGGCCAGCATCGAGTTTGTCCACGGCCCCGGCTGCCCGGTCTGCATCATGCCCAAAGAGCGCATCGATCAGGCTATCGAGCTCGCCTGCCAACCGAACGTTATTCTGGTCACCCTGGGGGATATGATCCGGGTGCCGGGCTCCAAGGGCACGCTGGCCCAGCAGCGGGCCAAGGGGAGCGATATCCGCCCGGTCTATGACCCCCTCGATGCCCTGCGCATCGCCCGTGAGAACCCTGAGAAAACCGTGGTCTTCTTCGCCATCGGGTTTGAGACCTCTACCCCGATGACCGCCGCCTTGCTGGCTGCCGCTGAAGAGCAAGAGGTCGAGAATCTGCTGTTTCATATCAACCATGTGCTGGTGCCCCCCGCCATTCATGCGGTGATGGCCGACGGGGTGGCCAAGGTGAACGCCTTTATCGGCCCCTCTCACGTCAGTGTCATTACCGGCGCCGATATCTACCTGCCCATCGTCGATCGCTATCAGGTACCGGTGGTGGTGAGCGGCTTCGAACCGGTGGATGTGATGGAGGCGCTCTTGATGATGGTGCGCCAGAAAGTGGAGGGTCGCTACGCCCTGGAGGTGCAATACAGCCGCGCCGTCACCGCCTGTGGCAATAAAGCCGCCCAGCGGCTGGTCGAGCGCTTTTTCGAGACCCGCGAGCACTTTCGCTGGCGAGGTCTGGGGGACATCAACGCCTCCGCCCTGCGCCTGCGCGATGCCTTCGCCAAGCGCGATGCAGAGCGTCACTTTCAACTCAGTGAGACCCCCATCGATGATCACAAGGCGTGCCAGTGCGCCGATATCCTGCGCGGCCTGGCCAAGCCGAACCAGTGCAAAGTCTTTGGCCGGGGCTGCACCCCGACCCAGCCCATGGGCAGCTGCATGGTCAGCTCCGAAGGGGCCTGCAATGCCTACTACCGATATATAGGGATCCAGGAACGATGAGAGAAATCCAGTTAAGCCACGGTGGCGGCGGAGTGGAAATGAATCAGCTGATCAACCAGCTCTTCTTTCGCCACTTTGGCAACGAGATCCTGCTGCGCGGTGAAGATGCCGCCCTGTTGCCGGTGAGCGGCCCCGTCGCCTTCACCACCGACAGCTTTACCGTCTCGCCACTGTTCTTCGAGGGGGGCGATATCGGCAAGCTGGCCATTGCCGGCACGGTCAATGATCTCGCCATGATGGGGGCCAAACCGGAATACCTCAGTTGCAGCTTTATCATCGAGGAGGGTTTCCCCTACGCCGATCTGGCCCGCATCGTCGAATCGATGGCGGCTGAGCTTGCCAAGAGCGGTGCCCGCATCGTCTGCGGCGACACCAAGGTGGTGCCCAAGGGGGCGGCCGACAAGATCTTTATCAACACCAGCGGGGTCGGCACTTTCCCGCTGCCCGAACAGAGCCGGGGCATCTCGGTGCGCAGCCTCAAGGCCGGTGACGCCATTCTGGTGTCGCGGGATATCGGCAGCCACGGCGCCTGCATCCTGATGGCCCGTGACGCCCTGCAACTGGGATCTGATCTCAAGAGCGACTGCACCACCCTCTGGCCACAGGTAGAAGCGCTGCTGCAGGCCGGTATTACCCCTCACGCCCTGCGCGATGCCACTCGCGGTGGCCTTGCCGCCGTGCTCAACGAGTGGAGCAGCGCCTCCGGTGTTGCCATCGAGCTGGAGGAGTCCGCCATTCCGGTGTGCGATCCGGTGCGCGGCCTGTGCGAGCTCTACGGCTTCGAGCCCCATGATCTCGCCAACGAGGGAACCATGGTGCTGGCCCTGCCTACGGAACAGGCGCAGGACGCACTGGGCATCTTGCGGCAATTCAACCCCGCCGCCAGCCAAATCGGCGTGGTGCAGGCAAGCGATCGTCACAAGGTGATCCTCAACAACCCCTGGGGCAGCCGCCGCTATCTGGAGCTGCCGCAGGGGGAGCTGCTTCCGCGGATCTGTTGAGCGGCCATGCCGTTCAGCCAATGACAGAGGGGAGTCACACCTCCCCATATCGGTTAAGGAGCCACCATGCACGAAATGTCTCTGGCCATGGCCGCCATCGATCTGGCGGCCGAGCAGGCCACCCAGCGGGGCTTTACCAAGGTGACCGCCCTCTGGCTCGAGGTCGGCAGCTTCTCCTGCGTCGACCCGGACACCATTGCCTTCTGTTTCGAGGCGGCCGCCAAGGGCACCGCCGTCGAAGGGGCCCAGCTGCACTTTCAGCACCAGGCGGCAGAAGCCTGGTGTTACGACTGCAACCAGACGGTCACCCTTACCGAACGCGGGCAAGCCTGTCCCGAGTGTGGCGGGTACAAATTACGAGTCGCGCAGGGTGATAGCCTGCGCATCACCGACATCGAGGTAAGTTGATATGTGTAGCGTATGCGGATGCGGCCAGGCGCGGATCGCCGGCCATGAGCACGATCATGAGCACGATCATGAGCATCATCACGAACATGCTCATGAACATCACCATGAACATGGTCATGAGCACGACCATCATCATGACCACGAACAGAGCGCGCCGCGCACCCTGATCATTCACCACCACTATCACCATCAGGGGGATGTCCATCACCACTACCACGGGGTACGGGCTCCCATGAGCCATGAGGGTCATGATCAGACGCATGAGCACCACCATGATCACCCCCACGACCATCATCATGAACATGGCCACTCTCATGAGCACAACCATTCCCACGCGCATCCCCATGACCACAGCCATGAGCATGAGCAGGCTGATTTGCACTACGGCAAAGGGGAAGCGGGATTGTCGGTGCCCGGCATGGGGCAGCGCCAGCTGATCGCCATCGAGATGGATGTGCTGGCCAAGAACAACGCGCTGGCCGCCCACAACCGCGAACACTTCGACGAGGCGGCCCAGCTGGTGCTCAATCTGGTGTCGAGCCCGGGTTCAGGCAAGACCACCCTGCTGTGCGAAACCCTGCGCCAGCTGGCCGACAAGCGCCCCTGCGCGGTGATTGAAGGGGATCAGCAGACCAGCGCCGATGCGGATCGCATCCGTGCCACCGGCGTCCCTGCCGTGCAGATCAACACCGGCAAGGGCTGCCATCTGGACGCCAAGATGGTTCACGACGCCTGCCACCAGCTGCCTGCCAATGAAGGGGGCATCCTCTTTATCGAGAACGTGGGCAATCTGGTCTGCCCCGCCAGCTTCGATCTCGGCGAGAAGTACAAGGTGGCGATCCTCTCCGTTACCGAGGGGGAAGAGAAACCGCTGAAATATCCGGACATGTTTGCCGCCGCCCAGCTGATGGTGATCAACAAGATCGATCTGCTGCCCTACGTCAGCTTTGACGTGGCCCGCTGCATCGAGAACGCCAAACGGGTCAACCCCTATATTCAGGTGATCCAGGTCAGCGCTACCACGGGCGAAGGGATGGATGCCTGGCTCAACTGGCTGGCTACAGCCTGAACCAGAACCGGTTAAATGCCGTTACCAACGGCGGATAGCAAGAGAGGGAGGCTGATGCCTCCCTCTCTTTTATCTGTAGACCTTGTCGGCCGTGCTATCTGTCTCGAATGGCCAGCGCCTCACACTCGCGTCCCCTCACCCAGGCCCTCTCCCCAGGGAGAGGGAACCGGTTCGTGGATGCCGAATTCCGCTCTCTTTTCAACAGTGAAAGGGGAGCTTGTTCATGGATGCTGACAATATGCTCGAAGTACGCGCAGCCCCCCGGAGAGTCTGCGAGCATAACAACCAGCATTGTGCCCCCCAAGCTTGGAGAGAGGCACCTTCCGCCCCCTTCTCCCCTTGCGGGAGAAGGGTTGGGGATGAGGGGAACCAACTTTCAAGCCGCGCTTTCGGTCAGCGCCCCAGATTCGGGCTGCATCTCGCCAAAGCGCAGCACCCGATGGCAGATCTGGCGCAGCAGTGCCTGCTGGTGACTGAAGACAAGCATGCCAAGCCCGCGCTGCTCGCATTCAACCATCAGCTCCCGCCAGAGCTGGCGCTGAATCTGCGGATCCAGCTGGGCGGTCACCTCGTCGGCAATCAGCAATCGAGTGCGGGGATCGAGGGCACGCAGCAGCGCGATGCGGGCCAGCTCGCCGCCGGAGAGCTGACCGGGTTTACGACCTAGCCACGTAGGCTTGACCATAAAGCGGGCCAGCATGGCGTCATCGGGGCGCCATACATCCCACAGCGCCTGTCCGGTAGTGCGATAGGGATTGAAGGTGAGTTCCGGGTGTTGGGGCACCAGCTGGATGGGATTGTAGCCTTTCACCTGCTTAGGCAAAGGCTGCCCATCGAGCAGGATCTGCCCGCCAGCCCGAACCGGTTGCCAACCGGCCAATACCCGCCCCAGCGTGGTCTTGCCATGGCCACTCGGCGCAGAGATGCCGAGCCGCTCGCCCGCTTTCACCGTCAGCGACAACCCCTGCCAGAGAGGGCGTTCCCCCTGGGCGATGGTGAGATTTCGTAGTTCCAACATCAGGAAACCTCCGGCGCAGAGAAGAGCGCATTGAATTCCGGCAGCGCCTGCCAATGGGCGCGCAGCATCTCGCTCCCCTGCCCCTGGCGCAGATGGTGGCAGCTCAAGGTGTCACTCACCTGGCCCTGATGCAGCGCGACGATGCGATCGGCAAAGCGGGCCGCCAGCGCCAGATCGTGGGTCACCCAGAGGATACCGCTGCCCTGATTGGCCAATTCACGCAACTGGCCGAGCAGCTGACACGCCAGCCCCTCGTCGAGCCAGGCGGTGATCTCGTCTGCCAGAATGTAGCGGGCGCCGCCAAGGGCCGCGGTGCAGGCCAGAATGCGCTTGGCCATGCCGCCGGAGAGCTGGCGCGGATAGCTGTCTAGGGTGGCGGCGGGCAGCTGGTAGCGCAGCAACTGCTGACCGAGCCGCTCGCGAGAACCATTCTGGCCGCAGAGGCGTGCCGCCCGGCCCAGCTGGCGCTCCACCGTCAGCAACGGATTGAGGGCGCTTACCCCCTGCGGCACATAGCAGAGGGTGTGGCCGCGCAGTCCGGCCCGGCTGGCGTCGCACAGGGACACGCCATCGAGGGAGATGGTGCCGCGCATGCGCAGATTGTCCGGCAGCAATGTCAGAGCGCTTTGCAACAGCAGGCTCTTGCCCTCGCCGCTCCCCCCCACCAGCGCCACGATTTCGCCGGGCGCCAGTTGCAGGCTGATATCGGTCAGCAGCGGTCGCCAGCTGCGCCGCCCCAGCCAGGAGTAGTGGGCCGCCTCTATGGTCACCTGATCAAAACTCAGCATGGTTCACTCCTGTGCCACGGCACCTGTTGCAGAGCCCGCGAGTCATCTGAGCGAACAGCAGCGCCAGCCAGACTGTGCTGACGCCAGATGGCGCTTTCAAAACTCAGCATGCTTCACTCCCAAACCAGAGTTGTTGCAGTGCTCGGGTAGCCTGATCAAACAGTAAAACCAAGGTCAGCAGCATCAGACCGGGGAAGAGGGCCAGCCACCAGCCGCCGCCGGCCAGATAGCGCAGGGCATCGGCCAGCAGCAGACCAAGGGAGGCCTCGTGGGCCGCCAGACCAAAGCCGAGGAAGCTCAGCGCCGCGCTGTGCAGCACCGCGTGGGGAAACATCAGCAGGGTGCCGATAAACCACTGGGGCAACAGCCCCGGCAACAGATGGGTACGCCAGCGGCGCAGCGCCCCCATCCCCTGACAGCGCGCCAGCACCACGTAGTCGCTGCTGGCGATGCGCCGTGCCTCAGCGCAGAGAATGAGCGCCAGCTTGGGCCAGTGGGTGAGCGCCACCGCCAGGATCACCCCACGCATGCCGCCCCCTGCGGTAAAGCAGATCAGGATCAACAGCAGCATATGGGGCAGCGCCAGCATGGCATCGATCACCAGCCGCACCGTCGCATCGCACCTGGGATGAATGAGCGAGAGGCTGGCCGCCGCCATGGCCAGCAAGCCGCTGCACAGCGCCGTGCTGATGCCAAGATCCAGACTGGTGAGGGTACCCTGAAAGGCCCGCAGCCAGAGGTCCCGTCCCATCTGATCGGTGCCGAACCAATGCACCAGCGAGGGGGGCTGCTGGCGGGCCAGCAGATCCATCGGCACATCCTGATGAGAGAGGCTCCAGCCATAGCTGGCCAGCAGCAGCAGGCAGATCAGCGCAAAACCCAGACGCAGCAAGGAGGGGAGCGGATTAAACAGCATGCACACCCTCCCAACCCCGGTTGATGCGGGCCAGCAGCACCCGCGCCGCCGTGTTGCCCAAAAAAACCAGCAGGGTACAGAAGAGCACGATCCCCATCAGCAGGGGGATATCCCCCCTGAGCCCCGCATCCACGGTGGCCTGGCCGAGCCCCGGATAGGAGAAGACCTTCTCGGCCAAGAGCGATCCGCCAATCAGCTCACCGAGGGAAGCAAACTGCAGACAGATGGCCGGGGTCAGGGCATGACGCAGCACGTGAAAGCGCAGCATGGGCCAGCCGTCATCCCCCTGGGCGCGGGCGTAGCGAATAAAGTCGCTCGCCAGCACCTCGGCCACTCGCTCCCGGGTGTGCAGCGCGATATTGCCAAGCCCCAGCAGCGCCAGGGTGGTCACCGGCAACAGCAGATGACGCAAGCGCATCAGCCAGTCCGCCTCATCGGCAGCGAGCCCCGGCGTCCAGGCGCAGCAGACCGGCAACAGTGGCCAGTGCACCGCAAACAGCGCCAGCAGCAACAGGCCGACCCAGAAAGTGGGCAAGGAGGCGAGCAAGTAGGCAAAGCGGCAAATCAGGCGATCGGGCCAGCGGTTGAGATAGCGACCGGCGCAGAGGCCCAGCAAAATGCCGAAACAGCCGGAGAGCAGCCAGGCGCCCGCCAGCAGCAGGAAGGAGGCGGCAAAGCGCTGGCCAATGACCTCGCTCACCGGCGCGTTGTAGAGCATGGAGTAACCGAGATCCCCCTGCAGCACCTGGCTAAACCAGTGCCAGTAGCGCAGCCACAGCGGCTGATCCAGCCCCCAGCGAGCGGCGATGCGGGCGTACTGCTCGGGCGGCACATGGAGCAGATCGTTGCCGATATAGGCCTTGATGGGATCGATGGGGGAGTAGCTCAGCAGCACAAAGGTGGCGACCGAGACCAGACAGAGCAGCCCTGCCAGTCGCAGCAGGGCTTTCAGTGTTGCAGTCATCATGGTGGACGAACTTAGCGGCACGTCCACCGCCAATCCTGCAGGTTGTTGAGCAGTGACCAGCTACCGTGAATTTCCGGCGCCCCCTTGCCAAGGTCGATGCAGCGGTTGGCCAGATAAGTGTGCTGCACGTTGAGCAGCCAGGCCCAGGCGGCATCCCCCTGCACCCCGGCGCCGCTCTTGCCATCCCACTCCACCTGCTGCCAGAACGGTACGGCCGCCTGCCAGTCGGTGGCATCCAGCGCCTGCTTGAGGTGACCATCCACCACCGGATTCTGGTAATAGCCCGGGTTGTAAAACTCCACTCCGGCGGAACCGCTCTGGTAATGGTGATAGAGCTCCATGGGATCCAGACTCCCCCACCCCATCAGCACCGGATTGGCGTGCATCTCGCGCTCCACCTGCTCCCAGCTGCCGGACTTGAGGCTCACCTCGAGGCCGATGGGTTTGAGCATGGCCCGCACCGCTTCCGCCAGATCCCGGCGGGTGCTGTCACCGCTGGTGTACCAGAGGGTAAAGGCGGCGCGCTGGTCGCCCTTGTGGCGAACGCCGTCGCTCCCCCTCTGCCAGCCAGCCTCATCGAGCAGGGCGTTGGCATGGGCCGCATCCCCGTCCTTGAAAGCGGTGGCTTTATTCAGCCAGGGCAGGCCTTCTACCGCACTGTAGGCCGGGATGGCGTGCCCTTCCAGCAACTGGGCGGCCAGCAGCTTGCGGTCGATGGCGTAGTTGATGGCGCGGCGCACCGCCACGTCCGAGGTCACGTCGTTGCCGATGGGATAACCCTTGGCATCTTTTTTACCAGCAGCAGGAATGGGGAAGACGATACCGCGGTTCTCCACGCTCGGCCGCACCCACAGCTTGAGGGTGTCGGGTACGGTGGGCGCCAGCGACGGAGCGATGCGCACTAGGTCGAGCTGGCTGCTCTGGGCGGCGGCGTAGGCGCTCTCTTCATCGATAAAGACAAACACCAGCCGCTTGAAGTCATTGCTGCCGCCGGCGTAATGGGGGTTGGCCTCTACCACCAGCTGCTGGCCGGGCAGGAAGCTCACCAGCCGGTAGGGGCCGGCGCCGACCGGATGGCGGGCATAGCGCTTGGGATCGTAATCCCGCTTCGACACGATTCCGAGCGATCCCAGCACGTTGACGAAGGTACTCTGGGGGGCGCTTAAAGATATGGCAACCTCGGTAGGCGAGAGCACCTTGGCCGAGACAAAGTTGCCCATGTCGATCTTGCCGCCACCCTGGGCTGCGCTGTTGTAGGTAAAGGCCACGTCTTCGGCGGTGAGCGGCGCGCCGTTGGAGAATGTCAGATCCGGCTTGAGGCGGATAAGCCACCCCTTGCCATCCTGATTCGGGGTCACCGCTTGGGTGAGCACGTTCTGCCAGCTGAGATCGGCGTTTTGTTTGAGCAGCGGGCTGTGCAGCAGTAGGTAGCTGCCGTGGCTCCAGCCAAGCAGCGGGTCAAACCCTTCGGTGGGCTCACTGCCGATGGCGAGCTTGAGCTCGGCGGGGACGGGCTGGGCCGCCAGCGCCATGGAAGAGAAACCGCCCGAGAGCAGGGCCAGCAAGGCGGCCGCCGTGGCAGAGAAGCCTTTATGGCGGCCGGCGTTGCTGCCTGAGTGACAGCCAAAGCATTGAATGGTCATAAGATCCCTTGTTCGTTTTACCACTCACTATCAAAAAACAGGGGCACGACAGAAGCGAGTGAGGGGCCAAAACGGCCCCTATTCTAAACCTGATTGCAGATGAGACCTAGCGCTGGGTGTCGCCCACAGGGTCGCCACGCCGGCCGCTGAACAGGCGGCGCCGGCTCAAGTTCACGCCGCCCTCCCCCTGCTGCACCGGAAGCGAAAGCAGCATCTTGAGGGTGCTGCTCACCAGCGCGCGCCCCTCGTCGGCCCCCAGATGCGGGTCGATGGGGGACATGAGCGAGCAGGCCAGCAACTGCCCCGTCTCGGGCAATGCCCCCACCATAAAGGTCAGGTTGCCGCAGGGGAGCTGCAGGGCGAGCCGATCGCTGCTGCTGCGCACCGGCCAGAGCTGATCCGGCCCAGGCAGCACTACCACGCTCAGCATCCAGGGGGTGAGCACGCAGCCGAGCCACTGCCCTTCAAACAGCACGCACTCCGCAACTATGGGCATGGTGGCGTGATAGAAGGGCAACGCCTGCATCTCTTCGCGAGCGATCCGCTCGTACTGGGCTACCAGCAATGGCGCGGGATTCACGGCAAAACCGGCAAATTCCTGCACCGACTCTGTCGCGGCTTCGTTCACTGCCTCATTCACAATGGATTGCGCCATACGCCCTCCCGCGCTCGCTCGGCCTTCTCCTGCTCAGAGAGCGGGATGGCCGGAGCACCCAGACTGGCCAACAGGGTCAATATCCGATCCGTCGCCTCCTCCAGCGCCGCCACCACCACGGGGGTGAGGCCGATGCGGGGTTCGAGGGATTCGGGCTCGACCCCGATCAGGGTGAGCCGCCTGGGGGATTCCCCCGTCATGTGCAGCGCCGAGAGCACATCCGCCAGCCCCAGCTGATGGGGGGAGATCTTGCGACCGAACAGGGTCGGGATCTCCTCATCCTTCAGGGTCACCACGGTACCCGGCGGATTGCCGCTGCGCACCGCGTCCGCCAGTATGATGTGGTCGCGACTGGCCATCGCTTCGAGCAGCTCCATGCCGGCGGTGCCGCCATCGAGCAGCTCGATGCCGGGGGCGAAGCGGTAGTCGCGTTCCAGCCCCTCGACGATGCGCACGCCGACGGCCTCATCGCTCAACAGCAGATTGCCCACGCCCAGGATCAGGGTGTTCATCACAGCACCTTCACCTGAGTCACGTCGCCACTCTGGGTATCCACCACATGGACCGCGCAGGACATGCAGGGGTCGAACGAGTGGATGGTACGCACCACCTCCAGCGGCTTGGCCGGGTCGGCCACCGGGGTGCCTACCAGGGATTGCTCGTAGGGGCCGGGCTCGTCGTTGAAGTTGCGCGGGCCCGAGTTCCAGGTCGATGGCACCACCGCCTGATAGTTCTCGATCTTGCCGCCCTTGATGACGATCCAGTGGGAGAGCATGCCGCGCGGTGCCTCTTCAAAGCCCACCCCGCGAAACTCCTTGTCCGCCGGGATCTCGGTCTTGATGTAGGCGCTGACATCCCCCTTGCCGATGTTGTCCACCAGCGCCTTCCACTGATGAGACAGGGTGTCTTTGAGCACACAGCAGCGCACCGCCCGGCCGATGATGCGGCCCAGGGTGGAGTGCAGCTGTTCGGTCTTGATGGCTGAGCCGGTAAGCGTTTTGTAGAGGCCGTTCAGCTGATCGAAGTGCGTCACCGTCTCCGGGTGCTTGGCAGCGAGCTTGACCAAGAGGTCTGCAAGCGGCCCCACCTCAACCACCTTGCCGTAGAAGGTGGGGGACTTGACCCAGGAGTACTTGCCGTCATCCTGCCAGCCGGTGTAGTTCGGCTCGGTCTTGCCCTCCCAGGGCTTGAGGGGGGCGTCATCCTTGTACCAGGCGTGCTTGTTGCTCTCGGCGATGCCATCCATCAGCCAGGCATCCTGATGGCTCTCGATGGGACGATAGCCGGCCAAATCGCCATTCTCGATGTAGCCACCCGGCATCAGGAAGCTGCCACCGTCACCGTCGGTGGGTAGCTCCGGCACGCTCAGGTAGTGCTTGGCCCCCTGCCCCAGGTTCAGCCACTCGGGGTAGTGCGCGGCTATGATGGCGGCATCCACCTTGTAGACCTGCTCGATGAATTCGCCGAGCCGGTCGATGAAGCTCTTCACGTAGAGCAGCCGCTCCAGGTTGAGCACGCTCGGCGCATCCAGGTTGATGGGGTTGGCCACGCCGCCCACCGCCAGGTTCTGGATGTGGGGGGTCTTGCCGCCGAGGATGGCGACGATGCGGTTGGCATCGCGCTGACACTCCAGTGCCTGCAGATAGTGGGCCACGGCGATGAGGTTCACCTCCGGGCTCAGTTTCATCGCCTTGTGGCCCCAATAGCCGTTGGCAAAGATGCCGAGCTGGCCGCTCGCCACCAGGGCGCGGATCTTGTCCTGCACCTTGGTCAGCTCGTCGGCGCTGTTGAGGGACCAGGTCGATACCCCCTTGAGCAGGTCGGCCGCCTTTTGCGGATTGGCCTCAAGGGCCGCGGTGATGTCCACCCAGTCCAGCGCGGAGAGCTGATAGAAGTGGACGATGTGATCGTGAATGTTGTGGGCCGCAATGATGAGGTTGCGAATGAACTGGGCGTTGACCGGCACCTTGGCGCCGATGGCGTTCTCCACCGCCCGCACCGAGGCGATGGCGTGAATGGAGGTGCACACCCCGCAAATGCGCTGCACTATCATCCAGGCATCGCGTGGGTCGTTGCCCTTGACGATCTCCTCCATCCCGCGCCACATGGTGCCGGATGACCAGGCCTTGGTGACGACGCCGCCTTCGATTTCACAGTCGATACGCAGGTGACCCTCGATGCGGGTGATGGGGTCTATGGTGATACGTTGGCTCATACGTTGGCTTTCCCTCGGGCCTGATAATCTTGGTGAACACGTTCAAGTGATGGCAGTACCGGCAGCAGCCGGATCAGCAGCAAATAGGCACACACCTCGATGGCGACGAAGCCCAAGGAGATCAGCACTTCCGCCGCGGAGGGGAAGTAGTGGTAGCCATTGCCGGGGTTGAAGGCGAGCAGGGAGTAGTCCAGTCGCCAGAGGGCGGCGCCCAGCAGCATGCTGAGGGCCCCCAGGAACAACATGCGCGAATCGCGGCGGCTCTTGTCCCAGTGGAACACCAGCAGCGGGAAGATCATCAGCGCGATCTCGCTCCAGAACATCAAGGCGTAGCGATCCCACTGGGAGAGGTACTCCGACTTGTCGTTGATGACGATCTCGGCAAAGCGCAGCGCCACAAACAGGATCAGGAAGATGTCGATCACCTGGGTCAGTTTGTAGAACAGCGGCTTCTCGTTGGGGCCGCGTCCCGCTAGCCCCGCCTGCACGAGGGAGCCTTCAAACACCACGATGGAGAAACCCATGATGAAGGCGGTGAGCAAGGAGAAGACCGGCAACAGCTCGTAGCTTTGCCAGAGCGGATGGATCTTCTCCCCCGCCACTATCATCAGGGATCCCATGGAGGATTGGTGCATGGTGGGCAGCAGGGCCCCCAGCGCCAGGATGAAGAACATGACCTTGTTGATCCGCGCAAGGGAGACCTTCCAGCCGAACTTCTCCATCAGCACGGGGGCAAACTCCAGCGCCATCACCCCGATGTAGATGGTCATGCAGACCGCCGTCTCGAACAGCACCGAAGAGGTGTTGAAGAAACCCGGAATGTAGAAGTAGGGCAGGTTCCAGTAACGGCCGACGTCGATGGTGATGGAGAGGCCGCCCAGCGAATAGCCGAACAGGCTGGCCAGCAGGGCCGGCCGCACCAGGGGGTGATACTCGCCCCGGTTGAAGACGTAGACCGCCCAGGCCAGTGCCCAGCCGCCGCAGGCGAAACCGGTGCCGATCAGCAGATCAAAGGAGATCCAGAGCCCCCAGGGGTAGCCGCCGTTCAGATCGGTGACCGAGCCCAGCCCGAAGATCAGGCGTTTGAGGATCAGCATGCCGCACAGGATGACGAACGGCGCCAGCACCATGACCGGCCAGCTGACCAGCCTGCCTCCCAGCGGATGTGCCTTGTGATTACTCATGATCCTTGCCTCCCGATTGCTTGTCATGGCCCGCGTGCGAGTCATGATCGTCGCCATCCTGATGGTCCTTGGTGTTGCGGCGAATGAGCACCGACAGCCCGGTCAGCACCACCAGCGGCAGCACCATCCCCTTGTAGAGGGTGTGCTGGATATGCTCGGAGCGCGCCCCGGAGGAGAGCTCCGGCAAGTCAGGCATGTCGAGCTTGGTGTAGGGCACCCCGGCCAGCACCAGCACCTGGGTGCCGCCCCCCTCCTTCTCGCCATAGACGTAAGGCTGGTAGTTGGGCACCTCGTGCAGGTAGGGATCGTTGGCGCTGAAAGTCTGGCGCGGGTAGGCATATTCGCTGCCCGGGGTGGCCAGCAGCCGGCGCTTGGCCTCGGCCATCAGCGCCTCGCGGGTGCCGAAGATGACGGCGCCGGTGGGGCACACCTCGACGCAGCCGGGCAACTTGCCCTGATCAATGCGCTCAAGCCCCTTCTGGTTGCAGAGCTCACACTTGTGGATCGCCCCGAACGGGTTGTCGTAGTCATATTTGGGCACGTCGAACGGGCAGCCCACCATGCAGTAGCGACAGCCGGTGCAGACATCCGGGTCGTAGTGGACGATGCCGGTCTTGGGATCCTTGGTCAGCGCCTGCACCGGGCAGACGGAGACACAGTTGGGATCGACACAGTGCATACACTGCTTCTTGATGTAGGCATAGCCATCCACCAGCTGATCCTTGTGCTCACCCGTGCCGCTCTTCCACACCTGAATGATGTTGTTGGTGTAGGGGCTCAGCTTGTCGTTGTTGGACCAGGTTGCTTCCCCAGCCGGATTGGCCGGGTTGCCGTTGAGGCGCTGGCACTCCGCCACACAGGCCTGGCAGCCGATGCAGAGGGTGGAGTCGTAGAGCATGCCGAGCGCGCCGGGAATGGGCGGCTTGTTCTCGGCCGCCGCCAGGGCAGTGCCGGAGACGGTGGTGCCCGCCGCCAGCGCACCGACGGAGGCGAATTTGAGGAAGTTGCGTCTGTTCACGGTCACTCCTCCCGTGAGGTGTGCTGCCCGGCTTCATGGCGCTTCTGCTGGCGACCGAGCTCGCGCACCGTCATCAGACTCACCCCGACCAGCACCCCGAGCGCCCCACCGATAAGGCCGGTGGCGGTGGGCGACATGTGTCCTCCCTCCTGGATGGCCACGTCGGGCTTGTTCACCCGCGGGGTGGGATTCTCCACCTTGGCGAGCTGGAAGATCCCCTTGCTGAAACCCACTCCCTGCTCGTTGCAGCCGTAGCAGGGATGGCCTATGCCCACCGGCCAGATGCCGCCGCCCACATCGCAGAACTCCAGGGTCGAGCAGTTGCCGTAGGTCTCCGGCCCCTTGCAACCAAGATGGTAGAGACACCAGCCCTGCCGGTGGCCCTCGTCGCCAAACTCCTTGGCGAAGCGGCCGGCATCGAAGTGCGGGCGGCGCTCACAGTTTTCGTGGATGAGCCGCTCATAGGCAAACAGCGGCCGCTTCTTGGCATCGAGCGCCGGCAGCTTGCCGTAGGTGATGTAGTAAGCGACCGTGGTGAGGAAGTTGTGGGGGTTGGGCGGGCAGCCCGGGATATTGATAATCGGCGTGCCGAGGTTGCCGAGGGCCTCCTCCAGGCTGACGGCACCGGTCGGGTTGCCGCCGCTGGCAGGCACCCCGCCCCAGGCGGCGCAGGAGCCGATGGCGATGACGGCAGCCGCATCGGCAGCCGCGCGGCGAATATGGTCGACGATGGGTTCACCGGCCACCATGCAGTAGATGCCGCCATCCTTGAGCGGGATGGAACCATCCACCACCAGCACATACTTGCCCTTGTAGCGTTCGATGGCATTGTGCTTGTTCTCTTCGGCCTGATGGCCGAAGGCCGCCGAGAGCACCTCGTGGTACTCCAGCGAAATGGTGTTGAGGATCAGGTTCTCGATGGTGGGGTGGGTGGCGCGCAGCAGCGACTCGGTGCAACCGGTACACTCCTGCGCCCCTATCCAGATCACCGGTGGCCGCTCGGGGCTGGTGAGCGCGGTGGCCATCTTGGCCACGGCATGCTGGCTTAATCCAAGGGTTGCGGCCATCCCGGCGCACAATTTCATAAAGTCACGGCGATTAATTCCATGAGCCGATAAAAAAGTATCCTCGACCATTCTTTTTATTCCCGTAGTGAGCACTTGTTTGATAAATGCTTAATAGCGGAAATGCTAAGTACTCCCCCCCTGCCCCGCGTTGATCTCCATCAAGTGACGGAAGATTATCCAAATAGAAAACTCATCAGCATGGATTTAAAAAAATCATATGTAGCATAGACTTAGAAAGCATGCCACACACTGTAAAAATACCCACTAGGGGGTAATTTGGCGTGTTAATGAATTTAATTCATTTAAATTACCCGTTAATTCGTGATGTTAAATAATCAGAATGAAAGCGTTGTCACACTATTTAACCCGGTCTTTATGTTACCAGCCATAGGCTATTTTACCTCGCCTAAAGTGGCTGATAATATATACCTTTATATTTGTATAATTATATGTAAACAAGTGGAATGGACGCGCGAACGATATTTATTATCAGCTTCTCAAATAGGCTCCTCTGCCTATTTCAAGAAATATCTCCCTTGCTTGATTAATTAACTGTCATCAACAGGATATCTGCATTTCCCCCCTATTCCCCCGCTTGCAACAGGTGATCCGCCCCCTCCTTCCCGGCCCGGTTGCACCACCTGCCCCGTACAACTGGCGCCATTTGTCTCTATTAGTCAGTGATGACATAAAAATCTCTCCAACATCAAGCTGTTGAACAACAATTATCACTGAGCCCTGTGCGGGCTCTGCCCTTGGCGCTAAGGGCAAGGAACCCATGAAGTCGATGAGGATGACCGATGAGCAAAACCATACTGGTGGTGGATGATTCCGTGGGGATCAGGGCGGCCATCACCATGACGCTCAGCAGCGCCGGTTTTGAGGTGATTGAGGCCGGCGACGGCGAAGCCGCCCTCATCGAACTGGATCAGCGGCGGGTACACCTCATCATCTCCGATCTCAACATGCCCGGCATGGATGGCATGACCCTGCTAAGACGGGTCAAGGCCCAGCAGACTACCCGCTACCTCCCCTTCATCATGCTGACCACCGAAGACTCCGAGCAGATCAAGCGGGAAGGATTCGAGGCCGGCGCCCGAGTCTGGCTCACCAAGCCGTTCGAACCGCTCAAGCTGCTGGACGATGTCTGCAAGGTGGTGCAGCCATGAGCCTGGCGATCGACACCCGGCAAACGCCGGTGACCGCCACCCTGAGCGGCGAGCTCAGCGTCATCACACTGGGGGATCTGCAGGATGATCTGTTCGGCCTGCTCAATTTCTCGGTATTGACGCTGGATCTCACCCCGCTGGAGATGCTCGATGGCTGCGGTGCCCAGCTTATCGCCATCCTGCAGCAGGAGGCCGGCCAGCAGGGCAAGCAGCTGCGACTCGAGGCCGCTGAAGGCAGCCAGGCCCGCCATGTCTTGAGCCTGATGGGATTGTGGCCAGCCGACCATGGGGAGGGCCGCGCGGATGGATATCAATAAGGCCCGCGCCCTCTTTTTCGAGGAGGCCTACGAGCAGTGCGACAATCTGGAACACGCCCTGCTGGATCGCGACACCTATCCGGCCAACCCCGACACCTACAACCTGATGTTTCGCACCGCCCACACCATCAAGGGCTCGGCTGGCATGCTGGGACTGGCCATGCTGGTGCGCTTCGCCCACGCCATGGAGAACATGCTGGAGCGGCTGCGCAGCGGCGAGATCGCGCTGGACGAACACCTCATCAACCTGCTGCTGGCCTGCAACGATCAACTGCACGACCTGCTGCAGGGGGCCGAACACAACCCCGAGCTGCAACAGACCGAGACCCAGCAGATCCTGGCCCTGCTCTCCCAGCTGCAAGGGCACCAGACCCTGCCCAGCCAGCCGCTGATCATGCCGGCTCCCGCACCGGTCAATCAGACGGATCGGCGCGCCTGGCACCTCTCCCTGCGCTTCTATCCCGCTCTCTATCAGGACGGCTTCGATCTGCTGGCCTTCATCCGCTACCTCGGCAACCTGGGGGAGATCCGCGTCATCCAGCCGGTCTGGCAGGAGTGGCCCCCGCTGCAACTGCTCGATGCCACCGAGTGTTTTCTCGGCTACGAGATTGGCCTGCTCAGCGCCGAACCGGCCGAGCGGATCCGGAGTACCTTCGATTTCGTTGCCCACGCCAGTCTCATCTGCCTGCTCAGCCCCCATCAGGATCTGGCGCAGTTTTCAGAACAGGGGCAAAAGCTGGCGGCCTGGTGCAATGAGCCGCTCGCGGCCCAGTTGCAGCGCTGGGTGCAGGCCGGCGCCCTGAGCAAAGCGGAAGCGGCCTGCATCGCGCAGGGCGAACTGACGCCCGGCGCGGCAAGCGTCGAACCGGCCTTGGCACCCCCCACCCCGCCAACCCAGCCGCCGCAGGAGGCCCCCCCACAGCAGACCAGACCCGCACCGCTGCGAGCGGAGGGGCACTACATCCGCATCGAGGCGGCCAAGCTCGATCGGCTGATCAATCGGGTCGGCGAGCTGGTGATCGCCACCTCGGCAACCACCCTGCAGGCGAGGATGAGGGGCGATGCGGAACTCATCGAATCAGTGGCCATCGTCAACACCCTGGTGGAAGGGATCCGCGACGACGCGCTCACCCTGCGCATGGTGCCCATCAACGAGATCTTCAACCGCTTCCCGCGACTGGTGCACGAACTCTCCCAGCAGACCGGCAAGGAGATCCAGCTGCAGATCCGCAACGCCGATACCGACATCGACAAGTCGATGGTCGAGAAGCTGACCGACCCCCTGATGCACCTGGTGCGCAACGCCGCCGACCATGGCCTCGAAGAGCAACAGATCCGGCTCGCCGCCGGCAAGCCGGCGCAAGGAACCATCACCCTCAACGCCTATCACGACGCCGGCGCCGTGGTGGTGGAGGTCAGCGACGACGGCCGCGGCATCGACCGCGACAAGATCCTCGCCAAGGCCCATGGCCAGGGGCTGCTGCCGGAAGGCAAGGTATTGAGTGAACAGGAGATCTTTCAATTGCTGTTTCTGCCCGGCTTCTCGACGGCCAGCGATGTCAGCGATCTCTCCGGGCGGGGAGTCGGGCTCGACGTGGTCAAGCGCAATCTGGAGTTTCTGCGCGGCGAAACCACCATCGACAGCCGGCTGGGGCTGGGCACCACCTTTAGGCTGAGACTGCCGCTCACCCTGGCCATCATCGACGGTTTTCGCATCGAGGTGGATCACGCCTCCCTGGTGATCCCCCTCGACATGATGGTCGAGTGCATCGATCTGCCGCCGGATGCCCTGCGTACCCCGGCCCGCCAGATCAACGTGCGCGGCGAGTGGGTGCCCTTCATCGTCCTGCGCGAGCTGTTTGCCCTGCCCCCTGCCGACGAACCCGAGTTCGTGGTGATGGTGGACTATGCCGACCATCGTGCCGGCATCGTGGTGGATCGCCTGATTGGCGAGGTGCAGGCCGTCATCAAGCCGCTCGGCGAGCTGTTCAAGTCCCTGCGCTACGTGAGCGGCTCCACCATTCTGGGCAACGGTCAGCCGGCGCTCATCCTCGACGTCCCCCAGCTCATCCAGCTGGCCTGGCGGCGGGAACAGCATGCGCTCCGGCAACAGGCCGATACCCTCTACAGCCTCAGAGATTGACCACACACCTTAAGCACATCAACGGAATTGACGGAGTCAGACCATGGACTGGTTTCACAACTTGCAAGTCAGAACAAAGCTGGTGTTCTCGTTCTCCATCCTCATGGTGCTGCTGGTGGTGCTGTCGCTCACCAGCTACTACTCCACCAGGACCATGGTGCAGCTGGTCAGCAACATGCACGCCAACCAGCTGTTGCCGATCAAGGACATCGCCAACGCCAACATCTATGCGGTCTACCAGAACCGGGCCCTCTATCGCTACATCGGCGAGGTTGACCCGGATCTCAAAGCCCAGGCGTTGGTCAATGTCGACAAGTTCGAGAAGGGGATGTGGGATTTTCTGGCCAGCTACCGCAAGACCTACCTCACCCAGCGGGAGGTGGACCTGCTGACCCGCTTCGATCAGGCCTGGGCCACTTACAAGCAGTACGCCAGCGAGATCCTGAAGCTGGCTCAGACACCGGGCCAGGATGGGGAGCCCGAGCGCAACGCCTTTCGGCTGATGGGTGACAAGGGGCGCCCGGCCTTCGACATCGCCGATGGACTGCTGAGCGATCTGGTCAAGGTGAATGCCGAACTGGCATCCCAATCCATGGATGAGAGCCAGGCCATCTATCAGGACAACCTGCAGATCCTCATCGCCATCGCCAGCGCCGCCTTTCTCATCTGCCTCATCCTGGCCCTGCTGGTGACCCGCAGCATATTGCGCCAGCTGGGGGGTGACCCTTCCTACACGGTGCAGGTGGTGGCCCGGGTCGCCGAGGGGGATCTCTCCACTCCGGTGCAGCTCAAGGCCGATGACACCTCGAGCCTGCTCTATGCAATCAAGAGCATGGCCCACCGCCTCTCCGACACCCTCAACGAGGTGGGCGCCATGTCGGAAGCCATCGGCTCCGCCTCCGAGCAGGTGGCCGCCACCGCCAATGCCCTCTCCCAGACCTCCTCCGAGCTCGCCTCCAGCGTCGAGCAGACCAGTGCCTCGGTCGAGGAGATGACCGCCACCGTCAGCCAGAATGCCGACAATGCCAAGGTGACCGAGAACATCTCCACCAAAGCGGCCAGCAGCGCCACCGAAAGCGGCAAGGCGGTCGGCGAGATGGTACACGCCATGAAGGAGATAGCGTCGCGCATCACCGTCATCAACGACATCGCCAACAAGACCGACCTGCTGGCCATCAACGCCGCCATCGAGGCGGCCCGCGCCGGCGAGCACGGCAAGGGCTTTGCCACCGTCGCCGCCGAGGTGCGCAAACTGGCCGAACGCTCCCAGACCGCCGCCAAGGAGATTGGCGAGCTGGCCGGGCGCTCGGTCAGCGTCGCCGAGCAGGCGGGATCCTTGCTGCGTGAAATGCTGCCAGGCATCGATCAGACTGCCACCCTGGTGCAGGAGATCGCCTCCGCCTCCCGCGAGCAGCGGGCCAGCGTCTCCCAGATCAACATCGCCGTGACCCAGATAAGCGACGGCATGCAGGCCTCGGCCGCCTCGGCGGAAGAACTCAGTTCCACCTCGGAAGAGCTGAGCTCCACCGCCCTGCAGTTGCAGGAGCTGATGCAGCAGTTCACCCTGCGCGGCGGCAACAGCCGCCAGCCCTATACCCCGCACGGCGGCGCCCATGTCATCCGGCGCAGCAAGCCAAAGTCTGCATTCTCCCGCCCCTACCCTTTTCATGAAGAGGATCTGGAGCGAGAGATAGACGATGGCAAGTTCACCAACTACTAGGAGCCGGCGATGAGAGACAAGCTTGCCCCTGATACCAGCGCCCACTTTCACTGCGTCACCTTCATGCTGGGCGGCGAACTATACGGCATCGACATCGGCTGCATTCGCGAGATCATCGAGTTCGAGGGGATGACCCCGGTGCCCATGATGCCGCGCTTCGTGCGAGGCATCATCAACCTGCGCGGCGCCGTGGTGCCGGTGATCGACCTCTCCATCCGTTTCGGCCGGGGCCAGACCCTGCTGCAGCCCACCACCTGCGTCGCCATCCTCTCCCTGCCCAACAGCACCGGCGAGGAGCAGGAGATCGGCATGCTGCTGGATGCGGTCTGCGAGGTGCTGGAGATCCGCAGCGACGCCATCGAACCGGCCCCCACCTTCGGCACCCACATCCGCGGCGACTTCATTCAGGGGGTGGTCACCATCGATCAGCAGTTCGCCATCCTGCTCGACATGCACAGGGCCCTCTCCATCGCCGAGCTGAGCGCCATGGCCGAGGCGGCCACCGAGCAGCAGTTCTCCCCGGAACAGGGCGGCTGACCATGGTGGCGCCCCCCTTCACCGCCGAACTCACCCCGACTCTCAGCCAGGGCGAGTTCGATCTGTTTCGCCGCTTCATCCTGAATTCGGCCGGCATCGACCTTGCCCCCTGCAAGCGGGCGCTGGTGCAATCCCGGCTCGCCAAGCGGCTGCGGGCACTGCACCTCACCAGCTATCATGCCTACTGGGAGCGGATCAATCAGTCCATCGATCCCCACGAGCGGCAGCTCGCCATCAATCTGCTCTCCACCAACGAGACCTATTTCTTTCGCGAATCCCAGCACTTCAGCTGGCTCAAGCACCATGCCGAACAGCTGCTTGCCACTCGCCGCCAGCCGCTGCGAGTCTGGTCCGCCGCCTGCTCCACCGGGGAAGAAGCCTACTCCGCCGCCATGGTGCTGGCCGAACAGCTCGGCATCAACGATCGCTGGAGCATCCACGGCACCGACATCAACACCCGGGTCATCCCCTTTGCCCGCCGCGCCGTCTACTCGGTCGAGCGGGCCCAGCACGTGCCGCCCCATCTGTGGCTGCACTATTTTCAGCGCGGCCATGACGAGTTCGCCGGCAAGATCCGGGTCAAGCCGGAGCTGGCCGGCAAGGTCACCTTTGCCAACCTCAACCTGCTGACCTGCGGCGACTATCCGGAGCGCAACTTCGACGTCATCTTCCTGCGCAACGTGCTCATCTACTTCAATGACGAGACCAAGGCCCGGGTGCTGTCGCAGCTCTGCAACCTGTTGCGCCCGGACGGCTACCTGCTGGTCGGCCACTCCGAGATCATCCGCCAGCAGGATCTGCCGCTGGTGCAGGAGGCCCCCTCCCGCTACCGCTGCCTGCCCCTTCAGCCCAAGGAGCTGCCATGACCATACGCGTGCTTATCGTCGACGACTCGGCCCTGGTACGAGAGGTACTGACCCAGATGCTGAGCAAGGCGGAGGATATCGAGGTGATCGGCGCCGCCTTCGACCCCATCTTCGCCATGCAGCAGATGAAGAAGTGCTGGCCCGACGTCATCATCCTCGACATCGAGATGCCGCGCATGGACGGTCTCACCTTCCTCAAGAAGATCATGGCCGAGCACCCCACCCCGGTCATCATCTGCTCCTCCCTCACCGAAGAGGGGGCCATGATCACCCTGGAGGCGATGTCGGCGGGGGCCATCTCCATCGTCACCAAGCCCAGCGTCGGCATCAAGAGCTTCCTGCAACAGTCCGCCAACGACTTCATCCAGGAGATCCGGGGCGCCGTCGGCGCCAAGCTGCGCAATCTGCTGCCCGGTGCCGCCCCGCTGCCGGTCACCCCGAGGCGCAATGCCGACGAGGTGCTCTCCCCGCCGGCGGAGCGGATCTCCTTTCGCACCACCGAGAAGATAGTTGCGCTCGGCACCTCCACCGGTGGCACCCAGGCGCTGGAGTACCTGCTCTCCCGCCTGCCCGCCACCTGCCCGGGGATCGCCATCGTCCAGCACATGCCGGCCCGCTTCACCGCCTCCTTTGCCGAGCGGCTCAACGGCCTCTCCCAGCTGGAGGTGAAAGAGGCCGAAACCGGCGATCGCCTGCTGCCCGGGGTCGCCATCATAGCGCCGGGTGGCAAGCACCTGCTGATCCAGCGCAGCGGCACCCAGTATCTGGCGGAAGTCAAAGAGGGGCCGCCGGTCTCCCGTCACTGCCCCTCGGTGGACGTGCTGTTTCGCTCGGTGGCGGTGAGTGCGGGGCGCAACGCCCTCGGCGTCATCATGACCGGCATGGGGGATGACGGTGCCCGCGGCATGCGGGAGCTGCACGACTCGGGCGCACGCACCATTGCCCAGGATGAAGCCAGTTGCGTGGTGTTCGGCATGCCCAAAGAGGCCATAGCCCACGGCGGAGTGGATGAAGTCATGTCCCTCACCCACATTACCCAGACGCTCAGCCGTCCGGATCTACGAGGCGTGTAATTATGTCATTGGAAAAATGGCAAGGCCGCAGTGCCATGGTGGTGGATGACTCCCGCACCCAGCAGTACGAAGTGACCTGTCTGCTGCAGGAGCTGGGGTTCGGCCAGATCCACGTTGCCCATGATGGCCAGGATGCCCTGAACAAGCTGCAGCAGCTCGAGCGCATCGATCTGCTGCTGACCGACCTCAACATGCCCGGCATGGACGGAGTCGAGCTCATCAGCAACCTGGAGAAGAACACCCACTACCGGATGTTCGTGGCCGTGATGAGCGGGGTGGAGCGGGACGTGCTGGACGTGATCCACGCCATCGCCGATGCCAGCACCCTGGAGGTGATCGGCGTGCTGTCAAAGCCGCTGCGACAAAGCGATCTGCGCAACATGCTGCAGCATTGCGATCCGCTGGCACACCGGGAAAACAAGAAGTGGATGCAGCTCACCTTCACCGCCGAGGATGTACAGCAGGCGCTGGACAACCGCCAGCTGATCCCCTTTCTGCAACCCAAGGTGCTGATGGCGGACGCCAGTCTCTACGGCTTCGAGGCGCTGGTGCGCTGGATCCATCCTGAACACGGGGTCATTCCCCCCATCTGCTTCGTTCACCACCTGGAAGAGGGGCAGCTGGCGCTCGATTTCTTCTACCAGTTTCTGCATGCCACCTGCGAGGCGCTTACCACTCTGGGCGCACTGTCCGAGCACCCCACCTGCTCCATCAACATGCCGGTCAGCCTGCTGCTGACGGACAAGCTGGTCGAGAACATGATTGCCATCGTGCAGGCCCATCAACTGCCCTGCAGCGCCATCATCATCGAAGTCACCGAGACCACCTTCATGTCCAACCTCGCCATGTCGCTTGGCACTCTGGCACGATTGAGACTGCGTGGATTCGGCATCGCAATGGATGATTATGGCACCGGCTACTCCTCCATGAAGCAGCTATCTCGCTGTCCTTTCACCGAGATCAAGATTGACAAGGAATTCGTGCACGACGCCCATAGCAGCCCCAAGAAGCTGGCTATATTGACCTCAGCGATCGTCATGAGCCAGAAGCTCAACCTCAAGACGGTCGCCGAGGGAGTGGAGACCGAAGAGGACTGGAAGCAGCTGGCACTGCTCGGCTGCGAGCTGGCGCAAGGCTATTACATCAGCCGACCGCTGCCGGTCGATCAGATTGAAAAATGGTTTGCCGAATGGCAGGCCAGAGCGACCTGAATCGTGTCCCTTTGCGCTATTGAGGAACCCCGCTCTGAGAGGGCGGGATAACAACAACACCGGCAGTATCGACATCGCTGCATGGACGCTTGAAACAAGCATGAGGCTACCATGAACAACCTACTTCGCCAGCTCTCCATCAAGACGCGGCTTATCGTCTCCTTCCTGTTGCTGAATCTCATCCTGATCGGGGTCGGGCTCTACGGCAAACAGAACACCAACACCGTCAATGAGATGCTCAACGGCATGTATCTCAATAATCTGACGCCCATCACCGATATCGCCAACGCCAACATGCAGGCCATCTATCACAACCGCTCACTGTTCGACTACGTCATCGAGCCGACCCAAAGCGGCATGGACAAGATTGCCAGGGATATGGATCTGCACGAGCAGAAGATGGCCGCCCTGCTGGACAAGTACCGGGCAACCGAGTTGACCGAGCCGGAGAAACTGGCTCTGGCGGACTTTGACCGCACCTGGCCGCTCTACAAGGAAGCGGCACACAAGGCGATGGCGGCAAGTGCAGCCAACGACAACGACAGCGCCATCAAGCTGATGAAGGGCGAGGCCGCCACCACGTTTCAGGTGGTGGACGATCTGCTCAGCAAGCTGGTCGACATCAATCAGGGGCTGGGCAAGCAGGCCTTTGATGAGAGCGACGTGATTGCCAGCGACATCACCACCGCCACCTACACCATACTCGCCATCTCGGTACTGCTCTCCTTGCTGCTGGGCTGGTTGCTCAGCAGCAGCATCAACCAGCCGCTGCTCGCCATCATGCAGGACCTGCAGCAACTGGCGCAGGGCCGGCTCACCGCCCCGGAGCAGGCCGAGGGCAACGACGAGCTGACCCGTATGCAGCAGGCGATGATCAGCACCCGCCGCAGCCTGCGCGACATCGTCTCGACCATGCAGCATGCCGCCGAGAGCCTCACCGCCAGCGCCTCCCAGTTGGGAGCGGCGGCCGAGCAGGTCAATACCAGCTCCCAGCAGCAGTCCCTCGCCACCGCCAACACGGCTGCGTCGGTCGAAGAGCTCACCACCTCCGTCTCCCAGCTCTCCTCGTTTGCCAATCAGGCCAACAGCGTGGTGATGCAATCCGGGGAAATTGCCCAGGCCGGCGAGAAGCAGGTCAAGCACGCCTCCCAGGAGGTGCTCAGAGTCACCACGGCGGTCAACGACTCCGCCAAGCAGGTGCAGGGATTGTTTGACGACATCACCCGCATCAGCCAGATCTCGGTGATGATCCAGGGGGTCGCGGATCAGACCAACCTGCTGGCGCTCAACGCCGCCATCGAAGCGGCCCGGGCCGGCGACATGGGCCGCGGCTTCGCCGTGGTAGCCGACGAGGTGCGGACCCTGGCGGCACGCACTACCCAGGCCACCCAGGAAATCAACGAGATGCTCACCTCCATCCAGCAGGGGGCCACCAGCGCGGTCAAGGGGATGAGCGCCTGCTCCGACAGCATGAGCACGGTACGGGAGACCACCGAGGGATCCAGTGAAACCATGGCCCAGGTGGATCAGAGCTCCCGCAAGGTGGTGGAGCTGATCCAGGAGATAAGCTCCATGCTTCACGAGCAGGCCGCCGCCAGCCAGCTCATCGCCCAGTCGGTGGAAGAGATCACCCAGATGTCGCTGGAGAACGTCTCCGCCGCCGAGAGCGTCAATCACGACGCCTCCCAGCTGACCACCATCATCCAGCAGCTCAACCAGGGCATCGGGTTCTTCAAGGTATAACCACGACCCGCCCGGCCATGGGCCGGGCGGGTCCCTCCTCCTTATCCTGCCATCAAGACCCCATCTTGACCCCGCCTCCTTGCCACGGGCTCACAGCGGTCCGGCGCTGGAATGCCAACATCAGCACGGCATTCACTCAACCATCCATCAAAAACAGTCCAAAACAGCCTCATTCCCCTCCCGTTTGGAGGGACAAAACCAGTGATAAATACTGGGTCATAGGGAGCCAGAGAAAGCGTTGGCAGGCAAATTTATACAGAGGAATATCCCGTATTTTGCGCATTTTCACATTCCCATTCGCCACATAATTTACCAATCAAAAAACAACTGATAACATCTTTTTACATTTTAAGGCATATAAAACAACATGATTCAGTGACCCCCCGTTTGCTCGTCGCGGCAGCCAGGATCACCGGATCAGGATTGAAACCAGCAGCCAACTTCTCATCGAGCAGACACCCGACCCCATGATGAACACAGTTACGGCCAGCATCGATATCGATGCACTCCAGCACAATTTCGCCGTGGTGCGCCGCCATGCCCCCCACAGCAAAATCATCGCGGTACTCAAGGCCAATGCCTATGGCCACGGGCTGCTGCCGGTGGCCCATGCACTCGCCCAGGCCGATGCCTATGCGGTGGCTAGGGTCGAGGAGGCGCTGGTGCTGCGCGCCAACGCCATCACCAAGCCCATTCTGGTGCTGGGAGGCTTCTTCAGTGCCGAAGCGCTGCCGCTGCTGGCGAAACACGAACTGCAAACCACCTTGCATACCTGGGAGCAGCTGGCACTGCTCGAGCAGGCCAGTCTGCCCGCCCCCATCAAGGTGTGGCTCAAGCTCGATACCGGGATGAACCGGCTCGGGCTGCGCGCCGAGGAGTTGCCCGCCTTCATCGAGCGGCTGAGCCATTGTCGCAACGTGGTGCAGCCGTTCCATCTGATGACGCACTTCAGCCAGTCCGATGAGCAGGATACCCAGGCCACTCAGTTGCAGATCGAGGAGTTCAACCGCCTCTCTGCTCATCTGCCGGGCGAGCGGGCCATGGCCAACTCCGCCGGCATCCTCGCCTGGCCGGCATCGCGCAGCGACTGGATCCGGCCTGGCCTCATACTCTACGGCGCCTCCCCGTTTGCCGGTCAGCTCGCCGCCGACCATGACCTGCGTCCGGTCATGACCCTCAAGAGCCAGCTCATTGCCACCCGCGCCTGTGCGCAGGGCGAAGCGGTCGGCTATGGGGGACACTGGGTGGCGGATCGAAATACCATCCTCGGCGTGGTGGCGGCGGGCTACGGGGATGGCTATCCGCGCATGGCGCCCCAAGGGACCCCCATGCTGATCAATGGCCGCCGGGTACCCATCGTGGGCCGGGTTTCCATGGACATGATCACCGTCGATCTGGGGCCGGCGGCCCGCGACAAGGTGGGAGACGAGGTGACTCTGTGGGGGGAAGGGCTGCCGGTGGAACTGGTGGCCGAAAAGATAGGCACCATCCCCTACGAGCTGCTGACTCGCCTGACCAGCCGGGTCCATCTCAGGCACTGCGACAAACGCGAACAGATGCCGATGTTGAAGCTGGCCTGAGCAAGCGAGTACGGGCCTGCGATATGGGCCCTGTTATACCGTCATCAGGCAATAAGTTGGCCGCTCCTCATGGCGGGAGCTGCAATACCACAGTAGGGGCCCCCTTCCTCCCAGCGTTGGGATGAAGGGCGCCCCTGCTGCCCGGTTCAAGAAAGATCGAAGCCGACCAGGCTCTGCTCGATGCGGGCGTCAGGCATCATGCGCCGCAGCCCGTCCACCAGCTTGGCACCGGCCTCCTGCAAGGCCGCCAGCGGCATCTCTGGCAGGCTCTCCAGAATGAACCACATCTGTCTGGCATCGCTATCCAGGCGCGTTCTCAGCCCCTGACGCCAGTTCCAGCGCCGGCAGGTAACACCCAGATCGTCGCGCCAGATCACCTCGCCCGCCTCCGGGCACTCCTGCGCCGGCGCCCCCTCTTTCATGGTGTCAAAGGATTCGCTGCCATCGGCAATGACCAGTCGGGGCGTCCCGACATAGGCGGCCAGGTTTTCCCCGCCGACCGGGAGGGCATAGGCGAGGCTGATGGCGTTGTAGAGATCCACCACGGGATCGATGCTGGGCAGAGCGCCATCACGCAGCACCCGCTTGCGCAGGGCATCCGCCGAACAGGGAGTACGCTGGGGCTTGGCGCCAAACCCCTTGAATACCTCGGCCCAGGCGGTCAGATGCGCCTCGGTCCAGGGCGCGGGGTCGTGCAGAACCCGCTGGCAGGCCTGTGCCAGCTCATCGACGGCGATGGCCGGATTGACGATCTCGTCGGTCTGCAGGGTAATGCTGATAGCCCGAAATCCCGGGGCCAGCGTCGCCAGCGCGGGATCGATTGACGGTTGTACCGATCTCATGGAATATCCTTATATCGACTATTTTATTTCATGATAATGACCGATGACCAAGAGAGTCAATATAACGACCGATGCCGGCGCCGATGTGGGGCATGTCACTGCCGCCGTCTCCCGCCGGCTCAAGGAGTACAGACAACAGGGCCGGCTGTCGCTCGATGAGCTGTCGCGCCGGGCCGGGGTGAGCAAGGGGATGCTGGTCGAAATCGAAAAGGGGGCGGCCAATCCCAGTATCGCCATCCTGTGCAAGCTGGCCGCCGCGCTCGGGGTATCGGTTGCCGATATCGTCGACGTGGCCAGCACCCCGACGCTGCATCTGATCGAGCCGCAAGCCATCCCGACTCTGTGGCAGGGCCCGCTCGGCGGCTCGGCCCGCCTGCTGGCCGGCACCCGGGGGCCGGACATGATAGAGCTGTGGCATTGGCTGCTGTACCCCGGCGAGCAGTTTGACTCTGACGGCCACCCGCCCGGCACGGTGGAACTGTTTCATGTCGAGCAAGGTACCCTGCAACTGCAGTTGGGAGAGAGCGAGCTTGCTGTCACTCAGGGTTGTTCGGCCGTGGCTCGCACCGACCTGCCCCACGCCTATCGCAACGCAGGCGACAGCGTGCTGCGCTTTACCATGACGGTAGTGGAACCGCACGGCTGAAGCTGACCGCTGCGAGGTGACAAACCGTGTCCTGATAAACAACGCCTCCTGATAAACAAAAGGCCCCATCTTGCGACGGGGCTTTTGCGAATTGGTGGCGAGCACGGATATTACTGCGCCCAAAGCAAAAAACCGACCATCAGGTCGGTTTTTTGTAATTTGGCGGTGAGGGAGGGATTCGAACCCTCACTTTTATATATCACCGCAAAAATATAACCTTTTCATTCAATGACTTACGCAGAAACCGCCGACCATAAAAACAGCGTAATTGACTCAAGCTATTGCCATGAGTTTTCTACGTCTTTTATAAAGAAAAATTCTTAAATGTCAAGAACGTGAACATACATTCTGACTATCGGAATCATGCTGTTGATCTAAATAAACTGCTGATAACTCATGATCATATATTTTTTGTTTTGGCTCGTAGAAGGGGATCACAATTAAGTATAGTTACCACCGCTTACCGTTAAATTACGATTATATCCCCATTACCTAACTTCAGAAATAACAATTGACTTCACTTTAGTTATAAGTTAATAAATGGTTGTTTCTACAATTATGTAGAAACATTTGAGCAAAGACTCAAAGGAGGATAATTATGTTAACTAATATTTTTGAATAGATCATAAAGCTGATGGCTGTTCGTCTAGTGTAGATGACAATTGACTTAGTTACATTTATATTTACGGGGATGTATTTTGATCTTTACCATAATACGTTTGCTCTGTATCTTATAAAAAAACTGATTGTTGAACCTATACTTAGACGATTAAAGTAAGCTTATCTATACGCCCACTGCATATGCAGTGGGTTTTTAATGATTTCCAATGAAATTATATTTATTAATTGTTATACTGTTAGATTTTTATGAAAAATCACAGTCCTATATTTAATCTAACAGTGCATTTTCTGTATTTTTTATAAACTCGGAAAGAGTCATGCCTTTTGATGCAAGTACATCTATGCTAAAACACTCAGTTCCACCTTTTGCATTTTTAAGAATATGGCCTCGATATTCTAAGTGTGCACCAAAAACTCTTATAAATTCATGTTCAATTTTTAAGGCCATCTGAATGGTAGTGCTAATTTGTTGCGAGTCAGCAATGATTACATCGTCTTTTACAAGTAATTTATAGCGTATATCAATGCTTTTTGTGGTAATTCCAATCTTCCAAAAAAAATGCCCCTTATATAAAAGTTTCAAATAGTATACTATACAAAAATCATCTGGTGACCTATTGGCTAGAAGATTACGTTCAACTCCACAAGCAGGACATCCTCTCCCATCAAGATGGCGGTTAGGCGTCTGTTCAAAAGGCCCATGCTCACGACAAATTATGGTTATATACTCTTTTGTGTTAATATATTTAACGGCAGTGTAGTCGTATAAATTACCATGTGTATTTATAGCCTTTGCCAAAAAATCATCCTGTGTAAATTGTAAGCATTTAGGGCACCCCTCTGATAGGGGTAAACGAAAAGCTTGTTTTTTAAATTCCCCATGTTGACGGCAAATTACGCTTACTTCATTAAAGGCACCGGTATATTCAACCGATGAATAATCATAATCGTCCCCAAACTTATCTTTTAAACGTTGTATATATTGCTCGTTTGTTATATCAGGACGCCCTGAGCATGCTTTACAACCGCCATTTCCATGTAAGTGGCTATTGGGTATTATTGAGAAGTCACCGTGTTCTGGGCATGTTATTGTAACGTGCGTGATAGCATTTATATATTTCACTTTATCATATTCAAATCTTGATTTAAATTTATCTTTTGATTTCGCTATGAAGATTTCAGTTGTTACTTCGGGTCGCCCAGCACAAGCCTTACAGCCCTGTTTTTGTTTTCCAGCATGAGCGCTAGCCCTCATTTCAAACTCGCCATGCTCTGGACAAATAATTACAATTTTATTATTCGCCCCAGTATATACCGTCTTGTCATAGATGTATTTATCACCGTGAATCAACTTACATTTTGATATAAATTCATCTGTAGTGATCATGCTACCTTTTACTGGCATATAACTCCTGCGATTTACTAATTGTAGTATTACGTGATATTTATCAGTTAAAAATAAAATCGCTTCATCAATGTATAATGATCAATCTATCATTTTGGATGTATGCAAAATAGAGTTGAGAATCCAAACACCATTGTAACAACAACCTTACGCCAGGGGGGTGACAATAAGTATATCGTGTGCAAAATTTGCAAACTCATTCATTTAGTATAAATACTTACACATCCATTGAGGCCTCCGCGAATATGTTGAATCAATTAAACGAGAAACCTAAAATCAACCCAGTCATATGTTCAACTATATCATAATGTTACGACCAGGAACATGAGCTATATCACGACTAAAAACAATATTAACAATCAAAAGACTTTGCTGCTTGGCATGGCTCGTCCGGCCTGATAATCACCAACAAGGACGCAGTGGGGTTGATGTGGCGAATCTGCCGTTGAGCACTCAACGGCAATAAGAAAATCTGAGTCTCCCTACGTTTTACAACCTCATGCCCTAATTCACCTGTCGAGTGGTGGTGTTCGGTACTCTTTATTGGATGTTATGGGTTGCTCTGGTTAGATGCTGATTAAGCGAGTGAATCCCCCCTTACTCAGCCTCAAACCCTTGCCATGACTGCGCTTGAGGTAATGATGGTTAAGCTGAGTAAGTGAAGTTGCTATGAAGCGTGGTGAGTGCTGGATGGGCTCTTATCAAGGTTTACTCACTGTTTATATATAAATCACCTCAATCAATTAACCAAACACCACTGAAGCCCTGTAATGGCGATGGTTTGAGGCTGGTTAAGAAGCTAGAAAAACCACTTAACATGCACTTAACCAATTAATCATCTACCCAATAGATGAGCAGAAAAAAGCCCCGCCTTATCGGCAGGGCTTAAGAGTCACTTGTCGGCTTTGCCCTTCTCTTTGGGGCTATCGACGGGCAGCAGGTACTCGGTCCTATTAGAACGCTCCTTGCGGCTCTGGAGCTTGCCCTCGCTCGCTAACACCCTGAGGGCTTTACCCCAGTTGCTCGCCATGCTCAACTTCTCACCGTGGCGGGCGCACAGCTCGCTCGCCGTGAGCCATTCAGATGAGGCCAGTGGACGCGATAGATGGTGATGGTAAATCACCTCATAGAACGGGCCCTTGTCCGTGTGGGCATCGTTTGCACTAGCTGCCAGCGCTGCGGTCTCGTCATCCAGAAACCACGTTGCTCCAGACTCATAACGTTCCCTTACCTCCAGCCAGAACTGGCGCAGTTGCTCAGGGTCTGTCTGGGACAAACGGCCTGTATTCCAGCTCCATCCAAGGATCGAATTCAGGCCCTCAACATCAGCTGCCGCAGCCAGCTCGATAACAGCAAATCTCGCGTTACCGGTTGTATCTTTGAGAAAATCCGACCCGTTCACCGTGGCAATAAATGAAGTCTGGCGCTTTTTGGTGGTCATGCTACGGGCATAGGGCAGGCGGAAACAGTCGCTCTCCCTGGTTAGGAACGCTTTGAGCGAGCCCGCCTCATGTCTGGTCGTGCTCTCTAGCTCAGCCAGTTCCACAATCCACGCTGACACAGCGCGGCGCACGTCATCCGGTCTGTCTGGATTGATGGAGCAATCGAGGGTTGAACCTGGCACCACGGCAGCCAGACGGCTAATCCATGCGGATTTACGGAAGGACTGCGCGCCCGCCAGCACCGGCACGAGTTTTGAGCACCAGCGTGGGTGATACAGCGCAGCGACACACCCAACCAGCCATGCATGTAACACCGCACTTGCATAGGCAGGATTTGCCGCATTGAGGGTAGCAATTACCGCATCGATGCGCGGTTTCCCATCCCACGGTGCCCCACGTTCGAGCCACTGACGCACAGGGTGATAGCTGTGGCGCTCACAAATTGCGATCAGGTGCTCCTCAATCACGGCATCCGGCACACCTGCCAACTGGCAGGCATCAACCAGCGCGGATCGCTGACCCGCCTCAGAGCCTCCCAGACGCTCACCATCCGCATCAGCCAGTTCTGCCTCACCCGTCATCAGGTTGTAGCGTGGATCCCAACCGTTGAATGTGATGAGAGCAAACAAATTCGAGCTGGTTTTGATGGGGCGGCCAGTAGGGCTCATATCCGGCAGAGTCAGCAGTTTATCCTGCATCACCGACCTGACAGCCTGCTGCACCTGTTGTGTGGCAGCACCGTCCTTCTGACCGTCATATGACGAAATATCATGCCCCGCTGTTTTGTTTTTATTATTTTTCATTTTTATTATCCTCGGTGTTATCACCTGATTGTTGTTATATATAACCTCTGCCATTTTCTACTTTTTAATTGAGTGGGGTAGTTAAAATATAAACAGCTCCACTCAATTAATTTCAAACAATTTTTATGAATGGTATTGCGCCATCAATATGGGATGACCGTCACCGAGATATAGGCGTCAAGGTTGTTCCTCCTCGTCCCGAGTCAGACTCCACCTTGACCCCTATACCCGCCTCCTTCGTCATCCCATATTGACCGCTTCATACCATCCATAAAAAAGGGTTCTCCACCCCACTCCGGTCGCTGCGCAACCTACGGGGGTTCCGGTCTCGTAACCTCGACACACCCCCATACTTACGTGCGTAAGTATGGTTTTCAATAGCGTGCTTACGGTTATATTTCTTTGCGTACTTACGATTGTTTTCATGGCGCACTTACGTGCGCATTCGTAAGTGTCACATGTTATATTTACGCCAATGAAGATCATAGTTAGGTGTTTGTATTTTCTAGCATGTTTATTTTATCGAGTGATAGTGGTTCTGATTATCGCGAAAGACCATCATCTTTTTGTTTATTTCTTTTTATATAGGCAGCCATCCCGGTTGATTTATCTTTCGCATTTGAACCCTCATTTGGCTCGACTACCAAAATTGGTGTGCTCGGCTGGATGTAATTTTTATTATCTGTAGACCTCACGCTATGAGTCACTCTAATATGGCTCAGGTCAGCATCAGCAGGACAGCTCGGCAAGCGCCCTCCTTTTGCTGATTTTCGATTTCCGTAACGATCAATCGAGGCTGTCGCTTGGTGCCCCATCAAATAGGCAATTTGTAAACGCCCCATACCTGATGCCTTGAGCTCAGAACCCATTTGATGGCGCCAGCTATAAAATGTAGGGAGATGTTTGCGCTTCGGCCATAAATTCTTCCCCGCAGCGCGTAGTTTGTCTTGCAGACACCCAACATTTACTTTTTGTGCTAATGTAACAAGCATATACAACGTCAGTGCTGTTATTCCATCCAGCTGTAACACTCTGTCAGCTCCGCGTGTACCATGATGGCTCTTTTTTGCTCCGATAACAGTTAGCCGATTACTATCGACTGTTACGTCAGCCAGCTCTGTGGGTCTGATACCGGTGAGTTTGAACAGTTTAATCGCAGCCACCATGCACTTATCATTCCGTGCATTAAAATAGTCAATAAGCGCAGTTTCATCTTCTGCTGCGATCGACTTAACTCGAGTCTGCTTCTGTTTAACGGAAAGCGTGCTGCCTTTGGCTGTGACTGGGTTATGCAATGCTAGAATGCGTGTAGCTGCATCGTCATATCCTAAGGTGCGTTGATGATGTGCAAGAGCCCCGCGTAGGCGACGCCAGTAGGCGGGCCGATATTCAGGAGCACAAGCCAACAATTCATCTGAGATATTTTTAGCAGTAAGTTTGATACATTTTCTTTCCAAACGAATATAAAAATGCTTTGCAATCTTTTCATATTCAATTTTTGTTTTATCAGTCGCCATCATTTTTCCTTAGGCTCTTAACGGCCCTTATTTAACGTGTTATCGAATCAATAATATATCGATGTGAATCACAGTAGTTATCGCTAATCTGATTGAGAATGCGGTTCACCAACATGTATGTTTTTCATTGATTGAGCAACCAGCCCTAATAAATATTGCTGAATTTGTGGGTCGGCAATTAATTTAGTCATGTCCAGTTCTGAGTTGTTGGCCGGAACCAGAGCCTGCGTCTCATTAAGGCGGAAACAACGAGCAAGAGCGTTTTCGGCTAATGTTTTGAAATCCGCAGCATCCTCAACTAACCATTTTCCATAATGACGCCTGATCATTGCGGTACTTGTATGCCCCATCTGTTTGGCAATCCATTCGATATTAACACCTGCGGACAACAGTTGACTGGCATAGGTATGTCTAAATTGCGATGGCCCTCGGTAGGCAACCCCCGCTGTGGCACAAAACGGCTCAAAAAAATCCTCTCTGAATTCATCGACGCTGGTGTATTGACGTCGCTTATCCGGATAATATGCTAATAAAGTCCGGCGCAGTTTGATCCGTGTACGATTGTCAGCACACATGACCGAAATCGCTTTCTCTTTGCGATGCCTAGCATGCTCCAGAAGAGTGCGTAGTGCCTGCACTGCGGGGACAGTCAACTCGACTGTTCGGCAGGAGCTTTTGGTTTTCGGCGTTTTATAGCAACCATCTACCAGGGCCAGATCAACACGCAGTGTGCGTTTATCCAGGTCGATAGCCTCACGGCTAATTGCCAACAATTCGCTGATCCGCAGTCCAGTGGAAATACCAACCTGGATTATTGCTGCACCAATAGGGTTGATATGTTGATGTGCAATAAATAACTGGATCTCTGATTGCAGGAATGGCTGAGGCTCTACCACCTCAAATCGACAATTTTTGACATGACACATCGGATTGATTTTTATAATGCCATCTCGATAGGCCCTGTTAAATACCTGTCGCATAATGTCAATATACTGATTGACCGTGTTCCCTTTGAGGCGTTTTAGCAGTTTGGCAATATACATTTCGATGTCGGTTGCATTAATATCAACCAACTTCTTTTTTCCCCATTTACGGATAAGCTGCCTGGCCTTTCTACACAAAACATCATAGGTTGCGTCTGATACCTGTTGGAATTTTATGTTCAGGTGTTCCTCTACTGCGGTTTTGAACGTTTTTTCACGAGGATCTGATTTTAGATTCTTGTTGTTTTTCATGTGCACCCTGTTTTTATTATTATAATTTTGCGCAGGATTACATTCAGCAAAAACCAAGTCAAATAAAAAGTGAAACCTAACAAAAACTAATTTAATGTCAATTTTCAATATATTTGAAATAAATAAATTGTCAAATTAACGACCAGTAACAGCAGAAGCCTGTCACACTATTTTAATGATGAAAATCAACATGTTACTTTGCCAGGCAAGCACGTGAGTGGGTATACCTCACCCACTCAAATGCCTATTTGGCCTGATATTCAAAATTCGACTAAATCGCTGGGGATTGACTCGATTTTTTCTCGCAGCAACGCGATACCTAGTCGCTTGCCGTAGCGCCCAAACGTGAGCCCCTTTTTGCTATGACCCACCAATTCCGCCACGATGTGCTCAGCCACATCGGCCTGTTGCAACTCATCGATAAAGGTATGCCGCAGCCCGTAAATGGTGGGGCGGCCTTTGCCGATGATACCTGCATCATTGAGATGACGCTGAAAGCGACACACAAGGTTATGTGACCAATCGTCATCCTTGCCTGACGGTTTGTCATCGAACAGGAACGTCTGCCCTTGGTGGCGACGATGGGACACATAGTCCAGGAATTGGTGCGCAATCAGCGCATGGTGCAGTGGAATTGTGCGATAGGCGTTGCTGGTCTTGAGGGCTTGACCGACTTCACCGGCCTCCACCACCAGACACCAGATGCCGTCTACCTGTTTGATGTTTTGGGTTTTTAGCTGACAAGCCTCGGAGGGCCGCAGTCCGCCATACAGACACAGCAGCGGCACCCACCAATCCTGGATTTTCAGTCTTTTGCCCTTTTGAGCTTGTTTGCTGCGCAGGCTCGCAAACAGTTGGGCCAGTTGAGGGCGCTGCCAGCGGATGCGCTCCTCATCGGCTCGTCGCGTGACGGGTTTCTTACCGGCGGTGAGTCCGTCGAACGGGTTGCGCGCGCAATATTCTAAGGCCACACACCAGCGGAAGAACTGTTTGAGTGCGGCTAAGTAATCCCCTTTGGTTTTGAAACTGAGCTCAGATTTGCGCAATAGGGCATTACGGTACGTCTGTGCCAATGCGGGCGTCACCTCATCGATTTTGACGCCTTTGGCCCAGGTGACGAAGGCGTTGATCCGAAGTTGGAGCTGGCCCATCGACTTGTGCTGGATCCCCTCACTGGCTTTAGTCTCGATGAATCTCGCCAGTGCATGACTGAGCGTGATCCCACTGCTGGGGCAAGCTGAGGCATCAACAGAAGGTTCACGAGGTGTGGAAGGTGTTTGAGGAGGGATGAACCCCGCAGCCTTGAAAGCGTCAAGATCGGCGCGGATCCAGCGATAGAAACTGCGAGGGGAAGTATCAGCAGGGGTAGCTGCGATAAGTGCGCGAGTACGAGCTGCCACAGCCAGGTTTCGGTCTACTGCGAGCTGACGATCTTTGGTGCAAAGGGAAGTACGGATAGCGAAGGGCAAGCCACGGTCACGTAATGACTTAGGCAGCGGGAGACGAGTGTAGTAGGTGCCGGAGGCATTTTTGCTCAGATACATGATTGTTCCACCCAGTTGATCCAGGAAAAAATCACGTAAGTCTAGAAATGAAAAAACCCGTTGAAATTCAACGGGTTATATTTGGCGGTGAGGGAGGGATTCGAACCCTCGATACGTTGCCGTATACACACTTTCCAGGCGTGCTCCTTCAGCCACTCGGACACCTCACCAAATTTTGGTCTGTTGTTTAACGTGCTCAGCCAGCACGATGTTCGCTACACTGTTGCGCTGGAACGGGGCGTAATGTACGGGATACGACGGCATGCGGTCAATGCAATTTTTCACTTTTTGCGTTCGTTTGCTCATTATCCGAACCAAGTGACTAAAAACATGCCGTTTTGTATCCCTTTCCATCAATTTCCAGTCGCTTCGTGCAAGTGCTCGCCTTTGAGCGCCTCTTCCAGCGAGCCGTAAAACTCCAACTGACCGGGCACCGGACGTACCTTGGCGCGCGCCAGGGTCTTGAGCGGCTGGAACTGCAACTCGGCCACCCGCAGTTGCACCCCCGCCTTGGCCATCTGCTTTTCAAACTGCAGGAAGGCGGAGAGCCCGCCGGCGTCCAGGATGGAGACCGCCTCCATCTGCAACACCAGCAGCTTGTGGCCCTTGACCTGGGCTACCAGCTCGCCGAACACCCGCTCGGCAGCGGCAAAGAACAGCGGGCCGTTGATCTTGTAGAGCAGCGCCTGCTCCGGCACCTCATGGGCATAGCGCTTGTGATCCGCCAGATCGTGCAGCTTGGTCATCTTGGCAATTTCGCGCATGAACAGCAGGGAGGCGAGGATCACCCCGAAGGTGATGGCGATGACCATGTCGAAGATGACGGTCAGCGACAGACAGACCAGCAGCACCAGCACGTCGGATTTGGGTGCACGCCGGATCAGCTCCACCACCTTGTGCGCCTCGCTCATGTTCCAGGCGACGATGAGCAGCAGGGCCGCCATGGCCGAGAGCGGCAGCCAGGAGAGCCAGGGCGCCAGCACCAGGATGGCCGCCAGCACCACCAGCGCATGCACGATGCCGGAGATGGGAGAAGTTGCCCCGGCCCGCACGTTGGCGGCGGAACGGGCAATGGCGGCGGTGGCGGTGATGCCGCCGAAGAAGGGAGCGACTATGTTGCCAAGCCCCTGCCCCACCAGCTCGGCGTTGGAGCTGTGCTTGCGACCCGTCATGCCGTCCAGCACCACGGCGCAGAGCAAGGATTCGATGGCCCCCAGCATCGCCATGGAAAAGGCGGCGGGTAACAGGCGCTCGATGGCGGCCAGGTTCCACTCCACTGGCGAGCCATCCGGCCCCGGCAGAGCCCAAGGCATCACCAGAGTCGGCGCGATGGGCGGGATCCCCATGCCCTGACTGCCGTCGGCCAGGGTATAGCTGAACTTGCTGCCGATGGTGGCGACGTCCACCCCGAACTGATGCAGGCCAAAGCCAAGGCCCACCCCTACCAGCACGGCGGGCAGGTGGCCTGGCACCGGCAGCCGCAGGCGCGGCCAGAGCAGCAGCACCGCCAGGGTCGCAATGCCGACCAGCGTATCCCCCCACTGCCAGCTGGGCAGGGCATGGGCCAGCGCCTCGACCTTGCCGATGTAGGTTTCCGGCATCTCGGGCACGTGCAGGCCGAAGAAGTCCTTGATCTGCAGGGTTGCAATCACGATGGCGATACCACCGGTGAAGCCCAGGGTCACCGAAGGCGGAATGTACTCGATAAGGCGTCCGAGCCGGGCCACCCCCATGGCCACCAGAAAGAAGCCCGAGATCAGGGTCGCCATCAACAGGCCGCCCACGCCAAACTGCTGGGCTACCGGATAGAGGATCACCACGAAGGCGGCAGTCGGCCCCGAGATGGAGAAGCGGGAGCCGCCGGTCACGGCGATGACGATGCCGGCGATGATGGCGGTATAGAGACCGTGCTGCGGCGGCACGCCACTGGCGATGGCCAGCGCCATGGCCAGCGGAATGGCGATGATGCCGACCGTGATGCCGGCGATCAGGTCGCGACCGAAGCGGGGAACGCTGTAGGGTTCGTCAATACAGGATTGGCGTAAAGCAATGGCCAGCTTCACGCTTTGCAAAGGTGCTTGGTTGTGCATGTATTCGTAATACCAGAAGAGGGAGATAAAGGCCGGATTGAACCGGCGCCCGATCATCATCAAGGGCCGGCAGAGCTGTCGACACGGCGATGGTATCCTGGCCAACCATACCCCAGCCGATGAAATATTTCGATGGGCGGGATCAATGAATGGCCGTTACCACGCAGAATTACCGTTTATTGTCAGCATATCGACCACTTTTCTCACCATTACGCAGCACACTCACTTCGCCTGCTAACCAATTTCTCCCGCCCTTATGCGTACCCCTGCCCCCTCCTTTTATATCTGTCATTGCTCGGCCCTAAGCCAGCTGCTTATCCCGGACTATGCCATCCCGGGCATCGGCACATCCTCATCCATCCCCTCTTCATGCCACTGAGCCGTCTCGACGAACCCGAGAGGCCAGCGCCAAGCTGCTGATTGTGCTGAAAATAGTCCGCAGCGGCCAAGTTTTGGGCAAACGGGCCAAAATCCCCTTTTTGCAGCGGATCGCGGGTTGACACCCGGCGGATGGGCCATTAATATCCGCACCGTCTCGACGAGACAGGCAATTCCTCCTTAGTTCAGTCGGTAGAACGGCGGACTGTTAATCCGTATGTCACTGGTTCAAGTCCAGTAGGAGGAGCCAATTCCCTCGTAGTTCAGTCGGTAGAACGGCGGACTGTTAATCCGTATGTCACAGGTTCAAGTCCTGTCGAGGGAGCCACATTCGAAAGCCCAGCCTTATGGCTGGGCTTTTTTCGTTTTCCCTTTCTCTGTCGCCATCAGCCCTCTGTACGCAAACAGGGATGCCCTCGATGGCGGATCCGCGCCATAATCAGCGCAACCTCACCCTCTTCAGGAGTTTTCATGCGCCGTTTCAACTTCATGCTCAATGGCAGCCGGTTGATGATGTTCCCCTTCTATGTCTGCATTCTGGTCTGCGTGGCCCTGCTGATGGTGAAATTCGCCATGCTGCTTTATGCCCTGTGCATCGACATCGTGGGCATTCACTACATGGACCTCATCACCGGCGTCCTCACCCTGGTGGACTTCGTGCTGGTGGCCCAGATGCTGATACTGGTATCCATCTGCGGCTATGTGCAGTTCATCCAGACCCAGGAACAACGTGAGGCGCTCGGCAACAACTGGCTCAGCAAGATCAACTTCGCCTCCCTCAAGCTCATCGTCATCAACTCCCTGGTCACCATTGCCGGGATTGAAGTGCTCAAGGCCTTCCTGGATGACGGGGTCGGCAACGAGGTGGAGATGAAGTGGTCGGTGATCGTGTTCCTCGCCTTCTCCACCGCTGCGCTCATCTACGCGGTGACCGAGCGGCTGGCCGACCACAAATAGCGCCGGTTTTCATTCAGCCTTTATTCATCAAGAGCGGAATTGATAACTCTTTTCATTACCTTTCCTGCATTGTAAACTTGCTCCCCCGGGCTGCACTGCCCGGGCGTTGGAGCACCTATGACAAGCCTTTCCCTCTCACCACGACACTGCTGGCAGTGGCTGGCCTATCACCATCAGGCCGCCGAGGGCTCCCTCTATCTGATGTTCTTCTCTGGCCTGCTGCTGTGGGAACCGCTGACCCCGCTCTGGTCGCTGGCACGCTGGAACTTGTTCCTGCACGTCGCCCTCTCGCTCACCCTGTTTCCCCTGCTGTTCGGCGCGTTCTGGCTCTCTCATCGCAGCCTGCTGCGCAAAAGCCGCAAGCCTTTCTTGCGCACCACCGGCCGCATCATCGAGGCCTTGCTGCTGGTCTGTCTGGCCAGCGGGTTGTTGCTGGTACTGCACGGCACCCCGGGCGATGGCATGGGCAACCTTGCCAGCTGGGCCCACTGGCTGAGCGCGCTCGCGTTGACTCCCCTGGTGCTGCGCCACGCCTGGCGCTGGACCATCCTAAAATGGCGCACCTGATCTTATGTTGAAGTTGTTGTTATCCCTGATGTTGACCGCCCTACTGCTGGGGACCGCCTCGGCCCAGGAGATGGGCGCCGCCATGATTGCCTATGACGAGGGGAACGCTCCGCGCCTGGTCACCGCCAACCAGAGCGCCGGCTCGGTCACCCTGCTTGAGCGCGATAGCGGCAAGCGACTCAAAGAAGTGCAGCTGGGGGGCGATCTGCGCCAGCTGGCCCGCGCCGATGACGGCACCCTGCTGGTGAGCGATTATCGCGGCGATCGCCTGCTGCTGCTGGATGATGATCTCACCCTGGACAAGGCGATCCCCACCGGCCATCGTCCCTACGGGGTCATCTTCGATCCCAAGCGGCGCTGGTTCTGGGTCACTCTGTTCGAGGCTGGCCGCCTGCAAGCCTATGACACGGCGGGCAAGCTGCAGCTGGATGTGGCCACTGCCGAGACCCCGCGTGGACTGGCCTTGACCGACGACGATCGCCTGCTGCTCACCCACGCCATGACCGGCCAGCTTGCCATCTATGATCTCGCCAAGCTTGAGAAGGACGCGAAGAGTGCTGTCCTGCCCAAGCCCAGACTCATCACCCTGGCCGAGACCCACAGCGACACCCCAAGCGACTCGCAGGGCTTGCCGCGCCTGCTGGACGGCATCACCCTCTCCCCCGATGGCAGCGAAGCCTGGCTGCCCCACGTGCTGTGGAGTTTCGACCACCCTTTCCAGTTTCAGAGCACCGTCTTCCCGGCCGTCTCCATCATCGATCTCGATGAAGAGAAAGAGCGGGTGGACGAGCGCAAGCAGCTCTTTTTGCAGATCAACCTGCCCAGCGTCGGCAACCACAGCCAGATCGTCTCCAACCCGTTCGCGGCGCGCTTCGCCGCCGACGGCAAGCGGGTCTATCTGATCCTGGCGGGCTCGGAAGATCTGCTGGTGTTCGACCTGTCGCGCAGCGGCAAGCAGAACAGCAACCGTCACCGCCGCAAGAAGTTTCAGGGGGGCGCCAAGGCGACCCAGCTCCTTCGCCACCTGCCGGGCCAGAATCCGCGCGATCTGCTGATCGATGGCGACCACATCCTGGTGCACAACGTCATGGGGCAGGATCTCACCCGTCTCAACACCGGCGGCAGTGGCCCGTTTGCCCGAGTCACCGTCGATCTGCCCCACTTCGCCAAACTGGTAGAGACGGATCCGCGCCCCGAACCGCTCAAACGCGGCGAGCGGCTGTTCCATCTTGGTAACACACTCGGCAACAACGGCGCCAACAGCCGCTTCCCCATGGCGGGGGACAACTGGATGAGCTGCAACTCCTGCCATCTGGATGGGTTCAACTTCACCAACCGCTATCTGATGGCGGCCCACCGCCAGCAGAGCGGCGACAATGCCATCAACGGCCACGCCAACCTCGCCAACATGGTGGCAGGGGACTTTATCGGCGAATACCTGCGCATGACCCAGCAGACCCAGGGTGGCATGGGCCATGACACCCGCGATGGCGCCGAGCCGGTTGACCCCGCCAAGCCCCAACCCGAGGTGAAGGCGATGATGGAGGATCTGCACGCCTTCGTCACCGCCGATGGCAACCTCCCCTATCTTGCCAACTGGCTCAGGCTCGATGCCCCGCGCACGGATCCCGCCAAGGCGCCGACCACTCATCCCAGGGAGTGGCTCAACTCCGCCTCCTGCCAGAACTGCCACCAACAGGCGTTCCAGGACTGGAGCGAGAGCAACCACCGGCTGATGGGCAACTCCCACCCCTACTACAAGGTGGTGCAGGCGCTGGCCCGCGAAACCGAGGGGGAAGCCTTCGGCCAGTGGTGCCAGGGCTGCCACATGCCCCAGCAGGTGATGAACGGCCAGCAGGATCTGCCCAAGGGCTCCCACATGTTTGAGCGCGGCGGCGCCTCGCTGATCGCGGCCCACCAGAAAGGCGAGCCCGTGGTGGAAGAAGGCACCGGCTGCGTGCTCTGCCATCGCATCACCCGGCTCGAGGATGCCGGCGGCAACAGTGCCTTTACCGTGAATCTGAAAGACCGCGAGAGCTATGTGTTCGAGGATGCCGCCGGTGGCAGCCTCCAGCATTGGCTGGCCGAGCGGCAGATCAACGCCCGCCCCGCCATGCACAAGGCCTCTTACCAGAAGGATTTCTACCAGGATGCGGCCCTGTGCAAGTCCTGCCACAACGAGTTTGCCCCGGGCACAGGCGCCAACATCGTCAACACCTGGGACGAGTGGGAGAAATCCAGCTTCGCCAATGCCGAGGATCCCGCCAGGCGGCGCACCTGTATCGACTGCCATATGAACCCGGAGCCGGGCAACGGCGGCGCGCCGGTGGCCGGCCAGTCCACCGAAAACGGCACCGTGAAAGAACGGCTCTATCGCCACAACTTCACCGGCGCCCAGCATCAGCTGGTGGGGCTGAGAAGTGCAACGCTCGAGCAGGAGAGCCTGGCGCTGCTGCGCTCAAGCGCTACCCTCTCGGCCCGTATCGAACAGGCTGCCGCGAGCCCGCAGCTGGTGGTGCGGGTCGCCAATACCGGCACCGGCCACGCCCTGCCCACCGGGGTCGCCGATTTCCGTGAACTCTGGCTCGAGCTGACCGTCACCGATGCCAGCGGCAAGCGGGTGCTTGCCAGCGGCCAGCCGGTGGATGGCGCTGTCCCTGAAGATGCGCGGCTGTTCAGAAAAGTGTTCGGCGATGCCGAGGGCAAGCCGGTGGGGCTCAAGTTCTGGCGCTACGCCAAGCTCTTGGAAGACACCCGCATCCCGGCCGATGGCTGGCGCGATGAAGCCTGGCCGCTGCCGGCGGATGCCAGGGGGCCCTTCAAGGCCGATATCAAACTCAATTTCCGCACCTACCCCAAGTGGGTCAATGATGCGGTGCGCGCCGCCGAGCCGAGCTTGCCGGAGCCACCCATAGTGCTACTCAATCGGCTGCAACTCACCCTGCAGCCCCTCCCCGTCACGCCCGCTACGGAGCCTCAAACCTGATGTTTGCAAGTTTTCTCATTACCCTGCGCGAGGGGCTGGAAGCCTTCCTGCTGGTCGGCATCTGCCTCTCCTACCTCGCCAAGCTGGGGGCGAGCCGCTACAACAAGTTCGTCTATCTGGGGGTGGGGCTGGGTCTTATCGCCTCCCTCGTCGTCGCCTTCCTGTTCCAGGTGGTGGTGAGCCAGTTCGAGAGCGAGCGCTACAACCATTTGCTGATGGCGGGGATCCTGATTTTCGCCACCCTGGTGCTCACCTACATGGCGGTCTGGATGCAGAAGCAGGCCAAATCCCAGGTGGGGGCCATGACGGCGCGCATCGATGCCGCCATCGACGGCGGCAACCTGTTTGGTCTGGTGCTGCTCGCCTTCCTGGCGGTGATGCGCGAAGGCTTTGAAACCGTGCTGTTCTTCTCGGCCCTGGTCTACTCCGGACAAGGGGTGGATCTGCACGAGGGGCTGATGGGGGCGCTGGGCGGCCTGCTGCTGTCGGTGGTACTGGTGTGGGGGCTGCTGCGCTCCACCCGCAAGGTGGCGCTGGCCCCCTTCTTCCGCTGGACCGGCCTGCTCATCATCATCATCGCCGCCGGGCTGCTGTCGTCCGCCGTCAACATGCTGCAGGCGGCCGGGCTCATCACCTTCTGGACGACGCCTGTCTTCAACATCAGTCACATTCTCGACGATCAGGGGGTATTTGGTACCTTCCTGCGTGCCCTGTTTGGCTACAATGCCTCACCAGCCGGCCTGCAGTTGCTGACCTGGGCCAGCTACCTGGTTATCTTCGTCACCGTCTGGCATCGCAACTATCGTCCCCAGCGCTGATCGCCCAGCGCGGCGCAGCAGCCGATGACAAGGCGGCTCAGCGGGGCCGCCTTTTCCACTTCTTCTCTTTTGGTCAGCGTTTCGGATAAAGAGTCATGAGCGACAACAACACACAACACATTGCGGTACTGGGCGCCGGCCCTGCCGGTCTGATGGCCGCCTGGCGCCTGCGCCAGGCCGGTTTTGCAGTCACCCTGTTCGAGCAGGAGAGCGTGGTGGGCGGCATGTGCGCCACCCAGACCTTCAAGGGGCGCGACGGTGAGTATCGCTTCGACTACGGCGGCCACCGCTTCATCACCAAGAACCCCGAGCTGCTCGCCTTTATCGACGACCTGATGGGGGACGATCTGCTCCACGCGGAGCGCAAGAGCGTGATCCGCTTTGGCGGACGTACCTATGACTACCCCTTGAACCTGCCCAACCTGCTCAAGACGGCGCCGCTCGCCCTGATGGCCGGGGCGGTGAAGGATCTGCTGCTATTGCCCTTTGCCAAGAAGCCCACCGATTTTGCCAAGGCGAGCTTTGCCGAGTGGATCCAGAGCCACTTTGGTCGCACCCTCTACCGCCAGTTCTTCGAGGGCTACACCGGCAAGCTGTGGGGCATCAACCCGGACAAGCTCTCCGCCGACTGGGCCGGCCAGCGCATCAGCCTGATCGATCTCAAAGACGTGGCGCGCCGCCTGCTGCCAAGACGCAACGGCAGCATTTCGGTGCGCACCTATGCCCGCAAATACCGCTACCCCAAGTACGGCTTCGGCCAGATTTTCACCACCCTGGGGGAGCGGCTGGTTGCCGAAGGGGTTGAGCTGAAAACCGGCGCCACCATCACCCGCCTCGAGCAGTCTGATGGCCGAATTGAACGGGTTTATTGGTCACAAGATAACTTGGAGCAGAGCGAGCGATTTGATCAGGTGATCTCCACCCTGCCACTGCCGCTCACCTGCCAGCATCTGGGCTTGCCGTGCGATCTGCACTACCGGTCGCTTCGCTTCGTCAACATGCCGCTCAAACAGGAGAATTTGTCGGACAACACCTGGCAGTACCTCTCCGACCCCCATATTCTGGCGACCCGCTTGCAGGAGCCGCGCCGGCGCAGCCCCTTTATGGCGCCAATGGGGCAAACATCCGTGATGCTGGAGATCCCCTGCAACCCGGGGGATGCTACCTGGCAGGCACCGCTCGCTGATCTGCGCGGTCGGGTCACCGCCGATCTCGCCAGCCTCGGTGTCGATACCGCCAAGCTTGGCGATGAGACCTTCGAGGCTCGCAGCGAATACGCCTATCCGCTGATGGATCTCGGCTATCAGGCCCGCCGCAACGACGCCATCAAGGCGCTGATGCCCATCAACAACCTCATCATGACCGGCCGTCAGGGGACATTCCGCTACATCTTCACCGACACCGCCATGGAGATGGGGATGATGGCTGCCGACATGGTGATCGACGGGGTGGACAGACGTCACGCCATCTTCAATCATCGCAACGAAAACACCGTGATCGAAACCCAGAGCGTGGCCTGATGGCCCCTGAATGTGGTGAACGAAGGAGGTGGACAGACGCCGCAACACCTTCAATCATCGCAACGAAAACACCGTGATCGAGACCCAGAGCGTGGCCTGACCGCGCCATTGGCATAAGTGAGGAGAACAGGATGACCATCCGCCCGGGTTTACTCGCCCTCCCCCTGCTGCTGACCCTCTGCGGGCAGGCGCAGGCTTACTCCTACGCCGCCGCCGGCAAGGAGCCGCTGATCGATGCCCGCGAGGCACTGCTGGGCGCAGCCACTGACGGCAAGGATGCCAGCCCTACCTTGAGCGACATCGCCGAGGAGCTGACCTATCTGGAACAGCACCACAAGGTCGAGCTGCAAGCACCGCTGGCCGCCGCCATCAAGGCCAAAGACGCCGCAGCTACCGCCGCCCTGCTCAACCGGGCCTACAAGGCGGAGATCGAGCGCCGCCTCGAGGGGGCCAGCCAGAACCTTGGCGACTACCAGACCGCCAAGGTGCTGGTGGTCAAGAGCAAGCGCTTCTTGGATTTGATCCTCCCCTCCCTCGATGAAGGGGATCGCAAGGCCGCCGAGCAGGCGCTGGCCAAGGTGCTGGATGCCATCGGCAACCCTGGGGTGTTCGGGGTGGGCGCCAAGCCCGCCGATGCCGCTGCCTTCGCCGAGGCGGAAAAAGCACTGATGGCCGTGCTGGCGCCGCTTTGATGGCCTCTCATTGATGCCGACGGCCCCCCTCATCCCCGACCCTTCTCCCGCAAGGGGAGAAGGGGGGCGTCACCACGGCCGATTACGCTTCGCCAATCGACCCTACTTGCTTGCCCTGCTGCAACTAGCCTGGCTCGGCTGGCTGCTGACCTTCCCGGTGGCACTCGATTCTGACGATGCCCTCAATTTCGCCCATGGGGTGACGCGCTTTAGCGTGCTGGAGTTCTCCCCCCACTTTCCGGGCTACCCCGCCTTTATCTGGCTGGCACGGCTGATCAATCTGCTACTGGACGATCCCGCCCGTGCGGTGCAGTGGGCAAGCCTCTTGGGTAGCAGTTTGCTGGCGCCGCTCGCCGCCTCCCTCGCGGTGAGATTGTGGCAACGGCCAAGCCTGCTGGCGCCGGTCTGGCTGCTGGTGCTGGCCCTGCCGCTCACCCCGACCCTGGCGCTTTCCGGCCTCTCGGACGGGGCGGCGCTGGCCGCCTGGCTCGGCGCGCTCCTGGCTTTGCAACAGCGCAAGATAGCGCTGGCGGGTCTGCTGCTGGGCCTTATGCTGGCGCTGCGCCCCTCCTACTTCGTGCTGGCCCTGCTGCCCCTTTGGCTGGGGATGGCGCAGCAGGGAACGCGCGTCAGGTTTGTGCTCCCCATCGTGCTGGTGGGGCTAGCCTGCCTGCTGTTTGTCTGGCAGGCCGATGGCTGGGCCTATTTCAGCGAGGGGCGCCGCTTCACCGACGGTCACTTTACCCTGTGGGGCAACACGGCGGCGGCCCACGGCGATCGGCTGCTGAGCTGGGCCCGTACCTTCCACGAGCAGCTGACCCCGCTCTGGCCCCTGTTGATGGTAGCCTTGCTGGTACTGCCACTCTGGCAACGCTCAAAGGATCACAATCCAGCCCCCTCCGTGCTCTGGACCCTCTACTGGTTCGTCCTGCTGCAGTGGACCCTGTTTGGCCAGAACCCGGACAATCCCCGCCATCTGGCGCCCGTCACCCTGCTCGGCCTGGTGCTGCTGGCAGGCTGGCTGCCGCGCCGGGGCGAGCTGCCAGCCATGCTGGGAGCCCTGTTGCTGCTGCTCTGCACCCTCACCCCGCCGGCGGCGCCAGCCATGACCCGGGCCGCCAGGCTGGCCGAGCAGGCGTGCCCGGCGCTGGTGACCCAGTGGGGAGTGCGGCTGCTGCGCGAAACCACGGCCCTGCCCGTCACCGACGGCTGGTATCAGGGGGATGCCCACCTCGCATTGGCGCAAGGGGCCTGCCGGCTCAGCCGGCGTCCCCTCGGCCCGGAGGATCTGCCTGCCAGCGGCCAACGGGTCTGGTTTGCCCCCCGCTTTCACGCCGAGCCCGGCCTTTGGCTCGGCATACAGGATCACCCCCGTCACCAAAACTGGTAGACTGGATGTTTGTCACTCCCTGACTTCGCACTCATCAAGACTGGATAGCCTATGCCCCACGCCCCCCTCTCCCCCCGTTTTCTGTTCATCCTGCTCGGCGCGCTGGCGGGCCTGACCCCGCTCGCGGTCGACATGTACCTGCCCGCCATTCCGGCCATCGCCCGGGATCTGGCCACCAGCATCGACGGCGCCCAGCTCACCATCAGCGCCTTTCTGGGTGGCTTTGCCATCGGCCAGCTGTTCTACGGCCCGCTCGCCGACAGCTATGGCCGCAAGCCGGTGATCCTGGCGGGACTGGTGATGTTTGCCATCGCCTCGGTGGGCTGTGCCATGGCAGACTCCCTGCCCGAGCTGCTGGCGTATCGGATGTTGCAGGCAGCTGGCGGGGCGGCCGGCTCGGTGGTGGTCAATGCGCTGCTGCGCGACCTGTTCGAGAAGGAGGCCTTCTCCCGCGCCATGTCGTTCGTGATCTTGGTGATGACGCTCGCCCCTCTTGTCGCGCCAGTGGTGGGCGGCTACATCAGCGCCCACAGCGACTGGCGGGTGATCTTCTGGCTGCTGGTGGGTATCAGCCTGCTCATCTGCCTGATGATGCAGTGGAAAATTCAAGAGACCCTGAAGCCCGAGCACAAGCAGCCCCTCAACCTCGGCCAGATCCTGAAGAACTACTGGGGCGTGCTCTCCCATCGCGGCGCCATGGGCTACGTGCTGTGCGGCTCGCTTTCGAGCTCCGGCATGTTCGCCTTCCTGAGCGCCTCCCCCTACGTCTACATCGAGTACTTCAAGGTACCGACCGAGCACTATGGCTGGCTGTTTGGCCTCAATATCCTGCTGATGATGGTGGTCACCTTCGTCAACAGCCGGCTGGTGAAGGGGGTGGGCGCCGAGCGGATGCTGCAATACGGTCTGCTGGTGCTGCCCTGTGCCGGCGCCCTGCTCATCTACAACGCCTGGAGCCAGACCGGCGGCCTGTGGGGCATCGTCATTCCGGTGGTGCTGTTTGTCGGCCACATCAGCCTGGTGGGGGCCAACGCCATGACCGGCCTGATGGGCCACTTCCCGCAATCGGCAGGCACAGCCTCGGCGCTGGCTGGCACCTTGCGCTTTGGCATCGGCGCCGTGGTGGGGATCCTGGTCAACCTCAATCCCCCCGAATCGCCGCTGCCGATGGCCATCGCCATCGCCGGCTGCGGGTTCGGCTCGACCCTGAGCTACTGGCTGCTGACCGGCAAAAAATAAGCCCAGACCATCAATAAGTAACAAGCAACAAGCAACAAACAACAAGGCCGCCCACCTGCATCGCAGGGGGCGGCCTTGTGTTATCTGCACCTTGTCAACGCGTCCTCTGCCCCGAGGGATGAGGGCTCAGCCTACTTCTTGCCAAACCCCGAGCGCTTGAGGGTGTAGCCGGCGCTGTTTTGCCAGGCGTCCAGCCCGCTGCGGTTGTTGCCCGCCACCAGGCTGGCGGCCAGGCTCGGGCTGTTGAACAGCTGATCGGCAGTAAAGACGAAGCCCCCTTCGCTGCGCGGGGCCAGGATCCCCTTGCCCAGCAGCTCCTGGCGCAGTTCGATCACCGCCTCGCGTAAGGAAGCCGCATCCTCGCCGTTGGCGGTGGAGCCTGCCAGCACCATGAAGCCGGGGTTCTGCCGCTTGCCCACCGGATAACCGTGCGCCTCGGCCCCCTTGCCGTTGAAGTGGTAGAGCTCGCGCTCGCCCGGCTTGTTGTCGGAGAGCGCCTTTTGCAGGGTCATCAGCTCGTTGTAAATCTCGATGGGGACCACGGCAGCCTGCTTGTTGCCCTTGCTGTCGATGATAAAACTGACTTGCTTGTGTAACATCCTTGCGCATCCTGTGACCCATGGAGGCCCCTATTCTAACCACCACTGGCGAGCGGGATCCAGCCAGGATCCTCACCTCTTTTGCAGCCTTGATCACTAACTGGCACTCTCGCGCAAAGGCAAAGCCGCGTGATCATTAGGCAGGGGAGCAACGTACATGGCATGATGAAAGCCATTGACCATCAACCGGTTATCCCATGCTGACCCTGCGTAACCTCGGCAAGAGCTTCGATAATGGCAGCGAACGGCTGCCGCTGTTTCACCACCTTGATCTGACCCTGGCGGCCGGCGAGATCACCCTGCTGCTGGGGCAGAGCGGCTGCGGCAAGTCGACTCTGCTCAACCTCATCGCCGGCCTCCTCCCCCCGGATGAGGGGGAGATCTGGCTGGGGGAGACCCGCCTTGACAACCAGTCGGCGGACGAGCGGGCCCGCCTGCGCGGCCGCCACTTCGGCATCGTCTATCAGGACTTCAACCTGCTGCCGACCCTGACCGTGGCCGAGAACCTCGCCCTGCCCCTTGCCATCAACCAGCTTGCCCGCGATGAGACACGCATTGACGGCCTGCTGGAGCGCCTCGATCTGGCCCACAAGCGCCACGCCTGGCCGGAGCAGCTCTCCGGCGGCCAGCGCCAGCGGGTAGCGCTGGCCCGTGCCCTCATTCATCAGCCCCAGTGGCTGCTCGCCGACGAGCCCACCGGCAGTCTCGATGAACACAACGCCGAGCAGGTGATGGCGCTGATGATGACAGCGGTGCGGGGCACCGGCGCCGGCCTCTTGCTGGTGAGCCACAACCCCGCCTATGGCGCCCTGGCGGATCGGGTGCTGCGCCTTGAAGGGGGCCAATTGGTCGAGCTCAAGGGGCGCCGCCATGACTGACGCCCGCCACGGAGGGCAGTGATGTTGCCGCTGCCGCTCAAGGCGCTGCTGCGCCTCTATCGCGCCCACCCCTGGCTGCTGCTGATGAGCCTGGTCGGGCTCACCCTGGGGGTCTCTTTGGTGGTGGCCATCGAGCTCTTGAACCACAGCGCCCGCACCAACTTCGTCGCCGCCCGCAGCCAGCTGGCGGGGGAAGCGAACTACCGGCTGGCGCCGGACGGCGGGCTGGACGAGCAGCTCTATGTGACGCTGGTGCGCAGCCAGCCTAACCTCGACGCCATGCCCCAGCTGCACGGCTGGCTGCAAGATGAGCAGGGGCGCAGTTTTCAGCTGCTGGGGATGGATCTGTTCAACCCCGGCCCCTTGCGCCGGCTGTTTGGCGCCGCGCCGGACAAAGAGCCCACCTTCTCCCTCACCCGCGCCGACAGCGTCTGGCTGGCCGCCCCCGAAGCGAGCCGCCTTGGCTGGCAAACAGGCCAGAGCCGGCACTTCGTGCTGGGTGGCGGTGAAGGGGCGCCGCCCCGCCCGCTGACCCTCACCCTGGCCGGCACCTTCGAGCCCGGTGCCGTGCCCATGGAGCGGCTGCTGGTGACCGACATCGGCCTCGCCCAGCCGATGCTTGGCAAGGAAGGGCGGCTCGATCGCATCGTCTTCAAGCTCAGCGAGCATGAGGCCACGGCCTTGCAGGCGGCCCTGCAATCCTATGCCCCCCATCAGCCCCTGTGGCTTGAGCCCATCAGCCCGGCGCTCGATGCCAGCCAGCTCGGCGATGCGCTGGCCCTCAACCTCACGGCACTCTCCCTGCTTGCCATGGCGGTGGGATTGTTTTTGGTGTTCAACGCCCAGCGCTTCGTGCAGAGCGTACGCCGCCCCCAGCTGGCCCAGCTCATCATCCTCGGCATGCCGCCACGCCGGCTGCTGCGCTGGCTGACCCTGGAGATCCTGATCCTCGCCAGCATCGGCACCCTGCTCGGGCTGCTGCTGGGGAGCCTCCTGGCCCTCGCCCTGATGGGGCAGCTCACCCAGGCGCTGGCCGATCTCTATGGCCCCAACCCCATCGATCTGCTACGCCTCTCCCCCGCCAGCCTTGGCAAGGCGCTGGTGATCGGCCTGCTGGGCACGCTCGCCGCCAACCTGCCCGGCTGGTGGCAACTGCTGCGCCAATCCCCCCTTGAGCTGCGAGAGGGCAACAGTCGCCCGCCGGCCCATCCCTGGCAACGTCGGGGGCTCGCCATCGTCATCTTGCTGCTCTGTGCGCTTTGTCTGTGGCGGCCAGAAACCGGGCTGGGCGGCGCCCTCTTCGTGGCCGGTGGCTGGCTGCTGGCCATGGCGCTCGCCCTGCCCGATGTGCTGCGCGCCGTGCTGGGCCGGCTGCGCCGACGCGAGCGCGGCCCCCTCAGCGCCCGGCTCGGGGTAGCCGAAACCCTTTATCACCTGGATCGCACCGCCATCGCGGTGATGGCGCTGCAACTGGCCATCGCCGCGGCCATCGGCATCGGCGTCATGGTGTCGAGCTTTCGCTCGAGCGTGGAGATCTGGCTCGGCCAGCGCCTGGCCGCCGATCTCTACGTCACCGCCCCCAAGGGGGTGGCCGGCAGCAAGGGCGCCCTGAGCGAGCAGACCCTCGACACCATCCTCGCCCAGCCAGATGTGCGCGCCGCCTCGCGCCGCTCGGTGCACCCAGCCCGCTGGCAGGGGCAGCCCATCGAGTGGGCGCAGATGGACTTTATTCCCGAGCTTAGAGCCGCCTATCCGCTGCTAGCCGGACGCTGGCCCGCCACCCCCGCTGAGGTGCTGGCGAGCGAACCGCTGACGGTGCGCCTCGGGGTCAAGGTGGGGCAGCGCCTCGAGGTGAGCGGCGAGCAGGGGCCACGCACGTTCACCGTCACCGGCGTCTATCAGGATTACGGCAGCGACAAGGGGCAGATACTGCACGCCTTCGAAGGGGGCAAGGTGCAATCCCTGGCCCTCTTCAGCCCGCACGTTGATCGCCTCGCCGATCGCCTGCGGGCCCAGTTTGGCGAGCGGGTGAACCTGTTGCCCGCCCCCGCCATCCACGCCGCCGCCCTCAGGGTGTTCGACCAGACCTTCGTGGTGACCGAACTATTGAAGTTGCTGATCCTGGGGATCGCGTTCGTCGGCATCGGCTCGGCCTTCATGGTACTGGGGCTGGCCCGGCGCGGCGAGTTGCAGACCCTGCAAAGTCTTGGATTGAGCCCGCGCCACTGCCGCCGGCTGCTGGTGTGGCAAGGGGCGGGATTGGGGCTGCTCACCGCGCTGCTGGCCCTGCCGGTGGGCTATGGCCTTGCCTGGGTGCTGATTGAGGTGGTCAACCCTCGTGCCTTCGGCTGGCGGCTGACCTTCGAGGCCGCCCCCCTGCACGCCGTCACGGCGCTCCTGCTCGCCCCCGTCTGTGGTGCGCTCGCCTCCTGGTACGCTGCAAGGAGAGTGGTATGAAAACATTCAACATCTGGTCGCTGGCGCTGATCTGCACCCTGTATGGCGCCGGGATCAGTGCCAACGATCTGGGCGCCATCCTTGGCGGCGGCAACGATCACTTCAAAAAGGCCCTGCCGGGTCAGTCCATCCGCCTGCCCGCGGATCACGCTGCCCACCCCGACTACCGCTCCGAGTGGTGGTATCTCACCGGCAACCTGAAAGACGAGCAAGGGCGCGGCTACGGCATGCAGTGGACCCTGTTTCGCCAAGGCATTGAACAGGAGATCACCTCGGAGAACCCCTGGCTCACCCCTCAACTCTGGTTGGCCCAGTTCGCCATCACCGATGTGAGCAAAGGCAGCCACCAGCAGGACGAGCGCACCAGCCGCCAGGGGCCAGGGCTCGCCGGTGCCAGCGGCGGTCAGTATTGGCTGAAAGAGTGGGTCTTGGCCTCTCATGGAGAGACGCTTTTTCCCGCCACCCTCAAGGTGCAGAGCAAGGCGGGGGATCTTGATGTGAAGGTGAGCGCCGCCAAGCCCGCGGTACTGCAAGGTAAAGCGGGTTTCAGCGAGAAGAGCCCGGGCAACGCCTCCTTCTACTACTCCTACCCGCGCCTGACCATCAGCGGCACCCTGACCCTGGATGGCGAGACCCGCCACGTCAGCGGTGAGGGGTGGTTTGATCACGAGTGGAGCAGCTCGGTATTGGCCCAGTGGCAATCGGGCTGGGACTGGTTTTCGCTGCAGTTTGAAGATGGCCGCGAGCTGATGCTGTTTCGCCTGCGCACCAAGGCAGGACGCTCTGAACCGGAGAACCGCTACGGCATCCTGATTGAACGAGACGGCAGCAGCCGGGTGCTGAACCCTGCGCAGATCCGCCTCACCCCCGGCAAAACCTGGCGCGGCCCCAAGGGGCAAGCCTACCCCATCGAGTGGCAGCTTAAGGCCGGGGATCTCAACCTCCGCATTCAGGCTCGACAGCCCAATCAGGCCATGACGGGACGCTTTGACTACTGGGAGGGAGCTGTCTTAGTCTCTGGAGACGCAAAAGGCGTTGGCTATCTGGAGATGACGGGGTATTGATCACCCAACCTCATACAGAAACGCATAAATCTGACCGCCGTCAAAAAAAAAAAAATTATTTCCGCACATTAGAGTGTTTTTCACTCAACAGATAAACCTATTCTTGGTATCGTCCTCAAGTGGTCCCTTTCACAATATAGGTGTGCTCTTGACTGATTCAAATCCGCAACTATTGAATGTTAAATGTAAGGGGCAAGTACCCTGTAAAGCGGCTCTCTTACTTACCAATCTAGTCAAATTTAATACATTATCCATGTCGTAAATACGGAACTCTTACATGCCTGAGAATATTACTTTTAGGACACAATTGATTGGTGGCGTAACTGAGTTCTGCCAAGAAAGTCAATTGCACTTCCTAAACAACGCTCTTCATTTGGTTGAATTGATAGTAATGCTGGCCCATTATAGAGAAGAAGGTGTAAGCTTATTTCCAAAGGTATATCTGACCAATAGCAAGCATCTTTTAACAGCTATGTTACCAGAAGGTGAAATCCTTAAAATAGGTACATCTAGACTGGATGTAACAGGTATAAATAGCGCGGTTAAAAAATGTGCTCCTTTGGCCACCAATGGCTGGCTTATATATATTGAGGCTTCCGAGCATTCTTTAGAGTATGGAGTTTTCAAGGGTTCAGGAAATCCCATCTCCGTATTGGTTGATGATGTACTGATGACAGAAAGTGAGGGATTTATTGTCGTTAAGGCATCACAAGTCGCTGGTGATTGCGTTGAAATTCGCTCAAATCGTGGAGGTCTACACTTTATATTTCTAAATCATAGAAAAGAAAATAGCCCTCCACCACTTCAATATCTCGGTCAATTAATACGCGCCATTACTGAAAAAACACCTGAAGAGTACAAAGAACCAACAGTTAGTTTTCTAAATCGCCTATTTTTAAATGCACTAAGAGAATCACATGGTTGTATTATTGCCGTCACTAACATGTCCAAACCTCCAAGGTTCTTATCTGATGATGGTGTCATACTTGATACTCCAATAGATTTCACAAATCTTGTTTTTCGCTTAAAAAAAGGAATGATTCAAGCAAGCGACTTAGAAAGTAAAGGACATTTACTTAAAGGTATGTTGAATTCAGATGGAATAATACTTTTTGATAATCGAGGTAGATTGCTCGGGTACAATTGTTTTGTAAAAGTCAATAATAAAGATAGTATAATCGGTGGTGCCAGAAAACGTGCTTTCGCAAGTTTGAAAGGGAAATTAGGGCGGGGCCTATCAGCAACATTTATACAGTCGCAAGATGGCTGGACTGATTTTGAGGGTACAAACAATGAATAATATCGTACTTTGGCAGCCTGATAGTGGCGAATTAATACCTGCATCAGCAAAAACACCATCAGACATTTCAAATTATGCAGCACAACTCAGCATAAGAGATAAAAGACAAATAATATCCGCATTCGAAGCTGGTCATTTCGAAATGGGAATAAACTATCTTTGGGGGAAAACTACTACTGCATTAAAAAAAGAACTATCCGCTGTTGGTATTGGGCTACTTGGAGAGATGTTAGGAAAAGCAGATGTCGATGAAGATGACGACATTGAAGATATAATAACAACGAAAGAATCTATCACCCTAGCGGAAGAGCTAGGGATAGTATCATCCACAGATGCTATGAGGCTCAAGCATACTCATGAGTTAATAACTCATTTCTCTCGCCTTGAAATTGAAGAAAGTAATTTCGAAGAGATTGATGAGTCTGAGGCAATTGCTTCACTTAAAGCATGCATAAAGGCAGTGTTAGGTAGGCCTAAAGTAGAAGTTTCCAAAAAATTCGTTGAATTCAGAGAGGCATTAGAAGGTGAATCGTTAGTTGAAAGTGATCCTCGCGTCGATATGCTAAGAAGCTCTCCTTACTTTTTCAACAAATTAACCGTTAGCGTATTAATGAACGCAGCAAAAAAGAATACTGGAGCTAATCTAGAGCATGCTCTTGCAAATATTAATGTTCTAATTCCTGCTATATGGACAAAGCTACGAGAGTCCGAAAAATGGCAAGTTGGTCATGCGTATGCTGAAGCATTTTCGGATGGAAAAACAACTTCCGTTGGTGGTCTAAAGAGTGCTTTATTGAAGGTGAAAGGGTTTGACTATGTCCCGGAAAATCTGAGAAGCGATACTTTTATAAAAGCAGCAGAGGCAATTTTCAAAGCTCATGACGGTTTGAATAATTTTTATAATGAACCTGCTACTGTGAAAAATTTAGCAAAACTTGGTAGCACTATACCTACGCCTGCGCTGCCAACCTGTTTTAGTGCACTCTTGTGTGTGATTCTTGGCAATAGCTATGGCGTCTCATGGGCCGCAGCGTCGGAAGCCAATTCAATTTTGAAAAACTTATCCACTGACCGATGGGCCTATTATATAAATAATGTTCTTCCTAGCGACATAAGGATTCTGGGTAAATTAAGAGTAACTAAACCGTTGAATCAGTGGATGCGCATTGTTGATGAATACAAACTAGATTCGTTAGAAATTAAGAATGTAACTGTGTCCCATCTATTGAAATCGTCTGCAGAAAAAAAAGAATCAAAGATTAACTCCGTTATAGGGAAGTTATTCGAAGAATATTACGGAAAAAACAAATGACATACTACTCTTGCTTATTTCAGAGTCCAGCACTCAGTTTTTCAAGCTGAATATTGTTAATTGTACTGACCTAGTAATCACCTAACACCGGCCTTAAGCCGGTGTTTTGTTAAAAAATATTTAGCTTACTTCTATTTCCAGTGCAAAACAGAAGAGCAGGAGCGATTAGCTCAGCGTGATTAGATCTACTACAAAAACTTCAATATTCTGCCCTACTCCATCAAATGGATGGAGTTTTGACCTCTGCCTAGATAAAAAAATGCCAACAACTGCCGATCAAAGTGATCCGTCTACTCCACATTGCAGACATGGCTGCAGTTTTTTATGATCTCGAGCTAGCTGTAAGAATCGCAGGCCACCTGCTCGCGCATCAGGACAATAAAGATAGAGACGAAACTCTTGGGCCCCCGCCTTCTTGAGCCACCGCACCCTAATCTCCCTGCTGGCGCCATAAATTGAAAGGCAAGGTAAATGCACCGGCATAACGCTTACTACTCCCTTTCGCTCTCTGCCTTGATGGCGCCCAGTATCCGGCGCCGGATCAGGCCGCTGACGGGGCGGATCAGATAGCAGTAAGGTGCGAATTTGAGGCGGCAGGCCAGATCCGGGCAGAACACCCTTGTCTGGGTGGTCAACCGGGTGGTGCCGTTTGGCTGGCGGCTGGCCGAAAACCCCAGGGCGAGCTTGGCAACGCCTGGCGCCGCAAAGTCCAGATACGCCTGACTGTCCGCTATGGTCACCAGACCAAAGTCCGGCCGCCAAAACCGGCCGACAAGGCCGTAGAGCAGCGTGTTGTCGTCATGGCTGTCGAGCTGCACGAATCTGTCCAAGCCAAAGGGAGGCGGGCTGGCGCTCTGTTGGCGACCGAGAAGATGCCCAAGGCGCATCGGCACTTCCCGCAAGCCGATCAGGTGGCGAAAGGCCGGATCCGCTTCCGGTCGATAGTTGGACGCTGCCTGGATGACGGTGCGCGGGTCGGCGGCAATGTCGCGAGCGTGCTCTTCACAGAAGTGATAGGCAGGCAGATAGTGGTTCAGCGACGTCATCAATCCTTCCTTGCCATCGTTCGTATCAGCATCGGCCCCTTTCATAGCACGTAGCACCAGACAAGTCCCGTTTTTAAGCCACCTTGTTCACCCCATTGAAAACGGCAGGATAGTTATCCTGCCGTTTTTTGTTTCCCTATTTCGCCGCCTGATCCACCAGATAGAGGATGCTGTGATAGGGAATGCCGGCGTGCTGGCTGAGCCCCATTTCGCAAGTGCGGCTGTTGCTGAATCCCTGACGGCAATCCCTGGGCACCTGAGCGGGCAGGCTGGCGAGGGCGGCGGCGTTGAGCTCCGGGGTCATCAACCCTTTGTCACCGGCAAAGCCGCAGCACTGGATATGCTCTGGCACGATCACCTCGCGGGCACAGGCGCGGGCCACCGCCTGCATCTTATCCCCCAGCCCCATGCGCCGGCTGCTGCAGGTGATATGGAGCATCACAGTCTCATCGAGGGGGGTCAGCTCAAGGTATGGCAGCAGGTGTTCCAGCACAAAAGCGGAGGGTTCGAACACCCGAAGCCCCTTGCCGAGCGCCCCCGAGAGCAGTCGCTGCACACAGGGGCTGGTGTCGAGCAGCACGGGCCAGCGGCCCTGCTCGCTTGCCTGCCACAGGGCCTCGGCCAGCTCACTGCGCTTGGCTTCCGCTACCTCGCTCATCCCCTTGCTGTCATAGGGCATGCCGCAGCAGAGCCCCTCGATACCTTGCGGCACTATCACCCGGCAGCCCGCCTTCTTGAGCAGGGACTGCACCACATCCGGCAGTGAAGGGGCATCCTCCTGCTGGCCGAACACCCGGCTGGCGCACGACGGCAGATAGACCACAGCGCGCTCGCTGGAGCCGCGATGGTTCCCCTCCCCTTGCGGCCACCGGTAGCGGCTCGGCCCCGGCAGGGTCGGCAGCCAGGCAGGCGTGCGCTGGCCGCTCAGATGGCAAACCCCGTTCACCAATCCTGCCAGCGCCTTGTCTCCTAACACCTTGCCGGCAATCCCTTTGAGGCCCAGCGCGCCGCGCGCCGTGCGGGTAACGCCGGCGAAGTGATCGGCGCTCCAGCGGGCGATGGGTACGAAGCGCCGGTATTTGTCTGTGCGCAGCTTCTTGATAAGCGTTCCGGTGTTGATACCGACCGGGCAGCGATCGGCGCAGAGTCCGGTCGCGGCGCATGTGTCGATGCCCTGATAGTCAAACAGCCGGGCCAGCTGGTTGGAGGGCTCATCGGCACGATTGCGGCGGGCCAGTTCGCGGTAGAGCACGATGCGCTGACGCGGCGAGAGCGACAGGGTGCGCGAGGGGCAGACCGCTTCGCAAAAGCCGCACTCGATGCACGGATCGACGATGGCATCGCTCGCCGGCATGGGCTTGAGGTGGGCCAGGTGGGCCTTGGGGTCGTCGTTGATGATGACGCCGGGATTGAGCAGGTTATCGGGGTCCAGCAGCGCCTTGATGCGCCGCATCAGCGCCATCCCCTCCGGCCCCCATTCCAGCTCCACATAGGGGGCCATGTTGCGGCCGGTGCCGTGCTCGGCCTTCAGCGACCCGCCAAAGCGCACGGCGACCAGCTCGGCCACCGCATCCATAAAGGCGCCGTAGCGGGCCACCTGCGCCGGATCATCGAACCCCTGGGTAAAGACGAAGTGCAGGTTCCCCTCCAGCGCGTGGCCAAAGATGATGGCTTCAGCGTATTCAAAGCGATCGAACAGTTGCTGCAGCCCAGCTACCCCTTCGGCCAGACGCTCGATGGGAAAAGCGACATCCTCGATGATGACGGTGGTGCCTGTGGTGCGCACCGCCCCCACCGCCGGGAAGAGCCCCTTGCGAATGGCCCAGAGCCCGGCGCTATCGGTAGTAAAGGGCACAGAGGCGACCTGGGCGAACTCGGCGGCCATGGCCGTCACCTGCTCGCAGCGATCGACCAGCTCCTCTTTCGATTCCCCATGCACCTCGACAAGCAAGGCGCAGGCAGCCAGGTCCAGCGCCTTGATAAAGTCCGGCAGGCCGGGCTTGCCCGCCACCGAGCGCAGGGATCGCCCATCCATCAGCTCCACCGCCGCCACAGGCGCGCTTTTCAGGCGCGAGGTGGCCAGACAGGCCTGCTCGGCATCCCGAAACACCAGCAGGGCCGAGGCCTTGTGGGGGTATTCGGGCACGGTATCGAGCACCACCTCGGCGATAAAGCCGAGGGTCCCCTCCGAGCCAATCATCAGGTGGGTGAGGATATCGATAGGGTCCTCATGGTCGAGCAGGGCATTGATGGCGTAGCCTGTGGTGTTCTTGAGCCGGTACTTGTGGCGAATCTTGGCGGCAAGCTCGGCGTTCGCCAGCACCTCGGCGCGCAGGGCGGCGAGCACCGTGAGCAGCTCCGGGCGTTTGGCCGCAAAGGCAGCGCGGCTTTGCGGATCGCGGCTGTCCAGCACAGTGCCATCGGCCAGCAGCAAGGTCATGGCATGCAGGGTGTGATAGCTGTTGTGGGCGGTGCCGCAGCACATGCCGCTCGCGTTGTTGGCGGCGATGCCGCCAAGCTTGCAGGCGTTGATGGAGGCGGGATCCGGCCCAATCTTGCGGCCCAGAGGCGCCAGATAGCGGTTGGCATCGGCGCCGATCACCCCGGGTTGCAGGGCAATGCGCGCGCCCTCGTCCAGAATGCGGTGGCCGCGCCAGCTGTCGGTCAGGGTGATGAGCACCGAATCGCTCAGGGCCTGGCCCGAGAGGCTGGTGCCGGCGGCGCGAAAGGTGCACGGCAGGTTCAATTCGCGGCACACCGCCAGCACAAAGCGCACTTCATCGAGGGAGTCGAGGCGCACGATGCGCTCTGGCACCAGCCGGTAGAAACTGGCGTCCGTGCCATGGGCCAGCCGAAGATCCGGGTCGCTCACCAGCCGCTCGCGCGGGATACGCTCAAGCACGGCGGCGTCAAATTGGTTCCAACCCATCAGCAATCCTCCACCAGCACTACCAAGAGGCGGCTCGGGCCATGGGCGCCGTAGGCCAGGGTCTGCTGGATGTCGGCGGTCTTGGAGGGGCCGGAGACCAGCAGCAGGTTGGTGGGCATGGCCTGCTGCCAGCGCCCGCCCGCCACCAGCCCCGCCAGGTTGTCGGCGATGGTGGAGGCCGCCAGCAGGGCGATATGGCAGGGGGGCACCAAGGATAAGGTGCGCGGCTCGCCGCCATCGGGTAGCAACACCAGGGTGCCGGTGTCGGCGATGGCCCCCGCGCAGTGGGTGATGCCCGCCTGACAGGCATCGAACAACTCGTCCTTCCAGCTCGCGAACTCGCCAGAGGGGGTCAACACAGAGCACCCGGCGCAGGCGGCCGCGACCGCCGCCTGCCAACGGCCGCCCTGACCACAGGCCAGACTCGTCACGCTTTCTTCATCCAGCCAGGCGCTCAGCTCCCTGGCAAGGGTCGCCTCCTTGACGGTGAGGATCTCGGCATGGCTGGCGCTGATCCCGGCTACAAAGCGCTCGCGCCGTGCCTGTTCATCCTCCCCGCGCCAGGGCTGCCAGCCATGGGGAGCATGGGCAATGGGGGTGGCGGCGCCGCGCAGGCGACTTAATATGGCCTCTTTGCTCGACATCTCAGGACTCCTTCTTCTTCTGGCGCAGCAGGGCGTGCAGGCTCTGGGGGGCGGGTTTGGGGGCCTCGCGGCACTGGGTCCAGGGGCCCAGGTGTTTGGGCATCAGCCCCCGCAGGCGACCGGCCACACCGGTCGCGGCGTGATAGAGGCGCGGGTGGGTGGCGGCAAAGGCAAAGCCCTGCATGGCAAGCGTCTCGAGCCGGCTCTTGGCCGCCCCCTGCCCCGCCAGCGGCGCGTGGCCAGGCATAGCGTCGTGTTTGGCCTCCCGGCGCAGGCGCTGCAACAGGTCGGGAATGGGGATGCGCACCGGGCACACCTCGCCGCAGGCGCCGCACAGACTCGATGCGGTCACCAGATCCTGGGTACTTTCCAGCCCCAGCAGATGGGGGGAGATGATTTTGCCGATGGGCCCCGGGTAGATGGTGCCGTAGGCGTGGCCGCCGATGCGGGTGTAGACCGGGCAGTGGTTCATGCAGGCGCCGCAGCGGATGCACTGCAGGGTCTTGCGCAGCTCCTCGTCCCGGTAAGCCTGGCTGCGGCCGTTGTCGAGCAGCACCAGGTGCACCTCGTCCGGGCCGTCCAGCTCCCCTGCTCGGCGCGGGCCGCTGATGACGTTGAAGTAGGTGGTGATGGCCTGGCCGGTAGCCGAGCGGGTCAGGGCGCTGTAAAGCGGCGGCACGTCGGATAAGAACTCCACCACCTTCTCGATGCCGGTGATGGCCACGTGCACTTTCGGCACCGTGGTGCACATGCGCCCGTTGCCCTCGTTCTCGACCAGACACAGGCTGCCGGTCTCCGCCACCGCGAAGTTGACGCCGGAGAGCCCAATGCCGGCGCGGCGAAACTCTTCACGCAGGGCCCGCCGCCCGGTCTGGATCAGGGCGTCCACGTCGGTGGTGGGGGTGAAATCCGCCAGATTGCCGGCAAAGGTGTCGCTCACCTCCTGCTTGTTCTTGTGGATGGCGGGCATGATGATGTGGGACGGGGTATCGCCGTCGAGCTGGACGATAAACTCCCCCATGTCGCTCTCAAGGCAATGGATGCCGTGGCGCGCCATCTCGTGATTGAAGCCCACCTCCTCGCTCACCATGGACTTGCCCTTGACGATGCTGCTCACCCCATGTTGCTGGGCGATGCCGAGGATGATGGCATTGGCCTCCGCCGGCGTCTGGGCCCAGTGCACCCGGATGCCGTTGCGCTCGCAGTTGGCTTCGAGCTGCACCAAAAGATCGGGCAGGCGCGAGAGGCAGCGCTGGCGGATCTGCTCCGCCGCATCGCGCACCGATTCTTCTTCGGCCGGGTCTGCGAAAGCATCCCGCCGCTTGCCACGCAGGTAATCCATGGCGCCGCGAAAGTTCTGGCGCAACACCGGGTCGGCCAGGGCCGCCTCGGCCTGGGGATGAAAGCGGCGCGGCGAATACTTGGCGTGCTCACTCATGATGGGCCTCCTGTTTTGGCTCTTGTAAGCACTGAACCACCGGCTCGCTGTGGGCGAGCAGGAAGCTGGCCAGGTGCATGGCGGGCAGTATCTTGCCCTGATAGGCCAGGGATCCCTTGATGTTCAAGAGACACCCCCAGTCGGCGCTCACCAGGGTGTCAGCGCCGGTGGCCAGCAGGTGGCGGGTCTTGTCCTCCACCATGGCCTGGCTGATGTGGGGATGGCGCACCGAGAAGGTGCCACCAAAGCCGCAGCACTCGCTCTCGTAGGCCTGCTCATGCAAGGTGACCCCATCGAGCTGGCCCAGCAGAGCGCGGGCCCGGCTGTGTACCTGCATCTCGCGCCGGGCCGAGCAGGAGGTGTGCATGACGATGCTTGCCCTCCCCACCCCGTGCCAGCGCACCCGGCAGACCTGGGCCAGAAACTCGGTGAGCTCGAACACCCGCTCGCAAAACGCCACCACCTCGGAGCTCTCGGGGAAGAGTCGGCGGTAGTGGTGGTGCATCATGCCGCCGCAGGAGCCCGACAGCACCACCACCGGCCAGGGCTCGGGGAAGAGCGCCATCTGGCTTTGCGCCACCTGGCGCGCCTCCTCTTCATGGCCCGAGGTGTAGGCCGGCTGCCCGCAGCAGGTCTGTTTCTCGACAAAGTGCACCCTTATCCCTTCCCGCTCGAGCAGGGCGATGGCATCGAGCCCCGCCACCGGGTCGAACAGGTCCACCAGACAGGTGGCGTAGAGATAGACATCGGCCGGCTTGGCCGGATAGACCCGAATTACCTTCATCACTTGCTCTCCTTTACTTCAACTGCAGCAGGACGTCCGAGATGTGGAAGCTGTACATGAGCGCCAGCCCGATAAGGCCGGTGGCCAGCAGGTAGTAGAGGGTCGGCAGCGCCGTCTTGCGCAGCGTCGCCCCCTCACGACCGAGCAGCCCCACGGTGGCCGACGCCGCCACCACGTTGTGAATGGCAATCATGTTGCCGGCGGCCGCACCCACCGCCTGCAGCGCCAGCATGGCGGCGGTGGAGACCCCCAGGGTCTGCGCCACTTCAAACTGGAACTGGCTGAACATCATGTTCGACACCGTGTTGGAGCCGGCGATAAAGGCCCCCAGCGCGCCGATAGTGGCGCTGAGCGCCGGGAAGAACTCCCCCACCAGCCCGGCGGCAAAATTCGCGGTGGTCACCGGCATGCTGGCGAGATCCGCCCCGTTGACGCCGGAGTTGATGAAGATGCGCACCATGGGCACGGTGAAGATCAGCACGAAGCCGGCGCCGATCAGGGTGCGGCTGGACTCCCCCAGCGCCCGCCCGAAGGGAGCGAGGGAGCGCGATTGCAGCAAGGTGGCGAGCAGGGAGCAGAGCACCAGCAGGCCCCCCGGCAGGTAGAGCGGCTCAATGGAGGCGCTGACCCCCTTCTCCCCCAGGAGGTCGGTGAAGGCGAGGCTCACCGACAGGAGGCTGGCCTTGAACTCCGGGCTAACCCGGCTGGCCACCAGCAAGAGGGCCAGCGCCACATAGGGGAGCCAGGCCAGCAGCAGCGACATGGGGCGGGCGGCGGCCTCTTTGAGATCGAGCTTGAGGGAGCCGAGCCACTCGGCGGGCCACTCCTGCTCGGGGGCGAAATCCCAGCTGGCTTTCGGCACCAGAAAACCTGCTCGCGCCGCCGTCACCACCAGGGCCAGCCCCACCAGGCCGCCGATGAGGGACGGAAACTCGGGACCGAGCAGCATGCCGGTCAGGGCATAGGGCACGGTGAAGGCGAGCCCGGCGAAAATCGCGAACGGCAGGATGGCGAGCCCCTCGGTCCAGCTGCGATGACGGCCGAAGAAGCGGGTCAGCATCATCACCATCAGCACCGGCATCAGGGTGCCGACCACGGCGTGAATGAGGGCCACGTTGGTGGTCACCTGTTGCAGGTAGATGTCCCAGCTGCTGCCACCGGCGCTCAGGGTCTGGCCGATGGCCTGGCTGTCGAGCCCCTTGTTGATCCCCACCAGAATGGGGGTGCCCACCGCACCGAACGAGACCGGGGTGGACTGGATCATCATGCCGAGCAGCACCGCGGCCAGCGCCGGAAAGCCGATGGCCACCAGCAGCGGCGCGGCGATGGCGGCCGGGGTGCCAAAACCGGAGGCCCCTTCGATAAAGGCGCCGAAGCACCAGGCGATGATGATGGCCTGGATGCGCCGGTCCGGCGAGATGTTGGTAAAGCCGCCGCGAATGGCGCTGATGGCGCCGGTGTGTTTGAGGGTGTTGAGCATCAGGATGGCGCCGAACACGATCCAGAGCACGGTCACCGTGATCACCAGCCCCTGCAGGGTGGAGGCAAAGACCCGGGTCGGGCTCATCTGCCAGCCCCACAGGGCGATGAACACGGTCAACAAAAAGGCGACGGGCATGGCGCGCTTGGCGGGCCAGTTGAGGCCGACCAGCAGCACGGCGGCCACCAGGATCGGCGAGAAGGCCACCAGGGCCAGCAGGGTGTCTGTCATCATTGCGTCCTTGTCCGAGCGGTGCAGAGGCGCACCTTGTTGTTGTTTTGTTAAGCGGACGTGACCTTACCCTGTTCCTTTTTCGCGATATATGGAAATAATGAACAACATTCATTCCAAAAATTGATCAATATGGCCAGTACCGACGACCTCATCCTCTTCGCCCAGGTGGTGGAGGCCGGCTCCTTCAGCAAGGTAGCTGAACAAAATTCCCTGACAAATTCGGTAGTTAGTAAACGGATCGGGCGCCTGGAGGAAGAACTCGGGGTGCAGCTGCTCTATCGCACCACCCGCCGGCTCACCCTGAGCGAGGCGGGCAAGGCGCTCTATCAGGGTGCCAAAAATGTGAAGGCCGCCGCACTGGACGCCTTCGATGCGGTGGCGGGTTTTGGTGAAAAGGTGAGCGGCCATGTGCGGATGTCGGTGCCCACCATCTCCGGCGAGCTGCTGCTGGCCGACGCGGTGGCCGATTTTTGCCAGCAGCACCCTGGGCTCACGGTGGAAATGTCGCTGGACAACCGCTTCGTCAATCTGGTGGAAGAGGGGTTTGACCTGGTCATTCGCACCGGTTATCTGGATGACTCGAGCCTGATTGCCCGCCACATCCTCGACTCCCAGTGGGTGATCTGCGCCGCCCCCGCCTATGTGCGCCGCTTCGGGGCGCCGCGCGAGCCGTCAGACTTGCTCGCCCACAACTGCCTGCGCTACGCCTACCAGAGCACGGGGGCCTCGGAGTGGGCCTTCAAGGGGGAAGAGGGCAACTACCTGCTGTCGGTATCGGGCAGCTTTTGCACCGACAACGCCGGCGCCCTGCGCAAGGCGGCGCTGGGGGGGCGCGGCATCGTCTATGTGCCGCGCTGCCTGGTCTATCACGATCTAATGAATGGCGAGCTGGTGGACCTCTTCCCCGATCAGGTGGGCAAGAAGCTCGGCATCTACGCCGTCTACCCCTTTACCCGCCAGCCGCCGCGCAAGATCCGGCTGCTGATCGAGCACATCCGCCAGCGCTACCTCGACATCGCCCACTATTTTGGCTGACGGGGGATGGCGCTCATCCCGTATCAACGGGGGGCTTTTTTGACCCGGGCGGCAGAGTTGCCTACCATGGCCCTCCCCTTTACCGCTCAGGACCAGCCCATGTGCACCGTCTTCTCCGGCCAGGATCCCAGTCACTACGCCTGCACCACCCGCTCGGTGCGGATCTGCGGCCACAGCACCAGCATCCGGCTGGAAAACAAGTTCTGGACCATCCTGGAGCAGCTCTGTCAGGCCCAGGGGCGCTCCATGGGGCTGTTTCTCTCCGAGCTCTATCAGGAGGCGCTCGGCAACGGCATGGAGATGAGCAACTTTGCCTCCCTGCTGCGCTGCTCCTGCCTGATCCATCTGGAAACAAGACAGGAGCCGGACGTCGCCGCCTGAGGGGCGCCGCTTTCTTCCCCATGAAAAAAGGGCCGCAGCACCAGGCTGCGGCCCCTTCCTATTCCACGCTTCAAGCTCAGACGAAGCGGCCGGCCCGCTCGATGAACTCGATCTGGTAACCATCGGGGTCGGTCAAAAAGAACAGCCGGGCCAGCAGGGTGCCCTCATGGTGCATCGCCTTGACCTGCGCAGGCGCCAGACCCAGGGCCGTCAGACGCTGATGCGCCGCCTCGATGTCTTCCACCGTCACCGCCAGATGGCCATAACCGTTGCCGTGGCTGTAGGGCTCGGCTTGGCCCTCGTTGTGGGTCAATTCGAGCTCGAAACCACTCTGATCATTGGCAAGGTAGGTGAGGGAAAAACCGTCGAAGGGGAAGTGATCCCGCACCGCCAGCTCGAGGGCCTCGCGGTAGAAACGCACGGATCTGTCCAGGTCACGAACCCGGATCATGGTGTGGATGAGTTTGGTCATAGGGACTCCTTGGTGATGGGAGTCACAGGGTAACCAGGGGCTCAGCCGGCCGGGTAGTAGTGGACTAGCACCCGGTGATTGGCGGCCAACACCTGACATGACCTCGCAGGCTCAAGCCACCAGGGCCGCATCAAAGCGGCGGCTGGCGCCAATTCAGCCGGGCTGGGCGGTGAGAAAGGCCAGCGACTGGCGGTTGAAGTGCTCGGGCCGCTCCACGTTGCAGACGTGGCCGCAGCCGTCGATGATCTCGAGCCGGCTGTAGGGATCGCGCGCCACCTGCTCGCGCACCGGCGCCAGGAACATGTGATCTTCCTCCCCCATTACATAGAGGGTCGGAATGGGCAGGGCCCGCTCCTTGAAGTAACGCATCAGGGGATTCACCTCGGTGGCGAGGCGAAACCAGCGCTTGAACTCTTTTTGGCACAATTTGCGCGCCTCGCGCACGAACAGGTTGCGCGACTCCTGATGGTGCTGACGGGGCATGATGATGAAGGCAAACAGCCGGTAGAGCCACATGTAAGGCAGGATATGCTGGCCGAGGCGGCCGAGCTGCACCAGCACCCGCGAGCGGATGTCGAGCCGCAAAATGGCGCCGCCCAGCACCATGCTCTTGACCCGCTCGGGGCAGAGCTCCGCCAGATGGCGAATGAGGATGGTGCCAAGGGAGATGCCGACGAAGTGGGCGCGGCGAATATTGAGGTGATCGAGCAGTTGCAGGATATCTTCGGTCACCGCCCGAAAGCTGTAGTGGCCCTTGATCACCTGCTGCAGCTTGTGGGACTGGCCGTGACCGCGCAGGTCCAGCAGCAGCACGTTGAAGTGTTCGCGATAGGCGCGCAGCTGCTTGAACCAGATGGAGGAGCTGCCGCCCGCCCCGTGCACGAAGACTACCCAATCCCGCTCGGGACCCAGCTCGAAGGTCTTGTGATACAGCATCTTGCGACTCCCTCATCGACGGCATTGGGGTATAGTAGGCGCGCATCTTAGCAGATTTTTTCACCCGACTAATACGTTTGCACCGCAAGCGGCCAGGAGCATGACCATGGAGTTGACCCGTTTGAGATCCTTTCTGCTGACCCTGCCGGGCGCTCAGGAGGATACCCCCTTCGGCCCAGAGATCCTGGTCTATCGCATCGCCGGCAAGATGTTTGCCCTGCTGGACTGGCAGGCCGAGCCGCTGCGACTGAACCTCAAGTGCGAACCCGAGCTGGCCCTGCTGCTGCGTGAACTCCACCCCGAGGTCAAACCGGGCTGGCACATGAACAAGCAGCACTGGAACACGGTCACCTTCAGCGACGGCCTGGCCGACGACCTCTGGCAGGGCTGGGTGCATCACTCCTACGAGCGGGTGGTAGCCGGTCTGCCCAAGGCCAAGCGCCCGCAGGCGCCGCAGCGATGAGCCCCGCCATGGCGGCAGAGCCCAGGCTCGTTCAGCTGAACGAGCAGCATATCCCCGCCCTTTGCGCCCTGTTCGAGCAGTCGGTGCGAAGGATTGGCCCCCAGCACTACAGCCCGGAGCAGGTGGAGCAGTGGGCCCTCGGCGCCCATCATCCCGGCTTTGCCGGCCAGCTGCGCGAGCACCATGGCTGGGTGCTGGAGCAAGGCGGCAAGCCACTTGGTTTCGTCACCCTGAGCCAGGATGGTCACCTCAGCCTGCTCTATGTGAGCGCCGCTCACCCGCGCCGGGGCTATGGCAGCCTGCTGCTGGCTGCGGCCCTCGCCGAGGCAAAACAGCTCGGACTCACACAGCTGACAACGGAAGCCAGCGCCTTCAGCTATGGGCTATTTTTACGGTATGGCTTTGAGCTGACCGGATTGGAGAGCGTGGAGCGCGGCGGGGTCGGTTTTATCCGTTATCGCCTGCACTGCCGCTTGCCAAGCTAGGTCCAGCCACTAAAATACGCACAGTTTTTTCGTATTGTTGAGGATTGAGGCCGCCATGGTTGTAGAAAGCGAAGGCTATATCGCCCTGATTGAGTATCTGGTGGAGAGTCTGGGACTGTTTGAAACCCAGCAACAGAGCAGTGGTGAACAGACCATCGAAGATCTGGTGAGCGGCCGGGTGGCCAGCAACCTGATGGCCATCTGCGAACAGAACCCGCAGCTCGATCCCAAGTTGCGCTTCGTGATCATGCAGGAAGCCGATGCGGTGGTGGCCGATCTGGAAGAGGTGCTCTCCGCCGTCTGGCTGCGCGCCCCGACCCCGGAGCAGAAAGCCTTCCTCGAAGAGTTCATCGATCTTATCAAGAACCTGTTTGACGGCGCCATCAGCTGATCACAATGGCGAACGCCCAGTTCGCCACTCCCTCGCAAATTTTCCGCACCGCCAACATGAAAAGGGCCGCCTTCAACGGGCAGCCCTGCTTGCTATCATTTCAACTCATCAAGCTTTTCAATGACTTTTATGAATTTTCGAGGCAAGAAATGTGTCTGGTCTTAGCCGCCATCCATGGTGGCTACTAGGTTAGGCAAAGTAGGTTCAATTTAGTTCCCGCCCATGACACATTTTTTTATGATTTTTTTCACTCTCCTGACAACGCCCGATAAAAAGGCCGCAAACGCGGCCTTTTCTTTTCACCATCAATGACAAGTCACAGATACCCGTCATCTTCACCTAGCGGTTGAGGCTCGGTGGCAGGCAGACGCCGATGCCACCCAGGCCGCAATAACCGTCCGGATTCTTCTCCAGATATTGCTGATGGTAATCCTCGGCGTAATAGAAGGGCGCCAGCGGCAGAATGCGGGTGGTGATGGTGCGCCCGTCACCGCTGGCCGTCATCGCCTGCTGATAGGCGGCCAGGCTCTGCTGGGCAATCGCCTCCTGGGTGTCGTCCCCGAAGAAGATGACGGAGCGATACTGGGTGCCGATGTCGCCGCCCTGGCGCATGCCCTGAGCCGGATCGTGCTGCTCCCAGAACAGCTTGAGCAGATCACCGTAGCTGATCACCTTGGGATCAAACACCACCTGCACCGTCTCGGCATGGCCGGTCAATCCGCTGCACACCTCCTTGTAGGTGGGATTCTGGGTCACCCCGCCCTGATAGCCGGCGGCGGTGGAGTAGACCCCGGGCTGCTGCCAGAACAGGCGTTCCACACCCCAGAAGCAGCCCATCCCGAACCAGGCCACCGCCATCCCTTCAGGCCAGGGTCCCTGAGTCGGGTGACCATTGACCGCATGCTGCTGGCCAATCACCATCGCCTCGCGGCGTCCCGGCAGCGCGTCTGCCGGCGAAATAATCTGTTCCATGCACCCTGTCCTTGTATAAAAACCTGTGCGATCGCACAGCTGACGAAAAGGAATATCGAAGATAACAGTTTATGGGCCGGGATCAACCTGAGGCGCACCGTCATACCGCTGACACCCCTGCCCCGCCTGGTGTCGCCGCTGTTCGGGCCGCCAGGCCGTTCCGATGACAATATCGCGACAAATCAATATTTAATCTTGATTTGTGCATTTATTTTCATATATTGAGCCCATTGCTGTTTTTTTATGGAAGAAGCCTCAAGTGCGTGAACGCGAACCCAGCCTGGTCTATGCCTTTCGGCAGTCTACCCCCTACGTCAATGTGCACAGAGGCGCCACCTTCGTGCTGATGATGGGGGGGGAAGCCCTCTGCCACCCCAATTTCGCCAACATCGTCAGCGATATCGCCCTGCTGCAGACCTTAGGGATACGCCTGGTGCTGGTATTCGGCTCCCGTCCGCAGAACGACGAAGCGCTGGCCCGTGCCGGCATCGAGGCCCAGTACCACAAGCGCATCCGGGTCACCGATGACGAGAGCTTCACCATCATCAAGCAGGTGTGCGGCGGCTTGCAGTACGACATCACCGCCCAGCTCTCCATGGGGCTCGCCAACACTCCCATGCAGGGTGCCCGCATCAGCGTGGTGAGCGGCAACTTCGTCACCGCCCAGCCGCTCGGGGTGGATGACGGCATCGATTTTTGCCACAGCGGCCGGGTGCGCCGCATCGACGTGGAGGGGATCACCCGCCAGCTCGATCAGAAGAGCCTGGTGCTCATCTCCCCCATCGGCTGCTCGGTCACCGGTGAAAGCTTCAACCTGAGTTCGGAAGAGGTGGCCCGCCGGGTGGCGGTGGATTTGAAAGCGGACAAACTCATCTGCTTCAGCAGCACCCAGGGGGTGATGGACCGCCACGGCGAAGCCATCTCCGAGCTCTTCCCCGAGCAGGCCGAGGAGCTGCTGGTAGAGCTGGAGCAGGCGGGGGAAGAGATGTCCGGCACCGCCCGCTACCTGCGCGCGGCCATCGCCTCCTGCCGCGGCGGCGTGCCCCGCTCCCACCTGGTGAGCTATCAGGATGACGGCGCCATGCTGCAGGAGCTGTTCAGCCGCGATGGCCTCGGCACCCAGATCGTGCGGGAAAGCGCCGAGCAGGCGCGCGCCGCCACCATCGAAGACATCGGTGGCATCCTGGATCTCATCCGCCCGCTGGAGGAGGAAGGGATCCTGGTGCGCCGCTCCCGCGAGCAGCTGGAGATGGAGATCGACAAGTTCACTATCATCGAGCGCGACGGCCTCATCATCGGCTGCGCGGCGCTCTACTGCTTCATGGAAGAGGCGATGGCAGAGATGGCCTGCGTCGCCATCCACCCCGACTACCGCAACTCCAACCGGGGGGATCAGCTGGTGGCCAAGGTGGCTGAGCGGGCCAAGCGGCTCGGTATCCGCCGCCTGTTCGTGCTCACCACCCGCTCCATTCACTGGTTCCGGGAACGGGGCTTCGATCCGCTGGAGGTGGAAGATCTGCCGGTGGCGCGCCAACGCCTCTACAACTGGCAGCGCCGCTCCAAGGTTTTGTCAAAGACAATCGTATAACCCATTGATTTTGCGTTGGCTTGGCTGACTTTTTGAACTTTTTCACAAACTCGATTGACAGTGCAATCCAACGCAAGGTATTTCTAAATGCACTCCACCGCCCTGGTGGAGCCAGAAGAGGAGCGCTGCCCAGGCAGCCCGAGGGAGGACACCAGTGTCCGGTGAACTTGGGTCAGGGGGAGCAGCGCCGAGACATCTGAGGCAACTGGATACCTCAGTGTCGGCTGCGGGGGCTGAATCCCCCGGGTTGTCATCGGTAGTGGTCATCCCCCACCGCGCCCCGTCAGGGGCGGGTACGGGATGGGCTCTGCGGGTGGAGTGCTTCTGGCCGGGATAGCTTCGATCATTCCTGCCATTTTCAGCCTCCTCCTCTCTTTTTGCCCGATGGATCCGGATTTTCATATTAAGACAGGAGTAAGCAATGAGCCCGATCAATGTCGCCAAGTTTGGCGGAACCAGCGTCGCCAACGCGGCAGCCATGAACAACTGCGCCGATGTGGTGCTGGCCAACCCGGCCACCCGGGTGGTGGTGCTGAGTGCCAGCGCCGGTGTCACCAATCTGCTGGTGGCACTGGCTCAGGGCGATCTGGACGAGGCGGGCCAGGAGGCGCAACTGGCCAGGCTCACCGAGATCCAGCAGGCCATTCTGACGGCGCTGGGCGACTCAGGCGATCTGAGTGACCTCATCCACGGCCAGCTCGGTGAGATCCGCACCATGGCACGCCAGGCCCATCTGCACACCGATGCCGAGCTGGCCGACAGGCTCATCGCCTGCGGCGAGCTGATGTCCACCCGCCTCTTTACCGAACTGCTGCGCCAGCGTGGCGTCAAGGCCTGCTGGCAGGATGCGCGCCAGTTGCTGCGCACCGACAGCCGCTTTGGCAAGGCCAGCGTGGATCTGGCCGCCACCCGCGCCCTCTGCCAGGCCGCGCTGGGCCCCCTGCTTGGCGACAGCCTCATCATCACCCAGGGCTTTATCGGTGCCGACGGCGATGGGCGCACCACCACCCTGGGCCGGGGCGGCTCCGATTACAGCGCAGCTCTGTTGGCCGAGGCACTCGACGCCGGCTCCATCGAGATCTGGACCGACGTGCCCGGCATCTACACCACGGATCCGCGCCTGGTCACCCGGGCCCGCCCCATCCCCGAAATAAGCTTCGTGGAGGCGGCCGAGATGGCCACCTTCGGCGCCAAGGTGCTGCACCCGGCCACCTTGCAGCCGGCGGTGCGCCAGGACATCCCGGTGTTTGTCGGCTCCAGCAAGGATCCGGCCGCCGGCGGCACCTGGATCCGCGCCAGCACTCGCACCAATCCACTGTTTCGCGCCGTGGCCCTGCGCCGCAACCAGGTGCTGGTCACCCTGCACAGCCTCAACATGTTCCACGCCTACGGTTTTCTGGCCGAGGTGTTCGGTATCCTGGCCCGCCACCGCATCTCGGTGGATCTCATCACCACCTCGGAGGTGAGCGTGTCGCTGACCCTGGATCACACCGGCAGCCAGAGCAATGGCGAGCCCATCCTCGGCGACAAGGTGCTGGCGGAGCTTGGTCAGCTGTGCAAGGTGCAGGTGGAGACGGGGCTGGCACTGGTGGCGCTCATCGGCAACCGGATGAGCGAGGCGGCCGGGGTGGGCAGTCAGGTCTTTGACGCCATTCGCGAGCACAACATCCGCATGATCTGTTACGGCGCCAGCGCCCACAACCTCTGCTTCCTGGTCAAGGAGGACGAGGCCGGCCACATCGTCAACCGCCTCCACCAGGAGCTGCTCGACTGATGTACTGACACAACATGGAAATAAAAGAGGGGCCGGCTGGCCCCTCTTTTTATATAGGGTGGCATGAAGATGCGATATGAGTGCGGTTCTCCCTAACCCACCAGGGTCGGTACCGGCAGCAGGTTGGCCCGGATCTCCTCGCGCAGCCCTTCCAGCCGGCTCAGCAGCGCCACCTGACTTAAGCCCGCCTCGTCGGGGCCCAGGTTGTCCACCAGCTCGGCGAAGTGTTCGGTCACCGCCTGCTGCAACCAGTCGAGCCGGCGCAGAGTGAGCGGGCCGCAGCTCTTGCCGCTGAGATCGTCGGCAATGTCGAGCCGGTGGCTGCGATACATGTCGCGCCACCAGTTGGCAGCCAGCGCTTCCTCGCTGGCCAGCGCCGAACGCCACTCCCCCAGCAGGCTCTGCAAGCGGGCCAGCACCGGTGCGCTCGCCCCCTCCCGGGTCAGGTGTTGCAGCTCCCGCTGCGCCCAATTGATACACAGGCCGCGCCAGTAACGAAACTGCGGCAGCGGATCCGGCTCGTCAAGCCACAGGCCCGAGAGGGTGCGGGTCTCCAGCCGCTCCGGTACGTGAAATGCGGGATCGGTGAGGCCGTTGGAGTTGAATTCATGGCGGGGGTCAAAGGGCCACATGTAGCCAAAGTCGAACACGCTGATCTGCTGGCCGTCGTCGAGCAGGTTGCCGGGGCTCGGATCCCAGTCGAACCAGCCCCAATGGGCCAGCTCCGCCTGCACCGCCAGCATCTGCGCCAGGTTGCGCTCGTTCAGTTCATGCACCGGCACGCCCCGCAGCCAGGGAGAGACCAGCACGCCGGCGCGGGCCGAGCCAAAACAGGTACAGACCACGTTGGCCAGGATGGTGGGGTGCAACTCCCGCAGGGCCTCTATCTCGCGGCGGCGCTCCAGCTCGGTCAGGAAGGCGGTTCTGCCGTCCACGTTGGCCACCAGGGAGTCGTGCCGGCGCCGCTTCAGGCACCAGTGATGTCCCTCCACCTTGAGGTGGAACACCTCGGCGGTGAGGCCGTGACGATAGACCTTGAGCACCGCCGGATGATCCTCCTTGAGTCGCACCAGCTTGGCCACGGACAAGGGACAGTCCTGCTCGCGCCCGATCCGGATCTCCTGTTTGCTCTCCAGCATGCGGAGCAATCTTGCCTGACGTGCCGCTACTTTGGGATTCATACATGTACCTCCATCCATATTGAGAGACTAAGCAGCAAGGCAGAGGCAGGCCAGTGGCAAAGCGCCATGATGACGCTTTCATCACAGAATGAGTGCGGCCCCCGGATCGGGATCACAGTTTGCATGGTTTCACGGTCACGCAATGTTCATTGTTCGGTCATTAAATTGACAACAAGGAACAAGCCCATCACCATCGGGTCAAATTAAATGCAGCAGCCATGTTTCATCGTCACTCGCTCAAAGGATGAGCCCATATGAAAGCCCCCACTTCAGCGCGCTTGTCAGCCAGGGTGCCCGCTCTGCCCGCCGTGCTGCTCGCCCTGCTGGCCGCGCTGCTGCTGCTGACCCTGTTGCTGCCGCAGATCAACCCCGCCAGCTGGCTCGGTCGGGCCCAGCCACTGGTGCTGGGGCCGGCGGACAACCCCATCGCCACCCTCACCCGTCACGCCCTGCTCTACAAGAGCGACAGCCGCGGCCTCTATCTGGTGGTTCGCAGCCAGTGGCAGTTGCGCGGGCCGCTGCAGGAGGGTGACAAGGTCAGGGTGGAGCTGCTCAATGAGAGGGGCGAGCGCATCGATCAGCTGAGCCAGCCGGTGGACAAGCGCCAGCAGTGCCGCAAGGGGCGCTGCACCCTGGATCTCAACAGCACCCTGCGCGCCCCCGACGACGCCCTGGCCAGCCGCTATCAGCTGCGGATCGGCCTGCTGCTCAAGGAGAGACCCGAGAGCGGTGAATTCAGCCAGATCCTGCAGACCCTGCCGGAGCGGGGTTTCAACCTCACCTATCTCTGCACCAGCCTGCTGCTGGTGCTGGCCCTGAGCGCCGCCGTGCTGAAGGTGGTGCTGCCCACCCTCAGGCGCAATCTGCGCTGGCGCATCGCCGGCAGCCTGCTGCTCGGCAACCTCACCTTCGTGCTGCTGCACGGCTTCGTGGTGTTCAAGCTGGGGGAGTTTCTGCTCTGGTCAGGCTTTCGCCCGGAGCACTACTACCTCGCCTGGGGCAGCATGGTGCTGGGCTGGAGCCTCTGCGCGCTGGCGGGCTTCAACCTCTACATGGGGCTGGTGTTCACGGCGCTGTCCGGCATCGGCCTGCTGGCGAATTTCATGAAGATCGCCATCTACGGGGTACCGCTCGGGGGGGACGATCTCGGCAACCTGGTGGCGCTGCTGCGCATCCTGCTGGAGCAGCACCCGGTGCTGCCGCTGCTGGGTGGCGTGCTCGCCCTCTTCTTGTGCTGGCGCTTCGCCCTGTCGCGCTGGATCCTGCGCACCCTGGCCGCCACCGCCGCCTTCTTTGCGCTGTGCGTGTTCGCCACCCAGACCGGCAACAAGCTGCTGGGGCCCAACATTCGTTACGTGGACAGAGCGGTCAACTACCACAGGGACATCATCCGCTCGGGGCCCGGCCTCTATCTGTTCAACCTGGTGGACGAGATGCTGCAAAGTGGCAGCGTGTTTCGCTATCCCTTGCAGATCAACGAGTTCACCCCTCAGCTCAGCCACGTCAGTCTGAGCCAGCCGCCCCGCTTCGATCTGGTGATCGTGCTGCAATATGAATCTCTCTGGCTCGGCTGGCAGGGCAAGATCTGCGCGCCGCCCCCCACCCTGAGCCTGCCGGCCAGCGTGCAACAGTGGCACAAGACCATCCACTCCCCCACCACCGGCGGCATGACGGTACTGGCGGAGTTCGAGATGAACACCGGTCTGCCGGTGGGGCTGCTCAAACAGGGGGTGGTGCCCTACTACTACCTCTCGGAGCAGGTGCCGGGCCTGGCGCAAAGTGCGAAGCAAAGTGGCTACCAGACCCTGTTTGCCCACCCCTATGTGGAAAAATTCTGGGGCCGCGCCAAGGCGATCCCGGCCCTTGGCTATGAGGAGCGCTGGTTCGACACCCGCTTCACCACACTCGAACACAAGGGGCTCTATATCTCGGATGATGCGTTGATCGACCACCTGCTCAAGCGCAGCGAGCAGGATGAGCAGCCGCTGTTTGCCTACGCGGTCACCATGCAGGGGCACGGCCCCTTCGACGGGGATCGCTACCAGGCCCAGCAGCTCGACAAGGCCTGCCCGGATCAGAGCGATGCCGATCGCCAGCTGCTCAACACCTACTACACCGGCGTGGTGGATGCCATGGCGTCGCTGGAGCATCTGCTCACCAGCCTGGATCGCTCAGGCAAACGCTACCTGGTAGTGGCTTTTGGCGATCACCAGCCGTTCCTGATGTCCGCCGGCAAGGGCATTCACGGCGACAAGCCGCCCCGCGATGCCAGCTACCAGATCCCCATGATGGCCTTTGCCCGTGCCGATGACTCCCTCAATCTGGCGACCCAGTTTGCCCCGGTGCGCCAGCTCTATCAGATGGGCCAGGCCACTCGCCAGCTGCTGGCGGGCGACATGACCCCCATCCCGGATCTGGCCCTGCTCCACCCGGTGCTGGGAGAAGAGAAGGGTTTCGATGTTGCCCCCCTGGTGCCGCAGATCCGCGCCAGCTTCCGGCCCGACGCCCTGCCCTGAGCCCCGCTACCGCGGGACAGATGACAAAGAGGTCGCCTGGGCGACCTCTTTGTCTATTTGTCGATGCGGCCATGGCAGCCAGAGCGGGCTCACTCGCCGAGCCAGGGCTCGCACAGGGTGAGACGCTGGGCATCGAGATCCAGCATCGCCTCGATGCCAAGGGGCAGGGTCAGCATGGGGTGGGTGTGGGCGCAGTCATACTCCGCCAGAATGGGGAAGGTCGGCTCCCCCACCACCTCCAGCAGGATATCGAGCGGCCGCCGGCCGCTGCCCTGGCTGTCGAACAGCTCGTGTTTGCCGAGCACCAGGGCACCGATGCGATCAAACACCCCGCACAGCTTGAGGTGGGCAAACGAGCGCTCCACCGTCGCTGCCACATGGAGGCTGTCTTCCAGCAGCAGAATGTCCCCCTGCTCGATGGCCGGCATATAGGGGGAACCCCAGATCCCCGCCATCGTATTGAGGTTGCCGCCGATAAGCCGGCCACGCACCCGACCAGTGCCCACCGAGATCAGCCGGTTTGGTTGGCACTGCTTGGCCCGGGTCTGGTTCTCCCAGTCAAGCCGCTCCTCGGTCCATTGCGCCGGGGTCGGCAAGGTGTGGGGCACGGCGCCACCACCGGCCTGGCAGATCTGGCGAAAGCCCGCCAGCGTCTCGTCCACCAGCGGAGAGAGCTCGCCGAAAGAGGCCACCAGCGCCGGTCCGTAGAAGGTGACGAGGCCAGTGCGGGCATGAATGCCGAGCAGCAGGGCCGTCACGTCGGAGTAGCCGATGACTATCTTGGGATCGCGCTTGAGCGCATCAAAATCGAGGTAGGGCAGCAGGGAGTTGGAGTTGTTGCCGCCAATCACCGACATGATGCAGCGCACCGCTGGATCGCGAATCAGGGCATTGAGCTCGTCAGCCCGGGCGGCGATGGAGCCGGATCGCCAGTGATCCTGCTGGCCGGTGAGGCTGCCCGCCTTGAGTCTGAAGCCCTGCCCCTCCAGAAACGCTCCGGCACGGGCAAAGCGGTTTGGCGCCCAGGCGGTAGCCGCACTGGAGGGAGAAAAAAAGCCGATGGTATCGCCGGGCTTGAGCCCCGGCGGTTTGAGCAGAGCCATGAATTGCGTACTCCCTGACAGCGATGATGGGGCCCCGCTCCCGGGGCTGAGGATAAAAACGTCCCCATACTAGTCCCTTCCTGGCCTGCTTCACAAGCAGTCAAGCAACCCCTTTTGTTTATGAAAACAAAACGACTGATTCAAAATTTACAGATATACCGAACAAAATCCCCTGCCTAGAATGAACCCAATCAGCTCGCCAGCCCGCTGCTGGCCTTTCTAATACGGCTCTGTTTGGCCGGATCATCGATGAGGCGTCAGTCATGAATACACACCCATCCCCCAGCGCTCTGGTTGTCGAAGGCGGCGCCATGCGCGGCATATTTGCCAGCGGCGTGCTGGATGCCTTCATCGAGCATGACTATCGCCCGTTTGACTTTGCCATCGGCGTCTCGGCGGGGGCCACCAACCTGATGGCCTATCTCGCCAGCCAGCATGGTCGCAGCCACGACATCCTGACCGAGCTGGCCTGCCGCCAGGAGTTCATGGATCCGCTGCGTTTTGCCAAGGGTGGCAATCTGGTGGATATCCACTGGCTGTGGAACACCAGCTGCCGCAAGTACCCCCTCGACATTCACGCCTACCGGGAGACCGGCATTCCCTTCTACGCGGTGGTGACCAATACCCTGACCGGCAAGGCGGAGTACATCCGGGTCAAACCGGAGAACATGAACGAGGTACTGCCCGCCAGCTGCGCCATTCCCCTCGCCTCTCGCGAATATCCCGAGGTGCACGGGGTGCCGATGACCGATGGCGGGGTGGCCGACTCCATCCCGGTGATCGAGGCCTACCGGCGCGGTGCCCGTCAGCTGACGGTGATCCTCTCCGAACCGCTGGGCTATCGGCTCAAGCCGATGCCCTTCCCCTGGATGATCCGCACCCTGCTGAAAACTCGCCCCGCCCTGGCGCTGGCACTGGAGCAGCGGGATCGCAGCTACAACGAGGCGCTCGATTTTATCGCCAATCCGCCGGCGGACTGCCAGATCGAGGTGATAGCACCGGCCGACTACTTCCCGGTCTCCCGCTTTACCCGAGATCCCGACAAGCTGGAGCTCGGTTACGTGATGGGCAAGTGCGCCGGCTATCAGGCAGCGCGGCTGAATTGACCGTTCACACAGGCATGACCCGACCTGCCGCGACGCACGCGCCGCCCACAACAACAATCGGGTCCGTTGAGCAACATGAGTCATAAAAACAGACCGTGGCGAGGCAAGCGCGGCCAGCACAGGTGCCAGACACTCTGATCGGCCCGCGCCTCATCCCTATGCCAGGGCATCTCGCCCTCATACAAGGTGTTTATTTATGTCGTTTCTTCTCACCCAGCCCGTGCTGGCGCAGCTGTTCGAGCGGCTGTTGCCCGATTACCGGATCATGGCCCCTGCGGCCGAATATCGGGGCGGTCGCTTCTCCGACACCGACAACGTCACCTACCACAGCATCCGCCATCCGGCCGAGCTGGTGTGGCAGAATAAGTCCCACTTCTCCCCGAAAGAGGTGGTGCTCCCCATCACCCAGACCCTGTTCCACTTCGACAATCTGGAGCTGCGCGAATCAAAGGTGGAGGCCAAACCCACCCTGCTGTTCTTGCGCAGCTGTGATATCCACGCCCTGCGCCGGCTGGATCAGGTCTATCTCAAGAACGGCCAGAACAGCGACGTCTACTACGCCCGGCTGCGCAGCAAACTCAAGCTGGTGCTGCTGGAGTGCCGCGAGAGCTTCGAGAACTGCTTCTGCGTATCCATGGGCAGCAACGAGACCCGGGACTACGCCGCCGCCATTCGTCTGAGCGATGAGGGGGCCCGTATCGAGGTGAAGGATCCCGAGCTGCTCGGCTACTTTGCCGAGCTGGGTGAATCCGACGATTTCACCCCGGAATTTGTTCAGAGCAACCCGGTCAAGGTACGCACCCCGGACAGCGTCTGTGACGACCCGCAGCGGATCCGCCAGATCCTCACCGCCCATCCGGTCTGGGCCGAGTACGACAGCCGCTGCATCGGCTGCGGCCGCTGCACCACCTCCTGCCCGACCTGCAGCTGCTACAGCGTGCACGACCTCACCTATGCGGAGAACCCCAAGCAGGGTGAACGCCGTCGCCAGTGGGCCAGCTGCATGGTGGATGGCTTCAGCGACATGGCCGGTGGCCACGGTTTTCGCGCCAAGCATGGCGAGCGCCTGCGTTATCGCGCCCTGCACAAGGTCAACGACTACAAGGCCCGTCAGGGGGAGGAGCACATGTGCGTCGGCTGCGGCCGCTGCGACGATCGCTGCCCTCACTACATCTCCTTTAGCAACATCATCAACAAAATGACCGATGTGGTCGAACAGACCATCGCGGCCGACCACGCGCAGGGGGCGAACTGATATGTGCCAGTGCCAGCAAACCGCAACAGCAGAACAACAGCAGGACGTGGTCGAAAACCGCCTGTTGCCCAAGGCCTACACCATCTTGGCCATCGAGCGTCACACCGAGCTGGAGTGGAACTTTCGGGTCTCACGCGACTTTGATGTCCACTACGGCCAGTTTGTGGAGATCTCTCTGCCCACCGTGGGCGAAGCGCCCATCTCGGTCTCCGACTATGGCGATGGCTATGTGGATCTGTTGATCCGCAAGGTCGGCAAGGTGACCGATGCACTGTTTGCCCTCGATGTGGGCGACAAGGTGTGGATGCGCGGCGTCCACGGCAACGGCTATCCGCTGGAGACCTACCGCAACCAGCACCTCATCGTGGTGGCGGGCGGCACCGGCGTCGCCCCGGTCAAGGGGCTGCTGCGCCGCTTTAGCAAACATCCGGAACAGGTGAAGTCCCTCGACATGATCCTCGGCTTCAAGAACGAGCAAGCGGTGCTCTATCGCCACGAGATGCCGCTCTGGGCCGAGCGCCAGAATCTCATCGTCACGCTGGATGAGGGTGAGGAGAGCGAACAGTTTCGCATCGGCCGGGTCACCGACTACATCGACCAGCTAGACCTCTCGGATAGCGAGGATATCCAGGCCATCGTGGTCGGCCCTCCCGTCATGATCCATTTCGTGGTGCTCGCCCTGCTTGAGCGCTGCATCCCCAAGGATCGCATCTGGGTCGACTACGAACGCCGCATGGCTTGCGCCGTCGGCAAGTGTGGCCACTGCCGGATGGGCGACACCTATATCTGCGTGGATGGACCGGTCTTTCGTTTTGACCAGGCCCAGCATCTGATCGACTGAGGGAGAACACCATGAGTCTCGATATCGACATCATCAAGGCCCGCGCCAAGAACGAATACCGACTCTCCAAGGTGCGCGGTGAAGCGATGATCAGCGTGCGAATTCCCGGCGGGATCATGCCCGCCCACCTGCTGGCGGTGGCCCGGCAGATCGCCGAACAGTATGGCAACGGCCTGATCCACCTCACCACCCGCCAGAAGCTGGCGATGCCCGGCATCAAGTATCAGGACATGGACAAGGTCAACGCCGCCCTCGAGCCCTTTATCAAGGAGATCGAGGTGGAGACCTGCGGCATCGAGGTAGAGGACACCACAGCCGGTTACCAGACCATCGGTGGGCGCAACATCGTCGCCTGTCAGGGCAACACCATCTGCCAGAAGGGCAATATCGACTGCACCGGGCTGGCCCAACGGATGGAGAAACACCTCTACCCCAACCCCTATCACCTCAAGATGGTGATCGCCGGTTGTCCCAACGACTGCGCCAAGGCCAACATGGCCGACTTCGGCATCCTCGGCATCGCCAAGATCCACTTCAATGCCGAGCGCTGCATCGGCTGCGGCGCCTGCGTCAAGGCATGCAGCCACCACGCGGTGGATTGCCTCGCCATCAAGCATGGCAAGGCGGTCAAGGAGGAGAGCAAGTGCATCGGTTGTGGCGAGTGCGTGCTGGCCTGCCCGACCCTGGCCTGGCAGCGGGATCCCAAGCAGCTCTACATGGTCAAGCTGGGGGGACGCACCAGCAAGAAGACCCCCCGTACCGGCAAGCTGTTCCTCAACTGGGTCACCGAAGAGGTGCTGCATGCGGTGATCAAAAACCTGTTCGAGTTCGAGGCCGAGATGCTGGATGGCAAACCCATCTACCTGCACATGGGTCACCTGATCGATCGGGCCGGTTATCACAAGTTCAAGGAGCGGGTGCTGCGCGGTGTCACCCTCAACCCGGAAGCCATGGTCGCTGACCGCATCTTCTGGGCCGAAGATCAGTACGTCGCCAACATGCATGTCAAAGCGGTGCAATAGGAAAAACCTCGTTTGGGGAAGCTGATCATAGTGGCCGACACCGGTGGGGATCTGTCGTTGGCCCGGGCGTGGATCACGCTTCCCCCTTTTTCCTCTCACTGCGTTGCAACGCCTTCTCCTCTTTTCGTCCTGCGCAGCCCTCCGCTGCCGGACCTATATCCGGAGCCCGTTATGGACTTTCTCCCTCTCTTCTGTCAGCTGCAACACAAGCCGGTGCTTATCGTCGGCGGCGGTGAGGTGGCAGTGCGCAAGGCGCGCCTGCTGCTCGATGCCAAAGCCCGGGTGACCATCAATGCCCCCCATCTCGAGCACCAGCTGATGAGCTGGGCCGAGCAGGGGTTGCTCACGGTCTGCGCCGCCGACTTTCACCCCGAGCTGCTCGATGGCAAATGGCTGGTGATCGCCGCCACTGACAATCCAGAGGTCAATCATCAGATCTTCAGCGAGGCGAGCCTGCGCCAGACCTTCTGCAACGTGGTGGACTCTCCTGCCCATTGCAGCGCCATCATGCCCGCCATCATCGACCGCTCGCCGCTGATGGTGGCCATCTCCAGCGCAGGGGCGGCACCGGTACTGAGCCGCCAGCTGCGGGAGAAAATTGAAGCCATGCTGCCGCAACACCTCGGCCAGCTCGCTACCCTGGCCGGACGCCTGCGCGAGCGGGTCAAACTCATTCCGGACAAGCTGGCTCGCCGCCACTTCTGGGAGCGGCTGTTCCGGCACGAACGGCTGGCCCGCCAGCTGGCGCGCGGCCAGCAGCAAGCAGCCGAAGAGAGCATCAACGCGCTGCTCAATGAGCCACAACAGAGCAAGGGATGTGTCACCCTGGTGGGCGCTGGCCCCGGCGATGCTGGCTTGCTCACCCTGAACGGCTTGCAGCAGCTGCAACAGGCGGATGTGGTGGTCTATGACCGGCTAGTCTCAGACGACGTGCTGTCACTCATTCGTCGCGATGCCGAGCAGATTTTCGTCGGCAAAGAGGCGGGCCGCCACTGCGTCCCCCAGCAGGCGATCAACCAGCTGTTGCTGGATCAGGCCCGGCAGGGCAAGCAGGTGGTGCGGCTCAAGGGGGGCGATCCCTTTATCTTTGGCCGGGGCGGCGAGGAGCTGGAGACCCTGGCCGAGGCGGGGATCCCCTTCTCGGTGGTGCCGGGCATCACCGCCGCATCGGGCTGCGCCGCCTATAGCGGCATTCCCCTTACCCACCGCGACCACGCCCAGCGGGTGCAGTTCATCACCGGCCACGACAAGGAGGGCAATATCGCGCAGGAGTGGTCAGCGCTGGCCGCCCCCCGCCAGACGCTGGTGTTCTACATGGGGCTGGCCCATGCAGGCCGCATTCAGGACGAGCTGCAGACTCACGGCCTGCCCGGTCACACCCCGGTAGCACTGGTGGAACAAGGCACCCACCTGCAGCAGCGGGTGGTACGCGGCGAGCTGCAGCAGTTGGCGCAGCTGGCAACCCAGGTCGGCAGTCCTAGCCTGATCATCATCGGTTCGGTGGTGACGCTGGCCGACAAGCTGGACTGGTACGGCGAAGCCAATACCCTGGCGGGGATGTAACCGCTCATAGCGCGTCCCTTCAGTAAACCAGTAAAAAAGCGACGCAGGCCATGGCCTGCGTCGCTTTTATCGGAATGGGGAAACGGATTTATTCAAAGGAGATAGGGCCGGTCGAGCCCGCATCCGTATCCTGCCAGCTGCTTTCGCTGCGTACTCGCGGATCGCCCTGCAGGGTATAGAGGATCATCCCCTGACGAAACTGCAGGGCACCGTCGGTGCGCTTGGCCTTCACCTTGACCTCGTTGACCCACACCTGCTCCTTGCCGTCGATCCGGATCTCGGCCACGGTCTGGCCGGTGCCGCTATTCTTGGCGGTCCACTTGCCCTGATAGGGAGAGTCCCCCTTGGCCATCGGCAACGCGGCCGCCTTGCCTGCCGACCAGGATTGCACGGTACAGATGCCATTAGCGCGGTTGTCGTGCTTGATGGCGTAGTCGATGCTGGGCTCGCTGGTGGCGGAATCCGAGGTGATGCCGATCATGATCTTGCCGCTCTGGGCCGAATAGGCATTGGGGGCATCGGTTTTCAGGGTGGCCTTCTTGCCGTTGATGTAGACGCTGCCCCCTTCTCCCTTGACCTGGATATTCATGGGGCAGCTGGCGCTGAAATTGGGCACGGCCGCCGCAACGCGGCCAGCATGGGCGGTGATGGCCAGGGTGATGATGGTCAACAGAGCAGATTTCTTGTGCATCTTGATACGCCTTGAGAGAGATGAAATGTCATCCATGCCGGATGTCGTCCTGATGGCACACACTCTAGTGCTGACGGCTCACCGCCGCCCAGTTAAAAAAGATGAAATCGGCAGCGGACCATCATTAAAAAATATTAAAGATAGCAATCAACAAGTTATGAGCATGCATTGGCACATTTTCCGCTGATGGCCAGGGAAGCGGCACCGCCAGCCCCCACAAAAAAGCCGATAACCAGGTTATCGGCCTTTGCCAAAGCAGGGGGAGCGCAGGCTTAAACCAGCACGGCGGTTCCGCTGATGCTTACCATCAGCATGCTGCCGCTTTGCCCCACCACCTCGTAGTCGATGTCGATGCCGACCACCGCATTGGCCCCCAGCGCCGCGGCGCGCTCCTTGAGCTCGTCGAAGGCGATTTCCCGGGCCCTGGCCAGCTCTTTTTCATAGGCGCCGGAGCGGCCGCCGATGATGTCGCGGATCCCGGCGAACAGATCCTTAAACACGTTGGCGCCGAGAATGGCTTCACCCACGACGATGCCGCGGTACTCGCGAATGGTCTTGCCTTCCAGGGTGGGAGTGGTTGAGAGGATCATCTTGTTTTCCTTGTGGAGTGTACTGGGGAGACAGCCTAAAGCAGCGCAGAAGACCAGGCAAGCAGGCAGACTCGATACGTGCCAGCCAGACCCTGGCTGATCGTGCCCCATATCCCGGAGCCACTGCCCGATGGCCGGCCTGTTTGCCGGCAGAAGTTATCGGAAAAAGGCAACACCGGGCCGCCAAAACGCCCCCTGCAGACACCCCTTTCATTAGCCGATCCGGCTCAAACATCAAGTGACAAAACTATCAGTTGTGACCCATTTTGCCTTTCCCTAGGGTGAGTCTGTCCCGGCACCAGCGCGGGGACAGACCCACTTCGTCACGAGGAGAGCAGCATGATGCAGCAGGATACCCGACTACCTCACCCCACCCTCGCACTGGGGGCATGTTCCCCCGCCAGCCCGCTCGCAGACACCGCTATGGAGACCATGTCATGACCACGATCGCCACCCTGGATCTGGGGGATCAAGGTCTGCTGGCCGCCTACCTGTCGGCGACCTCACCCGCCCTGCTCAACCAGACCTATGCGAACTTGCTGTTGATGCAGCAGTCCTTGGCCAACAGCGAGATCGACTCCACCCTCGCGGTAAAAATCGAGGCCTACCAGGCCCAGATGATGAATCAGGCACGCTATTACCAGCAGACCAACCTGTCCGGTCTTATCCATCTGCTGAGCAACGGCTCCAACTTCTACGCCCTGGTCGCCGCGTTCAACCGCCTGCTGAGTCAGGAAGACGACGCCGCCGTTCTCGCGGGCGGGGCCCGGCTGGGACAGCAACTGACGTCCCTCGTCGATCAGGCCCAGAGCTACCGGCTCAATGCCCAGGCGCTCAATACCCGCGTGCAGGTGGCCTGGGGCTCCCTGCGCCCCCTGATGACGCAGTTCAACGGCGTCATCACCCAGCTCGAGCAGGATCTGATGGCCGACGCCAAGCGTCAGACCGAGATCATTGACGCCCTCAACCAGGCTATCGCCGCCAATATTCAGGCGATCGTCGATGAGGGCGGCAAGGCCGGTGAAGGGGTCAACCAGCTGGGACGGGCCATCGTCACCTCGCTGACGCTGGAGCAGAAACCGGCCGACAAGGGAGCCAAACCCGCCACCTCGCAGGAGATAGCCAAAGAGACCGATCAGCAGACCCAGTACATGATCTCCGGCCTCGAGGCGCTCTCCTCAGGCATCGCTGGCTCCAGCCAGGCGGCCCGCGAGCTCAAGACCAACACCGACAAGCTGGCCCAGGCCTACCAGGCACTGGCCGCCACCAACACCCTGCTGAGCGTGGCCAAGTCGGTGCAGGCGCAAAACCAGCTGTTTGTCGACACCTACAGCCGGGTTGCCGACACCGTCACCCAGTTGCCCGCAGGCTGGCAGAAGGTGGCCGACGCCTATCAAGGGGCCGTGCCCGTGGTCACTGACCTCAACAGCCCCGACGACGTACGCCAGCTGCGGCGCACCGTGGCGCTCAACACCCAGTCCTGGCAGCTGCTCTCGAGCCAGGTTGACGACATCAAGGCAGCCTACGCCGGCAACGGCATCCTGCCCGACGCTTAATCCCACCACGCAAGGACACGCCAAATGACCAACGCAACAACCATCACCATGGACCAGGGTATGGCCAACCAGGCTTCTCAAGCCATGCAGATCCAGACCTACTGCAACAGCGTCAAGCAGCAGGTGCCGGTGGACTTCAGCCAGTTCCCGAACCTCAAGGACAACCAGATCCAGATCAACCAGGGGCTCGATCTGGCGAAGGGGCACGCCGACCTCTATCTCAATACCATCCAGCCGCAGATCATCACCAACATCAGCAACATCTCCAACTACTTTGCCCTGCAAAACGCCATTCCGGCCGTGCTGCCGCCCGGCTCCACCAAGGCGCAGTGGCTCAGACAGCTGAGCGTCATCAAGGAGCAGGCCACCGAATATCAGCGGCTCTCCGCCGACACCCGACTGGTGATCGTCAATCTCAACAACAACCTCATCACCGACTCCAGCAACTTCCAGGGAATCGTGGTGAACCTCAACAGCAAGGTGCAGGGGGATAACGGGGTGCTCGCCCAGCTCAACGGCGACATCGACAAGGTGAATGCGGCCATCGACGGCGCCATCGCCGGCATCGTCGCCGGGGGGCTGCTGGTGATTGGCGGCGCCTTCGTCACCGCCATCGGTGCCGTGGCCGACTTCGTCACCGCCGGCACCTCGACCCCGGTGGTCATCGGCGGGGTCGCCATGATGGTGGCCGGTGCCGGCGGCATCACGGCTGGCGCCATTGTGCTGCACAACTCGCTGGGCGCCCGCCAGGATCTGTACCAGAAACGCAGCAGCCTCAACAGCGAGGTGCTCATCGCCACCCAGATCGGCAACGGCTACAAGGGGCTGCAGGTGCAGGCGCAAAACGCCGTCACCGCCGCCACCCAGATGAGCAACGCCTGGGACTCCCTCACCTCCGATCTGGGCAGCCTGATCACCGACCTGGACAAGGGGATCACCAGCGGCGACGACATCCGTCAGCTCTGGCTGACCGCCGCCGACACCACGGTCAAGACGGTGCTCACCGACGTGACCACCATCAAGGCCCAGATGGCCGGGGTGAGCCCGCTGCAAGTGCCGCAGACCGACACCATCGCCAACTTCGTGGCGCGCCTGGCCGCCTAAACCACGGGAGGGCGGCCTGGCCGCCCTCTTTCATAAGGAGACCCCATGAGCAACGGCATTCTTTCCCAATCCATTGCCAACATGCAGCAGGCCGAAGCGACCATTCAGTCCTTCAGCGGTCTGCCGCAAAACGCCGTCAACATCCAGCAGAACGTCGGTGAGGTGGTTGCGGCCCTGCTGCCCCAGGTGCAAACCATGCAGCAGCAGGTCCTGGCATTTGCTGCCCGCCTGGAGCTGCAACTGACCCAGCAGCTGGCCAATACCGGCCCCTTCAACCCCGAGGCGCTCAAGGCGTTCGTCGATCTGGTCGAGCAGGAGATCGCCCCCATCCAGACCCTGACCGCCCAGACCCTGACCGCCAGCCAGAGCGCCAACGATCGCATCACGCAAGACAACATCGCGTTGCAACGGATCGGCGTGGAGTTGCAAGCCACCATCGCCGGGCTGCAATCCAACCTGGATGGCGCCCGGCAGGAGCTGGACTCCCTCAACAAGAAAAAACTCTACCTGCTGGGGCTGGGATTGCTGGGGCTGCCGGGTCTCATCGCCCTGGCCGTCACCCTGACGCAGACCCAGAACAAGGTGAGCAGCCTGGAGGAACAGGTGAACCAGATTGAGGGGCAGATCCAGCGTCAGCAAGGCTTCCTCGGCCAGACGACGGTCTTCTCCCAGCAGTTCGGCTCCCTCATCGATCGAGTCAGCAAGGTCGGCAACACCATCACCCTGCTCGGCGGCGACATTGCCAACGTCGCCCGCGATGCCGGGCAAGGAGACCCGGAACTGGCGCGGCTGTTCTTCACCGCCGCCCTCACCGAGGTGCGCACCCTGCAGGTGGACGCCTCCTGATACGCCTGCAACAAAAAAGGAGAGGCCAGGGCCTCTCCTTTTTCATGGTACGCGTTTCATGGTGCGCGGGACCGTTGCCGCCCCGCCACGTTTGCCCCAGGCGGCTTAGTGCAGCTTCAGGGTCGGGCGCAGCACCCGGTTGATGCGGCCCACCAGCATGATGAGGCCGGTCTTGACGTAGCCGTGCAGGGCAATCTGGTGCATCCGGTAGAGCGAGATGTAGACCAGACGGGCGATGTAGCCCTCCACCATCATGGAGCCGCGCATCAGGTTGCCCATCAGGCTGCCCACGGTGGAGAAGCGGCTCAAGGATACCAGCGAACCGTGGTCGTGGTAGAGGTAGGGCTTGAGCTCGCCACCGTTCATCTTGGCCAGGATGTTCTTGAACGCCTGGGTCGCCATCTGGTGGGCGGACTGGGCGCGCGGCGGCACGAACTTGCCGTCCGGCTGCGGGCAGGCGGCACAGTCACCGATGACGAAGATGTTCTCGTCGCGGGTGGTCTGCAGGGTCTCTTTCACCACCAGCTGGTTGATGCGGTTGGTCTCAAGGCCGGCGATATCCTTCATGAAGTCCGGCGCCTTGATACCGGCCGCCCACACCATCAGGTCCGCTTCAATCAGCTCGCCATCCTTGGTGTGCAGACCTTCGGCTGTCGCTTCGGTGATCATGGTGGCGGTACGCACGTCCACGCCGAGCTTGACCAGCTCCTGATGGGCAGCGCCGCTGATGCGCTCCGGCAGGGCCGGCAGGATGCGGGGGCCCGCTTCCACCAGGGTCACCTTCAGGCTGTCGGTGGTCAGGTTCTTGAAGCCGTAGGCATAGAGCTGCTCGACCGCGTTGTAGAGCTCGGCGGAGAGCTCCACCCCGGTGGCGCCGCCGCCGACGATGGCAATCTTCACCTTGTCGCCCGGCTGGTATTCGGTGGCGAACTGCAGGAAGCGGTTCATCATGCTGTTGTGGAAACGGTGCGCCTGGGTGGGGCTGTCCAGGAAGATGCAGTGATCCTTGATGCCCTTGGTGTTGAAGTCGTTGGAGACGGAACCGATGGCCATCACCAGGTAGTCGTAGGGCAGCTCGCGCTCGTTGACCACGATGTCGCCGTTATCGTCGACGATCTTCCCCAGCACGATGCGTTTCTCGTCGCGCTTGATGTCGGTCAGGGTTCCCAGCTGGAAGTCGAAGCCGTGATTCTTGGCGTGGGACTGGTAGCTCAGGGCGTCGATGCCCGCGTCCATGGAGCCAGTGGCCACTTCGTGCAGCAGGGGTTTCCACAGGTGGGTACGGTTGCGATCAACCAGGGTGATCTTGGCCTTGTTCTTCTTGCCCAGCTTGCGGCCCAGGCTGGTGGCCAGCTCCAGACCGCCGGCACCGCCGCCGACGACAACAATATTGGTCATGGTTAATTACCTCGGTTCCATTAAAGCGAAGGGAGCCATCGGCTCCCTTGATAGTTGAATCCATGACGTGACGATCAATCAGGCTTCTTTGAAAGCCTTCATCTGTTGCAGGTGATGAGAGATGTTCTTGAACTTGTGCGTCTCTCGCTCATCCCACACGATGTTGTAATAATTCTTCAATTCACGCTCAGTTTCGCCATTATCGCGCACTTCATCCTGAACGGAAAGGATGCAGAGGCAATTTCCTGAATTTTTACTACGAAATTCAGACACACATTTGGTGCCGATATCCTCGTACTCTTCCGGTCGGTCGATCTTGCCCTGCATGGTGATTTCGGGGTGCAGGTTGGGGTTGAAGATCACCTGTTTGATGCCGCACAGGAAGCCGATGCGCTCGCTCCAGTACCCACCCAGCCCCACCCCGCAGATGAGGGGTTTGGGATCGGTGCTCATGTCGAGCTGCTTCTTCACTTCCTTGAGCAGGTGGCTCATGTCATGACGGGGGTGAACCGTGCTGTAGTGCACGAAACGCACATCATCATCAATAAACTGCAACTGCAGCACTTTCTCGTGATTGCCCGGGCTGGTGGCATCGAAGCCATGCAGATAGATGATCATGGATAAGACCTCAGGATCTGTGTCGGTTTTATCGAAACTACCCCAGCGGCATGGCCCTGCGCCACCAAAACATCCTACTTTCTTGCTTTGGATCACGCCCTCGGTTACGGATGAAACCAGACGGCGTACCGCCATCCACTACCGGCTATCAATCTGAGAGCCCGGCCGACCGAAATGATAACCGGGCTACCAATCTGAAAGTCCGGCCCCATCGACTGGCAAACGATCGTCAGTCGTCGGCGCGAGCAAGCGTGATCCCGCCTGCAAAAATACGCATGAACAGGGCCAACAGACACCCATACCTGCCGGCTGAGCACGGTTCCTGCACTCCCCCTGCGATACCGCGCGAAGGCAACCTTCGCCTGCGCGGCCGGATCCAGGGCGACCCGGACCCCATCCATGAACGGGACAGCCAGCCTGCCCCATCTTGCCCGGCTCTCGCCGCCGGGTCGCAAGGAGTGATCTGTTCATGAACCAGAACCAGACCCAGCCCCCCGGGGCGGCCAAGGGCCGCGCCATCGACGAAGTGGAGCGCCTGCTCCCCCCCGGCCAGCTCTTTACCCTCGGCCTGCAGCATGTGCTGGTAATGTATGCCGGCGCCGTGGCGGTGCCGCTGGTCATCGGCGGCAGCCTGGGGCTGCCCAAGGATCAAATCTCCTATCTCATCAGTTCGGATCTCTTCTGCTGCGGCATCGTCACCCTGCTGCAGTGCCTTGGCATCGGCCGCTTCGCCGGGATCCGCCTGCCGGTCATCATGTCGGTCACCTTCGCCGCCGTCATGCCCATGCTGGCCATCGGCGCCAACCCGGCGCTGGGGCTGACCGGCATCTTCGGCGCCACCATCGCCGCCGGCATCCTCTCCACCCTGCTGGTGCCGCTCATCGGTCGGCTGATGCCGCTCTTTCCCACCGTGGTGACCGGGGTGGTCATCACCTCCATCGGCATCAGCATCATGCAGGTGGGCATCGACTGGATGGCGGGGGGCAAGGGCAACCCCGAGTACGGCAGCCTTCGCTACATCGGCACCAGCTTTCTGGTGCTGGCCTTCATCCTGCTGGTGACCCGCTTCACCAAAGGCTTTTTCAGCAACATCTCGGTGCTGCTCGGCATCCTGTTCGGCTTCGGGGTGGCCATCGCCATGGGGGAAGTGAGCCTGGACGGCCTGAGTGAAGCGGCCTGGTTCGCTCCCATAGTGCCGTTCGCCTTCGGCTGGCCCACCTTCGATCCCATCTCCATCGCCACCCTCACCGTCATCATGCTGATCACCTTCATCGAGTCGATGGGGATGTTTCTGGCGCTCGGCGACATCGTCGGCCACCCGGCCAGCCGGGGCGACATAGTGCGCGGCCTGCGGGTGGATGGCATCGGCACCATCATCGGCGGCATCTTCAACAGCTTCCCCCACACCTCCTTCTCCCAGAACATCGGGCTGGTGAGCGTGACCGGGGTATCGAGCCGCTGGGTCTGCGTCATGTCGGGGGGGATCCTGCTCGCCTTCGGCCTGGTGCCCAAGATGTCGGTGCTGGTCGCCTCCATTCCCCCCTTCGTGCTGGGGGGCGCCGGCATCGTGATGTTCGGCATGGTGCTGGCCACCGGCATCCGCATCCTGGCCAGGGCCGACTACAACAGCAATCGCCACAACCTCTACATCGTCGCCATCAGCCTAGGCATCGGCATGATCCCCACCGTCTCCGGCCACTTCTTCCAGCACTTCCCCGCCGCCCTGCAACCGCTGTTTCACAGCGGCATCCTGCTGGCCACCCTCAGCTCGGTGCTGCTCAACCTCTTTTTCAACGGCTACCAGCCGGACCTGCGCCACCAGCCCAGGCCCCTGCTGGTGGGGCCGGTGCGCCCGCCCGCTCAGCCGCAACCAGGCAAACCCGCCCCATAAAAAACCGCCGGGCAGCATGGCTGCCCGGCGGTTTCATTCAGCAAGCCTGTGTTAGCTGCGGGTCTGGGCAAAACGCTCCACCGCCGCTGCCACCAGCGCCAGGCTGCCCTGCCAGAAGACGGGCTGGCGGATGTCCTGGCCCAGGTGCTTGGCCACCAGATCTTCGGCGCTCATGCGGCCAGTATCGCGCAGCAGGTCGCGATAGGCCTGGGCCACATTCTGTTCTCCCGCCTTCTGGCGATGCATCAGTTGCTGATAGACGCCGAGGCTGAACAGATAGCCGAACAGGTAGGGATAGTTGTAAAAACCCAAGCCCGCGATGGAGAAGTGCGCCTTGGCCGCCCAGAACAGGGGGTGATAGCGGCACAGGCTCTGCTCATACCAGCGGCCCCAGGCCTCGTCGGTCAGCACCTTGAGCCGGGCCGGCGAGACATAGCCCGCCGCCCGCTCCGCCACCAGGGCGCGCTCGAAATCGAAGCGGGCCGGGATGTTGACCAGGAAGGTGGCGGCGCCGTCGGCTTCCGCCCAGGCGATGGCCTGCTGCTCTTCGGGGGTCTGCGCCTGCTCGAACAGGGCGCTGCGCACCAGGGTCTCGGCGAAGATGGAGGCCGTTTCGGCCAGCGTCATGGGGTAGCTGCGCTGGCTCATAAGCAGATCGCGAATGAGCCAGTTGTGCCAGGCGTGGCCGAGCTCGTGGGCCAGGGTGATGACGTTGTCCATGGTGCCGGCATAGGTGATGAACACCCGCGGCTCCACCGGCTCGGCAAACTTGGTGCAGTAGGCCCCGGTGCGCCGGTTGGGGGTGGGCGCGGCATCGATCCACCCCTTTTCGGCCATCATGCGGGCAAATTCCCCCATCTCGGGATCAAAACGAGAGAACGCCTCGGCGATGATCTCGATGGCCTCCTCGAACGGGATCTCGCGGCTCACCGCGGCCGGCGGCGGGGCAAACAAATCCTCCGGCCCCAGCTCTTCGATGCCGAGGCGCTCGGCCATCAGCCCCAGCGCCCGCTGACCGAGCCCGCGTGCGCGCCAGGTCTCCTGCATCAGGGTATCCAGGGTCGCCCGCTCGATGTGGCTCTGATGGCAGGAGAGGTCGAGCGCATCGAGCTGGCGGCTGCGGCCGCGCTGGCGCGAAAGCTCAAGCCGCCAGCCATTGATGGCGTTGAGAATGGCGGCCACCGTCTCCTGCTCCCCCTCCCAGCCGGCGCTGATGGCATCGAACGCTTCCCGGCGCAGGGCACGCAGTGGGCTGGAGAGCAGGTTGCTCGCCTCGGCCAGCCCCATCTCGCGGCCATCGATCACCAGCCGGATCTTGCCCACCAGATCGTTGTAGAGGTTGCCCCAGGCGTGCAGGCCGTCGGTGCCAAGACCGATCACCAACTGCTCCGCCTCCACCGGCAGGCGCTGATCCTGCAAGCGGCGCTCGTGACGCAGCCGGTACGCCTCCTCCCCCAGCAGGGAGTCGGCCATCAGCTGCTCAAATTCAGCCTCCGGCAGCGCCAGCATCAGGTCTTCCACCGGCGCCAGCGTCTTGAACAGATCGGCATTGAGGGCGCGGGCGCGGGAGGCCAGCTGCTTGGCCAGCTCGTCGCGGGCATCCTGACTGCCCTGACAGGCCGCCAGCACGGCCAGGTTCCAGCCGATGTTGCGAATGCGCTGGGCCCGCAGCCGCACCTCGCGCAGAAAATCCTGCAGCGCCTGCGCATTGGCCCGCACGGCGCCAAGCCCCTCGATGAACAGGCCGAGCTCGTCCACACTGGCGCGCGCCAGGGCGAGATCGGCTGCCACCTGCGGGCAGTCGAGGGCGGGATAGATATGCTGGTTTTGCCACTGTTGTGGGTAGATTCGTTGCTGCATCAAATGCTCGTCATCAGGTTGCGGGGCCGAGCCCCTTTGAATGCGCGTGGCGAGCCACAGGGCCCGCCACCAGGATAAAAACCGCCGCGCTGCCTACACCAGCCGCTCGAGGCGGGCGACCGCCTCTTCCACATAATCGAGGCTCTCCTGCCAGAAGGCGGGCTCACGGATGTCGACCCCCAGGTGCTTCTCCACCAGCTCTTCTGCGCTCATGCGGCCGGTGTCGCGCAGCAGCTCCCGATAGGCGTGGACGAACTCGCGCCCCGCCCGCGCCTGCTGGGCATAGAGTCCCAGGCTGAACAGGTAGCCAAACAGATAGGGGTAGTTGTAGAACCCGAGCTCGGCGATGGAGAAGTGGCCCTTGCTGGCCCAGAACAGCTCGTCATATTGACTCAGGGTGTCACCATACCACTGCTGCTGCGCCGATTTCATCATCTGCCGCAGCTGGCCGGCCCCCACGTAGCCCTCCTCCCGCGCCGCCACCAGGGCCCGCTCGAAGGTAAAGCGGGCCGGCACGTCGAGCAGCAGGCTGGCGGCGCGCTCCCCGTCCAGCCAGGCGATGGCCCGGCGCTGCTCCATGTTGTCGGTGGCCGCCAGCAGGGCATCGCGCACCAGCGCCTCGGCAAACAGGGAGGCGGTCTCCGCCAGCGTCTTGGGGTAGTCACGCTGCTCCAGCGGCAACTCCCGCAGCAGCCAGCTGTGCCAGGCGTGCCCCAACTCATGAGCGAGCGTGATGACGTTGTCCAGGGTCCCCTCGAAGGTGAGAAACACCCGCGGCTCGGGCGGATCGGCATACTCGGTGCTGTAGGCGCCGCTGCGCCTGTGCTCGCTCGGGGCGGCGTCGATCCAGCCATCGGCCGCCATCATGCGGGCAAAGGCCCCCATCTCGGGGTCAAAGCCGGCGAAGGCATCGGCCACCAGCGTCAGCGCCTGCTCGAAACTGATCAGGCCGCTCGCCGCAGCCGGCGCCGGGGCATAGAGATCCCAGGGGGCGAAGTCGTTGATCTGCTGGGCGCAGGCCATGGCGCGCAGGGCCCGCCGCCCCAGCTCCTTGTGCTCGCCGGCCGCCGTCATCAGGGTCTCCAGGGTGACCCGCTCCAGGTGCCCCTGATGGCAGGAAACGTCGAGCGCATCCCACCTGCGTTCCCTGCCACGCTGGCGGGTCAGCTCGTTGCGCCAGCCGTTGATGGCATTGAGGATGGCGGCCACCGTCTCCTGCTCCGCCCCCCAGGCAGCCTGGATGGCGTGCCAGGCGGCGGCGCGCCGCGCCCGCTGCGGGTGGGCCAGCAGGTTGTCCGCCTGAGCCAGCCCCATGGGCTGCCCCTCCACCACCGGCCTGAGCCTTCCGACCAGGTTGCCGTAGAGATCCCCCCACCCCTGCAGGCCATCCACGCTCAGCCCCGCGATCAGCTGCTCGCTCTCGAGCGACAACCACTGATCCCGCTGGCGCCGGTCGTGGCGAATGGCGTAGGCGAGCTCGAACAGCTCGGGATCCTGCAGCAGGGCACGCACCTGCTCCTCGGAAGCGCGCACCCAGAACAGGGTCACCGGCTTGCAAAGCTGGGCCAGGCTTGCCTGCAACTGCTGGCCACGGGAGAGCAGCACCCGGGCCGCCTCGTCGCGCCCATCCCGGCTGAGCCGGTTGTAACCGTAGGTCTGGCAGTTCCACTCCAGCAGGCGAACCTCGCGCCAGCAGGCCCGGATGGCCCGAAGCAGATGGCGCAAGGCATTGATGTCGTTGGTTTTGGTGAGTTCATCCAGCAGGGGTGGCAGGCGGTTAAGGGCCTCGCGGGCACGCTGGAAATCGGCGTCGATCGCCGGGCTGTCGGGGGCGGCATAGATGTGATCATCCAGCCAAACGGGTGGTTTCATGACCTTCCTTGTCTGTTTGCGTCCATGTTGGCTGACCCCGCCTCTGTGAGCGGGTGTCAGCCGGATAGTACGAAGGGGGCAGGCCCTTGCCTAGCCCCCATCCGAGGCAACAGACGAGACGAGCAATCACATCTGCGACGGCCTCTGTCGGCCGAGCACAAACAGTGGACAGACCGCCGTTATTTGGCGGGCTTGAGCTTGCTCACCAGGGTCATGGCCAGCACCAGCACCAGCCCGGCCACCACGCCGGCCACGGCGTTGAGCAGGGTCGGCGTCACCAGCGCGAGGGCGGCGCCGACCGCAGGCAGAGTAGCCACGGCGGTGGCGGCCCCTTCAATCAGGTGATGCACAAAAGGCCAGCCGTGCACCAGGATGCCGCCCCCCACCATGAACATGGCGATGGTGCCGACCAGGGCCAGCAGGTGCATCAGCCGTGGCGCCGTCACCAACAGCCCCTGCCCCACCGCCCGGCGCAAGGCACTGCCATCGGGCTTTTGCAGCAGGTGCAGGCCGATGTCGTCGAGCTTGACGATGAGCCCCACCAGGCCGTAGACCCCCACCGTCATCAGCAGGGCGATGCCCGCCACCACCGACAGCTGCAGCGCCAGGCTCGCCCCCTGAACGGTGCCAAGGGCGATGACGATGATCTCGGCCGACAGAATAAAGTCGGTGCGAATGGCCCCCTTTATCTTCTGCTGTTCAAACGCCACCAGATCATCGGGAATGGGTGCGGTGTGCGCCTCCCCCTCGCTCGCCTCATGGGGCAGAAACTTGTGGGCCAGCTTCTCGGCCCCCTCGAAGCAGAGGTAGGCCCCCCCCAGCATCAGGAGCGGAGTGATGAGCCAGGGTACCAGGGCACTGATGGCGATGGCGGCCGGTACCAGAATAAGCTTGTTGCGAAACGACCCCTTGGCCACCGCCCACACCACCGGCAGCTCCCGCTCGGCGCGCACCCCGGAGACCTGCTCGGCATTGAGGGCCAGATCGTCCCCCAGTACCCCGGCGGTCTTCTTCGCCGCCATCTTGGTCATCAGCGCCACGTCGTCGAGCACGCTGGCAATATCGTCGAGCAGGGCCAACAAACTGGTTCCGGCCATATCAGAGAATCCTTATGTCAGTAGAAGAGGGCTTCCTGCAGCACACCGCCCCCCTGTTGGCCACGTCATCAGCGCCAGACCATCGAGTACATTGGCAATGTAATCCGACAGGACCGGCCAACCGGTTCCGGCCGAAGGGGGATCCCTATTGCGGGAAAAGATGGCACAGTGTAACGAGAAGCCGCCCGTTCGGCAGCAACCACATCAGGGTCATTTGGCCTTGATTCATCCGGTGCCCGCAGGCCCAAGGAGTATTCCATGCAACCCTGGCAACCGCTGATCACATTCTGGTTTGGCGAACAGACCGACGACGTCACCCGCGCCAAACGCCAAGCGCCCCTCTGGTGGGGCAAAAACAGCGACACCGACGCCCTGCTCGCCAGCCACTTCGGTGAACTGGCCGCCGCAGCCGCCGCCGGCGAGCTCGCCCACTGGGCCGATTCGGCCGAGGGCCGGCTGGCCCTTATCCTGCTGCTGGACCAGCTGCCTCGCAACATCCACCGCGGCACCCCCGCCGCCTTTGCCCAGGATGCCAAGGCGCGGGATCTCTGCCTCAAGGGGCTCTCTCTGGGGGCGGATCTGGCACTGCCCCCGCTGGGGCGGGTCTTTTTCTACCTGCCGCTGGAGCACACCGAATCCCGCGAGCAACAGGCCAGAAGCGTGACCCTGTTCGAGGGGCTGGCGGCCGAGCAGGCAGACGGCCCGGCGCGGGAGACCTTCGCTGGCTTTGCCGACTTTGCCCGCCGCCATCAGGTGATCGTCGAGCGTTTTGGCCGCTTCCCCCACCGCAACGCCATCCTGGGCCGCCAGGACACGGCCGAGGAGGCCGCCTTCTTGCTGCAACCTGGCTCGGGCTTTTGAGCCTCATTTCAGCTGCGCATAAAAAAACGGGCCCGAGGGCCCGTTTTACATGGGAATGGCGGGGTCACGCCGCCTCCGCCAGCTCCTCTTCTTTTTTCTGGTAAGCCTGCGGCGAGAGGCCCAGCAGCTCCTGCACGGTGGAGGCCACCGTGATGGAGGAGATGGTGCCCACCAGGATGCCGGCGAACAGGGTGAAGGAGAAACCGTAGAGGGCGTCGCCACCGAACAGCAGCAGGGCTCCCACCGTGAACAAGGTGGTGCCCGAGGTGATCATGGTGCGGCTGAAGGTGGCCTTGATGGCCACATCGGAGCAGTCGTGGATCCCCATCTGGGTGCGCGAGCTGAGCAAGTCCCGCAAGCGGTCGGAGATGACGATGCTGTCGTTGAGCGAGTAGCCGATCACCGCCATCAAACCGGCGATGACGTTGAGATCGAACTCGATGTTGAACAGCGCCAGCAGCCCCAGCGCCACCAGACCGTCGTGCAGCACCGACACCAGGATGCCGATGGCTTGGCGCCACTCGAAGCGCACCGCCAGGTAGGCGGAGATGGCGAGCGAGGCTACCAATACCGCCAGCATCCCCTGCTGGAACAGCTCGGCGCCCACCTGGGGGCCGACGATGGTGGTGCGCAGCAGCTCCACCGGCAGGTTGAGCTGCTGACCCAGCATCACCGCCAGCTCCTCGGCCGCCCAGGGCAGCTCGTGGGGCGGCAGCTTGATCAGCCACTCGCCGGGCACACCGGCACCGTGCAGCTCGACCACGCCCGCCAGGGGGGCCGTCAACAGGGCGTTGAGCTCATGGGCCTCCTTCAGGGTCTGGATGCGAAACTCCAGCAGGATGCCGCCGGTGAAGTCGAGACCGAGGGAGAGGCCGTTGATGGCGAGCACCGCGATGCTCGCCACGGTCAGCAGCACGGAGGCCCACAGGCCGATGTAACGCCAGCGGGTCAGCCCCATGGCAATGATCATTCTCAGCATTGTTGTTCCCTCGACAGCAGATGGCTCTGGCTTCCCGCAGGGAAGCGCGTGACGCGGGCGCGGAGCAGGCTCGAACGCGCGGCGCGATGACACAGGTGGTGGTCAGTCATGGTCACACCCTCAGCAGCTTGGCGCTGCTCTTGCCCCACAGGGGGTTGATGATGGCGCGCGTGCCCCAGATGCCGGTCACCATGCTGGAGATGAGGCCCAGGATCAGGGTGATGGAGAAGCCCTGCAGCGGCCCGGAACCAATGGCATAGAGCACCACGGCGCAGATGAGCGTGGTGATGTTGGCATCGAAGATGGTGCGAAACGCCGAGCGGTAACCAAAGTCGATGGCGTTGGCCAACGAGCCCCCTTCCCGCAACCGGTCCTTGATCCGCTCAAAAATCAGCACGTGGGTATCCACCGCCATGCCGACGGTGAGCACCAGACCGGCGATCCCCGGCAGGGTCAGCACGGCGCCCGGCAGCACTGCCAGCATGCCCACCTGCATCAGCAGGTTGGCGATGAGCGCGGTGATGGCGACCCAGCCGAACTTGCGATACCAAGCCATCATGAACAGCATCATGCCGGCCATACCGAACGCCAATGCGGTGAAACCCGCTTCGATGTTCTGCAGACCCAGGGTCGGGCCTATGCTGCGCTCTTCCAGGATCTTGAGGGGCGCGGTGAGGGCGCCGGCCCGCAGCAGCATGGCCAGCTCCTGGGCTTCCGGCAGGCTACCGATCCCGGTGATGCGGAACTGGTTGCCAAGAGCGGTCTGGATGGTGGCGACGTTGATCACCTCGCTCCTGGCCCGCAGCTTGCCTTCGGCATTGGTCTTGTACTCGGTAAAGACGGTAGCCATCGGCTTGCCCACGTTCTGGCGGCTGAACTGGTTCATCTTGCTGCCGCCCAGGCTGTCGAGCACGATGTTGACCTGGGGTTGCCCCATCTCGCCCATGTTGGCGCGGGCATCGACGATGTGCTCACCGGTCAGCACCGGCTTGCGGGCCAGCCCCACCGCCTGACCGTTGCGATCCGCCATGAAGAAGCGGCTGTCGGCCTGGGCCTCGTAGAAGGCCAGCGAGGCGGTGGCCCCGATCACCTCTTTCGCCTGCTTGGGATTGTGCACCCCGGGCAGCTCGATGCGGATGCCGTTCTGACCCTGACGCTGGACCGAGGCCTCGACAATGCCGAGCTCGTTGATCCGCTTTTTCAGGATCGACAGGTTCTGGGTCACCGCGTTGTTGGCCAGCAGGGTGCGCTCGGCCTCGCTCATCACCAGCCGCAGCTCGTTGCCGCTGCGCTTGAGGGTCCACTGATCCTGCCGGGTGCCGGCGGAATCCTTGATGATGGTGAGCCAGGGCGCCTGATCGGCCACCTCAGGCAAAATCACCCTCACCTCCCCTTCGCTCACCCGGGCCACGTTGGCGCCGCGCAGGCGCGCCTCGCGAAACTGGGTGCGCAGCATGTCCACCAGGTTCTTGGTCTGGTTGTCGACCACGAAGCTCAGATCGACCCCGATCAGCAGCTGGGAGCCGCCGCGCAGATCCAGCCCGAGCTTGATGGGGGCGGCGCCAAGCTGGCTGATCCAGCCCGGGGCGTTGGAGTAGAACTCCAGGGTCAGCGCCGAGCTGTCATAGCCCTGCTGCTCCAGCAGCTGCTTGGCGCGCTGCTGTTCGGCCTGGCTGGCAAACACCAGCTCGACCCGCTCGCCCTGTTGCACCTGTTTGAGTGGCTCGATGCGGTTGTCGGCCAGCAGGGTACGCTGCGCCTCGGTCAGGCTGGTCTGGCCGTGCAGACCAAGGGAAGGCTGCTCACCGAAGAAGGTGGGCAGGGAGTAAAACGCAAAGGTGAACAGCATGAGCAGCAGCAGGGCGTACTGCCACATGTTCATGCGGTTCAAGGTGATACGACTCTTTTTTCTCATGAAATCAGCCTCTGTCAGGAGAAGGCTGCGCACTCGCCACGCAGGCGGCACGCAAGAAAATACGAATGAGACAGTGGCCCGTTCACGCGCGGTGAGCAGGCAGCAGGAGGCGATGAGGTGGTGCGAAAGGACCGGACCCCATCGGGATCAGGCGAGGTAACTCTGACAGAAACGGTATTGCAGGTGCTGGCGTTGCAACCGGTGCCGATGGATGGTGGCAAACCGATCGCGGAAACTGTGTTTGCGATAGAAGAGGGCGGCATAGAACAGCAGGCCGCACAGCAGCAGCAGGATCGCCTGCTGGGACCAGCTCATGATCAGCTGGTATACCACGTTGCCGGGCTGATGATCGCTGCGCAGGGAGTGTTCGAGCCGCAGCAGGTGATTCTGGTGGGAGCTGACGAACTTGACGACCCCGTCGTCGCTGTCGCTGGCACTGTGGATCACCGGAGCGCCATCGGTCGGCGCCACAGTATCCCCCATCAGTTGTACCTGCTGGCTCGACTGCTGGGCTGCGGGCAGCTTGAACCCCTCCACCGAGAGGGTAGAGAACAACAGAGCGAGGGTGATGAGCAGGGTCATCAGCGCCAGTTTCACTTTGTCGGTCAGGCTCAAAAAGTTAATTCCCGCATAATAGAAAGGGCAAACTACCACAGGGGCCCCGCCAGAACAAGGGCATGGGGGCCGGCCGGCCCCTGCCCTGCGGCCCCCTTGGCGCAATTATCCCTCCGACATCTGCCTGAAATCGCGGGCATAGCCCTTGAGCAGGCTGTAGAGGTGGGCCCGCTGGGAGATGTCCAGCGACTGGCTGAGATCGCTCAGCCAGTTGACGGTGCGCTGGCGCGACTGATCGGTGTAGCCGGTGAAGCGGCCATCCATCAGGCCGTCCCCCTGTTGCAGCAGGGCGGTGAGCTGGGCGCCGAAGTCCTGGCTCTGGCGCTGCTTCATCAGCCGGTCCAGCTCCTTGGTCCAGGCGGTCTGAAACTCAAGCCAGGGGGCCTGCAGCTCGTACTGCCACTGGGCCCACTGGGCCACCAGCGGCGCCTGGGCCGGTTTCACCTCGCCAATCCAGAACACCAGCCGCTCGTTCATCTTGTCGCGAAACTCCTTGAGCATCTCCTCCCTCGGCTTGTCGGCAAACTCCTTTTCCCGTTCCGCCTGACGGGTGAGCCGGTCCTTCATGAACATGGCCACCTGCGCCTCGGTCAGAGTGCGCGCCAGCCGCACCGCCCGCGGCACCGTGTTCTCCAGGGTACGGGTCAGGCTCTGCTGGGCCGCATCCAGATGGCGGGAGACCTGGGCCGGGGTCATGGGGCTCGCCACCGCCTTGGCCAGCGCATCCAGATCGTCGGCATAACGGGGCACCTCGCGCTGGCGGTGCCAGGCCATCAGCCCCTTCACTTCGTTGTCCAGCAAGCGCTTCTGGCCGCGATCCAGCGAGAAGTAGTCGTCCAACTGCCAGACGATGGCCACGTCGAGCCAGTAATAGACGACCCGGGTGGAGCAGCCGGCCAGCAGCAGACAGAGCAGCAGCAGACTCCAGCTACTGGGCTTGCGCCAGGAAAAGGTGGTCACCATGCAAGGCTCCAATGTTGATGAAACAGGGTTGACGCAACGGATGATTCATAATGCCTGATGCCTACTCCAGCCGCTGCCGGTTGAGATCGATCAGCGCCTGGTAATCGGGCCCCGGCTGCTGCTCGGCCATCAGCAGCGCCCACAACAGCCCTATGTAGTCGACCCAGGGCAAAAATGCCCGGCTCTGAAAACCGCGCGGGCCGACCGGCCCCCCTGCCCGCTCGCAATAGCTTTGCTCCAGTGCCTCGCGCTGGGCATCCTGCCAATTGTGGGTGCGCTGGATGCTGGCCACCTCGAAACCGGGATGCCCGGCGGCGCCATACTCCCAGTCGATGACCCAGGGCCGGCTCCCCAACAAATTAGCCGGATTGAGATCATGATGGCAAGGGAGCCAGCAATCGGCGGGCTCGCGGCTGGCCAGCAGCCCCCGCTCCAGCGCCGGCAGCCAGGCAGGCACCCGGGCCAGCCGGGCACGATAGCCGGCACTGTGGGCCCGCACCGCCATCACCACGCTCGGCACCGGCAGCCGGTGCAGCCGCGTCAGCACCCCGGCCAGCAGCCCTGGCTGCAACGCAGCCGGGGGCGGCGCCGCCAGCCAGTTCGGCTCGTCGCACCAGTCCAGCAGCATCAGGCCACTGGCAGGATCGCTGTGATGGCAGGGCAAGGCCAGCCCCTGCCCCACGGCCCCCTGATAGAGCTGCCATTCGGTGGCCCGATCGATGCCAAGGCGCACCGGATCGGGGTGGCCCTGGCGCAAAAAGTGACTGCGCCCCGAGGGGAGGCGCAGTCGATAGTTGCAGTTGGTCAGGCCGCTGGCCAATGGCGCCAGCCGGCCCGAACGCCAGGGCGGCGGCAGACGGGCCAACAGGGCGCGCTCGGCGGCCTCCAGAGAGACCTCGCTCGACTTACCAGCCAAAGGTGGACTTCTTGGCCTGCTTGCGGATCTCCTTCTGATCGGCCCACAGCAGCTCGCCGTTTTGCAGATCCATCAGGTTCATGGTCATCTGGTAGTAGACATCCTTCACCTTGCCGTTGTCCTTGACGATGCTGGCGAGGTTGCCATAGACCATGTAGCGGGCGCCGGTCTGCTTGCCCAGGCGCACCATGGAGGCAGGATCCACCATGCCGCTGCTCTGCTGGTATTCGAGCTGCTGCTTGACCGCCGCCACCTTGCTCATGTCGACAAAGCGGAACTTGCCGGCGCGCAGCAGCTTGGTGCGGATGGTGTCGGTGATGGCCTCGGTGTCGATGTGCTCGGAGGTCTTGTTGCGGATGGAGTCCATGAACATCACCGGACGGCCGCCGGCGGTGATCTCGCTGGTGGCCGGCGACGCCAGCATGGAATCCGCCATCTTGTCGGCGATGGCCTGCAGATCGCTGGAACCGTAATCGACGGTCACCGTCTCGGTTTCGGTCGGATCGCCATAGCTGACGGTGGTGCTGGAGCAGCCGCCCAGCAGCAGGGCGCCGGTCAGGATCAGCAGGGCATGATTCATTTTCATCAGTAGGATTCCTCAATCACTTCGCGTACGTAAATCCGGTAGCCCCGGGCGGCCGGGCTCGGCGCCAGGGCAGACAGGGTGCGGGTCTGATAGCCGTGCAGCTTGAGCGGCGTCCAGCCGCGGCCATCGCTGGCCACCTCCTGCCCCGCCTCATCATACCAATAGAACAGGTATTGCAGCTTGTTGTCGCCGCGCTGGGTGCTGGCCGCCGCCACATTGACCTGCAGCAGGCCGTTCTGTTCGCGCCGGCTGAGCTCGGTCAGGGTGACATTGACGTTTTGATGCTGCTCCGCCACTGGTGCGGCTCCCGCCGCCCCATACAGCGCCACGCCGGAGGTATTGGTGGCGCAGCCTGCCAGCAGCAGAACCAGGCCCAGGGCCAACCCGTGTGCTTTCATCTTGCTCTCCTTGCCGGCGACCCCGAGGGGCCCGACCGGTCACTCATGTGTATTGCCATCGTTCGCCGTCACAGCGGCATCACCCGGGTCGTCAACCCGGCGCCGAGCCGCTGCACCCACACCAGGGTGGTGCGTCCCTGGTGGATGGTGAGCGGCAATTGCCGCTGCGCAGCACCGGCTCCCAGGGTGAGGTTCACGTCGCCCGCAGGCAGCATCCCCTGCCAGCTCGCAGCCTGCGCCGGCAACGTCAGCCAGCTGCGGGTGTCAGCCCGCTCCGAGAGGGTGTTGAAGATGCCGACCAGAATGTTGCCCACATCGCCCCCCTCCTTGGCCGCGGTGCGCCGCACCTGCTCCTTGGCCACCAGCCGCAGCGCCTGGCGAGTCAGCATGCCGGGCAGCCGCTCCTGCAGATCTTTGGCCGCCAGCGCCTCCAGCCTGACCAGCTCGCTGGTCTGCTCGACCCGCTTGCCCACCGATACCGTGAGCGGCCCGGTGTCGCTGGCCCGATTATCGTAATAGGGGATGGCGACGGTAAAGGTGCGAAAATCACCGCCTGAGGTGGCGATGGGCAGCGGCAGGAACAGCTCGCGCCGTGCCGGGATCAGCCCATCTTCAAACAACACCACCAGCTGGCCCTGACTCTTGGCTAGGGGCGGCGCCTTGCGACCCACTTTTTTCTCGGTCTCGCGGATCTCGTCTGCGGCGCCGCGCAGCACAGCCAGGCGCAGCAAGGCATCCTGCAGGCTGCGGTTGTCCGGCGCTATCTGGTAGCCGCGCTGATAGTCGACCCAAGCATCGTTGAGATCGCCGGCCGCCTCATAGAGCACGCCGGAGAAATAGAAGGTGTAGGCGTTTTGAAAACCGTTCTTGACCCGTCCGATCAGCCGGTCGAGCTCGGGAGCGCCGCGCGACATCAGCTGGCGCATCTCCCCTTCGGCCTCGACTTCTTCGCTCTTTTGCTTTGCCTTGCGCACCTCGTCGGCCCGCCGTTTGAGGGCCTGCTCCTGCACCTGGTTGGCGCGGCGCACCTCCACCAGGGCCCCCTCGGCATCCCCGCGCTGCAGGTAGTTGAGAGCCAGATAGTGGTGCAGCATGGTGCGCTCGTAATCGGGCGCACGGTAAACCATGGTCTGGTCATTGGTGAGCAGGCTGCCCGCCTGGGCCAGCCCCTGGCTGACCCGGTACTCGGCCTGATTGTCTTCCCACGCCAGCCGGCTGTCGGCGGCCACAAAGGCCTGCTTGCTGGCGGCATCCTGACTCGCCAGCCAGGCGATACGCCCCTGCTCCAGCCGGTCCAGCACATAGGTATCGTCCCCCGGCGTGGAGTCGCGCACCTCGGGCAGCGCCTCGGCGGCATGACCCAGCAACAGCTGGTTGCGCAGCGGCACCATCTGATCGGAATAGGAGACGAACATGTCTTGCCAGTGGGAGGCACAGCCCCCCAGAAGGGAACCGGCCAGCAGCAGACCGGCCAGAGGAAGGCGCGGCATCACAGGCTGAGCAGGGGTCCCAGCGGCTGGCCGCCGACCAGATGCAGGTGGATGTGGTAGACCTCCTGCCCGCCGTGGCGGTTGCAGTTCATGATGAGGCGGTAGCCATCCTCGGCAATGCCTGCCTCGCTGGCCAGCTTGCGGGCGACGGTGAACATCCGGCCCAGCGCCAGTTCGTGATCCGGCTCCACGTCGTTGACGGTGGGGATCAGCACGTTGGGGATGATCAGGATATGGGTCTTGGCCTTGGGCTGGATGTCGCGAAAGGCGGTCACCAGGTCGTCTTGATAAAGGATGTCGGCGGGGATCTCTTTGCGGATGATTTTGCTGAAAATGGTTTCTTGCGCCATGGATAACTCCTTTATATGAAAAAGAAAATTCAATGCCTGTCTCAAGCGGTTCCAACGCCCGTCATCAAGGCCCGGCAAGTGTGACACAAGCCGACATTTGACACAGCCGTTGTCCCATTCTCTTCAGTTATTGTTAAAAATACCGATAGCCGGAAGACGTCTGCCGACGTTGCTCGCCCACAGTGGTAGCAGGGTATCAAATGGACGGGGTATTCAGGCAAGGGACTTTTGCATATACAGCGGGACAATAATGAAACAAACAATGTCAGACCTCTCCATCTTGCAGAGGGTCTATCTTGGCTTTGCCATCCTGGTGGCCGTGATGGCGGCCACCTCGGTACTCACCTTCCGCAGCCAGAGCGAGCTCAATCAGGCGCTGGATCAGGTCACCCGGCAGACCATGCCGCTGGTGATCGCCAGCAGCCAGACCCAGATCAGCCTGCTCAGCGCCAACAAGTGGCTCACCGACGTGCTGACCGAGCAGGATCTCAAGCAGATCCCGGCCGAAGTGGCCGAGCTGCAGCAGGCCAAGGCGCTGGTCGACCAGACCCTCGCCACCCTCGCCCGGCAGGCGGCGGAACACCCGGAGCTGCAGGGAGAGCTCGGCGCGCTCAACCAGCTGGTCAAGGACTACCTGCAGCTGACCGACACCCTGCCCACCGAACACCAGGCCCTGCTCACCCGGCTCTACAAGGTGAACCAGGCCAAGGGCCAGTTCCAGGTCAGCCTGCCCCAGTTCAAGAAGAACCTCGGCGACATGATGATCACCATCGACGACAGCTTCATCAAGATGCTCTCCGAGACCCTGACCACCAAGCTCTCCGCCATTGAACTCTCCACCATGGATGCCCTCAACCAGAGCATCCCCGCACCCATCGAGGCGGCGCTCAAGCGCAACAAGATGCAGATCGAGGGTTTCAACAGCACCATCAAGGATCTGCAGGGGGAGCTCAAGGATTTTGACAACAACATGGGCCACTACGTGCACGGCTTCGTACGCGACACCACTGCCAGCGACGGCGTGCTGGCCCAGTACCTGGCGCTGATGCAGCAGCAGGAGCGGATGCGCGAGCAGAGCAAGCAGGCCAGCAAGCTCATCGTCAACATCCAGAGCAAGCTCGAGCAGATCACCGCCCAGAGCCAGCAGCTGATGAACAACAGCATCCGCGCCTCCGGCAAGGTGCAGACCCAGAGCACCCTCACCCAGGGGGTAGCACTGGTCATCGCCATCACCATCGCCATCCTGGTGGCCTACACCCTCGGCAAGGCCATTCGCCGTCCGCTCAAGGAGCTGCTGCGGGTGCTGACCGAGGTGACCCAGGGCGACATGACCCAGCGCATCGGTTTTCGCAGCAACAATGAGTTCGGCCGGCTCGGCAGCCAGGTCAACCTGCTGATCGAGCAGATGGGCGAAGTGCTGAGCCAGCTCTCCCAGGCGTCAGCCCAGCTCAACAACGCCGCCCACGACAACCGCCACACCACCGAATCGGTGCGGGCGGATCTGGAGAAACAGCGCCAGGAGACCGCCTCGGTCGCCGCCGCCATGACCCAGATGGAGGCCTCGGTGCGCGAGGTGGCCCAGGCCGCCAACCAGACCCTGGAGCGGGTGATGGACGTGGAGAAAGCCTCCGAGACCGGTCGCAAGGTGATGGCCGGCAACATCACCACCACCCACCAGCTGGCGGGCAAGCTGCAGCAGACCGGCAAGGTGATCGGCGACGTGAGTGCCATGAGCGGCCAGATCGGCAACATCCTCGACGTCATTCGCGGCATCGCCGAGCAGACCAACCTGCTGGCCCTCAATGCCGCCATCGAAGCGGCCCGGGCCGGCGAGCAGGGACGCGGCTTTGCGGTGGTGGCCGACGAGGTGCGCAGCCTGGCCGGGCGCACCGCCCAGTCCACCAGCGAAATCCAGACCATGATCGAGAACCTGCAGCAGGGGGTCGCCAAGGCGGTGACCGTGATGCAGGAGTGCTCGCGCGAGATGGACAGCTGCATGGATCAGAGCTCCCACGCCAACAACGCCATGGAGGAGGTGCAGGGCATAGTGGTGCTCATCAGCGACATGTCGAGCCAGATCGCCTCCGCCGCCGAGCAGCAGCAGGCCACCAGCGCCGACATCGCCACCAACCTCAACCGCATCTCCGACATCTCGGATCTCAACTATCAGGGCATAGAGCGGGTGGCCGAGACCAGCCAACAGCTCGACTCGCTGGCCGAGCAGCAGGAGAGTCTGGTCAAGCGCTTCCGGCTCAGCGCCTGACGTCCACACCAGCCCCGGCAACGACAAGGCCCCGCAGATGCGGGGCCTTGTTTTTTTACTGGCAAGCAGCGCGGGATCAGGCGTAGGCGATGGCGCCCTTGCCCACCCCTTCATAGGCGACAATCTTGATGAACTTGTCGCCCACGCTCTTCTTCACCTCGCGGGCGATGTAGTGGGCCAGCAGCTCGATGGTGGTGTCGGTGTCGATCATCTCCACCTCCGCCGCCGGCATGGCCAGCTGGAACAGCCCTTGCGGCGCCACATACTTGAAGCCGACGTAGTGCTCACCGGCCTCTTGCAGGATGGCCTTGGCCTGCTCGCTCAACGCGAGATCGCCGAGGGCCACCCGATCCTCGTCAGTCCCCAGGTAGATGTCGGCCCAGCGCTCGGCCCAGTTGAGCTCAAGCTCCTGGTCGCGCTCGCCATCCACGTGGATCTCGATGGGAGAGCGGTGGCCGTGGGCGATGCGCTGGCAGTTGCCGTCGTGCTTCTTGAGGCCGTGGCTGTAGTGGTAGAAGGCGCCGTCGATGGCCTCCTGGCGCAGGGTCAGCGACAAGTCCTTGATGTTGCCCGGCAGCCGTTTGGCCAGCACCGCCAGCAGATAACGGGTGACGGACTCCTTGTCCACCTGGGGGGCCGGAATGAAGGCAAAGCCCTGGCTCGGGCAGCGCAGGTGAATGGAGCGACCCGGCCGCAGCAGATCGACGGTGCTCTCGTCACCATCCAGCTGGGCCACCTGCACCAGGGGGCATTCGGTCGGCACCAGCAGCTTGTGATCCACCTCATCGTCGATGATCGACTTGATCAGTTTCTTGACCCGGCCGAAGTCCAGCAACATGCTCATCTCGTTGAGCTCGCCGCTCATTTCGATGTCCACCAGCCAGCTCTCCCCCACCATACCGCGGCGTTCGCACAGGTAGCTGGAGTCGATCACGGTCAAATCTTTTACAAATAACTTCATCAGTCAGGCCTTGCTACAGAGAAAGGGCGGTTTGCGCTATTATGACCCGCGATTATCGGCAAAGGAATGATTGATTGCTACCTGGATCCTCGCTAAAGCCGCTTGGCAAAAGGCTTTCAGCTTGATTTTCAACGATCTTCCCACCCATAAGAACACCGCATTCCACCGCATTTTACCTATCACTTTGCCCCAAAATTGCCCCAAAAAATCCCCGGCTTTTCCCTGCCGAGCGCGCATAGAAAAGCCCGCTCAATGGCGGGCCAATCTGAACCGGCTGCAACCTCATGAAGCAGCGCTCAGCTCATCGCGAAGTCTTTCAAGAATGCGCGCGATCTTCTCTTCCTCCACCCTTGTCATGTCCAATGCCTCAAGAAAACTCTCAAGCTCAGTTAGTGAATCCATCCGTTCAGGCCCCCCGCTTATCCGCCCTCAGTCTCTCGACTGTGGCGCACTGTATACCCATACAGTACACCAACGAATTTACCACTTTTTGCGGGACCGTGGGAGTCCTTTCTTTGCCCCTCCTTCTACCCATCATCCTGGTGTCAAAACAACCCCGTGCTCTATTGCTCGCCATACAACCACTAGACTCCGTCGTTACTGGTAATTTGGCGGTGACTACTGTGCGTTCTACTTCTTATTTTTAACCTACAATTTACATGACCCTTATGTGCCAATACTGAGCAGTTACACTATGGGCGGCCCATATTTGGGACAACAATAAAAACTTGATCTAGAGCACGGTTGGCCACCACAGATAAGGAAGATCCATGAAGCGGTATCTGACCCGCGCTAGCCTCGATTACGTCCATCGTACAAAGAAGAAGGTTCGCAAGCTGATGGCTGAACGGAAGCTCAGCCAGACCAAGATCAGCAAGCTGACCACCATCCCCCGCTCCAGCATCAGCAGATGGCTTTCGCCACACCACGACGACTTCATGGGGCTGGCCGAGGCCGTAATGGTCTCGACGGCGATGGGGATCTCTGTCCAGGCAATCCTGGCGGACCCGGATTGGAGTGTGTCAGACGATGAGCACATGGGGCTGATCAACCGCGCAGCACGGCTGCCGAAGCCACACTTGGCGTCGATTCTGAATTGCTACGCTGAAATTCTTGGTGTGAGAGTTGGATAGCTTCGCTGCGAATTGCTGCAAGCAGAGAGTCGGCTCGTTGGCGCTCTACCTGCGACAGGTCGAGATGCATGAGCATATCTTCAAGGGAGGAAATGTTGGCAAGAATGGTCATCGTGAAAGCTCCATAACACAAGTCACCGCCGCGTGTGGATAGTCCACTTGCAGGCAGTTGTTTAAAGGTTATGGTTCACGGTTGGCGCACAAGTAGCGCTGAAATTAAGTAAATTAGGCACTGCTTACCATAACCAGAAAAGGCAATCTCCAGGTTATGGTTTTAAAAACCCACTCATCCGAGCGGCATCATTTGATGCCTGCGCACATTACGACAGCCCCTGGCAAAGTGTCAACAAAAATGGGGCCGAAGCCCCACCATTATTACTCTGCCTGTTCAGGCATCATCCGCTCTATCCGCGCCGTGATATCAGCCCACTCAACCCTGCTCATATCAATGCCTTCCAGCTTGCTCAGCAAGGCTGTCAGCTCTACCTGCAGTTGGGTGGCGCTCATGACAGCAACCTCCCCTGGTCCACAGCCCACAGCTGCTGCAACTTTGACAGCCCCTTACCTGTTACCAAAGCAACTGACCGCTTCTGCAGGCCAAACTCAGGATGCTCCCAAGGGCTGATCTTCACATCCATCAAACCCTGCTCAATCTTGGCTTGGTAGGGCTCATTTTTGCGGCTGACCCAGCCAATCTGGCGCAAATACGCATAAAGGCGCTTTTGCCCGGTGCCAATGATTTTGGCGGCTTGCGCCACGCTGATGGCATCTGGAGTTACCTCCACCTGCTTGGCAAAGCGAACCAGCGGAGCATCCGTCTCGATCTTCTGCTCCAGCTCTTGGTTAACGGTCAGTAGGCGCAGGCGCTCCCGTTCTGACTGCATGGCGATCTGCAGGATCTCGATGGTTGTGAGTTGCTGCGGAACCGGTGCCAGCTTCCCGGTGCGGTAATCAAGGAACACCTGATTGACCTGGAGCTGGAATGCTGGGCTGATCCAGCCGGCGTAGGATATCGCCAGTAGCTCGTGGGCGAAAGTGCCGCCATTACGGCCTTCGATGGAAACTATGCAGATTTGCATAGTTTGTTTTTCTACCTCTGCGACCAACTCTTGTGCCTGCTTGGTACGCAACCACTGGGCAGGCGCCTTACTTGCGCCAAGACCGCTCGCCCGATGAAGGGCATTGAGATTGAACCGCCCGGCATCATCAGTAGCGATCTCCACCCCGGCAATCACCGGCATGGAATTCTGCGGCCCTGTCAAAACTTTGGTTTGCTGATACTGTTGTTGTATAGTCATAAAGTAACTCCAATCATTTGCGTGCTTGGTTTACATTCCTCGGCCTTGGCGGTTGCACCCGCTGGGGCCGAATTCTTTTCCCCTAGGCCACCTCTCTCTCAGCATCCTCACCCACTCTTTTCATTTCGGTGTAAAGGATGGAGATAACCTCCTTGGTCAGGCTTACGCCGTTATCAACAGCTCTATGCCCCAACCACTTCTTCAGATCTTCCGGTAACCTGATTGATGTCGGCGGTACTTGACTGCTCACCTTGATCTCCTGACTTGTTGCTGAAGCATGAATGTACAGAGAGTCAACAACATGGCCCTCAACATCAGGCTAGATTCAAAAAGATTCAGAGTCAAATAGAATCTTTGATTTGTGAGTCTTTAAGAGTCATTATCACTAGTGATAATGCTTAAATGCCTGCATAGAAACACCGGAAAAAACCATGAGCCAGCCGAAGCCATACCCGCTACGAATGTCGGATGAGATGCGCAGCTTCCTTCAAGAGCAAGCTGATAAATCAGGTCGCTCTCTCAACGCAGAAATCGTCAAGAGGCTCCAGTTCACTATCGATGAAGATATCGAGTCAGCAGATGGCGAAAGATTTAAGATCTTGGATGGGTTAGACATTGCCCGCCCTGAACACACGCTACCTTCTGGGGCTTTACTCATCCCCCGAAAAATCAACAAATCTCGTTACGAACCGCTTAGCGATCAATTGCAAGAGATGCGGGAGTTGCTGGAGGTCATCCGAAAGGAAATTAAAAATGCCCCCCATAGCTTTGATGTTGATCACATCACCCCAGCTTCTAAAGATAAATAATATGTCATTTACTGATAGAAGAAGGAGAGTCTTGATGCGTTTAGCAACTGCCGCTATAACTTCCATGCTTCTTTTTGCTGGGGCCGCATCTGCCGAGTGTATCGGTTCTGGCAGTCTAAAAACCTGTTTTGATGACAGTGGAAACACTTATACGGTACAGAAATTTGGTGATTCTACCTACGTAGATGGAAGCAACTCTAGAACTGGCTCGACATGGAGCCAGCAAAGCCAGAAGTTAGGCAATAACACCTATACCTCCGGCCGAGATGCTGATGGGAATTCGTGGGATAGCACCGCAACCAAAATGGGCGACTCTACTATAATTAATGGCTCAGATAGTGATGGCGATTCCTTCTCCGTTATTTGCAATGAGTATGGGTGCGACTAAATGATGTTTCGATTAATTCCACTAGCCATTCTTTTCTCATTGCTAAGTTTTAGTTCACACGCAGGATTTTACTCAGGAAATGAAATTCTTGATCGCTGCTCTAGTGATGAGAGGAGTGATGATCACTTTCAAAAAGATGCTTTTTGCATGGGGTATTTAGTTGGGGTTTATGATAGCTATGAAGGCATAACAATTTGCCCTGGAAATAACGCCAACAATATAACAGTAGGTCAGTTGCAGCTAATATCAGTTAAATATATGCGAGAGCACCCAGAAAAATTAAATTGGTCGGCGATAGATTTAATTGAGCGAGGCCTTAATCAAGCATTCCCATGCATAAAGAAATAATTAAAAGAGCTGAGCAAGCTCTACAACGGCAAATCCAACCAGGACAAATAAAAAGCTGTATGCCATAAAGTCATCCAGATCACTCCGGCTGGATTTGCTGAAACACCAGCAGCCGGCAGCAAACGGGATCAGTGCCAAGGTGAAGCTAAAGCTGAACGCCTTAAGCGCCACCACCATCATTATCAATGCAAACAATAGCCACATGGTCTGGGTCCTCACTGGTCAGGGCCCAGCTTACCCGCTCTTGTCAGGGGTAAGCCAGGGCCGCGATTCCCCCCTTACTCCCAGTTCGCCTTGTTCTTGTTTACCGCCTGGTACACCAGGTCATTGCGGCGAGCCAGCAGTTCGTCAATGCGCCGGCGCTTCTCCTCTGCGTTCATGGTGCGGTCACGCTGGATCAGCTCAATCTTATTGCGCACCACCCTCACCTGCTGCTGGGTGCGACTCAGGCTGCGGCGCGCCTTCAAGATCCCGCCTTGCTCATCCAGTAGCTCGTTCGCCTTGTCGTTCAACCCCTCGCTGCGATACTGGTCAACCGTGCGCTTGAGCTGGTTCACCTCGTTGAGCATCCGGTAAAACTCCTCCATGTGCTGGGTGGACTTGGCCGGGCCGGTGCCGCGGTATACGGCTTTCACCAGCGGGATTTCGTCTGCCCGCCAGCTTGCCGACTCGCCTGGTCTGGCTGCCCGGATCAGACCATCGGCGGCGGCCATGACGTAGCTACCCATGGTGCCGGTATAGCCAATCACCAAATGTTCAAGCTGCTTGGGCGAGAAACCAGACAGCTCGCCAAGCTCGCGCATCAGCAAGCTGGTCTGCTCGTTGTAGCGAGCCTCGGCCTTGACGGCCAGATCCTGCGGGCTATCGATGGGGCCGCCACGGAAACTGTCATAGTTGAAGGCAGCCTCCACCATCGGCTTGACGACCTGCGGGGTCGGGTTAAGGGCAAAGGTATCGCCGATCGCCCGCGCCACCGCCTTGCCGAACTGAGCACCTGTGTCCTTGTCGCCCATAGCGCGCACCATACGCTCCGGGATGGTGCCGAACATCACGCCAATCTCGAATGGCTTGGGGATCCGGAAGTGCTGATCACCTACAAAGAAATGCCAGTTGGCGTCCTTGTCCCAATCCGGCAGCTCTTCATATCGCTCATCGTCCCAGTTGGCGGCCAGCAGGCCGAGCGACATGGCGGTGATCATGCCGGCACGCTTGGCAATTTCACGCGGATTGTCACGCAGTTCCCTGGTCAATTTACCCAGGCCCTGCAGGCGGGCGTTGAAGAATGGCAGGATCATGGCCGCGCCTTGAATGGCTCTTGCCGCCCCAAGCATGGAGAAGTCCATCAAGTCCTTTGACTCGAAAGCAGCCTGCGCGTGGCTCTTGCCAGCCTTGATTGCCGCATCATAGACAGCCTCACGGTTGGCGTTCTCCAGAGCCTCGCCATAGCGGTTGTACTTCTCCCACACATTTGCGACCACACCCTTGGCTTGAGCTGCGTTGCGGATGATGCTCTTTTCGTAGCGGGCAATCTGCTCCGGCGTCATCCCCTTGCGGCGCAGCGACTTGCGCACGGTATCGGCCATGGCCGTCGGGTCGTTGCCGTTGACATAGCCGCCCAGGAAGCTGGCTCCACTGAACATCACATCTATGGTGCTGCCATCCATCGCCAATGTCTTCTTAACCCCCTTGATGGAGTCGATCACAGGCTTGAAGCCATCCTTGCTGATCGCCCAGCTGGATAGCGAGTCGCGCAGGAAGTTGCGCAGCATAAATTCCGGTGAAGCGGTCACCCCTGCAGTCAGCAGCCGCTTGGCTTTGGATGCCATATTGACCATTGAGCCGAATGGCTGGCGGTCAAAGAAAGTCATGGCCCGGTAAAGGTCAGGATCCTCAACCCGGACCATGTAGTCCTCCCCTTCCAGCTTGACGGTGATCAGGTCCTTGCCGTTTTTGAGTGCACGCCAGTCCATCATGTTGGGCTTGGCTACCACCTCGATGAGGCCAGTATCCGCAAGATTCCAGACCGTCTTCTGTGCCGCCATGTTCTTCATCGAGGCGTCGATCAGCTTGCTGGTGCTGGTGAAGATGTTCTCGAGTAGGTCGTTGGTATTGGCCTCGCCACCCTTGAGCTTCTTGATGCCGGCGTTCTGGTTGGCAATCCCCTTTGGCTTGAAGGGGGCGATCACATCGCCGTCTTCGGATTCCCGGAAGAACGGGATGTACCACTCGTTTTCGAACTCGGCCCGCGCCTCTTTGGTGAACAATCCCGCCTCCTGCGCCAGATCCAGCGTTGCTGCATTGAGCCGATTCCAGCGCGCCTTGGCCTCTATAAATTTGGCCTCCTTACCCTTGCCAAGCCCTTTCAGCGCTGCAATATCCTGCTCGCTCAGCAGGTTCTCACGCCCCTGCTCCATCAGCAGTTCCGCCCGGTGGCCGGCCATCCAGCCCAGCCAGTTGTGCAGATCTGTCCCCAGACTGGAGAAAATGCCCAGCAGCGCGTCTTTCTCGCCGGTACCAACCTTGCGCTGGATCACCCCATCCTTCCACTCCGGCAAGCCATAGAGCATGGTCGCCTGCATGGTGGAGGCCGCGCCGGTGGCCATCCGTGCTGCCACATAGCCAGAATCGGCAGCGTCGGTGATGCCTGCTGCATCCTCGGCGTATTTGATGGGGGCCAGGGCGTCGAGCACCTCGGTGTTGGCCTTCTTGATAAAGCGGTCCACCCATGACTCCACCACGCCGCGGTCTACCTTGCGCATCTTGTCCAGGTTGATTTTGGTCTTGTCGATGATGTCTGGCTTGGGGCCGAGATTGAGCTTTTCCATAGCCTTGTCTGTAGCGGTATTAGCCTGACTAAATTTCAGGCTACGTTTGACAATGTCTTCCTCACTAAGTACATTTGTAACTGAACCATCCATGCTTGAACCTAAGGGCAATTGCAGCCCAGTGAGTAAAGAGCCAGGATGGTTTTTCTTTATATATCTTGTCATGCCATCAGCAACCCATCGGCCAACCTGTTCATCAGGGCGCCCATGAATACTGGCAATTCTATTTACTTCAAGATACTTACCTGCATTGACACCTAATTGAATGGCAGTTACTACAGGCTTGCCAGATTTGTCTTTTGCATCAAGTAACACTACAAGTGATTCACCGGTATGGGTTTTCGAATCAAATATTGCCAATGGGTCACTTAATAATTCAGGTAGCTTTTCTACTGTCGTTATATCTACGTCATGCTTCACCCCGTTTATAGCCTTGCGCACAGTATCCCGACTAATTCGCATTGTTAGGTTTGGGGCCCCAACAGCCATGAGAACTGCAGGAGTTGAGCCAACATCAATAGCGATATCGCCGGATCGAAGTGAGCTCATTGCTTTAGTCAACTGCTGGCGATATCCATATGCCTCTTTACTGTCGGGAGTGAATGGCTCATTACCGGAGCTTGTCTCTTGGCTAAATTTCTTGCCACCATCAGGGCCGTTATCATCTGGGCCGTTGCGCTGCAGCTTCTTGCCCAAACCCTCAATCAGGGAGCGCGTCTCTGCGGCGGTGATACCATCAGGCACAAAGCCGACCGCACGCAGCGCCCGGGTGACCCAGGCCACAACCCTATCCCAGCCGCGCCCCCAGGCCCCCTGTTCCAGTTCGGCGAGGTGGGCCACCACCTCTTCAGCCTTGGTACCGATATCCTCGTCGGCATAGTGGGTGTTTACCCAGTCCCACACCGGTTTCATGCTGGGGTTTTTCTGCGACTGAATGAGCCGGCTCATGAGTTTGGTGTACTCTCCATCGCCAAGCACGTTGGCGAGGCCATAGTGGGCCAGCACCTCATGGCGCAGGATCTCGCGCATCCGCTTGGGGTCAGAGATGGTGTCGGCCGCCACGTGCAGGGTTGCTGCGTCGTCGTCGAATGCCGCACGCCGGATCAGTCCATCCTTGGCATCTAACCCAAGCACCCCCTCAAGCTCACCCTGGGTAGCATGGATCTGCACCTTGATGCCGCTCGCCCCCCGGTACTCCTTGAACCAGCCACTGGATACAAGCTCAGCCTCTTTACGGCTCAAGTACTTGGTTGGCTTGTTGCCTTGGGCCATAGCCTGCTTTGAGAAGCTGACCGAATTCGCAGCCCCACCCACTGCCTGAGCTGCGACCGGAGATTTCGTATCACCCTCCTTCACCCATCGTTTGAACTCTTCAACCGGCATTGCCTTGATGGCGCTCAGCCCCTTCCACCCCTTCTCATAGTTGGCAAGGTAACCAGCCCTGGCCGCCTGTTCATCGGCGAACCCCATCATCACTTTGTGCTCGTCAAACTTGCCGGTCTTGGGGTCCACCTGGTCCACCACATAGACCGTGTTGCTCTCCGGCTTATCACCGATGAATACATCGACATGATCGCCGTCAGCCCCCATGGTGCGCTTGATGTAGCCGTAGTCATGGGCCATGGTGGATTGCCACACCTTGCCGTCCCGATCGGTACCGGAACGGGTAGAGCCCTTGGGGTTCTCAAGCGCGACATCCAGCCCCTGCAGCGTGAGGTGACCCTTCTTGTAGTTGCCGGCCTCCTTTTGTGCCTCGGTGGGATCCGGCGCCACCTCAGCGCGGGCCACTTCGATTTGTTGCACAGGTTCACTGGGGGCAGTCGCCACATATTCACGCACCTTGGCCGCCGATGACTTGGCCACCAACACCCCCCCCTTGCCCGGGATCACCTTCACGCCGCTATCCTTGGCCCACTGCTTGATGATCGGCACTTCACCTTTCAGGGTGATGGTTCCATCAGGGTTATTGATTGCTTCCGCCCACGGCGTTGGCGCGGAGTCAGGCTTCGATGCCACTGGCTCGGGTTGCGCCCCCTCAGAAACAACAACCCCAGCATCAGTGGCCGGGGTTGTCAGTGTCTGGTCATTTTGCTGCTGTCCATCAGGTACAAATGCAGGCGCAGCGATATCTGCCCGATCTCCGGCTCCAGCTCCCTCGGTGAGCCCGGCAATGGCTGGGTCAGCACCTGCTGCAGTTGGTTCGCCTGCGCCAGGCTGATCACCTTGTCGTTCACTGCCGATTGCAGGTACTGGGGTAACTGGCTCATTGCTCACCTCTGCTTGCGGTTGGTTGGCGGGGATCACCTCGCGGTATCCGGTATCGATTGCTGGCGCGAGTTGGCTGGTGTCGCCTGCTGGTGCGGGCTGGGCCGGGACTGCTTCATCGGTTGTGCTTGCCGCTGACAGGTCAGAAGGTTGACTCGAGTCGGCAATACCTGTGTCACTCAGCGGTAGGGGGCTGGGTTGCGTGGTTGCGGCCGCCTGCGCCTGCTCCACTTCGGCGATCTCGGCCACACCAAAGCCGCCACCATTGAGCGGCACCGGCATCTCCTTGCCCTTGCGGCTGGCCATGGCGGCCTCTTTCTCGGTTGCAAACGGGTTGCCCTTGCGGGTGATGCGGAGTGTCTGGAGTGGGCCAACAACTGCATCCAGTGCGGGAGGCTCGGTTGACTGCGCCAATGGTGGCTCCGAGACATCTTCGGTGGGGGACAGCTGCTGCTCTGCCATCACGGGCTCGAGGATCGCCTCATCCTGCTGAGGCGTGGCCTGCGAGAGAAGATCGTCAACGGCAGGGGCCGGGGATCCGGCAAGCACCTCCTGCGTCTGGCTATTCTCTGCCATGCCTTTGAAGCGATCGGCGGTATCGTCGCGGCGCAAATAGGCCGGCACATCGCGCATCTCGTCAAACTGGCTGGCACTCGGGCCAAGCGGGTTTTGCTCACCGACAGGCATCACCGGTTCAGCAACAGTATCGACAGCAGGGGCCAGACCCGGCTCCACCGGAGCGGAAACCGTATCAGCCGGCACTGGTTCACCCTGCTCAATGGGTGCTACCTCTTCCGCCGAGGCGGGGCCTACCTGGGCGCCGACTTCACTTTCTACCTGCGACTTGCCGCCGCGCATGTCACCGACGCCACCCAGCGCGCCACCGGTCCCCATGCCAATCAAGCCGCCTTCCAGCGCACTGGACACAACACCTTTCATGGGGTCGATATCAGCGGCGGCCACTTCGTTGAGGGATTCGTTGACGGCGTATTGCTGCACCCCTTCCTCCAAGGTTTCGCTGATACCCTCACCTGCAGCCCCCTTGGCGACCCCTTTCAGCACGCCGCCAGTTGCGGCCTTGCCAGCCAGCATCTTGAACAGCATGGCGTCGCCCATCATGGAGCCCATGGCGGCGGCCCCCCATACCTTGGCGTCGCTCATGGTGGCGCGGCTGGCCAGGTTGGCAGTTTCCTCCCTGGCCAGCCCCAGCTTCTCCTGATCGGAGAGATGTTGTGTCTGCTGATCCTGGTCGATTCGCGTGAAGGACTGGCGGAAGGTGTCACTGGCAGCCAGCTCATCAAAGCTCATCCCCAGCACGGTGTCACGGGTGTTCACCCCAGCGCTGCCCACCGACCCAGTCGCCCCCGTAGTCACGGCAGCACCGGTGGCGATTCTGGAAACGGCCTTGGCGGCAACCGCTTCGGCTACCTCTTTGGTTGCGCCACGCTTCACCATGGAGGCGGTGACGGCGCGGCCAATAGAGGCTTTAGCAGCCACACCTGTGACGCCGCCAGCCATCAAGGTCGGCAGTATGGAGCCGACGCCCTGTGCCATTTTCATGGCCCAGACATCGATATCCCCCGCACCATCCCCCGGGGTCAAACGCCCTTCCGGCGTTTCATCAACCAGCCGGCGCCCCATGGCCTCCTTGGCATCCGCGCTCATCCCCTCGGTCAGTGATTCAGCCCCTGATGTAGCCAGATCGCCGGCGCCGGCCACCATATCAAGTACGGGACTCAGCCTGTTGGCCATCTTGGCGCGGGCCTGCTCCAGGTAGTCCCCCCCCTGCTTACCAGCGTTCTCCTTGCCGAAGTTGCTGGCCTGCCGTGCCAGCTCGCCAATGCCGCCGACCAGGTCCAGTGCGCCCGCCCCCACCCCGCGCGCCACATCGCCCAGACCGACATCAAGGTCGCGCTTGGCGGTAGATTGGCCGGCTTGTGCTGGAGCAGCAGTGGCAGCTGACAGGCTGCTATCGAGATTGCTCCAGAATGGATCGGTGCGAGTGTCAGATGATTGCGGCTTTGGCAGGGCGTCACGCAGTCCAGGCTTGTCCATGGTGTCCTCGGGTTTCAGGCAAAAGAAAAGCCCCGACCGGCGAACCGATCAGGGCTTTATTGGATGGGGTGGCCAGCATGCAGACTGACCGACTATGGGGAGATGCTAACGCTGGGGTGGTTGAAAGGCAACTAGCGGCGGGCCTGTGCCAGGCTCATAGCCTGATAGGCATTGACTTGTGTATCGCGCAGCCGGTTGGCGGTCACAGTCGCCTGCTCCGCCTTCTTCTGCCCTGCAGCCTGTTGGCGCCACAGCTCGAATGCGGTGTTCATCCTGGTGGGGTTGTCCAGTAGCCCGTTCAGCTTGCCATGATGGTTCGCTTCCTTGATGAACTGCAGGCGCTCTGGATCTCCACCAGTCCACGCCTTGATTGGCGCCTCCTGCTTTGGCTCATCAGTTTTGCTGGTCAAGCCGTAGGTGTCCGCAAGCGCCGCCTTGCTCTGCTCCAGCTGGGCATCCAGGGCATCCAGCTGCAGGTCTTTATCCTCAGCGTTGCTGGCAGAGATGCGCGCCCTGTTCTGGCCGTGCTGCTTCTCCAGCTCGGTGACCGCCTTCTTGTAGCCACCCTGGTCAGGCCCGGACGTCAGGCCGAGAGAGGTGCGCAGCTGATCTGCACTGCCAATCATGTGCTTGGCCAGGGCTGCCCGCTGGTACGCTGGTTTCAAGAAGTCGTTGATGGGGATGACCTTGGGGTGATCGTCCGGCGCCGCAGTTCGGTTATTGGTGACTGGCCGAACCGCCTTGCTGCCATCGTCATAAGTCACCTCCACCCCCAGCACCACACCGCGCCCGTCCGGGGTGATCATGATGTTGTTCAGCTGCTTGCCGGTGATGGTCTTGCCGCTCTCCGGGTCAATGTCACCAACCCCTTTGTTTACTTCATCCTGATAGAGGGTGCCGGCCGCCTTGATAAACTGCGGGTTATTGACCGCGGCATGCCCCTCCGGCGTGGTTGGATCGAGCTTGCCCTCCTGGGCCTGGCGCACGAGGTTACCGGCATAAGTGACAAAGGTCTTGCCGGCGTCGGCATAATCCTGCTGCAGGTAGCGCTCCGGGTTGAAAGCTCCGGCCCGTGGATCTCGCACGATCCACCAGAATTTCTCGCCCGGGTCTTTGCCCTCGGCCACAGCCTGCCAGCCAGACTGGATGATCGGTAAGTTCTCCTGCTGGAACAGTTGCTTATTGCGCTGCTCTTTCTGCCACTCATACTCCTGCTGTTGGCGGGCATCCTGCGCCGCAGCGCGACGTTCCGCAGCACTGGCGCGCGCCTCTGACGTTTTTACCTGCCTCTCTGTCAGAGCGAACTGTCGGTCATAGCGGGCATCAGCCAGCTTATCGCGACCCATGCTGTACTCCCGCTCCCCCTGATATCGCTCGTCGGCCACCTTCTGCCGCTCCTGCTCGTTCTGCCACATGGCATCCCGCAGGCTCATGGCCTTATCCATCCGCTCATCTTCTTTCTGGCCCCGCTGATAGCGGTCCATGGTGTTGAAGCCGGCCAGAAACCCTTCTGCCAATCCCGATACGCTCATCATGCCCCCTTAAAATAAGCTGCTTGCCAGAAAACCAACGCCCGCCCCAATGAGCGCGCCGACGGGACCACCAACCGAACCATAGGATGCGCCGATCATGGCGCCAGTGGCGGCGCCGGCACCTGCAGCAGACATCTTGGCCTGCTTCTCCTGCGTCTTGAGTTGCTTGTTCCCCATCTCAATTTCGTTCTCACGGTTGGCTGCATCACGCAGCCCCGCCATGCCCTGTTGGCGCGTTTGAGCGCCGATATCCAGAATTCCGTAACCCATCAGACCTTACCCCCTGTCTTGATAGCTTCCCGCAGTCCAGCATCCGCCCCTGTCAGAATGCCCATCTGGCGTGATTGCTCTTGCTCACGAAGGCCGTTCTCAGTGCCGGCAGTCATCAAAGCCATACGCAGACCCTGGCTATTGTCGTTGGCGGCCAGGCTGGAGCCAACGCCCATCCTTGCCATTCGGTTGTCAGTTGCTTGCTTGGCGGCCGCCAGGGCATGCTGGTTGTTTTGGTCTACCCGACCAAGTTGGTCCCGCAGCAACTGGCCATTCGTGGCCAACTCCATCAGTTCCTGCTGCTTGGGGTAAAAGCGGGCCTTCCAATCCTGGTAACTCTCCCGGGTAATCGTGGCAAATTTGTCTGCGGCATATCCCATGGCTAACCCCTTAATAACCTTTGTTTTGCAACACTGATGCAGTAGGGCTGATCTTCCTGCTTTCCACTGCCGCCGGTGCTTTCAACTGGCCAAGGCCATATGCTGTGCCTGCTCCGGCCACCGCCCCAACCAACCCCGCAGTCGCCTGCTTGCTCTGAAACGATGTCTGAGCATCACTGGCGGCCTTACGCAGGCTGGTATTGGCCACATCTCCCATCCCAGCAAGTGCCTCAGCTTTCTGGCCGGCACCAATGCTGACCACATCCTTGAGCCCTGCCAAATAACGGTCTTGCTGACTGGACTGCGCTCGGTTGGTTGTATCGGTCTGACTCAGAGCCTGATCCGTCTCCAAATTGGACATGGCAGATTGGTACTTGCCACTGGTAGGGTCCACGCCGCCAGCGGTCAGGGAATCAGCCAGCCCGGCGCGCGCCTCACCAAAGGATTGAGCGGTGCCCAGCGCGGCGGTGCCAGCAAGCTTGTCGTATTCGCGTTCGCTGTTGAGGTCATCCACCTTGTCCATGAAGACGCCTTCATACTGCTGCAGGTCACTCTTGTAGATATTCCACTGCTCTGTGGCCACATCAGCCGCAGCCTTCTGGGCTTCTGTTTCCTTGATTTCGTTTGAACCGCCCTTTCCCATCCCCTCACCTCACCTCACAGGTTGATCTGAAAAACAAACAGGCCGTCAGCATCATCTGGCTGACGCACCCACCCCATTCTTGGTGCGACCTTGAGCCACCCCTTACGCGTAGAATGGAAGCGGAGCCAGCGGGCACCAATCATGCGGGCAAGCCGTTTCACTTCCGGCAGGTGGCGCTCGGGCGCCCCACCATCCCCCCATCCAACCCAAACCAGGACCCCGGTAATGCCTTGCTCCACCACCGGTTTCAGCACAAAACCATCAGCGCCGCGCACAAACAAAAACGCCACCCGATTTCGGATGGCGTCTTGCAGTTCGGAGGATAGGTTCGGGTTGCAGGTGTCTCTGGTAATGCGGTGAAGATGACGCATCTTCCCAGTAGTCCGCTCCATAAAAGTTTCCTCTAACAAACAAAACCAGACACTTGGCTAGGCATTATGAGAGCAATATTTTAGGCTGCGTAGAAATTGCCACCTCGCTTGTTCAAGTAGAACAAGCGTCGCTGAGAAGGCATGTCCCACATCGTTTTACGGTCTGCCACATAGTAGAAGGTCACCACATTATGCCCTGCAGGAATAGGGACGGTTGATGGCGGGATGAAACTCATCCCCCCTCCCATAGCTAAAAGCACCCCTGGACCATCCCCAGCCCTAGCATATATTTCTGTGCGAGTGGCACCAGACTCATATGGCCTAATGCTGACATCAATCCTTTCAATCGTCAGCTCCTGCTCAAACGGAGCTTGATCAAAGTGCACTGCCAGCAAAGTTATTGGTGTTCCACCAGGAATAATTGCCACCGTTGGCTTATTCGGCAGCTCAAACGCTTTCACCTTTGTCAAGTCACCCACAATCCGCTCAGCAGCCAACCTACCTAGAATTAGGCAATTCTCGTTGATGGTGACATTGTTCAGCACGCCATTGTTGGCGTTCACGGTGCCGGAAAATGTGCCATTCGACGCATACAGGCGATCGGTATAGATCGAACCATCTGCGTAGATGATCGTGTGCCAACCCCATCCCCAGCCGCCATGCGGCCCCCCCTTGCCAAAGCCAGCCGCCCCGCCAGCCATGAAGGCGTTGCCCATGTCGATCTGACCGCCATTGATCAGCGGAGAGCTGATACTCACCCCGGCTTTGATGTAGTCGGCGGTGATCTTCTCCGAGGTCAGGATCTGGATGGTTGCCTTGCGGATGATGGCCTCGGCAATGACCGCCTGCCCATTGTCGATGGCGAATAGTGGCGCCATTGGTGTAGAGCTATTGGGGTCGAACACAAAAACCTGGCTGGCGGATATGGCGACCTGGCTGGTTCCGTCCGACTTGGCAATCAGGCCGATCCCGGCTGTGATTTGTCCGGCACTGGCCTTGGCGGTCCACATTGCCTGTGCACCGTTTTGCAGGTCGGCAATCGCCTTGCTCTGCTGTTGGACCGCTGCCGCATTGGCTGCGACTCTCGGGTCATCGGTAGCCACCCACGCTGTTCCGCTGTAACGGTAAGGCCTGTTGTTGTTGGCAGTGTCAAACCACAGGTCACCAGTACCCATGCCAGTACCTGGTGCGGTGGCTTGGAAGAACGTCTTGTTCTTGCTGCCGGCGACGGCGGAGACCGTGCTTATCTGACTGGCCAACGACTGTACTGCGTTAGCCCGAGCCGTAGACTCTTCGGTAATCTGGGCAGTCAGGCGCTCATCAGCCCCTTTGTAGTCGGCGGTCACCTGCTGGATCTGACTGGCCAATGATGAGTCTGCATCAGCCCTTGCCTTGGCCTCACTGTTGATTGCAGCAGTATTTTTCGCGACACCTTGACCGGCTTGGTCGGCACTAGCCTGAGCCCCGGCGGCGGCGTTGCCTGCCGATTCAGCGGTAGCTTTCACCTGGCTTAGCCGTTCGGAGAGTGCTTGACTGGCTTGAGCGCTGACCCTGGAAACCTCGTCAATGCTGGCAGCCAGCTCCTGCTCAGCCCCCTTGAATTCGGCATCGAGCGTAGATAAACGCTCAGCAAGAGCGCTATCCGCATCGCTTCTCGACCTGACCTCTTCAGCTATAGCGGCATTGGTAGCCTTGTCAGCAGCCTTGAACTCCGCATCAACAACGCTGATCCGCTGAGATATAGCCTCATCTGCCGTTGACCGAACGACTTGCTCATTGGTGATTTGCGCCTTGAGGTCTGCACTGGTAGCGCCGAACTCGGCCGTCAGTTGCTCGACCGTTCTTGCTTGCGCTTCCTGCTGGTTAGCCAACGTACTCTGTTGCTGGAGGATGGCGCCTCGAGCCTTCCGGTTCTCCCTGTCTCGCTCATCGCCGGCAAGCGCGCCTTCAACCTGGCTGATAGCCCCGACATCAACCTCGGATTCCATCTTGTCCTGGCGCTGGCTTAGCGATTCTTCATTGCTGACCACCACGCGCTGCAGTTCGGTTATGCTGGCAGTGTTCTCCCCGACTTTTGCATCAGTGGCGCTGATCCGCTCACCAAGCGCTCTGTCGGCATCTGCCAGGGCCTTGCTCGACTCCGAAAGTGATGCAGACAGAGCTGTATTGGCGGCCTTGAATGCAGCATCGACAGTGTTGATCTGCTGGGCAAGCGCCTCATCCTTGGTTGCCCTTGCCTGTGCCTCTGCCGCAATCCTTGCGTTGGCTCCATCAAGCTCGCCGCCAAAATGGGCTTCCACCTCGCTTACCCGTTTCGATATCGCCTCATCAGCGGTGACCCGGGCCGACTCCTCGTTGGTGATGCTTGCGGTAAGCTCTGCGGTGATCGTGGACAGCTTGGCGGCCAGCTTATCCTGCCGGAGAGACAGCGCCTCATCGGCAGACGCGCTCGATTGCGCCAGCGCTTTGATATCGGCATTTGCCTGCGCATCGGCCGCCTTGAACTCCGTGGTGACGTTATCAATGCGCTGAGCTAGTGCCGAATCAGCATCAGAGACAACCTTCTCAACTGACGAGATCCTGGCTTGTGTGGTGGCATCCTTCGCTTCAAACTTCACATTCATGTCAGTGATGCGCTGGGCCTGAGCCTGCTGTTCAGTCAGGATCACCTTCTGCTCTGTGCGAATGGAGCCAAATGCCTTCCTGTTCTCCCGATCCCGCTCATCACCAGACAGGGCGCCATCTATGCTGGCAGAAGCATTGTCATTATCTTGACCGCGCTGCAGCTCAAGCTCTGCGACAATGGAGTCAAAGCGACCAGCCGTAATACCGCCATCATCCTCGATGATCTCCTCAAGCGCTTGGATCTTCGCCTCAGAAGTCCCTGCCCGCACCTCGAGTCCACTGACCCGCTGGGCAGTGACCTGTTCGCTCTCTGCAGTAACGCGAGCCAATTCAGTGATGCTGGCACGCAGGGTTTCATCTCCCTGGGTGACCTGCGCCATCAACCCATCAATTCGCTGGGCCTGACTGGAAAGCTCGTTTGTATGAACCGTCAACTTGCTTTCGGCGTTAGCCAGCCGTTCGCCCTGCTCATCCACCTCCTGCTGTGTCGCCTTCTGGCTCAACTCCCCTTTGGTGGCGTTGAGTTCTTGCCCAATCTCGGTGACCTTCTTCTGCGCGTCGGTGAACTCCCCCTTAGTCACCGTCTGGCTCAGGCTGGCATCGAGGCCATTGATGCGCTGCTCTGCCTCGGTGATGCGTTTTCCCTGGCCATCAACGGTGACATTGTCCGCCTTGCTGGAGATTTGGCCGGCGACGGCATCCAGCCCTTGGTGAACTTCGGTAATGGAGGTATGCAGCTCGTCTCGAACAGCATTGACGGCATCCATCGTGATGCTGCCATTTTCTGGATCGACGATAAACACAGCGTCTCGGAATGAGTCAAAGTCACCCTTGTACTTGTCGAGCTTTGCATTAAGGCGATCCTGCACTAATCCGATCTCAATACTCGACATTCCAAGCTGCTGCTGGGCATCGTCCAGCAGATCTTGTGCAACCTTCTGCCGCGCATCCAGCCCGGCCAGCTCCTGCTCAATGCTGGGGATCTTGTCCTCAATGGCAGTGACCTTGGGACGGATAACCTCGATTTCATCGACCTTCGGTTTCAGAATCGAGACTTCAAGCTGTAGCTGTGGAACCGCCTCAATAGGCTTGAGCAGCTCCTGCACCAGGTGGCTTTTTTCTATCTTGCCCTGCAGCTCATCAAGGATGTCCTGCACATCACGGCTTGTCTCTGCTGCAACACCCTGCACGCCCTGGAAAGGCCCACGGTCATCCTTGCCATTGACGAAGCGCACCCAGTAGTAAAACTTTGCACCTTTACCAATCGCGTCAGAGAAGAGGTTGGCCGACGCCGTACCCACCAAGGAGGCGTCAGCTTGGTTGTCGCTCTCAGCTCGCCATATCTCGGCGTGAGTATGCCCCCGATACCGGGGCGGGTCCCACTCCACCAAGACTGTGTGAAACGCACCATTGGCGACCACGTTGACCGGAGCATGCGGAAACTCCATCTGTCCGGGCGGGAAAAGGTCTGGATTCTTGCCTGGAACATAAACGCCGCCAGCACCAGGGCGCAGTTTAGACAGCCCAAGGGCAGCCAACTCCCTGTGGGTGACCGCCTTGTCGAGGCGATCGCCACGCTGACCGGTCAACAGTTCCACGTTTTCCGATGTGGCCGCCGGATCCCGGCCGGCACGGTAGGCTGGTTTCGTAGCCATTAGCTCACCATCTCCGCCATGCTGCTCGTGAGGGTGATCCTGTAAACCACCGAGTTTCCAAATACCTCCACCTGCCACATGCGACCACGCGCCGGCGGCAGCCGGAATGCCCCCGGTACCAGATTGCCAGGCGACAGTTCCATCAGTTGCTCGCCATCAACGAAGAGCTTGAGCCCAACCTTCGCCACATCTTTAGCCTGAACTCGGCAGCAACTGAAGGATGCCCCATCCGGTAACATGAACAGCTTTGATCGCCATCTGTACTCTGCGTTGTAATCGCTGCCGCCCCGCCAAATGTGCAGATTTCGCCCCTTTGCGACATAGAGGGAGTCGCTCTCCATATCAGAAACGGCGGCATCCCAGCGGTTTGTCAGCTCTCGGATATCACCGCTTTTGGGGTCAAAGATGAAGCCATGGGTGTCCGTCAAGGCCACATACTTGCCTTCGTGATGCCATGCCCGGATGGTTTCTGGCTTCATGGCACGCCACTGCCTGCGGGTGATCACCTGCTCCGTGACTACCTGGCCACCGTTGGCACCAACACCTACAAGACCGTCTGGGGAGGCGTACAACACCACTCCATCCATCGCTACCATGGAACGCCCACTGATGCAGGCTTGTGGCAGCTGGCTTAACTTCTGGGTGGTTGCAGAGGCAGGGCTTACTCCCTGAGCCAGATAGGGGTAGCCCTTGGTGCCGATCACCAACGTGGTATCAATTGCAGCGATCGCAACGATGTCGTGCTCTGTGGTCAGCCGGTACTTCTCCGGCCAGGCGTAAGGGAGATAGGGCTCGCAGAGGTACAGCGAGTTACCCGCAAAACCGGCACACATGCCGTTTGCCATCTGGCACAGGCCGCGCAGGCCATCGGGCGGCATGGTGTAGCCGTAAGTCTCCAGCACGGCGCCCAGCTCCCCATCAGCTCGGTTATCAACGAAAGACGCTTGAGCGATCGGCAGCTCGGCAACAAGCAGGTAGTCCGCCACCCCGCCGCCTGACACCGACCGGTAGACGCGACGCTTGGTGATGTTGCTGTTCTGGGCTGTCGGAGGTGTCAGCGCCAGTGTCACTGACGAGCCAGGGATTGTGATTGTGGCTTTCCCGCTCACCGGCCCCGGTGGTCCTTCCTCTCCCATCGCACTGACGAAGGTGTCAACGTAGAAGCGGGTTTCGTCATCGATAGGGTCATCATCGACACCACCGTTCGGCGGCGTAATGGCGCTGATGCCGACAGGCACTCCTGGGGCCGGTATGCCAAGGCGGTACCACGCCGTTGGCTTGTTGGCCCCACCAGTCGCAATCTGGGCATGAGTGACCTTGGGGTATTCGCCGTCGGTGTAGTAAACCCGGCCATAGGGGTCCTGAGCGATCGGGGAGCGCATCGCCTCGACCACTTTGTTCCATGCAAGCCAATGCTGGCCATAGTGAAGCAACGTGGTTGGTACGATCGGCAGTTCAACCCCGGCGCTGGCATCATCCTCCAGCGGAGAGATAACGCCATGGTCAAAATGACAGTCACAGGCAATCACCGCGACTTCATCAGACAATAGGTGTGGCTCCACGCGCGGCATAGTCCCTCGCATGGTGACGATATCGATTACGGGCATGGGGATCTCAGGGAGGCAGAAATGAAAAGGCCCCACTCGTGAGAGCAGGGCCATGATGGGTAAATCCTAACGCCGGCCGAGCGAGGAGGCAAGCACTGGGCTCAGGCCCACACCCTCACAGGCGTTTCGGGGTACGTTCGCTGGGCATCGAGGGCCGCGGCCATTGCTTCCGACTTGGTGCGCACGTTGACGTGGTAGCCAGGGACTGGGGCCATCACATCTTCCTGGCGTCCATCTACCATCACCTTTTCGCCAGTTGGCTGGTAGATGGTGCCGATCACATCGAGCGCCGCATCCTGATGATAGAGCTCCCCACTCTCGGGATCCTGGCTAAAGCCCGCCGTCTTGAGGGCCAGCGTCATGGCCGACTTGCTGCCAGCCTTGAGGTAGAGATCAATCATGGTCATGGGTCTTGTCCTTCCAGAAATACCAGCCGCCAACGCGGCAGGCGGCCCAGAACAGCCAGGCCAACAGAGGCTTGCTCTGGGCGATCATGCACTGGCGCAAGCGCCTGTCAGCCTCGGCGCGGGATACCGTGCCTTTGGCGCCATAGTCGTTGTCGTGCTGCTTACAGCAGCTGTTAGTTCCAGGGGAGACGGGGCCAAGCCCCGTGCAGTAGTGGCGGGTCATCGCAGCGGCTTAATCTGCGCATCAGATGCTTCTTGATGCCAAATCTTGATGTTGCGAACGTGCCCAAAGAAATGGCGGCCGGTGCTGCCCTTTTGACTACCAATGGCAAGCGAGGGGCCAATCCCATACTTGATGCCTTGAGTTCCGACGTTTTTGTTTCCGGCGGTATAGGCATTCAGGCCTGTGTCAGAGCGAACCATGGACACCACGCCTCGATTAGTGAATCCAGATACGATAGATGATGCTCCACTGACCCCACCGAACGCATTGAAACGGCCATCCGAATAGATGGTTGTTTCAATTGATGCTCCTGCATCACCGCCGGTAATGGACAAGATTCGAGGTGCTGTGTTTGGTGCAGTTTTCCCAAGCCATGGCACGTTAACTTGAGCAGTAGCAGTGAATTTGCCAGGAGGAATATTTCCAGCCGTGGGGATCTCGCAAATATCAGGCGCTCTTGTCACTGCTGCATTGCTGGTAAGAATGAACGATGAGGGATACGCGCTCTCTTCTAGTTGGAAGCCGACAACGCACAAAGACCAATCCGCTTCAGGAGCTTGCGCACCACCTTGCGCATTCAGGAAGAACATGTCTACAGATCCACCGCCGCTTGTGCTGGCCTCTGCAGAAGAGGTTGTGGTCGCCGTGACAATCAGCAAATCACCAATCTTTCGGATTGTTCCTGACGTATCAGCCGTTACTGATAAAATATTGCCATCGGTGTCGAAGTTTATCTGGCGACCGTTTGGCCAGTTCGCTCCATACGCGAACTGAATCCGCAGGCGCTTACCTGGTACGTTGCTGTTTGATACGTCAATGATCACAGTGGCGGTGTACGTGGTGGAGTTTTTGATCGGCTCCCTAGACGCACCGAACATTACAGCATTAGAACCGCCAGTGACCTTTTTAGCGGTTATCCCTGGATACTTAGGAGAAGTGACTGACGACAGCACTCCTCCATCAGCAGCAAGGCGGGTTGCGTCCCAACGAAACAGGTTGGTACTTCCCCCTTCTATCAGGAGGCCTTCCGATTCAAAGCGGGGTTCATTGATTGCAGCAATCCGTAACACCCCAGATTTATCTAAATACCAGGCAGAGGATGACCGCTCGAAACTCACATAGCGGCCAACAACATCATCCCCGACCTTAACCTCCCGGCCATATCCGGTGATAAGGCGCAAGCTGTCAGACAATGGTGCCCACACATCAGGCAGAGGCATGGCGGCATCTCTTACAACATTAACCGCCAGTGAAGCGGCAGCCTGAGCCTTGTCCGCCTCCACCTTGGCGCGAGCCGCCTGCCCCTCCCCTTCACTAGTCACGCGCTTCCAGGGGACCATCTTGTGGGTTGTGCCATCAGGAGCGGTTACCGTGATCTCGGCTGCATCACTGGTCAGCAGCGCCTGGAGAGCATCACTCTGCTGCTGATATGCCCCCAGGGTGGCGTTCAGTCGGCGGGCAAACTCTGGGATGGAGTCCGTCCGAGATGTGTCGATGGCATAGGCCTTTCCGGTACCAGACTCCCCCCGATACGCCTCGACCAGGTAAAACACCGTGTTCGACTCTGCATAGTCAACCTCATACAGGTCTACAGCTGTACCGGCCACCATCACCAAAAGGTGCCCCTTTGCTGCGGCATTCTTGGGGTCAGCAAAGGTGGTGCCTGTGCCCACCACCTTCTTGCTCCCTTTGGTGACGGCGATAGTGCCATCACGCTTCCACACTCCAGCCATGCTGCCCCCTTACTGCCCGGTCACGCGGGAGAAGCCTTCGGTCTTGCGCTGCTCCATGTTGGCATCAACCTGGGTTTTCTCGCCCAGCTGTTGCAGATAGGCGTTGTAGTGGCCGACGGCGCGATTGGAGTTGGCGCTGTATTCCGAGTCCTTCGAGAAGGCCCGGTACATGATGAAGTCGATCAGCGGGTTGATGTAGATGTCGTCCAGATCGGCAAGCGCCGGGGATCCTGTGCTCTCCACATCAGTCAGCACTTTGGATTGCGGTGCCACCGAGTAGATCACGTCCACCTTCACAGCGGCAGCCGGGCCTGGGTAAAGGTAGAAATTCTTGGGGTCCCGGTCATCGTAGGTGTAGGCGGCCACACTGGTGCCATCCTTACCTGCATGCCAATCCGGGTAGCTGTCATCCAGCGCACGCCGTGGCACGAAGCGGATCACCTTACCATCTGCATTTCGCAGCACCTCGATCAGCCGCAGGGCATCGGCCGGCAGGGTCTGCTTGGTGCCGGCAGCGCAGTTGAACTGCACGTTTTTGGTGTGAGCATCGGGACGCATCAGGACGATCGCCTTGGCCGCGTCGTTGTAATAGTCCAGCAGCTCCTGCTTGGGCCAACGAACCCAAGTACGATCGTTGAGCAGGGTGTTCACCCGCTTGAGGATCGAATCAACGGTAACAGTTGCCATGTTGGGGTCCTTTAAAAAAATGAGTGCTTACGGGGAGGGTTTTGAAACTCGACCTGGGTCGGGGCGCTGTGCTGTTTGCGGAACCGGCCGGCACGGCGCCACCCTTCGACAAACTCGGCGCGGTGGTAACCAGCTCGCTTTGGGTCGGACCATGGGCGGTCTGGCTGGGCATAAAGCAGCGCCGCCACGCCGTGGGCGATGGCCTCGGAGTGATCGTTGTAAAGCTGGGCGGGCAGCTCCTTGGCATCTTTTACCGGAGCAGCCACAAACCAGATCCGCACATCACTGAGGTCGGTCAGGATGCTCAGTTCATTTGCAGAGATGGCGAAGTAATCACGCCCGGAGTCCAGCGGGACGCCATCTGCATCGGTGAGGCGCAGTACATTGCAGGAGGTAACCCCGTCCACATTGCACACCACCTCCAGGCTGCCGGCTGGCGCGCTGGGAAGGAGGCGATCGAGAGTAATCAGCTCCGATTCACGGCAGAAAGTGATCGCCGCTTCGGTCACGGCCTCCTCCAGCAGCATCTCGAGCGGGCCGGTGATGTACAGCCTGACGGTAGGCAGGAACTGCTCGCGGGGCACCATCTGCATGCTATTCCCCCTGATCTGCCAGCTTGGCCTTCAGGGCATCACGCACGCGCAGTCGGTAGTCGCCCACCTTCTCTTGGGGGGCTTGCGGCTCAACCTGCAAGTCCTCTCCCTCCACCAGAGTGGCCAGCTGGGCGCTGGTCATCTTGGTGAGGTCGCGGTCGCCGACCACAAAGCTTTGCTCTTCGGCCAGGCGGGCAGCTTCGGCTGCAAGGCGTTCCTGCTCTTCAGCCTCTGCCTTGGCAATGGCCTCCTGCCGCTCCAGCTCATCAGCCAGCGCGTCATGGCGGATCCAGACAGTGGGGAACTCCAGCAACTGCATGGCGATGTGACTCTCCACATCAACAGCTGTGTGGCGCGGGAACACCAGGCGGGAGCCGGTGACGGTGTCTTTCTTGCTCGGCTTGTCGCCGATATAAACCACGGCAATCTTGTCGCTCACGGTAATATCTCCAATCCAGAAATGAAAAAGCCCGGCGCGGGGCCGGGCATGGTGAGGTGGGCACGCTTACAGGTTGCCCATCACCTCATAGTGCAGCTTGAGCTTGACCGTGCCCGTCGCCGCACCACCGGCCACAATGAGGCTGATCTCCTGCCCCTCCTCGGTCAGGAGATCGTCCACAGGGATGTATTTCGCCACTGCCGTCGCCGTGCTCTCGGCATTGATGATGGTGGTCGTGCCGATCTTGGCCGTGATGGTGGTGCTGGCCCCCAGAGCACTGGCGATGAAGGTGGCCCCCACAACTTTCAGGTTGGGCTCCACTTTGTCGCCAAACGCGACGACGTCGCCGGCCGGTACCGCCGCCAACTTGGCCACCAGGGTAGGAGAGATGGAAAGGTTGCCGAACGCACCGACAAACCAGCGGTACGCTTTGGCGATCAGGGTAGTTTTAGCCATGACATTGCTCCTTATTGGGTCTGATAAACAGGGAGGGGGCGCTTACCCCCTCTGGTTTAGGGCTTAGCGGCCGATGGGGCTCACTGCGGTATCCAGCACCATGCAGCCATGGTCTTGGATGTTGCCGTTGCGCTGCTTGAAGCGGATCTTCTGCAAACCGGACACCCAGTTGATGGAGAGCTCGGTCGCGTTGCCGTGGTCGGTTTTCTCTTCGTGCATACCGAAGGAACCACCCTGCTCGCCAGAGCCGAAGGCATTGGCCAGTGCCTGGCCGCCCAGCAGCACGGCGCGATCGATGGTGGTACCAGCGATCTTGTCCACTTCCACCCCGGTTGCGGAGTTGGTCGCGCACACCTTGACGGCGCTGCCTTGGTTGAAGCGGATCGGCATACCCTTGTACTGCTTGACCAGGATGCCGCGCCACATCGCACCTTCACCACGGAAGATGGGGTGATTCCAGCCCTTAGCGCGCTCTGCCACCGCGGCCAGCATGGCAGTCCAGTCTTTACCAGAGCTGGAGGTGTAAAAGTCGTGCCATTGGCGCGGGGTGACGTAGAGCACATAGAGTGGCTCGCCGCCGGAGGGGTCTGCCACCATGCGGATCGGCTGGATGGGGTTGGCCATCTCGGACAGATAGAGCGCCATGTTGTCCACGCAGCCGAGGTTGAACCGGTCCGCGGCGTCAATGGCTTCGAAGGTGGTAGCATCCCCGCCGAAGAAGTGGCGCTCGTAGGTCGGCGCGGTCAGCGGGTTGATCATGATCTCCGAGAACTCGGGATCATCAGCCAGCGGCAGGATGATGTCGGTTGCCGAGTAATCGCCGCGAGCACCGGCCAGCTGGGCAAAGCCACGCTGGTCAACCAGGCGGCCGTAGTAGCCATCACCCAGCAGCACGCGTGCAGTCTTGATCAGGTCATGCTTGGTGCGCTTCTGGCTCATCTTGCCGCCGGCATCCACACCATGGCGGGTCTGGTTGATCTTGAGCGAGAAGTCGGCGAAGGACATGCTCTCCAGACGTCCAGCCAGCTTCTTGTCACCCATGGTCGGGCGGCCAGACAGTTGGTGGAACAGCTGCATATCTACTTCATCGCCCGCCCCCTTGCCGAGATCGGTGATGCGGACCACCGGAGCGCCGGCGCTGGTCTGCTTGCCGCCGTTGACTTTGGCGCCCTTGGGGGCCTCTTCGGTCAGCATGTTCACCAGCGAGTGGGAACGGTTGGCCGTCGTGAACAGGGCGGCCTGTAAAATCTTGTTGGCTTGCGCCGAGGTGACTTGGGTCATGATCCTCTCCTACATGAAAACAAAAACCCCGACACAGTGGTCGGGGTTGGCTTGTATAGATGGGTTGTGGGTTAAAGCCCGGACTGTTCCAGCAGGGCGTCAATCTGGGCGTCGGTCATGTTGCCGAACTCCCCGACCAGCTCGGTCTGGGACATGGCGCTATAACGCTCAACACCGGTAGCCGGCGCGTGATGGGTTTGGCCCAAGGCTGATGGACTGGACGGGATGTGGTCAGTAGGCTTTTCCGCTTCCTTGCTGGGTGCCTTAGCGGGAGGTGGCGCGGAGTCCACAGCATCACCAAAGGCCAGCTTGGTGCGACGAGCAGCCTCTGCAAATCGCTCATCCAGCGACTTTCCTTTCCACGCGGGGTCAGCCTGGAGTTTTTCATCGACGATGATGGCGAAGTCGAAACGGTCCTGGTCCTTTTCCCGCCAACTCACCAGATCAGGTACCGCCTGCAGTGCGGCCTGCACCGGGGTGAGTGTGGGTTGAACCTGCTGCGGGGCTGCTTGTGGCTCCAGCTTTTGGAGCTTGCGAGCAATGGCTGCGATTGACTTGCCGAGATCCGGGTAGTCCTGCGCCAGCTGCTCGAGCTCCTCCTGACTGATGTCGTCGGGGTCCACATCGGGGTTGATCCCGTGCTTCTCCATCAGCGCCTGCAGTTTGTCCCGTTCAGCCTGGGCCTGCTGCGATAACGCCAACTGCTCACGCAACTGCTTGGCTTCATTGCGCGCCTGCTCCAGCACTTCATACGGGATGGTGTGTTGACCATTCTTGGCCAGGATCACCTTCTCAGGCTCCGTGGCCCCTTCACCGCCCTGCTCGGTGCTGGCTTGTTCTTGACCGGCTGCCACCTCGCCCGCCGACGGCGCGGGTTGCTCTACGTCCGTTTGCTTGGTGCCAGTGCCATTGTCCAGCTCGGCATCGGGCTCACGCTCGATCGCCTCCAGCATGGCTTCCAGTTCGTCCAGGCTTTCAGTCCCGGTCAGGTTGTCGATGTTCGTATCCATGGTTGTCCTCGTGGGTTTTCAGTGGGTGGTATCGCTGCCCAAGCGGGGGAAGGTTCTCAGTGAGAGCGCTCCCCGGCTGGGGCTGGTCACAAAAAAGCCCGCACAAGGCGGGCTCAAATAAGAGACGATACGTTTAGGCGATGTGTCGATTTACACGGAATGCGTGCTTATCTTGAAATGTAAAGTCACTTCCAGCGGGCAGCTTAATATCTTGATGAAAATAGCTTGTTCTCAATGAGCCTCGAAAAATACCACCGCCAAGCAACATTACATTTTGAATATAAACGTCATTTCCCCGATGCCTTAAAACAACTGCATCCCCATTTTCGATACGAAGGTGCTTCATCAACTGCTCGATGTTTCCTCCATCAGCATGAACCCCTCTCACCTCAGGGGGCATAGCACTTTCGTCAAAATCCTTAGCGTCAGCATCAGTCATTGTAAAACTCCGTTGTTGATAGAGCTGATAACTATGATAAATAATCACCTAAGCGCAAATGAAAAAGGCCCAATCTCGAGAGACTGGGCCATGTTGGAGAAATCGTAACGCTGGGCGATTAGGAAAGCAACTATCAGAGCGAGATCGCGTCTATCTGCTGCTGAATGGTGTCCAACAGCTGAGCCTGCAGGGCTGCCTGCTCGGTCTGCATCGCCTCCTGCTGGGCTGCCAGCTGCTCCATCTCCTGCAGCGTCTTGCCGGTCTGGGCCTGCTTGAGGGCATCCTCGAAGCGGATGGAGTCGGTCAGCTTGGTGATGCGCTGAGCCTCTGCCTGCCACTTGGCGGCTTTGCCTTCCAGTTCTGCCAACTTGGCCTGCATCTCGCGCATGGCCATCTCCTGCTGCATCTGTGCAACCTTGGCCTGCTGCTCTGCCGCGGCACGCTCCTCGTCGTTCATCTCCTCCGGGTCTTTCTGGATGTTCAGGGCATTTCGGATCCGCTCCACAAACTCGGCCTTGCGCGGTACATCCATCAGCTCGACCAGCAGGTCAAAGCATGCTGCTGCAGCTTCTGGCGGCAACTGGGCCATAGCCTGGGTCATCCGTTCGGCCAACTGCTGCTTGTAAGCGGCTGTTTGCTGGATCGGCGCCAGGGCGATATGAGCTCGCAGCCTGGTCACATCGTTGGTCAGCTTGCCGTCCTCTTGCTCCACGTTGAGAACCACCGCTTTGCGCCGGCGCGGATCGTCACGGTTCACCGTCACCTTGTAGTTGCGCTTGTTGGCCATATCCTCCAACAGGTATGCCAGAGCCAGCTGCCCCACCTGCTGGCAGCCCATCCGGTAGTTGTCGTTGATCTCGGAGAGAGTCGTAGCGCCCTGCTCTACCAGGTTGCTGATGGCCACCCCTGACTGGCCGGTTGAGCCCTGCCCCAAGAAGGCCGCATAAACCCCCATGGTGTCCTGGATCAGCTTCACCGAGTCTTGCATCACCTGGAACTGCTGGGCCGCCACGTTGAAGTCCTGTTCCACCTTGAAGGCGTCGCTCACGCTGGTCTTGTTGGCACGGTCCGGGTTGAGCTCGATATAGCCATCCGGGCGTTCCACCTGCTCAAGCACCTGATCCCGGCTCATGTTCGTGGCGTCCTTATCCATGATGACGCGCTTGGCCTGCAGCAGGAACGTCAGCTTGATTCGCCGCAGGTTCACCTCGTCTTGCGCCGGCATGGCTCGGACAATCAGCCCATAGGGTTCGCCGGTGCGGTCTTTCCGGTACCCCCAGAACGGCACCAGCGGATACATGTTGTGGGGCGCCGAGCAGGGGCGATCCACCAGATGATGGGGGCCGACAAACCAGGACTCCCGGATCACGGCCACCGGGCGGCGTTCCAGCCTGGCCCGGCCCATGGCGAGCGCGGCGAGGTGCAACTGATTGGTCTTGTCGTACTCCAGCGCCCGGCCGGAATCGAGCATCAGCACCTGACGCATCGTGTAGGTGCGGTAGTAGACCACCTGCAGCAACACCCGGTCCCGCTCTCGGCTGCACCACTCGACTTCCTTGCCGCTGAACTGGCTCCATTCGTCGTAAGCGCTGACCAGGTTGGGGTCGAGCCCCTCTACGACGCTCAAGCTGACAACCCCTGCCCAGTCATTCACGCCCCACTCCAACGCCTGAGCCTTGCTCGGGAACATGGTCTTGGCCTCATCCAGATCGACCCAGCGGCGGCGCATCAGCCAGCGGCAGTCGCTCAGGTCCGGCTCTCGGCTGTGCCAGTCCCAATAGACTTCATCACGATGGACGTTGCTGAACTTGTAGCGCGGGCCGAACGGGTCATCACGCCGGCACACCTCCACCCAGCCCATGCCGGTCTTTATCTGGCCGCCGTAGGCCTCGCCCCGAGCACGATCCAGTCCGCCCAGGCGGCACATGTCGGCGTATTCAGCATTGACGGCCTCGGCCAGCTGCTCGAGCTCATCGTCATGGTCATCGGCGATCACCATCAGATCGGTGCGGCTCTTGGCCTCCATCCCCAGCACGCCGTCGATAGTCGGGGCGATGAGATTGTGGATGGTGGTGGGCTGGCCCCGCTCCTTGAGCACCTTGACCACCTCAGGGGGTAGTTGGTCCCCGTCGTAGTAGGCGCAAGCCCGGTTCGCCATTGAGCGCCAGTCAGGCTGGCCGTTGATATCGCTCATCAGTTTGAGCAGTCGCGGGGTATCGAGGCCACCTTTCTCAGGGGCCTTGGGTTGGGCGTTGATCATCAGTTGGCCATCCAGTGCTTGGGTTTGCGGGAGGTTTCGGATTTGACGATGCGGGCCGGCATCCGGGCGCGCATCTCTTGGGCAATCATGTAGCTCATCAGCTGGTCGTCGTAGCAGCCGTCCTGGGCGTTCATGCTGCCGCTCTTGTCGTAGACGTAGGTGGTAGCCTCGTGAATGGTGCCTATCCAGCGGATCCCGGACTGCCCGGCACGCAGCAGGGCCTTGAGGCCATCAACCAAGATCGGCTTGGACTGCCGGGTGGTGAGCCAGCCGAGGCGCGGCGTCTCGTCGTCGCGGTCCCGGTCGAGGTGTTCCTGGGTGTAGATGCGCCGGGTCGGGTAGATTTCACGGAGCTTGAGCAGCACGGCGTGACCGTGGTTGTTGCGCTCCGGGCCGATGTAGGCAGGGCCATGCTCAGCGGTGCCGTAGAACCTGCCAACGTGGGCCAGCAGCTGGGCAAACAACCCGGGATCGAGGTGCCCGAACCAGTGGGCCACCTGCCGACCGTCGCTCTTGGCGGTCACGTCGAGGCTTGAACGGTCGCCGTGCTCCAGCCCTTCCGCAACGTCGGCGCCGATGGCGTAATCCTCGTCAGGGTCTGGCAGCTCCCAGACCAGTAGCATGTTCTCGAGCGAGCGCTGCCCCCGCTCGTCCAGCTTCTCTGGCTTGCGCGCCTTCTCCCGCTTGCCGGTCACCGGGTCGATGTCATAGACGATGAGCGGGGCCATGCAATCGCCCTCTGCATCCATGGTATGGATGGGGTCGAACACCCGGCGCCCAGAGGTCAGGAAGGCCTCCAACGGCGTGCTGGGGAACTCCTGCTTCATCTCTGCGCCCAGAGTGGACTCTTTCAGCACGTACCATTGCCGCTGCTCGTCGGTGATGGTGCAATTCATCGCCTTCTCTACCGCGGCGAAATATTCTGCCTGGGTCTTGCTCATCACCACGCCGGATGCCGGCACGTCGGCGCGATACTTGGGGTCCTGCCACCAGGCGAAGAAGTGGAACTTCCAATCCAGCTGGCTGAGCTCACCGGAGGCGCGTGCCAGTTCGAGGGACTTCATGCTCATGGCGTGGAAGTCGCCGCCCACACCTTCTGCTGTTGATTCGATGAAGGCCACGGCGCCCGGGTGGATTGCCTGCAGGGTACCGGTACGCACCTCCTTGGCCTTCTCGGGGTACTTGGCGCAGATCTTCCCGTGCTCGGAGACATGCAGGCGCTGGACGGTACCGGAGCGGAAGGAGGTGGCCACCTGGATGCTGGAACCATGCCGGAACAGGATGTGACCGCCATTCGCCCCGCCGCGCCGGGTCACCACCTTGAACTGGGCCTTGAGCCAGCCCGGCAGGTTATCGAACGGCACTTCAATCTTGGTGCGGTAGATCTCACCGGCGGCCGTCAGGTCCTGGGCGATGATCCCGCACTTGATGTTCTTGTTGAACAGCGCCTCATCCAGTAGGTAGATGTCGATGGCCGTGGAGAACCCAAGCTGACGCGCCTTGAGGATGATGTTCAGCCACCACATGGTCCGGAACAGCAGCTCCTGCGCTGGGCGCAACCGGAAGCGCACCAACTGGCCCTGCTCGTTCTCGATCATGTAGAGGTTATTCATTCGCCACCACTTATCGCTGAGCTTCGAGCGGATGTAGGCCATCTGCTCCTGCTCAGTCATGGCGGAGGTATCGGGTTCAGTCATCGGGGATCTCAGGCAATAAAAAACCCGCCGAGGCGGGTTTATCTTAATATTGGACTCTAAATAATAAACTGGCTTGTTAAATACGATATGGCGCTAATGCAGGCTAACCAAGATGGCAGTTTTGCATGACAAAACTCTGGATACTTATAGGCACACTGTAAATATGACACTGCGTATGAAAAATAAAACTGAAGATGTTCAACAACACCCTTCACCCTCTCCATCTTCCATCCAACAGCCCTATCACTGTCTCTATCTATTAATGTCACACATACGATGATTTTATAAAAAGATGAAACGCAGATGCTTATGGGGTAATTATATGGTTCGTGCTCATCGAACAATTCTTTCCACGCTGTGCGATAGTATCTCACACTCCTGAACTTTCCTTCATAGTCGCCTGGGCCGTGATAGTATGTTGATTCAGCCCCGAGGGCCTTTACTGAAATTCTTCGGCTAATTCTAGTATTTTCGTAAACCTGCGCTTTGAGCTTTTCATTCTCCTCAAAGGAAAATTGTTGATGCCTCAACCAGAGGTATCCCATAACGGCTAGCGCAGCCCATTCCAACCAGTTAGGGCGACTGAATATCAGCTTCACCCCAAACATCACAATTTCTGTAGCATTAGCGTTCGGATCTGCCTTGCTAAGAGACCCGCCTGCAATTACAAAAATAAGTATTCCAGTCGCCACAACCATTAGTCGTTTTCGGTACAGCTCTTCCATTTCCGCGTTAGAAGCCACCATCACACTCCAATTATACCGGTTGCTATATTTTGTATGCTATCACGACATCAATCCACCAGTCCCCATCCCCTGCAGCTCAGTCACCATCTCGCTGACCGGCGTGGCCTCGCTGCCCCCATCCTTCTCGAGCCGGTCTGCTTCGGCGGTCAACTTGCGAGTGGCGGCCCGGATGCGGCGGGTGTCCTCCTCGATCTTTGGCACGTTAGCGGCATCAACCATCAGGGCGCTCAGGGTCCGCTCGATGGACTCAATCCGCTGGATGTTCCGGTCGAGGGCTTGCTCGGCTTTCAGGATCTTGTCGTAGAGCGCAATCCGGTCGGTCATCTCGGTGGCCGTGACCAGGTCCTGCTGCAACCCCTTGAGCAGCTTGGTGACAGAGATAACGCGCGCCCGGGTGAACTCCAGCTCATCACGTAGTTGCAGCTCTCGAGCCTGGTCGAACAGCTCCTCAGCATCGAGGAACTTGGCGTAACCACCGTGGGTCAACGCCGGCCGGTCGCCGGGTTTCCACTTCGTGACCGGGTTGGGGTTGCCAGGGTTGCCCTCGGTGAAGCGGCCGCTGCTGTCCCGGCCGTTTGTTTTCGAGTTCTGGGCTGAGTCTGCCGAGGTGTGTGGGGATGCGGAGGACCTTCCACCTCTTCCCTCTCCCCCTTTGGCCTTGGCCTCATTCCCTTTGGCTTGCGCACTTTGCGCTGATTGCGCAGTTTTGCGCACTTCGGAATGCGCAGTTTGCGCAGCTACGCGAGATTTTTTATAGGGCTCGGAAGATTGCCCCCGAGATTTCAAATAGCGACGTGCCGAGTTGTAGTTAAGGCCGCGGCTGTCGCACCAGTCTTTCGCACTGATGCCTGTCGCTTCATGCTCTTGCAGGAACTCTGCATTGAGCTGTGCCCAGTCGGTCTTTGCCATTTAGATGGATAGCTCGCCTTCAACGATGGCATCACCAGGTACTGGCTCATGGGTTGCCGGTACCACGACGGAGACGCCGGTGTTCAGGACGACCAGGGCATGACAGCCGTCATACTTCACCACGTTGGTGATCACCCCGGTCACGGTAATGCCATTAACCACTGCATCGCTCCAGTGCATCGAGATAGTCCAGTAGGTCTGCTGTGGATTCCCCAGAAAGACAAACCCCGCCGTTATTGGCGGGGCTCCATGTCAGCCTGGGACTTGGTGGCGGGCAGTTTGCTGGTTGACTCGGGGCCGACTGGCAACTGGCCAGAAGCAGCACCGAAGCGCTCAGCAAAGCGCCCTTGTGGATCAGCATGATTCTTGTCATGGTTTTCCTGCACCTCCCTTGCCCTCTCCTGCTTAAGCCAACGGCCCAGAAGGGCCGTTAGAATATCGAGCAGTTCGAGCAGGCCGTTCATGCTATTGCTTCCTCGCCTTCTCAGCCGGCAGGTTCATTGCCAGCTTGTCCAGCACCTTGGTCAGGCCGACCAGAAAGGCTTGCACCTTTCCGATAACCTCGTCGTCCCGAGTGGACGGGGTGACGGCTGCGATCTTGGCCAGCCCCTGTACCACCATGGACGCGCCGCCCACTACAGCCATCAGGATGACAATCCAGTTGATGACCACCTCAACGATGTGCTCCATCGCGCTCTCCTCTCTGCTGTTACCGGTCGCCCGGCGATATTGGCAAGGCTTTCGCCTATGCCTCTGACTTCGAGAACTCGGCCGCGGCCATCACCGGCAACTCACCCGCCAGCATTGGCTCGCCAGCTGGCCAGCGGTATGCGGTCACCCGGGAGCGGGGGAAAGCCTTCACGTTCACGGCATCCGCCTGGTTACCGCCCAGCACCAGCAGATTGCCGGCTTTGTCCTGCCCCACTACGAACCCGACATGCCCGCCACCATCCCGGGAGAACACCACCACACAACCTGCAACCGGCTTTTCCAGCTTCTCCCCCCAGGAGGCATAGGAGCGCGCCCCCTCAAACCGGGTAGACTGAATGCCGACCCGCTCCAGGCATGCCCCGACAAAGGCGGCACACCACGGGGTTTCATCATCACGGATGCCGCCCCGCTTGATTGCTTTCCACATCGCCACGATCTCGGGGTTGTGCTGCGGCCCCTTGATCTCCGTCAGCCCGATATGCCGGCGGGCCTCTGCCACCCAACGCGTTTGCGCCATCACTCCTTTCCTCCCATCCAGCCGGTTGCCCGGCGCTCATACAACTCCAGGGCCTTAGACCCCATCAAGCCAGCCAAGCCGGCCATGAAGCCACACAGGGGCAATGGGGCCGCGATGTACCAGCTCAGCAGCATGGTCAGCATGCCGGCGAACCCTGACACCACCACCTGCAGCAGCGCCTCGGCCCACCGGAACTGTCTTCCCTCGCGTTTCACCGTCTGTATGTAGGTCACCAACCCGCCCCACACGCTCAACCCGCCGAATGCCAGATAGGCGAGCACGCTGTAGTTCTGTGGATCCTTGTCAGGCGTCATCGCCCCTCCAGAAACGACAAAGCCCGCACGAGGCGGGCCAGAAATGAAAAAGGCCAGGGTCACGGGGACTCTGGCCATCTTTGAGCAATACTAACGCTGGGGCGGCGGGGATTCAATCCCCGCTACTTTACTCTTAATTTTTGTGTTGTGAGCTTATGTCGCCAACATGTGCCAATATTGGCACATCCCCGTCAGCCACTGCTATTGACTCTTCCCCCCAATGGAAGCCAAAAGGACTTGCACGTAATTCTCTCTTAGGGGTTGCATCACTAAATGTGACTCGCTTTTTTCTGCGCTTGCTGTACCAACGTGCCATTAATTTCACCTTAAATTCTGCCTTTGGGCCATGGTACCTTTTGATGGTTCAGGAGGGCAAGTTGGTATGTTGTAGCGTTCCCTCACTCCGTCACTTCACCTTCCGATACCGCTCGACCTGTTGCAGGAAGTAGGTCTGCATTTCTCCCTTGTAGTTCCCGGCCTCGCTCTCGGCTGGGATCTTGATCTCGGGGTTTCGCTCCTTCCACACCGCGTAGGCGGCAGCCTTCTCTATCTCCACCCTCTCCTGCTCTTCTTTCGGCTGGGAACACAGATTGAACGACATTGGCGACTCCACACTCTGAATTTGCCGAGATCTTACCTCAATCTGGAGTCAATCGCTCCATGATGATCTTCATCGTTGGCACCGCTATACTGTATTTATATACAGCGCAATAGAGCTCCAAACATGTACGCAGTTCCCGACCTTGACGCCCCGGCGTTGGAAATCCCCCTGTTCCTCTCCCCGGCCGCCTGTGGCTTCCCGTCCCCCGCCCAGGACTACGTGGAGCAAACCATCGACCTGAACCAGCTCTGCATCGCGCACCCGGCCGCAACCTACTTCGTTCGAGCGGCCGGCGACAGCATGGTTGATCACGGGATCCGTGATGGTGACCTGCTGATAGTGGACCGCAGCCGCAAGGCGCGCCATGGCAGTGTGGTGGTCGCCACGGTCGATGGCGAATTCACGGTGAAGGAGCTGCAGCTTGAGCCGTCGATAGCGCTTCTGCCTGGCAACCTGGCCTACCGGCCTATCCATTTCAGTGAGGGGCAGGAGCTGGAAATCTTCGGAGTGGTGACCGGTGTCGTGCACCTGATGCCAAGCCCATGAACAAACACTGCGCTGTTGCCCTGGTCGATGTGAACAACTTCTACGCCTCCTGCGAGCGGCTGTTCCGGCCTGACTTGAAGGGGCGCCCCATAGTGGTGCTCTCCAACAACGACGGCTGTGTGGTGGCCCGCTCAGCGGAGGCCAAGGCGCTCGGCATCAAGATGGGGGTCCCCTACTTCCAGATCCGCCAGTTCTTTGAGGCCATGGGCGGGGTCTGGTTCTCCAGCAACTACGCGCTCTACGGTGACATGAGCCAGCGGGTGATGAGCATTCTGGAGGGGATGGCCCCGGCGGTGGAGGTATACAGCATCGATGAAGCGTTCATCGAGCTGAACGAGAGATGGGCAGGCGATCTGGCGGAGTATGGCCGCCAAGTCCGCGAGCGGGTGCTGCAGTGGACGGGCCTCACCGTCGGGGTGGGTATTGCCCCGACAAAGACCCTGGCCAAGCTGGCGAACTACGCCGCCAAGAAGTGGCCGGCTACCGGGGGCGTGGTGGATCTGCGGGATGAAGGGCGGCGCGCCAGGCTGATGGCCATCACCCCGATCGAGGAGGTATGGGGCATTGGCCGGCGGCTAACCGCCAAGCTTGAAGCCCAGGGGATCAAGATGGTGGCCGATCTAGTAGCCGCTGACCCCAAGGCACTGCGCCGCCGGTATGGCGTGGTGGTCGAACGCACGGTGCAGGAGCTGAGGGGGATCCCCTGTGCCGAGCTGGAACAGGAGGCCCAAGCCAAGCAGCAGATCATCTGCTCACGCAGCTTTGGGGAGCGCATCACCCAGATCGGCCCTATGCACCAGGCGCTGGCCGGCTACATGGAGCGGGCAGCTGAGAAGCTCCGGGGGGAAGGGATGTGCTGCCGCCACGTCACCCTGTTCATCCGCACGAGCCCGTTCAGCGACAAGGCCCCCTACTACGGCAACCAGGTGAGCACCAAGCTGGCCATGCCCACCAATGACACCCGGGCGCTGCTGGCACTGATCCCCCTACTACTTCCCAGGATCTGGCGCGATGAGCAACGTTATCAGAAAGGGGGGATCATGCTGGCCGACTTCACCCCGGCCCACATGCAGCAGGGCGACCTGTTCGCTGCGGAGCAGCAGTCACCGCGCAGCGAGGCGCTGATGCAGGTCATCGACAAGATCAATCATGGGCGACTGGGCAAGGTCTACTTCGCGGCCCGCGGCCGGGATACCCGGGAATGGATGATGAAGCGGGAGCAGCTCAGCCCCCGTTACACCACATGCCTCAGCGAGCTCCCCGAGGTGAAGGCATAGCCTTAGAAAGGCGGACCAACTTCGACCGCAACACATTTAGCCTGAAAGACTGTACATCTGGAATCGGCTCTGGATGAATAGCCAGCACCTTGATAAACACTCGCTGAGGGCTTCTCTTCCCTGCCTCACGCTTGCAACTGCGTGTCTCTGCCAGCGTGTCCACATAGCGAAGGGAGCGGAGGTAAACGACTGCATCGCGAGCCATCTCAGCAGAAATGCCCAGCCGCTCTACCACCTCGTGAAAGTCAAAGAAATCGCCATGGAGAAGCCCCCAGCCAGCCACTTCAAGAGCAGTAGGTTTCAGCTTGCTATCCATTTACCCCACCCAACAAACGATTGGAACAAGGTAAACAGATAGCACCTGAACCACGCTTTACTCAAGCGGCTCTCATCTCCCGCACCTGCCGATCCATGACCTTGGCCAGATCTGACGCCTGGTGGATCACCTCATCAACCAACCGCTCGACACTCTGGCGCATCTCCTGGCCGAACCGGCGCGACACCAACTCAGCATCGGGCACTACTCGCCCGGTGCCATGGCACTTCTGGCACTCGTCCCCGCGGCGTGGCCGCAATCCGGTTCCCCTGCAGTGCGGGCAGCGCCCTGATTGCATCATCTCGGCCACGCAGTGGTCATTGGCCAGGGACAGGATCCCGTTTCGCTCATCCAGCAGGCGCTGGTATTCGTGATCATTCCCCGCGCGGTGCGCCCGCTTGGCCTTTTCCATCACCACGGCCGCCCGGCGGCGCTCCTTGTCATAATGCGGGTGGGACAGCACCAGGCGCTCCAACTGCTCAGGCAAAGGGCGGCGCAGCAGGATAGCCATGGCCATGCCGCCGGCATCACTGCTGCCAAGAGTAGTGCAGAAGTGGGCCAGCAGCCCTTGAATCGCCCCCTCATCACTTAGGTGATCAGCCATCAGGAACTGGAGCCCCAGGGGGTTGTTCTTTGCAGCAACCTGCAGGGCGCCGATGAACTCGTCCCGGCCCAGAGCATTGAACTGCCTGCCGGCGGCGGGCTCATGGAGCGCCCCCTTCGGCGAGAATAGGCGCAGAGCCATTTCGATAGAGTTGGTCATGGGTTGGTCCTCTGGTCTTTGGTCTGGTCGAAAGCGGCAAGCAGCCAGGCGCGCAGCTGGCCGGATTGGATGTGCTCTGGCGTGGCTTCGATGACGGTCCACCCCAGCAGGGCTGCCTCGTTCATCTTGGCGCGGTCCTCCACGAACCCCTTGCCGCGGGTGTGCCGGCCGCCGGAGTGGATCCCGCCATGGATCTCGACGGCGATCATGCGGGTGGGCCAGGCGAAGTCGAGGCGCCAGCGGCGCTTGGGGTGGAATACCAGCTCGGTTGTGGGGTCAGGGAAGCCAACCAGCTGGGCCAGCACCTTGCCGTGCAGGGCATCCACCTGCTGCGCCTTCTTGACCTTGTTCACTACGGTCTTAGCTTTCGGGTGTTTGTCCAGCATGCGGGCCGCGTCGAGAGCAGAGAGACGGATCATGCCGCCCTCCCGATGGTGTTCTTGCGCAGCTCGGCCACTTCCCGGGCTACCTGCTCCAGCAGGGCCTCCTCGCTGCCGTGCTCAACCTGCCAGCTCCTGGGGGCGGCGTGGAATCCGGTGGGGTAGCAAGCGCGGTGGTGCCGTGGGCACAGCGGCAGCACTCTGGTGTGCTCGGCGCGCTGGGCCATGCCAGACCCAGCGCGCACATGATGGATTTCCGCTGGTGTGGCGCCCTGCCCTGCATTGCGGCAGGCGATACAGCAGAGCGAGCTCACATCGTCCAGCCACTTCTTGTCAGCCTTGGTTTTGCTCATCGCGCGCTCCTTTCATCGTGTGAGACTGCAGCGATTGCAGGTTCAGCAATGTGAATGCTCCGCCTTTTTGCGGGCACCATCCGGCCGTATCGATATGGATCACGTTGCCAAGCGCTACCGGGCTGCTCACTGGGGTGTGACCAACAACGAGGGCATGCACATCAGGCACACCGCTCTCATCACCAAGCTCCACACGCCGACGCGACCACATGCAGGCGTTCTTAATCGAGCGCAGCAATCCAGGATTCCCCTCTGCGCCATCCTCAAGCTTTTCAATCAGGTATCGCCAGGACGGGAATGGGCAATCTGCATGGATCAGGCCAATCAACCCACTCGGCGTATCCACCTCGATGGCGATAGGTAGCTCGCGGAACTGGGCTGCGTACTCGCCGCGCTCCACATCGAGCAGGGACATGAACCAAGCCCCACCGTTCTGCAACCAGTTTCCTGTGTCACAGGTGTCGTGACGGCACACATAGTCGTCGTGGTTGCCACGCACCGGGTGGAACCATGGCTTGGCCAGCCACTCCAGCACCAATTCGCATTCAGGGCCACGATCAACCAAGTCTCCGACAGAGAACAGGCGATCGCGGGCGGAGTCAAAGCCAACCTTATCGAGAGCCTGCTGCAGCAGGGTGAAGTGGCCGTGGATGTCGCCTACCGCGAAGTCTCTCCCTGCTGTATTCGCTGAAAATTTCTTGACCAGTGCGCTCATGCTGCCGCCCTCCCGTATGCCGCCACCCAGTCGAAGCCGCGGCGGGATTCATCCCCGAACTTCACGCCCTGCTGGGCGCCGAAGGATTGGGCCAGCTCGATGAGATCGCGCATCTCGCGCACGGTCATCTTGGAGGTGGACTTGCCCAGCACCACGAACCCGGTGCCGTCGATGTTCGGTACCACGTCTTGCTGATACAGGGCGGCGGAGAGAACGTGCTTCCAGTCCTCCTTGGAGAGCTTGCGGCCGTGCCAGTTGACCTGCTCGGCGATGTCGGTCATGACAGCCCAAAACAGAGCGTTCTGGGCCAGGCTGCGAGTCATCTCCTTGATTTCGATAACCAGCGGCTTGTCCTGGTCAACCGGCAGGCTTGCTACCAGTTGGCAGGCGCGGGCTCGGATTTCCGGGCTGCGCAGGAAGTGCTTTGGATATTCGCTCACCTTCACCCCCGCTTGGCTTGGTTGCGGCGACGGCGGGCGGCGCGTTTGGTGGCTGCGACCCGGTCATTGCGCGGGTTCGATGCTGGCCAGCTGCGGTTTTTCAGTGCGATTGGCGAGCGAGAAGGGCCAACCCAGGCACGCATGCCGGCCAGCATGGCAAGGCGAACCTGCAAGCGCAGTGTGGTACCGAGCTGGCGAGCCATGCTGAACGTGGAGGAGAACAAGCTCATGCCGCCACCGCCTTAGCCGCGACGGCTTCCGCAGTGGGGAACGGGGTCAGGTGGTAATGCCACACCTGCTTGCCGTCGATAGTCTGGTTGCTCGAGTGCTTCACCCAGCCGTGGCAGCAGACTTCGCGCAGTCTGGCGCTGATGGCGGCCTGGGTGTCAGCGTGGCCGTAGCGGCTCCAGCACTCGCGCTCGATGTCGCGCAGGGTGCGGGATTTGCCGTCGCTCATGATCGCAATTACGCGGCCCAGCTGGGTCGCTACGGATAGATCTCGGGTATGTGGTTTGGTCATGGTCTGGGTCCTTTGGTCAAACTACCGGGTGGTCTAAGTCCGGCACTGGCAATGGTACGGCGCGCTACACCCCGTGTCACTGGTTGGCAAGGCCCTCCCCTTCGAAGTTATCCACAGCCCCAAACGCAACACCACACCGCAACACCAGTACTGGCGCGCCTCTCAGCCGTTCGACCTCCTCCGCCACTTGCTCAGGCGTCGTGTCGAGCACCAGCCAGTGCCCTGCCCCACGCTGGCAGTCCGTATGCCCCAGTGTGGCGATCTCGTCTGCCACCTCCAGCAGCAACCGCTCCCCGCACCATCCCCGAACGGCCGGATAAATCACCACCCGGCAGAATTTCGCGGCCTTGACCGCGGCGATTACGTCAGGATTGAACATTGGCCATCCCTCCACGCTTGAACAGGGCCTTGAGGCTTTCCACGCCGCGCTGGCCGGTCTGCTGGTAATACTCTGGGCTGTGCTGGATTTGTTCCCGCGAAGGCAACCCCTTGCGAACTTCGGCCCCCAAGTCCTCCCCGGCGACAACCCGGCGCAGCAGTTGGGCGTATGCCTGCTCGAACACTGGCCGGTAGGCTTCCAAGCCCAGGGTCTGGCGCTCCCAGCTCGTAGCCTTGGCGGCCAGCTCCACTGCAGGATGGGTAAACCGGCGGGTGCGCACCTCGACCAGGGCGGCGTCCACTGTTGGCAGGCCCAGCGACTCCGGCGTTATCTCGCACCACTTGATGAACATCCCAGGGCTTGGAAAAAACGGGATCCCCTGAGATCGGGCAACCCGCATACCCTGCGCCAGCTGATCACGACTGGTGCAATTGGCCTCAACCAGCGCAACCGTCCATTCCCGAAGCGCTCGCTCCTGCACCTGCGGGGTGGGGAACGAACGCAGCCAGGCAGGAAAGATCACCTTGAGCTGCTCGAGCAACTTGCTCACCACCTGGGTATCCCGATCGGTAACCACTGCGGCCACCTGGCGCACCGGCGTAACGGGCAACTCGCTCGGCATGCTGGTCAGCACCTCACTCAACGGTTTCATGACCATCAGTACCCCTCCTGAATCAACTGGTTGAGCTTGTCGGCAGTCATGGTTTTGGTCAGATCCCATTCATCCCCGCGAGCTGGCTGGCGCACCACCCCGGCACGCTTGGCGGTGAGCTTGTCCCACTGCTTGCGCAGGGTCTTGGGGCACAGCACGTTGGCTGACCAGAACGAGTCGAGATTGGCCCACTTGAACAGCGAGCAGATTTCGTGATGGGTGTACCCCAGTTGGGTTCGCATCAGGCGGATGTCGTTCGCCCACTGCGCCCAGTTGGGGGTCTTGGCCGTCGGGTTCACCACAAGCACCTTGCCGTGGATAAACTCGGCAGCGGTCAGGTCGTCCTGAGTGCCCCAGAATTTCCCACTCGGGGTCTGGATGGCGGCATCTGGCCGAACCTTCTCGGCAACAGCAGAAACCGATTCAACAGCTTCGGCGTCGGGGAGCGCGTCAGCGTTCTTCGACGAAGAGGTTTTTATATTGTCTTTGGTAAGATTGTCTTGGGTGTTGGGTGTTTTCACCCGGTTTGAAAGGCCAAAACACCCAGGAATCTGGGTGATTTTACCCGGATTTTTTTGGGTGTTTTTACCCGGATTTTCATCTTGTACGGTAGGCGTTTTCGGCTGTTTTTCTCTGGAGCATTCCCACTCGCTCACCACCTTGTTCACGCCCACGATCTTCATGTGCCCGTGCTTTTCGAGGGTGATAATGCGGCGGCGAGCCAACACCTGGAGAGCCTTGTTCACATCCGACGGATCCATGTCGCACAGCTCGGCCAGATAGGTATTCGTGAGCCTGTCCTGCTTCTTGTTCCAGCCATAGGTGGAGTAGATCACCGCATCAAGCACGTTGAGCTCGCGACCGGCCATACGCAGCCGGCACTTGGCTTTCTGGATCTCATTTGCCGTACGGGTGAACCCATCATCAAGATCTGCGACCACACGGGCCTCCTTCTGAGGGGGGTTATGTGGGGCGCTAGGCCCCGGGAATTTAAGGACGGTGCTCATGCTGCCTCCACCTGCGCATCTGCGCACATCTCAGGCAGGTTGGCGCGCACCAGAGCTGCAGCCAGTGGCGGACACACTGCATTCCCGCAGCGGGCGACCTGCGCAGTTTTGGTGAACTTCTTGCCGGTGGCGTCGTGGTCGAACACGTAGTCGGCCGGGAACCCCTGCGCAGCGAACAGCTCATGGGGCTCGAGCATGCGCATCCCGATATCGACGATCTGGTAATCCTCGCCGCGCACGGTGACCAGACCGAAGCGGTCCCGGGTGGTCACGGTATGCAGTGGCTCAGAGCATGGGATGGTTGAGTCGGTGCCGTAGTACTTGAGCAGGAAGGCCCGCACTTCGCCGATATGCAGCCCGCCGGCTGTGACGGTTGGCATGGGCTCTGTTACAGGCTGGCCGTGCTGGCAGGTACCACGCAGTTTCACCAGGTGGCTGGTGACCAGCGCATTGTGGTCAACGGTAGTCACGGTCGGCAACGGCTGGGTCAGCTCTGCCCCCACGACGCCGGTGTAATGCTTGGCCAGGAAGGCTGTCACCAGCTGGCTCTTGTCGGCCTTGGCCATCACTGTGCCCAGCGGGTCTTCCACTGACTGGCCGACAGAGTTACCGAACTGGCGGGCGATGACCGGCGCCACCAGAGCGAAGTGCCCGCCCTTTACCTGGGCGCAGATGGTGCGCAGCGGCTCATCCGCCGGCATGTTGCGCTGCTGGCTGGCGTTGGCATGTTCAGTGATGAAGGGGGCAAGAGTTGAATCCCGGTCAACTGGCACAATGAACGGCTCGGCGGCATTGATGACGAACCGCTCCAGCCCTTTGGCAATCCTGCGCAGAGTATTCTCTGCCAGCGGCCGCTTGCGCTCGAAAATGGATGGGCACGGGATCGACCAGTCGATCACGTCAGCAGCGGTTGGCCACGGCAGCAGCTTCCCGGCGTTCACCTCAGCACTGGCGGGATCGCCATGGGTCGGCTTGGGCCACACGATGGGGGCGCCATCCCGGCGAGCAATCAGGAACAGGCGCTTGCGGATGGTCGGGGTGCCGTAGTCACAGGCCCGCAGCTCCCGCCACTCCACCTTGTAGCCCTGGCGGCGCAGGGCGTTGATGAAGCTGTTGAAGGTTCTGCCCTTCTTGGCCGGGTTCGGGCGAGCGTTGCCATCAGAGTCGATCAGCAGCGGGCCCCATGTCTGAAACTCCTCGACGTTCTCCAGCATGATCACCCGGGGGCGAACAGTCGCAGCCCAGCGCAGGGTGACCCACGCCAGCCCCCGGATCTTCTTGCTGACCGGGGTCGAGCCCTTGGCCTTGGAGAAGTGCTTGCAGTCGGGAGACAGCCATACCAGCCCGACAGGGCGGCCAGCTACCACATCGCGCGGCACGATATCCCACACCGACTCGCAATAGTGCTCCGTGCCTGGATGATTGACCGTGTGCATGGAGATCGCGTCGGGGTCGTGGTTGATGGCGATCTCCGGGCTGCGGCCCAGCGCCATCTCGATCCCCGTGCTAGCCCCACCGCCGCCGGCGAAGTTGTCCACCACGATCTCGTCGAACAGGTTCAAGGTATTGCGGCAGATTGAGGAGATCGGTGATTTACGCATGGATCACCTCCTGCTCGGTGTAGGGGCAAGCCGGGCACTCAAAGGCGTGATCGTCGGTACCGGAACGCAGCTCACTGCCGCACAGCGGGCAGTGGTTGAGATCGTGCGGCAAGAGGTGGCCCCCATGGGCCATGGTTGAATTGGTCATTTCTTGGGTCCTGTTTAAAAAAGCCCGGTGGTAAGGCGGGCCTGGGGAAATTAGGCGCTAGGCTGCGCCTCGGCACGCTCAACAGTGCGGGCCTCGAGTTCGCGAGCAAGGCGAACGGCTTGGCGATCGGTGCCAGCGGCATGTGCGGTCGAAATCAGCGGCTCATCGAGGGCCAGGGCCAGCTCATGCATGACGGCCTTCAAAACGATGTTGTCGCGATCGCTGACGTACTGGGATGCCGGTCGCGGCGGTCTGGCTAGGGTGTTCATTGGTTACCTCCCGAGAACGAAATTGATGAGTTTTTGCAGTGGGCGGAGTGGGCGCTCTTCGTTGTATGCGGCCTCATCCTCCTGGGTGAACTGCAGCAGGCCCCGCTCGGGCAGGCCGGATCCCTCAAGGATTTCTTCGACGGTCACGGGTGGGAACCCTTGTTCAACCAGGCTCCGGTTGGCTCGTTTTACGGCTCTCGCCAGGATCTGCGGCTCATGCTGAGATATTGCCTTGAGCAAGATGAGCAGCGAGGTGCGGGCGAATGCAGTTTCGGTCATGTTCATTTCGGCGCCGACTTCCTTCCATACCTGGCGCTGCGCGGGGTTTCCGCGAACGCGAAGTGGAGAAATGGTGCTCAGATTTTCATGGTCTGGCTGGGCAATTCTTCCCATTGGGGTGGTCCTCTGTTGGTACTGAACCAGGCCGGTGGTCAGGCGGCCTGTTGGGTTTCAGGTTGATCGGGGCGGTAATCCTCAAGACAGAAGTCAAGACGACCACCGGAAGCGAAATGAATGCGCGTGGCATACTTGGCCGGGATTACCTCCGGCCACTCAGATACGGTGCTTTTGGTAACGCCCAAGGCGCGAGCCATTGCGTTACTTCCGCCAAAAAACTGGATGGCTTGATGTTTCTTCATTGGTCTGGGTCCTGTTATGGGTACTGACAATACAGAGCTCATTTTGGTTCGCTTTTCCGAACAAGTCAACCATCGGCATCGCGCACAAGAAATAGGACAGAATAGGGAAGTGTTTTTTTATTCGAACGAGAGCGACATGACCTCTTTCAGAGATCGACTGAAATACATGCTCAATGAGCGCGGCTGGAAGCAGGCCGATCTGGTGCGCAAGTCAGGTGTAAGCAAGGCGGTCATATCCGTTTTGTTTTCTGACCCGCTCAAGGATCTGCGCGTCAGTAGCCTGCTCTCTATCGCCAAGGCTCTCGGCTGTGACCCGCTATGGCTCTATACCGGCAAAGAGAGCGGCACCTATGTAGCAGATACGCACCTCGGCAAAGTAGCGGTATGGGAAATGTCAGACCTCACCGAGCACCCAACCGATGCCCTGCACACCCTTGATGGGCGCGACACCATATACAGTGATTACGATGGGCAGCTAATCGGAATCATTGCTAACGATGACAACCTCGCGGGCTCCGGCATCAAGAGCGGCGACATCTGTGTTATCGACCTGGCAGATCGCACTCCCCGCCACAACGACGTGGTGCTGGCAAGGATAGTCAGTAGCCAACAAGATAGACTGCTCAAGGCGCTTGATGGCCTGTCTGGCATAACCCTGGTGACTGACGACCAGCGCCTGGGTGTGGTGCCCATCAAGGACGCGATTGTCTTCGGCCGCATGGTTGAACTGCGCCGGAACACAAAAGAGTAAAAGCATGCACCTCAATTAAGCCCGCATCGCGCGGGCTTTTTTGTGCCCGCTCTTTGGCGGAACAGCACCCTGTCAAAAAATAGTTCGCAAAGCCGAACATTTTCTATTGACGCAAGTGTTCGGCAATATTAACCTTTGCCTTGTTCGGTAAAGCAATCGAACAGACCAAGACCGATAGCAGCAAGGGGCAGCGTGGAAGGCGGCCAATCGTGGTGAAGGTCTTGGGGTGGTGGCAGTGAACAATGAGGCGGCAACTGCCATCGATCCCGCCTAGTTCGTAGCAACACGCGCAGCGTGTTTATCCGAACCGAGCTTGCTGGAAGGTGAGCGTACAACGAACCGACCGGGCTACAGCCTTTAACTGGATGCTAGCGGTCGCCGGATCAGGTAACCGGCAACATCGGAGATTAGGCAAGCGGTATGCCACCTCATTTGGGATGAGGGCTTCACAGGTTCGAACCCTGTATCTCCGACCAAGTTATGACACCAGGCAACAGGACCCGGCCCCTCACCAGGGCAGCAGTGAGAAGCGCCTGACCAGCGCGTAAGAACGACAAAGCCCGCACAGGGCGGGCTTTGAAGGACTGGGGTACCACCCCCAATCGGAAGTCGCCAGGGGACCAACCCCGGCAAACAGGACCCAGCATGACGAATCAAGTGGGTATTAGCGAGGACCAACTCGCCAACAGGAGTGAATGTACCATGACCAAGCGCATTTTTTCCAGAGCCGCGAAACGAGCTGACCAGATCGTTGCCGCCATCGCCGACCGCCTGAACGGCAACGCCGCACGACGCCGGGCCATCAAGCAGCGACTGCATATCGCCATGCTGGCCACCGAGCAGCATCACATCGTCGCCGCCCGCGCCGCCCAGCGCCGCACTACCGGCTTCACCAAGCACAGCGCCCTCCTCCACTGGCGCGCCGAGTTCCACCGCAACGCCGTCTGACCCGGGTCTGGCGCTTCCCTCATAGCGCCGTAGCCAAAGCCTCTTTCTCAAGCACCGCAAGGATGCTTTGGCTTCGCTCACGCCAAATTCGGCTGAGCTCGCTCTTTAACAGTCTGGAACCGGCTCACAACCACGAATCCCAATGCCGGTAGGGATGCGCCGATAACCCGTCAATTCGGAAAGCGGTGCGTGAAAGTGAAAGGTGGCCACTGGCAACAGTGGCCAGCCTGGAGCCCCTTGCATCAGGGGGTTGCAGGCTGACAGTCGCCCCAAACAGATCCATAATAGCCCCTTCGAAACAAGGAGGGGATATGAATCAAGTAGGGGGTTGGATCGGGGCTGTGTTGCTTGGGTTGTCATTGCTGGTGATGCCAATGGCACACGCAGAGTCTGACAATACTGACATAGCCAAGATTATGAAGCAGGCTGAGGCTGGCAACAGGGACGACCAATATCGCCTTGGGTTTAGCTATGACATTGGTGACGGCGTACCTCAGGATAGCAAGCAGGCGGTGTTGTGGTACCAGAAAGCAGCAGAGCAAGATCATGCAACTTCACAGTTCTTTTTAGGTGGCATGTATGAAGATGGCAGAGGAGTGCCACAGAATAGCAAAAAAGCCTTGTTCTGGTTTAAAAAAGCAGCCGACCTTGGTTTGATTGCCGCGCAAAACCAGCTTGGTTGGATGTACGCCAGTGGTACGACTGTGGAGCAGGATAAAAAACTGGCGTTCTACTGGTACAGCAAAGCAGCCCAGCAAGGCTTTCCTTCAGCGCAATACAACATTGGCGTAATGTACGATCAAGGCCAAGGTATAAAACAGAATTTTAGCAAGGCATTGTTATGGTACAGCAAGGCTGCCGAACAAGGCATTTCCGAGGCTCAGTACAATCTTGGGGTGATGCACCATCAAGGGCGAGGCGTGCGGCAAGACTTCAAAAAGGCTGTCTCTTGGTATCGAAAAGCCGCAGAGCAAGGTTTACCAGATGCACAATACAACTTAGGTGCAGGATATGCGCGAGGTGAAGGGGTACCGCAGGATTATGTGAAGTCATACGCTTGGTATTCTGTTGCTGCAGCAAATGGCGAGCGGAGCTCCCACGATGCGCGTGATAATGCCGCGAAGCGACTTACCCCAGATCAACTAGCCAAAGGCCAAGAACTGGCCGCCAGCTACTTCGAGAAATACCAGCCCAAGTAGTCACCACTTAGACCATCCGACCAAGCCCAGCAAATGCTGGGCTTTTTCGTTTTCACCACCACAGGACCCAGACCATGAAGCAACTGACCGAAGCCCAGCTGATGGGATTTCGCGGCTCTATGCCGCCCCGCACCCAACACCGCTACAGCGTGACCGTCGAACCCAGCGCAGCAGAGCGCCGGCTTGCCCACCAACGCACCGCTGCCCGCCGCGCCATTGAGGAGTATCACGAAGCGCGCGCCCTGCGGCTTGAAATGGAGATGTAGCCATGACCAACGAAACAGCTCTTCTAGCCCTGCTGGAGAGCCAGGAGGCCGAGGTCAACGCCAAGGCTGAGTGGGTTGCACAGTGGGTTGAGAGCAACCTCCCGCGGCTGCTGGCCGGCCAGCTCGATACCGACGCTGCCACCCTGCTCGCCGAGGTGGACGCCGAGCGAGCCACCCAACTCAACCAGGCCATCTACCTGCTGATGGTGTCCGGTGACAAGGTGCCGCTCACCCTGCAGATCCAGCAGGTGCTGGACGCCGGGCTGAGAACCCTCGCCCAACAGGCATGGAATGATCACGTTGCCCAGCTGCACGACGCCATGAGCGACGAGCAGTGGGAGCAGTACCAATTCAACCACCAGAGGACCGCCGCATGAACGCCCCCGCCAACACCCTGACAATGCGCCAGCAACACCAAGCCTACTGCGAGAAACTGCTGGCAGCTATCGACCAAACAGCCCTGAGTCCAGACGAACTGTGGCACTTGCGCCGCCGGCTCGGCATCGGAGGATCCGAGATTGGAACCATCCTTGGCCTGAACAAGTATCAAACTCCGTTCGACCTGTGGCTGGTCAAGACCGGCCGCAAGACACCGGATGACCTGTCCGACAAGCCCGCCATCCACTGGGGTCACAAACTGGAAGCGGTGGTTGCCGACGAATACGCCGAGCGTACCGGGCAACTGGTGACGGTCGATGTCACCCACTACCAGGCAGAGGTGGCACCATGGATGGTCGGCAACGTTGACAGGATGGTCGGAGAGCACAAGGTGTTGGAGTGCAAAACGGCCAGCGGATTTGCCGCCAAGAAAGCAGGTTTCGGTCCCGGCAACGTCTACGACGAGCGCGGTAACCTCATCACCGCGTGCGATGAAGTGCCAGAGAGCTATCTGCTCCAGTGCCAGCACTACATGCTGGTGACCGGGCGGCAAGAGTCAGACCTTGCCGTACTCATTGATGGGCGCGACTACCGGATTTACACCATTCCGCGCAATGAGGATCTGATCGCCGCAATGGTTGAAGCAGCAACCAACTTCTGGTTCGACTGCGTGATCGCCGACCTTCCGCCGGAGGGGGCTGCTCAGCTCGAGGTAGTGGAGCAAGATGCCGCTGCGGAAGTGGTTGAGGCTGACAGCAAGGTGATGTCGCTCATCATCGAGCGCAAGGAGCTCAGCGAAGCAATCACCGAGCTGGAAAGCCAGAAGAAGGAGGTGGACGGCCAGATCCAGGGCTTTATGGGTTCGGCACAGGTGCTCAGTCGCAACGGCGCCACCATGGCCACTTGGAAGCCGGTCACCACCAATCGCTTTGACTCCACAGCCTTCAAAAAGGCAGACCCGGCAACTTATGCCGCATACACCAAGTCATCCACTTCCCGCACGTTCCGAGTCAATTAAGGGGTAACCATGAATAACATTGCCACCATCACTCAAAACAAGGGCGGCTTCCTCATGGAGCCACAGAACCTGCAAGAGGCCATGCAGCTGGCAGATATGCTGGCTAACTCCAACCTTGTGCCAAAGCCCTATCAGGGGAAAGCTGGGGATGTGCTGGTTGCCTGCCAGTGGGGCTCTGAAATTGGCCTGAAGCCTCTGCAAGCCCTGCAAAACATCGCCGTCATCAACAACGTGCCAGCGGTATGGGGTGACGCTCTAGTCGCCCTGGTGCGCGGCTCCGGCCTGTGCGAATACATCAAGCAGGACTGGGATGCGGCCACCAAAACCGCCATCTGCAGTGTCAAACGCCGTGGCGAACCGGAAGAGACTCGCACATTCTCGGAAGAGGACGCCCGCCTTGCTGGCCATCTCAACAAGGACACCTACAAAAAGAACCTGCAACGGATGCTCTCCATTCGCGCTCGCGCCTTTGCACTGCGCGATGTGTTTGCCGACGTACTCAAGGGCCTCAAGGTGGCCGAAGAGGTAGAGGACTACCCAGTCGAGAAAGACATCACCCCAGCAACTGCCAACGTTCAACAGGCAAAGCCTGTAAGCCGCACCAGCGCGGTGCTGGATCGCATCAAGTCAGCTCGCCAGCCTGCCACCACCGAGCAGCAGGAGACATCGACCGCCATCGACACTGAGCCGCAATCCGCTCAGGTAGACCACGCCAGCGCCTACGCCGACCACTGCGCCGCCATCGAGGGGGCATGTGATACCACCGAATGGCAACAGGCCTACACCACCGCCTGGGCCTGGGCCAACGAAACCGGCGACCAGAACATCATTGCCGGTATCAAGCAGATCGCCGGCGAGCGCAAGAAGCAACTCAGTGCCGGGAACGGCGCCCAGCAATAACTCATCAGGCCCGCACTAAGCGGGCCTCTTCACATCCAAGGACCCGCCATGACCGAACAAGCCAAAACAGAGACAACCCAGGCCCAACTGGTTGTCATCGAACCCACCTCCGCCGTCGCCCTGTTCACCGAGGGCCAGGGTGTCGCTGAACTCCTGGCCGACATCCGCCAGAAGGCAACCAGCCTGGTGCCCGACATCACCACCGTCAAGGGCCGCAAGGAGATCGCCAGCGTCGCCCACGCTGTTGCCCGTACCAAGACTTACCTGGACGGGCTCGGCAAGGAGCAAACGGACAAGTACAAGGAGATCCCCAAGCGCATCGACGCCAACCGCAAGGTGCTGCGCGACACCCTGGACGCCCTGAAAGACGAGGTGCGCGCCCCGCTCACCCAGTACGAAGAGGCAGAAGAATCTCGGGTTGCATCACTGCAAGGCCGCCTCGCCCGCTTTAATGAACTTGGTTCCAATGCCAGTATCGAGATTACTGCGGCTGACCTGCAGTTTTTGCTGGCTGAAGTCGATCAGACCGCGCTGGACGATAGCTGGCAAGAGCTGCTGCCCCAGGCGACCGTCGCCAAGGAGCTCGCAACCAAGCGCCTCGGTGAGGCCCTGGCAGCCCGCCAGAAGTACGAAGCCGAGCAGGCAGAGCTGGAGCAGCTGCGCCAGAAGCAGGCCGAACAGGATCGCATCGATCGCGAGCGCCTGATAGCCGAGCAGGCGGCGGAGCAAGCCCGCCAAGAGGAAGAGGATCGCCAGCGCCTGGAGCGTGAAGCGGCCCAGCACCGTGAGCTGGAGGCGCAGCGCCAAGCCCAGGCGGCCCGCGAGCGTGAAGAGCAAGCCCGGCGCGATGCCGAAGCCGCCGAGCTGGCCCGCCAGCAGGCCGAAGCAAACGCCGCGCGCCAGGCAGCGGAGGCTGCAACCCGCGCCGCCGAGCAAGAGCGCCAGCGCATCGAGCACGAACAGCGCCTGAAGGCCGAAGAAGATGCCAATCGAGCCGCCGACCGCGCACATCGAGGTCGTATCAACAGCGCCATCCTGATGGACCTGATGGGCCTGGGGATTGAGGAGGAAAAAGCCATCAACCTCATCAAGCACATCGCCAGCAACAAGATCGACCACCTGACCATCAACTACTGATCACCCGCCCCGCCACCAACGGGGCTTTCGCTTTCCAAACAGGACCCCGAGTCATGACCACCGAACTGAACCCCAGCGAGGCAACCAGCCTTGCCCTGAACACCCTCACCAGCCAGATCCGCAACATCCTGCTGATGCCGGACGGCCCGGCCAAGGCCGCCATCGGCAGCTTTGAAACCCTGCTCACAGCCAACCTGACCATGATCAGCGAGGCCGCCAACGCCCACATCGACGAGTTCAACACCCTGATCGGCGAGCTGGAAGGCCGGGATGGCGAGCTGAATGCCCAGGTCTCCCTGGTCAGCGAGCTGCGCCAGCAGGTTGCCGAAGCCGAGCAGCGCATCGCAGCAGCACGGCAAGAAGGTGCCGCCGAGCTGGAGACCATGGCCGACGAGCTCTACAAGGCCCAGCGCGCCCTGAACGATGTTCAGACCAAGTACAGCGCACTGCAGTACACCTCCCGCCAGCTAGAACGCCAGTTGAGCGACCTCAACGCCATGGATCCTGCCGGCATGAAACGTCGCATCAAGGAGAAGAACGAGCTGCTGGAGGAGCAGCGCACTGCGATCGCCAAGCACAAGAGCAACGAGGCCGCCTACCGTGCGGAAGTGTTAAAGCTGGAGCGCCGTATCAGTGAGCTGCTGAGCGCCATCAACGAGCAGGATCGCGAGCTGGAGCGCCGCCACACCGTCATCATGGAGCTGGAGAGCGCCCGCGCGGCCAAGCTGGTCTGGCACAAACACCTCGGCAACACCTACAAGGGTGAGGATGGCACGCTCTGGAACGTCTACCTGGTGGATCATGGCCTGAAATCCAACCTCCCTTACCTCATCAACGACCTCAACTGGAAGCTGCACGCCATGAAATCCGATGGCTCCGGCTGCTCGGTCATGCTGAGCCAGTGGATGAACCCCATTTACCCGACTCCCTATGGAGCCGGGGCCCCGGACGAAATGACCCGGGACATCTTCGCCTTCATGCAGGAGGCCCTGGAGCAGAGTCACCCCCACCTGCAGCCCCGCACCGAATGGGCAAAGACGGTCAGCATCCATGAATGCGGCCTGCCGCCGCGCACCATCAAGCCGCTGGAGGAGGCCGGGATCGACACCCTCTACAAGGTGATGAGCCACCAGGGGAACAAGCTGGACAAGGTGAAGGGGATCGGCGAGAAGCTGGTCGGCCAGATCGTCTACGCCTGCGAGCTCAAGGTGAAGCTGTGGGAGGAACAGTTTGCAGCCGGCCAGCACGCTGAGCAGCACAAGGAGGCGGCATGAGCACCCAGCAAGCGAAAAATGATTTTCTGCGCGACACCTCTGAACACACCATGAAGGTGCATCGTGATGATGGCCTTTACCGTCACCTTGAGTTTTCTAACCGTGGCAGTTCTGTCTACCGCTTCGACCTGGTTACATGGCCTGGCCACCTCACGGTCTGCGGCGACATGGGGACATGGGCATTCAGCCGAACCGCCGACATGTTCAAGTTCTTCGGTGGCAACTTCGAGAAGGGCGTCAATCCGCGGTACTGGGGCGAAAAACTCCAGATGGGAGCTTCTGGCCGCCGCGATGAAATCTGCATGGAGTTTGACGAGGAATCGTTCAAGTCAGGGCTTCGCGAGCTCCTTGCCGAGTATCAGGAAGAACCCGACGACGCGTCCGACTTTGCCATCGCCATCAACGAGATTTTAGAAGGTGACTACAGCCACGAGCACCAAGCGTGCCAAGCCATTTATGATTCAGACCTCCCCGACCCGTATGAGCTGATGGAGGGGCTGACGATGAAACGATACAGCCACCACTACCTGTGGATCCTGCACGCTATCGTCTGGGGAATTCAGCAGTACAACACCAGTAAGGAGGCCGTCAATGGCAATCCTGATTGATAGCGGCACCGCGGCCAGCGACAAGAACTTCTGGGCCACCACCTGGGAGTGCTTTGCCGATGCGCAGGCGCTCTACGGACGCAACTTCGAGTGCGATATCGCCGCCGAGCCGCTCACTGCCAAGTGCAGCCACTACTTCACCAGCCACCTGCTGCTGGAAAAGCTGCTGGACTACCGCACCCGTGATGATGTTCGCGCCCAGATACGCGAGGCGGAGCAGGCAGGCACCATCTGCATGGGCATCGACAGCCTCAACCTTGACTGGCCAGAGCACTGGTGGTGCAACCCGCCGTTCGATCTGAAACCCGAGTTCATCACTCAGGCCCGCCAGCAGCAAGCCAATGGCAGGCCAGGGATGATGCTGCTGCCATACGAACCGCTGACGACGTGGTGGCGCCGCTTACTGGCCGAAGATGTGATCATCTACGAGCCGGATGGCCGCTACCAGTTCTACGAGCGCGATGGCGTGACCAGAAAGAACGGGGCGAACTTCGGTTGCGCTCTGATTGCATTCCCCACGATGAAGGTGGGCGCATCCCCTCGCATCCCCTTTATTCGCGGCATTGGCGTCAGAAAGGCGGCCTGATACCCACCAGTTACTAACCGCCTCCATCACAGATTCTGTTGATAAGTCGAGGAACCCCATGAAAGCCACTGAAAACCCCTACTGCGGCGCAGTAGTCATCGGGTTGGGCGTCGTCATGCCCCACCCCAAGCTGCACGGGAAGTTCGTTCTTCCTGGCGGCATCACCTGCGACCGGCAAACCGCCGAAGAAGCTGCTCGAAAACTTCACGACCTGCAGGCGAAGAAAGCCCGCAACTAACCTACCAACACAGGACCCAGACCATGAACCATTCCGTTATCAAATCTGCCAGCATTTACAGCGCCAAGCTCCCGACCATTGCCGCAATGCGTGATCACCTGGCCGAGCTCGCCTTTACCCCGCTCACTGAAAACCAGCTCAGCTGCGCCGGGTTCGAGAACAATCAGGTGACCGGCGAGCTGGTTACCAACCTCCCAGGCGTCGGCTACGCATTCGTCGCGCGCCAGGACACCAAGCTCATTCCGACCAAGATCGTCAACCGCAAGCTCAAAGAGCGCGTTGATGCGCTGATCAGCTCCGGTCTGCGGGAGAAGGTTACTCGCAAAGAGAAACTGGCCATGAAGGACCAATTGATTGTTGAGATGGCCGCCACAGCTGAATATGAAACCACGCTCATCCACGCCCTGTACGACCAGAGCAACGAGTTGCTGTACCTCAACACCACCACCAAGCGCCCGCTCAAGGTGGTCATGCACCTGCTGGTGAAGTGCATGGGCTCCCTCAAGACCCAGACCATCCACATCGACGACATCAAGATGGGGATCAGCAACCGCCTGAAAGACTACCTGACCGATAGTGCAGAGCGCCCGGAAGCGCTCGGCCCCTTCTCCCCGCTCCAGTTCGTCAAACTCAAGTCTGCCGACACCGCGCAAGAGATGGTGACCTTCAAGGGCATGGATCTCAACGGCGATCGCGCCTCTGACGTGGTTTCTCTGCTGGAGGCGGGTTATCAGGTGGAGGAGCTGGAGCTGTGGCACGAGCCCATCAGCTTCAAACTGAACAGCGATTTCAGCCTGCGCGCCATCTCCATGCCGGATTACGACTCCGACGATGACGCCGATGACTACGCCCACCACTGGCGCCAGTGCAACGCGGCCAACCTCATCCTGCTGTCAAAGGCCATCACTGACCTCTGCACCATGATGGACTACCAGGCCCCGGCAGAGGAGCAGGCAGCATGAACCAACAGCTTATTTCACCTGCCGAGGTGAAGCGGGATGGATCGGGGTTCTGGATCCACCCTGATTTCCCTGACTTCGGCGAAACGCTTGGTAGCCAATACACCGAATGGCTTGATAAGCAGGGGCTCGAGGCAATGTTCGTCTCTATGGAAGATGACCTGCCTGAGCACATGATCGAGCGATGGGATGCCGATGGCGACTACATAGACCTTGTTGCCGAGTGGAATCCAACCACACCAGCAGGAGCTGACTGGTTCCTGCTTGGCATCTGGGATACCGAAGATGGCGCTGTGGCGCTATTCGCCCGCCGCAACGAGGAGGTTGCAGCATGACCGAACACACCAGGGGCCTTCTGGCCCTTTTTCGTAACGGCAAGTCGGTCGGCTCTGCCGATGGCACCGGCGTCTGCGAAGTCTGGCCGCGGGATGAGAACGGCTTTCCAGACAGCGAAGGCAAGGCCAACGCCCGCCGCATTGTCGCCTGCTGGAACCTGCTGGACGGCTACGACACCGAGGAACTGGAGGGCGTGACGCTGAGCGAGTTCGTGGCCAGCCACGCCGAGCTGGCAGAGAAGGCCCTTATCGCAGCCTACGCCAGCATCTTCGCCAAGCGCGGAGCCACCAACTTTCTGGAAGTGAAGGGGACTAGGCCTGAGCTCGGCCCCTTCACCATCACCCTGCAACGCGCAGAAGGGCTAACACCGGTTGAGAAGCTGGACGCTATGACCAAGCAGCGGGATGTGCTGCTTGAGGCGCTGAATGGGGTGTTGGGCGTGATGAACAACAGCCAGGGCGTGGCAGGCTGGCACAAGAACGGCACCATCGCCACCTGGGACGAGCTGCTGCCGGAAGTGGCCGCCGCCCTCGAATTTGTGGAAGGAGAGCAATCGTGAAGCGATTCAACTGCACGCTGGCCGACAAGCGTGGCGAGTTTGGAGAGTGCATGGAGGCCCACAACACTGGGCGCTATGTGCTGTTTTCTGATGTGGAGAAACTGCAGCGACGCATGCAGGAGATGCTGGATAAGAGCAACAGCACCGGCGTGGCAATAGAACGCGCCATCTCCAGCGGCTCTGTGCTGGCCGACCACCCGCTCAAGTCGCGGCTGGAGCTGCTGGCAAGCGACCACAAGCGTGAGCAGGCCCTGGCTGATGGCATGGTGGCGATGGCTGACCGCTGTAAGTCGCTGGCCGACCTGTTGCTAGAGGTAACCCAAATAGTGCCGGCGATAGGGGTGGCAATCGACGATCTGCCGGCTGTTGATGCCTTCCTTGAGCGCATAGAGGATGCAGTGAGTGGGGAAAATTCGCATCAAACAGGCATAACCCTGAGCGCGGCGGATCTCGTAGAACTGGCTGATTTCTGCAGCCCAGACAGAGATACGGACCCCGAACAGCTGGAGACGGAAATTGTTCTGTTCTATCGTCGCGCCTTCAAGTCAACCGATGGAGATGACATGCCGGCGGGCGTGTATGTGCATCTTGCGGACTACCAAGAAGAGGGGTTGTTTGGCCCAGTAGGTGGGCGGCGGCTTGTCGGTGAGCGACCAGACCGCCCAGACAATGAATGGACTGATGCCACCACATCACCGGTCACCGCCGACTACCGCGAACTGCAGGAGCAACACGACCAGTTGCAGAGCACACACAAGGGGACGCTGGTTCTGCTGCAGGAAGCGCATGAAGTAATGCGCCGTGTTATCCCGTCATTGCCGCAAGACTGCGCCAAGCGTGGTGACCTGCTGGATCGCATCGAGGTGGCGCTGGCTGGCCAGGCAATAGGGCGCACCATCACCGAAGGCCAGGAGCTCGAGCTCACCACGGTGCTGCAATCCATCGCCAACGGGTTCAGTGACGACCCGGCGCACGATGCGGCAGCGCTGCTCAAGCGGATCGCCGGGGAGGTGCCGTGGACAGGAGACACCTTCCAGCTTCTGTCACGCCAAGCCGATCTGCCTTGCAACCGACCCCCATCTCTGACTGGACAGGTTTTTGCCGGGCTTAGTGCGGCCACCGCACTGTCAGGGCTCGATGCAAGCTCGGCTGCAGATGTAGCGCAGCTGATGCTGGAAGCAGCAGAAGCCAAAGGAGGTGAGCCGTGCGCTATCGAGAGCCCATCATTCAGCCCGGACTGACCCGCACCGAAGCCGAAGAGACCCGCGCCAGATATCTCCGCATCAACCCCGGCGCCCGGGTCACCATCGACAGCCAACCCGATAACCCCCAGCTCAAGACCCTGATAGCCCACCTCCCCGTCCTGCCCCTCAGGCAGGTGCTGGCGCCGGGCTTTATCGGGTACCGCGGCTGGCGAGCATAACCAGATCCCCGGCCTGCCCGGGGCTTCCAATTCAAGGACTCACCATGGCGAAAATCTACATAGCCGGGCCTATCTCAGGCCTGCCGAACTTCAACCGCGACGCCTTCAATGCCGAGGCGCACCGCCTGCTTGGCCTGGGCCATGTGGCCCTAAACCCGGCGATCCTGCCGGATGGGCTGGAGCAACACGAATACATGGCCATCTGCATCGAGATGGTCAAGATGGCAGATCAGCTGGTCATGCTGCCTGGCTGGGAGCGCAGCGCCGGCGCCAGAGCAGAGCACGCCCTGGCCATCAAGCTCGGCAAGGCCATAATCCTCCCCGTGCCGCACTTGGCTGACGAGGTGGCGGCATGACCAGACAGCGGGCCGCCGGGCTCGCCATCCTGGCGCTAAACACCCTGGCCGCACTGATGGTGCTGACCCTGCTGTAATCGCGGCCCTTCCTTCAATCCACCCGGCGCCCCATCCTCTGGGACAGGAGGGCCACGCCATGCAGCAACTTCAACTGACCATCGACCAGGACAGCCAGCTTCTCAACGAGCTGGTCAGCGCCGTGCGCTCCCCCACCCTTTCCCGATCGGCCAAGCTCGCCGAGATCGGCCGCATCCTGGCGCACTTCGACCTGCCTATCGAAGCGCCCCGGGTTGCCGGCCAGCTCTGGAGCGCCACCGAGCTGGGCAAGGAGCTGGGGGTCAGTGCCCAGGCCATTGGCCGGCTGGCCAACCAGCACCAACTCAAACGCCCGGCGTTCGGGGAGTACCGCCTTGACCAGGCGGTCAGCAGCAGGAAGCAGGTGGAATGCTTCCTCTACAACCGAGCGGGCCGGGATGAAATAACCAGACTAATGAGGACCAACAGATGCAGCAATTCGTCTACCCATGTGCCAGGTGGGTGAGGCCGAAGCTATTCGCCGAACTGACAGGCATGACAGAAAAAGCCGCCGAAGGACGGCGCTTGAAAGGAGAATGGCCGGAAGGGCGGGTATGGTGCCGAGCCCCGGACAACCAGATTCGTTACAACGTTGCGGAGTATGACAAGTGGGTCGAGTCAAGCATGATGATCTAGTGGCTGGAGTCACTGGATTGGAGGTTCATGGCAAAAAGCTGCGCATCACCTTCACCTATAAACGGGCACGCTGCCGGGAGGTCCTCGACCTCCCCATCACCAAGGCGAACGTGAAGTTTGCCACCAACAAGCTGGCAACCATCAAGCATGAGATTGCGATCGGCACCTTCAGCTACGCACATCATTTCCCTGACAGCCCTGCACTGACTCGATTTGGAGGAAGCCGGAGAAACGTCACCATTTGGGAGGCCTATCAGGATTTCTGGCGGCTGCACAAACCCATGCTGAAGCCTACCTCTCGTCATGGCTACCCGTTCGCCATTGAGGCGTGCATCAATGTCCTGGGTAAGGACCGACAGGTCTCAACGCTGATGCCCAAGGACATTGAGCTGATCCGCAATGAGTTGCACATCTCACTCAAACCCAACTCCATCGTCACCTACCTTGGGCGATTCAGGCAGTTGCTTCGCTGGTGCGAGAAGAACAACCTTCTTGCGGATGCAGCAAGACTCACGGGAGGAGTGAGGCCCGTCACCACCAGAAAAACCTCACCGGCAGACCCTTTCGAATTTGATGAATACACCCGGCTGCTGGAAGCCTGCTCCCACGAGCAGCAGCGAAACATGATCACCCTTGCTATCTATACTGGCCTTAGAACAGGCGAGCTGAGGGCTCTTGCTTGGGAGGACATCGACCTCGAAAAAGGGGTAATGGTCATCAGCAGGAACATCAGTAACGAATCGGACTATTTCAAACTGCCCAAGACCAACGAGCCCCGGGAGGTTGATCTGCAGCCGCCCGTGATCGCAGCTCTCAGATCACAGATGGCATTGTCGTTCATGCGTGCTGTGGTGTCGGTAGATGTGGACATGAATGGTCGTATCGAGCGCCAGAGCATCAGGCCGGTATTCACGCCTAAGGTGACGGGCCCCCATGTTCCACACGCCAAGGAGTTCTTCACCGCCGCCGGGGTGTCTCATGCCTGGAGCAACATCATGAGGAGAGCCGGGGTAAGATACCGGCGCTTCTATCAACTTAGGCATACGTTTGCTAGTTGGAACCTGACGTCGCATGGAAATCTCGCGTATATTGCAGCGCAAATGGGTCACGCTGACCTTGAAATGTTACAATCCGTCTACGGAAAGTGGATCGCCTCGGCGAGTAAATCAGAGGCGGTCAGGATCTGGGAGCAGATGCAATCAAAAGGCCTTTTTGCCCCAATGACGCCCCAAGAAAAAAAGATCCACGAGTAAGCGATTGATTTATTTGATTAAAAGTCAACACCCACAATTCCCGGCAAAGGAACTGGAACCCCCCATGAACAAATTGCTTATCAAGAATGCCACCCTGGTCAACGAAGGCCGCATCTATGCCTCCGACGTGCTGATCGAGGGGGAACGGATCGCCCGCATCGCCCCGGATATCCAGGCCCCCGATGCAGTGGTGATCGATGCCGCAGGCCGTCACCTCATCCCCGGAATGATCGATGATCAGGTCCACTTCCGGGAGCCAGGGCTGACCCACAAGGGGACCATCGCCAGTGAATCCCGGGCCGCCGTGGCCGGTGGCACCACCAGCTTCATGGAAATGCCCAACGTCAATCCCCAGACCACCACCCTCGATGCCCTCGAAGCCAAATACCAGATAGCCGCCAACTCCTCCGCCGCCAACTACAGCTTCTACCTCGGCGCCACCAACGACAACCTGGAAGAGATCAAGAAGCTCGATCCCAAACAGTCCTGCGGCATCAAGATCTTCATGGGTGCCTCCACCGGCAACATGCTGGTGGACAATCAGGAGACCCTGGCCGCCATCTTCCGCGAGAGCCCGGTGATGATCGTCACCCACTGCGAAGACACCCCCACCATCAAGGTGCTGGAAGACGAAGCCCGCGCCAAGTGGGGCGAAGATGTGCCGATGCGCGAGCACGGCCGCATCCGCAGCGCCGACGCCTGCTACAAATCCTCCAGCCTGGCGGTCTCCCTGGCCAAGCAGTACGGCGCCAAGCTGCACGTGCTGCACCTGACCACCGCCAAGGAGCTGTCGCTCTTCACCGCCACCCCGGACCTGAAGGATCTCAAGGACAAGAACATCACCGCCGAGGTGTGCGTTCACCATCTGTTCTTCAATGAGGCGGACTACGACACCCTGGGCAGCCAGATCAAGTGCAACCCGGCGGTGAAGAGTGCCGCCGACCAGCACGCCCTGCTGGATGCGGTGCGCAATGACGTGCTCGACATTATCGCCACCGACCACGCTCCCCACACCTGGGAAGAGAAGCAGAACAGCTACTTCAAGGCACCGTCCGGCGTGCCGCTGGTGCAGCACTCCCTGCTGGCCCTGCTGGAGCTCTACCACAACGGGGTATTCTCGCTGGAGACCATCGTCAAAAAAACCTCCCACGCGGTGGCCGAGCGCTTCCAGGTGCAGGATCGCGGCTACATCCGCGAGGGTTACTTCGCCGATCTGGTGCTGCTGGATCTGGGCAAGCCCTACGTGGTCAACGACAGCAACCTGCTCTATCTGTGCGGCTGGTCGCCCTTCAATGGCTACCGTTTCCACAGCACGGTGGAGATGACCCTGGTGAACGGCCAGATCGCCTGGCAAAACGGCCAGGTCACCAACGAGGTGCTGGGCAAGCGGCTCACCTTCACCCGCTGATCCCTCTTGTATGTGCGCTGTCACACTGCGCCACCACAGGCCGCCTACCCGGGCGACCTGTTTTTTTGCAGTCGCTCACGGCCCTGCAATGAGCGGTTTTTCGGCGATTGGCGGCACTTTAAGCGCAGATTGCTCGCAAAGCAGGCGAACGATCCCGGAGTGGAATTTCCGCTGTTGACAGGCAGGGCCCATCTCCATAAACTCAGCCCCCGTCAGCCGAGCTGACTCCGTCGGTGTGTAGCGCAGCCAGGTAGCGCATCTGCATGGGGTGTAGAGGGTCGGAGGTTCGAATCCTCTCACACCGACCAAATTCCCCGAGAAAGGCCTTGTCAAACGACAAGGCCTTTTCTTTTTGGCGCGGCGCAGCCCTTAGCGGCACAACGCTGCCCGCATTGTGTCGCCGATCGGTTTGTGCTGTAGTGATGCCGTGTGTTGCCAACCGGTGTTCGAGATGCCCTCTCCCCGCCCCTTTTGCCAGCGTCTGCTGTGGCTCGACCTCTGCGCAGTCCTGCTGCTCGGCTGCGCCACCCCTTATCAGAGCCAGCCATCGTTCTGGAACGGCCAGACCGGTTTCTCCCAGACCCGGCTCGGGCCTGACAAGTGGCAGCTGGAATTTGTCGGCAATGATCTGGTGAGCCGGGAGACCGCTCGCAAGTATGTGCTGAAACGGGCGGGCGAAGTGGCACAAGCCGAAGGTTATCAGTGGCTTGAGGTCAATGAATTGACCCTGCAGCGGGACGCGGTCAGGGTGACGCCGAGTCGCCCCCTGTTCGGGTTCGATGACGACGAGCCAGATCCCTTTCTGGATCAGCGCACCGTGGAGCACCGCATCTCGGCGTTGCTCATCTTCACCCTCACTCGCAGCGCGAAAAACGACCAAACCATGAAAGCCGATTATCTTGCAAAAATTAAAATAAACAGCGATTAATATAGCCAAATTGCAAGATCTATATCACATACAACTAATGACAAGATAAAATTCTGCCACAAGGCGCTGGATTTACCCCCCCGGATTAGGCATGCTGCCAGCACACCGGCTGTCAGGAATCTACGGCTCGGATCACAAAAACGGACTGAAGTGGCACCCTTGCCGCTTGAAACGCTCTGCACTTATCAAAACTGGGACCCACCCCATGAAAATGAACAAATTGACGGTTGCCATCCTCATCGCGATGCTGGTTGGTATCCTGACTGGCCAGGGCTATCGCATGTTTGCCCCTGACCAGGCCGCCGGCTTTGCCAGCGACATCACCCTGTTGACCGATATCTTCCTGCGGCTGATCAAGATGATCATCGCCCCCCTGGTGTTCACCACCCTGGTGGTCGGCATCGCCAAGATGGGCGATACCCGCACCGTGGGCCGTATCGGCGCCAAGACTCTGGGCTGGTTCATGCTGGCCTCCCTGCTGTCGCTGACCCTGGGTCTGGTGATGGTCACCCTGATGCAACCGGGCGTGGGGCTCTCCCTCTCCCTGCCTGACGACACCGCCAGCTCCGGCGTGGTTGCCAGCGCCATCTCCCTCAAGGATTTCGTCACCCACGCCATTCCCAAAAGCGTGATCGAGGCGATGGCCACCAACGAGATCCTGCAGATCGTGGTGTTCTCCCTGTTCTTCGGACTGGCTGCCGCCGCACTGGGTGATGCCGCCAAACCGGTGGTGATGCTGATGGCCAGCGCCGCCGAGATCATGCTCAAAGTGACCGGCTACGTGATGAACTTCGCCCCGTTCGCGGTGTTTGGCGCCATTGCCGCCATGGTCGCCAAGGAAGGGCTCGGCATCCTCGCCACCTATGGCACCTTCATGGCGCAGTTCTACCTGGCACTGGGTTGCCTCTGGCTGCTGCTGATCGCCATGGGCAGTCTGTTTATCCGCCGCCGCATCGTGACCCTGCTGGCGATGATCCGCGAGCCGATCCTGCTGGCCTTCTCCACCGCCAGCTCCGAAGCTGCCTACCCGAAAACCCTGGATCGTCTGGAGAAGTTCGGTTGTGACAAACGCATCGCCAGCTTCGTGCTGCCGATGGGCTACTCCTTCAACCTGGATGGCTCCATGATGTACTGCACCTTCGCGGTGATGTTCATCGCCCAGGCCTACGGCATCGAGCTCTCCATGGCCCAGCAGATCACCATGCTGCTGCTGCTGATGGTCACCTCCAAGGGGATGGCCGGCGTACCGCGCGCTTCCCTCGTGGTGATTGCCGCCACCCTCAACCAGTTCCACATCCCGGAAGCGGGCATCCTGCTGCTGCTCGGCATCGACCACTTCCTCGACATGGGTCGCTCCGCCACCAACGTGCTGGGCAACGCCATCGCCGCCAGCGTGGTCGCCAAGAGCGAAGACAGCCTGGGTGAAACCGAACCTCTGGGTGAGGTGGACACCGCCAAGGCGTGATCCCAGCATCACCTCCATCAAAACGGCCCGCAGACGCGGGCCGTTTTTTTATGTCTCATGGCGACACGGCAAGGCTCAGCACCAACGCCTCACCCGCCGGCAATAATCAGCATAGCCATCGCCAAAGCGGGCCTGCAGCGCCCGCTCCTCCGGCACTATCTGCCAGCGACTGAGCCAGCCCCACAGCAGCAGCGGACCGAGCCACACCCACAGCCCACCCAGATAACAGGCCAGCGCCATCGTCCAGCAGAGCAGCCCCAGGTACATGGGATTGCGGCTGAGGCGATAGAGCCCGCCCGTTACCAGCGCACTGGCCTGCTCGGGGTGCAACGGCGTCACCGTGGTGCCCTGGCGGCGAAAGCGCAGCACGCCCCCCAAGCCAAACACAGTGCCCAGCACCGCCAGCAACAGAGCGGCCAGCCGCCAACCGGCGCCACTCCCGCTCTCGGCGGCGCCCCCCCACCCCAGCATGGCCGCCACGATCAGGCCAAACAGCAGCAGCGGTGGCACCCGACACTCAAGACTCATCATCTATTGACTCCTGGAGGGTGCCACGATCGGCACCTTGCGTTACACTTCCCAACGGGAATAGCGCCCTGGAAAATTGTCAAAGTTCATAACAATAACAATGCCTTGGCTACACTTTATCCCATCTGCGTGAAAACGGCCTCCTAGCGGCCGTCATGCACCTCAACCCAAACAATAAAAAAGGAACCACCCCATGCACAAGAAGACACTGCTGGCCACACTGATCCTGGGCCTGCTGGCCGGTCAGGCCGTCGCGGCCCCTTACCTGCCGCTGGCCAGCGATCATCGCAACGGCGAAGTGCAGACCGCCAGCAATGCCTGGCTGGAAGTCGATCTCGGCGCCTTCGAGCACAACATCCAGACCCTCAAGGATCGCCTCGGTGACAAAGGGCCGAAGATCTGCGCCATCATGAAGGCCGACGCCTACGGCCACGGCATCGACCTGCTGGTCCCCTCGGTGGTCAAGGCCGGCATCCCCTGCATCGGCATCGCCAGCAATGAAGAGGCCCGCGTGGCCCGTGAGAAAGGCTTCACCGGCCGCCTGATGCGGGTACGTGCCGCCACCCCGGCCGAAGTGGAACAGGCCCTGCCCTACAAGATGGAAGAGCTCATCGGCAGCCTGGTGAGTGCCCAGGGCATCGCCGACATCGCCCAGCGCCACCACACCAATATCCCGGTGCACATCGCGCTCAACTCCGCCGGCATGAGCCGCAACGGCATCGATCTGCGGCTGGCTGATTCCAAGGAAGACGCGCTGGCCATGCTCAAGCTCAAGGGGATCACCCCGGTCGGCATCATGACCCACTTCCCGGTGGAGGAGAAAGAGGACGTCAAGATGGGGCTGGCCCAGTTCAAGCTGGACTCCCAGTGGCTGCTGGAAGCGGGCAAGCTGGATCGCAGCAAGATCACCATCCACGCCGCCAACTCCTTCGCCACCCTGGAAGTGCCGGACGCCTACTTCGACATGGTGCGCCCGGGCGGCCTGCTGTACGGTGACTCCATCCCCTCCTACACCGAGTACAAGCGGGTAATGGCGTTCAAGACCCAGGTTGCCTCCGTCAACCACTACCCGGCCGGCAACACCGTCGGTTATGACCGCACCTTCACCCTCAAGCGCGACTCCTGGCTCGCCAACCTGCCGCTGGGCTACTCCGACGGCTATCGCCGGGCGCTGAGCAACAAGGCCTATGTGCTGATCCAGGGCCAGAAAGTACCGGTGGTGGGCAAGACCTCCATGAACACCATCATGGTGGACGTCACTGACCTCAAGGGGGTCAAACCCGGTGACGAGGTGGTGCTGTTCGGCCGCCAGGGTGAAGCCGAGGTGAAACAGGCGGATCTCGAGGAGTACAACGGCGCCCTGCTGGCGGACATGTATACCATCTGGGGCTACACCAACCCCAAGAAGATCAAGCGCTAAGCCAGTCTTTGCCATAAAAAAGGGCTCCCGCGGGAGCCCTTGTTGTCAGTGCTTTATAGTCTGCCGCGTTCAAGCGGCTTTCTTGCGGGTCACCCAGAGGCTCAGCCCCATGGAGGCCAGCAGGATCAGCGCGACCACGCCGAGTGCAATGCCGGTGGGGATCTTGAAGATATCCAGCAGCAGCATCTTGACCCCGATGAACATCAGGATCAGCGCCAGGCCGTATTTGAGCAGGGCGAAGCGCTCGGCCACGCCGGCCAGCAGGAAGTACATGGCACGCAGACCCATGATGGCGAAGATGTTGGAGGTCAGCACGATGAAGGGATCCGTGGTCACCGCGAAGATGGCCGGGATGCTGTCCACCGCGAAGATGAGATCGCTCACCTCCACCAGCACCAGGATCAGCAGCAACGGGGTGGCATAGCGCACACCGTCACGCCAGACGAAGAAGTTCTCCCCCTCCAGCGTCTCCGTCACCTTGAAGCGGCGGCGCATCCAGCCCAGCAGCGGGTTGTTGGCGAGATCCGGCTCCTTGTCGGCCGCCCACAGCATCTTGACCCCGGTCAGCAGCAGGAAGGCACCGAACAGGTAGAGGATCCAGTGGAACTGCTCGATGAGCCAGCTGCCCGCGAACACCATGCCGGCCCGCATCACGATGGCACCCAGTACCCCGTACAGCAGGACCCGGCGCTGCAGCTCGGCCGGAATGGCAAAGTAGCCGAACAGCATCAGCCAGACGAAGACGTTGTCCACCGCCAGCGCCTTCTCGATGAGGTAGCCGGTGAGGAATTCCAGCCCCTTCTGGTTGGCAATTTCACGGCCTGCGCTGTGATCCAGCCAGAACCAGATGGCCAGGTTGAACAAGAGCGCCACGCTGATCCAGATGAGGGACCAGATCCCTGCCTCTTTGAGCGACACCTTGTGCGCCTTGCCGCCGCCGACAAAGCGGATATCAATCCATAACAGGACCAGCACTATGCTGAAGAAACCGGCCCACATCCACCATTCACCCATGTTCACTTCTCCCAAAAACGACAAAACCCACGACCGAGAGGCGTGGGTTTGCGTTTGGAGCAGATACACCTTGCCTCTCGGCAAGGTCTCACTTACAGCCGACTTGCGTCAACTGCCCGGCTGCCGGGTGCACTGCAGGATATGGGTGCACCGTAATGACGACAAACCGGCGAGAAGTTACTCCCCTTGTTGCGCGGATAGTAACAGCGGAAAAAGATAACGCCAAGAGGCATCTTCATGCCGGCTGCAAAAAAACAGGGCGCCACCCGGGCGCCCTGTTCTGCCTGTTCATCCTCAGAGCGGATCCGCCTTGAGGCAGGAGACCGCATGGTCGAAGTTGCCCTCGAGCTGCGGCCGGGTCTTGGCACACTCAGGGCCGGCCACCGGGCAGCGGGTACGGAACACGCAGCCTGACGGCGGGTTCATCGGCGATGGCAAATCCCCCTCCAGGATCTGGATGGTCTTGCTGCGCTCCAGGTCCGGATCCGGAATGGGCACGGCCGACATCAGCGCCTTGGTATAGGGGTGCAAGGGGTTGGCGAAGATCTCCTTGCGGGTCCCCAGCTCCACCGCATTGCCCAGATACATCACCAGTACCCGATCCGAAATGTGCTTGACCACCGACAAGTCGTGGGCGATGAAGATGAGCGACAGCCCCATCTCCTTCTGGATAGCCTTGAGCAGGTTGACTACCTGCGCCTGAATGGAGACGTCCAGCGCCGACACCGGCTCGTCACAGATGATCATCTTGGGCTCGAGGATCAGCGCCCGGGCGATACCGATGCGCTGGCACTGACCGCCGGAGAACTCATGGGGGTAGCGGTTGACCAGGTTGGGCAAGAGCCCCACCTTGCTCATCATGGCCCGCACCTTCTCCTTCACCTGATCTCGGGAGAGGTCGGGATAGAAGGTGATGAGCGGCTCGGCGATGATGTCGCCGATGGTCATGCGCGGGTTGAGGGAGGCCAGCGGATCCTGGAAGATCATCTGGATCTCTTTGCGCTTCTCGCGCAGCGCCTTCTGGTCGAGCTTGGTCAGATCGTTGCCCAGCCACACCACCTTGCCGTCGGTGGCCGGCACCAGGCCGATCAGCGCCCGGGCAAAGGTGGATTTGCCACAGCCCGACTCCCCCACCACACCGAGGGTCTCCCCTTCGTACAGGCGCAGGGTCACCCCGTCCACCGCCTTCAGGGCGGAGGGTTTGGCCCAGGGCCAGGCCTTATCACTCTTGATGCTGAAGTGGACCTTGAGGTCAGACACTTCCAGCAGCAGTTTCTTGTCAGTCCCCATTTAGTTCACTCCCTTGATCATGGCATCCGATACCCAGTGGCAGGCCCGCTCCCGGCCGTCGTTGAACGGCGTCAGGATCGGTGACTGCTGGCCGCAAATCTCGCTCACTCGGTGGCAGCGCTCCTGGAAGGGGCAGCCGGTGGGCAGACGCAGCAGGTTGGGCGGATTGCCCGGGATGGTGGGCAGCTCTTCCCCTTCGGTGTCGAGGCGGGGAATGGCGCGCAACAAGCCCTCGGTATAGGGGTGGCTCGGGCGATAGAAGATATCGTTGACCTTGCCGTACTCCATGGTGCGGCCGGCATACATCACCAGCACCTTGTCGCAGATCCCCGCCACCACGCCCAGATCGTGGGTGATCATGATGATGGCGGTATTGAACTCGCGCTTGAGCTCGTTCATCAGGGTCATGATCTGGGCCTGCACGGTCACGTCCAGCGCGGTGGTCGGCTCGTCGGCGATGAGCAGTTGCGGCCGGCACAACAGCGCCATGGCGATCATCACCCGCTGGCGCATGCCACCGGAGAACTCGTGGGGATACATCCCCATCCGCTTACGCGCTTCCGGGATCTTGACCGCGTCCAGCATGCGCACCGACTCTTCGAACGCTTCGGCCTTGCTGACGCCCTTGTGCAGCATCAGCACTTCCATCAGCTGATCCTTCACCTTCATGTAGGGGTTGAGCGAGGTCATGGGGTCCTGGAAGATCATGGCGATCTTCTCGGAGCGGATCTTGTTGAGCTTGTGCTCGGGGAGGTTGAGGATCTCGTCGCCCTGAAATTTGGCCGAGCCGGTGATGACACCGTTCTTGGCCAGCAGCCCCATGATGGCGAACGCGGTCTGGGATTTGCCCGAACCGGACTCGCCGACGATCCCCAGGGTCTCGCCCGCAGCGAGGGAGAAGTTGAGGTCGTTGACCGCCACCACATTGCCGTCCGGGGTCTTGAACTCGACCCGCAGATCTTTTACATCCAGTAATTTCATAAAAAACTCCTTATCGATCTTTCGTGACGTTTTCCTGTCGATCCGATGCGCTATCCGCCCGATTGAGCCGCACTCTGCGGCCCTTCGGCGCGTTGTTTCAGCGCTTCCTCGCCGTTCTATCAGCGATCTTTCGCCGCTTTCTCAGCGATCTTTCGGATCGAGGGCGTCACGCAGACCATCCCCGAGGAAGTTGAAGCAAAACAGGGTCACCACCATGAAACCGGCGGGGAACAGGAGTTGCCAGATGGCCACTTCCATCGACTTGGAGCCTTCATCCAGCAGAGCGCCCCAGCTGGTCATGGGCTCTTGTACGCCCAGCCCCAGGAAGCTCAGGAAGGATTCGAACATGATCATGCCCGGCACCAGCAGGGTGGCGTAGACCGCCACAATACCCAGCACGTTCGGCACGATGTGACGGGTGATGATCTTCCACTTGGAGACGCCGCAGACGTGAGCCGCCTCGATGAACTCCTTGCTCTTGAGGCTCAGGGTCTGGCCTCGCACGATCCGCGCCATGTCGAGCCAGCTCACCGCACCGATGGCGATGAAGATGAGCGCCAGGTTGCGGCCGAAGAAGGTCACCAGCATGATCACGAAGAACATGAAGGGGAAGGCGTTGAGGATCTCAAGCACCCGCATCATCAGACTGTCGACCCGACCGCCGATGAAGCCAGAGGCCGCGCCGTAGAGGGTGCCGATGATGACGGCCACCATGGCGCCCATGATGCCGACCATCAGCGAGATGCGCCCGCCGAGCAGGGTGCGCACGAACAGATCGCGCCCCAGGCTGTCGGTGCCGAACCAGTGGCCGGTTTCCATATCCGGAGCCGCCTGCATAGCGCCCCAGTCAGGATCGTCGAAGGTGTATTGGGACAGATGCGGCCCCACGATCACCGACAGACCTATGATGGTCAGGATGATGAGGCTGGTGAGCGCGGCCTTGTTGCGCAGGAAACGGCGACGGGCATCCTTCCACAGGGAGCGTCCTTCCACCACTTCCACTTGCTGGGCGAACGCCTCGACGGCTTCGCGTTTTTCAGTTGTGACAACCATGATGTACTCCCGACTTAGTAACGGATCTTGGGATCGATAAAGGCATAGAGAATATCGACCACGGCGTTAAAGGTGATGGTGAGGGCGCCGACCAGAATGGTCAGACCGAGCACCATGGAGTAATCACGGTTGAGGGCACCGTTGACGAACAGCTGGCCAATCCCCGGCAGGCCGAAGATGGTCTCGATCACCACGGAACCCGTGATGATGCCCACGAACGCCGGTCCCAGATAGGAGACCACCGGCAGCATGGCCGGACGCAGCGCGTGTTTGAGGATGATGTGGCGCAGCGGCAAGCCCTTGGCGCGGGCGGTACGGATGAAGTTGGAGTTCATGGTCTCGATCATGCTGCCCCGCATGATCCGCGAGATGGCGGAGATGTAGTACATCATCATGCCGAACACCGGCAGCACCATGAATTGCACCCCGCCGCCCTGCCAGCCACCGGCCGGGAACCAGCCGAGATGGATACTGAACAGCAACACCAGCAAGGGGGCCAGCACAAAGCCCGGGATCACCACCCCGGCCATGGCCGACGACATCAACAGGTAGTCGATGACGGTATTCTGTTTCAAGGCGGCAATGGTGCCGAAGGTGACCCCCAGTGTCACCGCGAACAGAAAGGCGAAGGAGCCAATCTTGGCCGATACCGGCAGCGCCTGGCTCACCAGATCGTTGACGGTGAAGTCCTTGTATTTGAAGGAGGGACCGAGGTCGCCCTGCACAAGGTTGCCCAGATAGGTGAGGTATTGCACGCCGATGGGCTTGTCGAGGCCATATTTGGCTTCGATGTTGGCCAGTACTTCCGGCGGCAGGGAGCGTTCGCTGGTGAAGGGGTTGCCCGGCGCGAAACGCATCATGAAGAAGGAGACGGTGATCAAGACCAGCAGAGTCGGGATCGCTTCCAGTAGACGTTTAAAAATGAATTTCAACATAGACAATTCCTGTCCTGTACTGCTTCCAAAGGGTCGCGGTTGTAATAAAGGCCCGCCATCCGGCGGGCCTGCTTTGTTATGCGACGTGTTACTTTACTCAGTGAGCAATGATGTACATGTCTTTGCTGTAGAGGTTGTCCAGCGGGTTGGCCGGGTAGCCGCCCACGTAGGACTTGACCATGCGGGAGGTCACGTACTGATAGATGGGAGCGATCGGCATGTCCTTGGCCAGGATCTCTTCAGCCTGCACATAGAGCTTGTTGCGGGCATCGGCATCCACCTGATTGCGCGACTCGTTCATCAGCTTGTCAAACGCCGGGTTGGAGTATTTGCCGTCGTTGTTGCCGTGGGTGGTCTGCATCAGATCCAGCATGGAAGAGGCTTCGTTGTAGTCGGCGATCCAGCCGGCACGACCCACATCAAACTGACCCTGCTTCTTGGTTTCCAGGTAGGTTTTCCATTCCTGGTTGACCAGGCTCACCTGCACGCCCAGCTTCTTCCACATGGAAGCCACGGCAACCGCCACTTTCTTGTGGTTGTCGTCGGTGTTGTAGAGCAGCTCGAACTTGAGCGGTTTGCCCGGGCCGAAACCGGCTTCGGTCAGCAGCTCTTTCGCCTTGGCATCACGCTCTGCCTGGGTCAGCTTGGACCAGGCCGGCGCCACCGGCTTGAAGCCGTCCACGAAATCAGGCACCAGGGTGTAGCCCGGAGTCTCGCCCTTGCCCATCACCTTGTCGGCGATCACGTTGCGGTCGATGGCATAAGAGAGGGCGGTACGCACCCGCACGTCATCAAACGGCTTGTGCTTGAAGTTGTACTGGTAGTAGTAGGTACCGACATAGCCGCTCACCTTCACCTCGTTCGGCAGCTCTTTCTTCATCTGCTTGAAGCGCTCGATGGGCATGTTGTAGGTGAGATCCACTTCGCCAGCCAGATAGCGGTTCAGCTCGGCGTTGGTGGACTGGATCGGCAGATAGGTCACCTTGTTGATGACGGTCTTGGCGTTGTTCCAGTAGTTCGGGTTGCGCTCGACGTCGACGCGCTCGTTGACCACCCAATCCTTCAGCACATAGGCACCGTTGGAGACCATGTTGCCAGGCTGGGTCCACTTGTCACCGAACTTCTCGATCACCTTCTTCGGCACCGGGTAGGTGGTGGTGTGGGAGAGCATGCTGACGAAGTAAGGCACCGCCTTCTCCAGCTGCACCTCGAAGGTGTAGTCGTCCACTGCCTTCACGCCCAGGGTGTCGGCCGCTTTCTTGCCGGCGATGATCTCGCTGGCATTGACGATGGTCGGGATCTCCAGATACCAGGAGTAGGGAGACGCCGTCTTGGGATCCACGGCCCGCTTGAAGGCGAACTCGAAATCGTGGGCTGTCACGGGATCCCCGTTGGACCACTTGGCATCTTTGCGCAGGTGGAACACGAAGTGTTTGTTGTCCTTGGTTTCCCAGGACTCGGCCATGGCGGGAAGCACTTCCCCTTTGGGGCCGGAGGCAACGAGACCTTCGAACAGGTCACGCAGAATATTGGATTCAACCGTTCCTTCGGTTTTATGCGGGTCGAGAGTGGCAGGCTCGGAGCCATTGCCTTTTACCAGCTGCTGAACGTCAGCCAGTTTGGTACCTGCGGGAACATCGGCGGCTTGTGCCGCGTTGACACCGCCGAACAGTGCTGCCACCAAGAGGGTATTAATCATTGTTTTTTTATGAGTCATTTCCATACTCCACAAGAACATTCCATGCAATTTTCCATCAACGGGACAAGTACCCCGCTGCCAGCATAATTCCCTGACATTTCTGATAATGCAATAGATATTGTCAGGCAGGACTGGACTTCATGGTCAAAAAAGCAGCTTTTAACCAATTATTCAGAATTTAAATATCGCGTGATGGACGTTTTTTATACAAACCCGCTCGATTCTAGGAAATGACCAACAAAAAAGAAACAATAAAAAGCCGGTCACGAGGACCGGCTCCAACAAAACAGACCTGAATCACATCAATCCGGGGAAGACCCCCTTGATCCCCGCCACCATGATCTCGATGCCAAGCGACATCATGATGAGACCCATGATCCGGGTGACCACGTTGATGCCGGTGTTGCCCATCACCTTGAACAGCAGGGGGGCGGCGCGGAAGATGAGCCAGGAGCAGAAGGCAAACACCATCACTACCACCGACATCCCCAGCATCTGGGACCAGGTGCTCTGGCTGGCATAGACAATAGAGGAAGAGATGGCGCCGGGGCCGGCCATCAGCGGCAGCGCCAGCGGCACCACAGCGACAGATTCCCGCGCGGCGAGCTCCCCTTTCTCCTGCTTGTTGTGCTTCACCTCCCCCAGCTTGCCCTGCAGCATGGACCAGGCGATCAGGGTGATGAGCGAGCCGCCGGCAATGCGAAACGACGCCAGCGAGATGCCGAAACCATCGAGGATCAGCTGCCCCATGTACATGGAGACCAGCAGGATGATCATCACCGCAATGTTGGCGGTGGTGTTGGTCTTCATCCGCTCTTCCGGCGTTTGATGGCTGGTCAGGCTGACAAACACCGGCAACAGGCCGAGCGGGTTGATGATCGCAAACAAACCGATGAAAAACTTCAGATATAAAGAGACGTCAATTGCTGCCATAGGCGCCATCCAGAAGTAGAACGAGGCCCTGCGGGCCACCCCGATAAACCGTGCGTAAATTTACACCATGGCCGAAACCTTCACCAATCAAATAATCTCACCCTTTCCGTGGCTTTTCAGTTAGTTCCTCTAATGTCACGACGAAATTCAACACATCTAGTTGTTAATAAAGATTGTCGCCATTTAACACTCTGATAAAATCACTTCGAGTTTTATGCGGCCACGGAGTTTTGGCGCAACATTTCATCTTCGTAAAAAAGGATTTTGTAATGATTGATACGGACATCAAGTTGCAATGGCATCTGGATTCACTGCCCACTGGCAGTGTCGCCCCGCTGCTGGGCTTCTTCGACCGGCTGCCGGTTGATCCCTACATCCAGGGCCGCTTTCGCGAACGCCGTTACGGCCGGGTTGAAAAAGAGGGCAGCCGCTTTTATCCCCTCGACAACGGCGTCTTCTTTCAGGCGGCCGCCATCAACAAGTTTTTGGGGGACGTGCCCAGAACCTATGCCGAGCTGGATCCCGCCTTCGTCGCCCACCCCACCTTTCAGCTGATGCTGGCCCGCTTTGCCCGCCATACCCGGCTGGCGGATGGCCAAGCCATCGGCATTCACCAGATGCGCATCGTCACCGGCGAAGGTGAAAGCGTGCCGCCCGCCCCGGAAGGCGTGCATCAGGACGGCTTTGATTTCATCGGGGTGTTCTTTTGTGGCAGTGACGGGGTCAGCGGCGGCGCCTTGCAGCTCTATCATGGATTAAAAGAACAACCATTTTTTCAACAACAATTAAACGCTGGCGAGTATCTAATCCTGGATGATCGCCGTTTCTATCACAATGCCGCCCCCATACTGCCCCAGGGTCCGCACCGGGGACACTGGGACGTAGTCGTGCTAACTGCTTGAAAAATGGGGCGTGAGCCCCTGTTCACGCCCCATTCATCCCGCTTCTGGCCCACTCAACAACTGCGCAACATCTGGCAAACATGTATTGTGAAACAAAATTTCTTTTGTTCTTTTGTTACACATGATCCAGATCAAGTTTTTCTGAGTCAGCCCCGCTCTATAATCGACTCAGAAAGCGATTTAGTAAGGCATGTAAATACCCCGTTGTGGTGATTCTGTTCTTGACAGGGCATCTATAATTGCCGGGCATTGCCAACGTCTTACTAAACAGTTTTCAAATCATCAGGAGATAAACATGGCAGTAACCAATATGGCTGAACTGGATGCACTGGTCGCCCGCGTTAAAGAAGCCCAGCGTGAATTCGCCAGCTTCTCACAAGAGCAGGTAGACAAGATCTTCCGTGCCGCCGCCCTGGCCGCCAGCAATGCCCGTATCCCCCTGGCCCAAATGGCCGTGGAAGAGTCCGGTATGGGTATCATCGAAGACAAGGTTATCAAGAACCACTTCGCCTCCGAATACATCTACAACAAGTACAAAGAAGAGAAGACCTGCGGCATCCTCAGTGAAGATGACGAGATGGGTACCATCACCATCGCCGAGCCGGTAGGTATCATCTGCGGTATCGTTCCGACCACCAACCCGACTTCCACTGCGATCTTCAAATCCCTGATCTCCCTGAAGACCCGCAACGCCATAATCTTCTCCCCGCACCCCCGTGCCAAGAACTCCACCAATACCGCTGCCAAGCTGGTACTGGATGCAGCCATTGCCGCCGGTGCACCGAAAGACATCATCGGCTGGATCGATCAACCGACCGTTGAACTGTCCAACGCCCTGATGAAGCACAACGACATCAACCTGATCCTGGCCACCGGTGGCCCGGGCATGGTTAAAGCAGCTTACTCCTCCGGTAAGCCGGCTATCGGTGTAGGTGCCGGTAACGTGCCTGTTGTTATCGACGAAACTGCCGATGTGAAGCGTGCTGTCGCCTCCATCCTGATGTCCAAAACCTTCGACAACGGCGTAGTCTGTGCCTCCGAGCAAGCCGTTATCGTGGTTGACTCCATCTATGACCAGGTGAAAGAGCGTTTTGCTACTCACAACGGTTATGTGCTGACCAAAGAAGAAGCTGACAAGGTCCGCAAGGTCATCCTGATCAACGGTGCCATGAACGCCAACATCGTGGGCCAGCCAGCTACCAAGATCGCCGAAATGTCTGGCGTGACCGTGCCCCCCACCACCAAGATCCTCATCGGTGAAGGTCTGGAAGTGTGTGAAGAGGAAGAGTTCGCTCACGAGAAACTCTCCCCGACTCTGGGTATGTTCCGTGCCAAGAACTTCGAAGAAGCCGTCGAAATGGCCTGCACCATGGTCAACCTGGGCGGTATCGGCCACACCTCCGGTCTGTACACCGACCAGGATCGTAACGCCGACCGCATCAAGTACTTCGGCGACAAGATGAAGACTGCCCGTATCCTGATCAACACCCCGACCACCCAGGGTGGTATCGGTGACCTGTACAACTTTGCCATCGCACCGTCCTTGACGCTGGGTTGCGGTTCCTGGGGTGGTAACTCCATCTCCGAAAACGTGGGTCCCAAGCACCTGATCAACAAGAAGACAGTCGCAAAACGGGCAGAAAATATGCTGTGGCACAAACTTCCGAAATCCATCTACTTCCGTCGTGGTTCCCTGCCGATCGCCCTGGGCGACCTGGAAGGTAAAAAACGCGCACTGGTCGTGACCGACCGCTTCCTGTTCAACAACGGCTACGCCGACGAAGTGGTTCGTCTGCTCAAGGGCCTGAAGATGGAAGTGGAAGTGTTCTACGAAGTAGAAGCCGACCCGACCCTGTCTGTAGTACGCAAAGGCGCCGAGATGGCCCATTCCTTCAAGCCGGACGTGATCGTCGCGCTGGGCGGTGGTTCACCGATGGATGCGGCCAAGATCATGTGGGTGATGTACGAGCACCCGGAAACCGCGTTCGAAGATCTGGCCATGCGCTTCATGGACATCCGCAAGCGTATCTACAAGTTCCCGAAAATGGGCGTGAAGGCCGAACTGGTCTGTATCACCACCACTTCCGGTACCGGTTCTGAAGTGACTCCGTTTGCGGTCGTGACCGACGACGCCACCGGCATGAAATACCCGCTGGCCGACTACGAGCTGACCCCGAACATGGCCATCGTCGATGCCAACCTGGTCATGGGCATGCCCAAATCCCTGTGTGCCTTCGGCGGTATCGATGCCGTGACTCACGCCATGGAAGCCTACGTTTCCGTACTGGCCAACGAGTACTCCGACGGTCAGGCGCTGCAAGCCCTGAAACTGCTCAAAGAGTACCTGCCGTCCAGCTACCAGAACGGTGCCAACGACCCGGTTGCTCGCGAAAAAGTGCACAACGCCGCCACCATCGCCGGTATCGCGTTCGCCAACGCCTTCCTGGGTGTGTGCCACTCCATGGCTCACAAACTGGGTGCTGAATTCCACATTCCGCACGGTCTGGCCAACGCCCTGCTGATCAGCAACGTGATCCGCTACAACGCCAACGACAACCCGACCAAGCAGACTGCGTTCTCCCAGTACGACCGTCCGCAGGCTCGTCGTCGCTACGCCGAAGTGGCCGACCACCTGGGTCTGACTGCCGCCGGTGACCGTACCGCAGCCAAGATCGAGAAGCTGCTGGTATGGCTGGATGAGCTGAAAGCCACTCTGGGTATCCCGGCCTCCATCCGTGAAGCCGGCGTGTCTGAAGCTGACTTCCTGGCCAAGGTTGACCAGCTGGCCGTGGAAGCCTTCGATGACCAGTGCACCGGCGCCAACCCGCGCTACCCGCTGATCAGCGAGCTGAAAGCCATCCTGCTGGACACCTACTACGGCCGTCCCTTCACCGAAGACGCTCAGGTAGCGGCCAAGGTAGAAGCCAAGGTTGAAGGCAAGAAGAAGTCCAAAGCCTGATAAGCTGAACCGACTCGAGAGCCCGCGCACATGCGCGGGCTTTTTTGTTTGTCTATCTGCTTAATTTTGCTAGCTTGTTGATAGGCATTCATGAAATGCGAGCTAGCGTATGGCGCTGATACAAGCCTCCATCGAGCAGTTGCGGGTAGGTCACTACATCCATCTCCCCACGGGATGGACCAACCACCCTTTTATGTTCAATGCATTCAAGATCAAGGATCAGCAGCAGCTCGACATCATTCGCCATCTCGATCTCAGCTTGCTGATGGTGGATCCCGACAAGAGCGACCTGCCTATCGAACCCATCTTGCGTGGTGACATTCCTTCCGCCGGGCCTGACCTCTCGATCATCGAAGAGCTGGTGGAGAGCGGCCCTGCCCCGTTTGATGAGAAAGCCTTTCGCCGCTCCCTGCGCGCCGCCGACAAGGCCTTCGGCCAATCCATGTCCGAGCTGCGCGATGCACTGGGGGCACTCAACCTCAAGCCGGACGAAGGGCTCGCCAACACGGCGCAGATAGTACGCAACGCCGCCGCCCGCATCAGTGCCCACGAAGGCCCGCTCGGCCTGCACCTCATTCGCAGCCCGCACACCGACATCCTGCTGCAGCACAGCCTGAACGTGGCCTTCATCGCCATGCTGATGGCCCGCGAGCTCGGCATGAACCCCATTGAAATCGAAGAGACCGGGCTGGCCGGCCTGGTGCACGACATCGGCGAGCTGAAGATCCCGACCCAGATCACCCAGAAACGGGGGGAGCTCAACAAGTCGGAGCAAAACTTCCTCAACATGCACCCCCAGTACGGGCTGGAGATGCTGACCCAGTTGCAGGCCTTCGAGCCCAAGATCCGCCAGGTGGCCCATCTGCATCATGAGCGCCTCGACGGCAGCGGCTTTCCGCTCGGCATCAAGGGGGGCGAGATCCCGCCGCTGGCGCGGATCATCGGGCTGGTGGATTACTATGACGAGCTGCTGCACCCGCGCAACAGCGCCACGCCGGCGGCGCCGAGCCAGGCCATCAGCCAGCTCTACAAGCTGTCGCAGAAGAAATTCGACCAGGATCTGGTCAAGCTGCTGATCAAGGTGCTGGGGGTCTATCCGCCCGGTTCGCTGGTGATGCTCTCAGACGACTCGGTGGCGCTGGTGCTCTCCACCGAGCCCACCATGCCGCTCAAGCCCAAGGTGCTGCCCTACATCAAGGCGCAGCGGCCGGAAGGGGTAGCGATGATCGACCTGCGGGAAGATGAGCGCACTATCAAATCATTTATCAAGCAGGAAGAGCTGGATGAGGGGCAACGGCTGTTTTTCAACCTGACCCGACGCTTCTGTTACTATTTTGCCTTCTGAGTTATCCCCAGAAGCTGGGGATAACTCATTGGACAAACCTGAATAATCACTCGATTGCCCGCAAAATTGTTCGCCATCCACCATGGATAAAAAACGCCCAGCCAAGGGGCCGGGCGGAGCATGCCACCTCCGTGTGGCGTATCCAACGGATACATTCATGCTCCATCCAGCAATATCAACCCTTGGGCGATTACACAAATATCAATTTAACATGCTGATTTAATATGGTTTTATTTCACGTTTCTGGCACACTGCGGCCGCAATCCCGCCCTGGCGCCCCGCAGAACAAGATCCTGATCACATTTATTCAAGGTTGCCGCTTTTTTCGGCACGGACTCTGAGGAACGTTTTTTATGCAGTTGGTCCTCTCCCTGCTTCAACAGATGAGCGTCAGCCTGGTCATCGCTTACCTCTTTTCCAAGAGTCCGCTGCTGCGTCCGCTGGCCAACTACTCGGTCAGACTGCCTCACAAGGTGCTCATCTACATTACCTTCTCCTGCTTCTGCATTCTCGGCACCTACGTGGGGCTGGACATCGACGACGCCATCGCCAATACCCGCGCCGTCGGCGCCGTGCTGGGCGGGCTGCTGGGGGGGCCGCTGGTGGGCTTTCTGGTGGGGCTGACCGGCGGCCTGCACCGCTATACCCTGGGCGGCTTCACCGATCTCGCCTGTGCCATCTCCACCACCTGCGAGGGGCTGCTGGGCGGGCTGGTGCACTGGCGGCTGATGCGGGCGGGCAAGATGGATGCGCTGTTCGAGCCGCGCATCGCCTTCTTCACCACCCTCTACGCCGAGATCATGCAGATGGTGATCATCCTGCTGGTGGCCACGCCATTCGATAAATCCCTGCTGCTGGTGCGTACCATCGCCACCCCGATGATCCTGGCCAACTCCTGCGGCGCCGCGCTCTTCATCAGCATGATCCGCGACCAGCAGCAGATGTACGAGAAGTTCTCCCGGGTCTTCTCCGCCAAGGCGCTCAATATCGCCAACCGCACCGTCGGCATCATGAGCCAGGGCTTCACCCCAGAGGCCAGCCACAAGATTGCCCGCATCATCCAGGAGGAGACCGGGGTGGGCGCCGTCGCCATCACGGATACCGACAAGATCCTCGCCTTCATCGGCATCGGCGAGGATCACCACCAGCCTGGCACCCCCATCACCTCGGCCATCACCATGCAGGCCATCGCCCGCAACAAGGTGCTGTTTGCCGACGGCAACAGCCAGCCCTACCGCTGCAGCATCTCGCCCCAGTGCCAGCTCGGCTCGGTGCTGGTGATCCCGCTGCACGGCGACGAGGGGGTGATCGGCACCATCAAGCTCTATGAGCCCAAGAAGCGGCTGTTTCTCAAGATCAACCACACCCTGGGAGAAGGGATTGCCAACCTGCTCTCCCAGCAGTTGCTGACCGGCCGGCTGGAGCAGCAGCAGCGACTGCTGGTGCAATCCGAGCTCAAGCTGGTGCAGGCCCAGATCAATCCCCACTTTCTGTTCAACACCCTCAACACCATCAGCGCCATCACCCGGCGCGAACCGGAGCGGGCGCGCCAACTGCTGCTGCACCTCTCCCTGTTCTTTCGCAAGAACCTCAAGCGCCAGAGCGGCCTGGCCACTCTGCAGGAGGAGCAGGAGCACTGCCAATCCTATCTGGAGATCGAGCTGGCCCGCTTTGGCGATCGACTGACCGTACAAAACGAGATCCCGCCGACCCTCGCCGACCTCAAGCTACCGAGCTTCACCCTGCAGCCCCTCATCGAGAACGCCATCAAGCACGGCATCTCCACCCTGCTGGAGCAGGGGCACATTCGCCTCTACACCGAGCAGACGGCAGAGCGGGTCACCATCCACGTGGAGGACAATGCCGGCACCTGGCAGGAGAAACCGGCCGGCGACGGGCTCGGCATGACCTTGGTGGACCGGCGCCTCAAGAGCGCCTTCGGCAACCGCTATGGCCTGAGCGTCAGTTGCGAGCCCGACTGCTGGACCCGGGTCTCCGTCACCCTGCCAAGGGAATTGCCATGATCCGGCCGCCGTCCCACACCATCTTCACTCACTACCCCAGCCACGCAGGAGAACCCCATGATCCGCACCCTCATCGTCGATGACGAGCTTTACGCCCGCGAGGAGCTGATGCAGCACCTGGCCGCCGAGCCCGATATCGAACTGCTGGGGGCGGCCGCCAATGCCATCGAGGCGCTGCCGCTTATTCAGCGGCTCAAACCCGACGTGGTGTTTCTCGATATCCAGATGCCCAAACTCAGCGGCATGGAGCTGGTGGCCATGCTCGATCCCCTGCCCCGCATCGTCTTCGTCACCGCCTTTGACGAATACGCCATCCAGGCATTCGAGGAGAACGCCTTCGACTACCTGCTCAAACCGGTGGAGCCGGCCCGCCTCGCCAAGACGCTGGCGCGGCTCAGGCAAGATCTCAGCCCCCAACCCATGACGGCGCTCGCCCCCGCCATTCGCCACATCCCGGGCTACCTGCACAACCGGGTACGGCTGCTGCCCATCGAGCAGGTGGAGTACGCCTTCTCCGATCTCGGCGGGGTGCACGTGGCGAGCCAGGGCGAGCTGTTCCACACCCAGCTCACCCTCAAATCCCTGGAGGAGAAGACCCCGCTGCTGCGCTGCCACCGCCAATATCTGGTGGCCCCGGCCGCCATCTTCGAGATCCGGCTGCTGGAGAACCAGCTGGCGGAGATAGTGACGCCGAGCGGCGCCCAGGTGCCGATCAGCCGCCGTTACCTGAAGGAGTTGAAGGAGATGCTGGGGCTGGAGTAAGCCCCACGATGTGAGCCGGATCACGAGCGCCGACCGCTCGGTCCGCCATATGACCGCTCATGCCGTTTCACCTGCCGTTAACAGAGCAAGTCCCTACACTGGCCGCGCACACCCAACAATAACAAAGCAGGAGCGTAGCAATGATCTGGTTCTTCCTCTGTGTCGGCTTACTTGTGGCCGGCTATTTCGTATACGGCAAATTCATCGAACGGATATTTGGCCCCAAGCCGGAGCTGAAAACCCCCGCCATCACCATGGCGGACGGGGTGGACTATGTCCCCATGTCGGACAAGAAGGTCTATCTGGTTCAGCTGCTCAACATCGCCGGCGTCGGCCCCATCTTCGGCCCCATCCTGGGCGCCCTCTACGGTCCGGTCGCCATGCTCTGGATCGTGTTCGGCTGCATCTTCGCCGGTGCGGTGCACGACTACTTCTCCGGCATGCTGTCGGTGCGCGCCAAGGGCGCCTCGGTGCCGACCGTGGTCGGCGAACACCTCGGCACCACCGCCAAGCACTTCATGAACCTGTTCGCCGTGGTGTTGTTGATGCTGGTGGGCGTGGTGTTCGTACTGAGCCCGGCTGGCCTTCTGGCCAACCTCACCTCAACCGATCTGGTCTACTGGATTGCGGCCATCTTCGCCTACTACATCCTGGCGACCATAGTCCCCATCGACAAGATCATCGGCCGTTTCTACCCCATCTTCGGCGCCCTGCTGGTGTTCATGTCGGTCGGTCTCATCATCGGCCTCATCGTCTCCGGCAAAGGCTTCTACAACACCGGGATGGATTTCTCCAACCTGCACCCAACCGAGCTGCCGCTGTGGCCGCTGTTGTTCATCACCATCGCCTGCGGCGCCGTGTCGGGCTTCCACGCCACCCAGTCACCGCTGATGGCGCGCTGCATGCAAAACGAGAGCTCCGGCCGTTTCATCTTCTACGGCGCCATGATTGGTGAAGGGATCATCGCCCTCATCTGGTGCACCCTGGGTCTCTCCTTCTACGACAGCACCGAGGCGCTCAACGCCACCCTGGCCAGCGGCGGCCCCTCTGCCGTGGTGCACGAGGTCTCCACCAGCCTGCTTGGCACCGTGGGCGGCATCCTCGCCATCCTCGGCGTGGTGATCCTGCCCATCACCTCCGGTGACACCGCGTTTCGCAGTGCCCGCCTCATCGTCGCGGACTTCCTGAAACTGACCCAGAAGCCCATGGCCAAGCGACTGCTGATCGCCATCCCCATGTTCATCCTCGGTTTCATCATCTCCAAGGCCGAATTCGGGGTGATCTGGCGCTACTTCGGCTGGGCCAACCAGACCACTGCGGTGATGATGCTGTGGGCGGCGGCGGCCTACCTCGCCAAAGAGGGCAAGCTGCACTGGGTCTGCACCATTCCCGCCATGTTCATGACCGCCGTGGTGTTCACCTACCTGGCCAACGCCCCCATCGGGTTCGGGCTGGAGATGGACGTCTCCACCATGATTGGATTGGCCAGCACTCTGATCGTCACGGTGGCCTTCCTGGTGAAATTCAGGCCCGCGCTGATCAACAAGCCCAACGAAAGTTGATCCACGCCAACCATGTCAAAAAAGGAGCCATAAAGGCTCCTTTTTTTGCTGCTCATCTCATCGCACTAATGCCATACTCGTCCCGTAAGTTCTTGTCATGGATACGACTTTACGGACTTGCCCCCAATAACATCAGCGTCTGTTTTGACGACTTGGAAACCACTTAAGCTTCAGTACAACAAAACAACTTAATATTTCGGGCCCGACAGGAGGGAAATCAGGTGGCTGACTGCCTTGCAGAGCCCTGTTCCCAATGACAATGCGGTGCGTCAAGCCAGCGGAGGCGTAAATGGCACTCGATTATTTTGCTCTTGGTCTGCTTTTTTTTGTGGGTTTGGTCATTTTTTATGGGGTCATCGTCATTCACGACATTCCCTATGAAATAGCCAAGCATCGTCAGCACCCCCATCAGGATGCCATTCACGTGGCCGGCTGGGTCAGTCTGTTTACCTTGCACGTGCTGTGGCCCTTCCTCTGGATCTGGGCCACCCTCTATCGTCCCGAGCGGGGCTGGGGGTTCAATCAGCGGCTGCAGCAGGATGAAGAGGATATTCAGCAGCTCAAACAGGAGCTGGCCGACCTCAAAACCCGTCTCAACACCATCGAACAGACCGAGCAACAGGGATAAATCATGGACCTGCTACTGATCCTGACCTACACGGCCATCTGCGTGGCCATCTTCAAAATCTTCCGTATCCCGCTCAACAAGTGGACCGTGCCCACCGCCGTACTGGGCGGCGTGCTGATCATCGGCACCCTGATCATGCTGATGAACTACAACCATCCCTACTCCGAGATGGCGCGCAACTACTATGTCTCCACCCCGATCGTGCCGCTGGTCAAGGGCCGGGTCATCGAGGTGCCGGTACAGGCCAACCAGCCGGTGAAGAAGGGCGACGTGCTGTTTCGCCTGGATGCCGCCCCCTTCCAGCTGAAGGCAGATAGCCTGACGGCGCGAGTTGAATCCAACCGCAACCACCTCAAGTCCATCGAGGCCAGGTTGCGCTCCGCCAAGCTCGACCGGGATCGCGCCAGCGATCTGATGCGTCGCGGCGTAGGCAAGCAGCGCGACCTCGACGTCACCCAGGCCAACGTGGACGACATCGTGGCCCAGATCGAGCAGCAACAGGCAACGCTGGAAGATCTGCAGGCCCAGCTTGACGAGGCCAAATATCAGGTCGCGCAGACCGTGGTCTATGCCCCGAGCAACGGTCACGTAGTGCAGCTGGCCTTGCGCCCCGGCATGATAGCCACCCCCTACATGTATCGCCCGGTGATGACCTTCATTCACGAGGATGAGAACGCCTATGTAGGCTGGTTCTGGCAGAACAGCATGCAGCGCCTGGCGGTGGGCGATGAGGCCGAGGTGGTGATCGACGGCATCCCCGGCAAGATCTTCCAAGGCAAGGTGACCGCCGTGATCCCGGCCATCGCCGCAGGCAATGTGCAGGCCAACGCCGGCCTGCTGGATCAGACCAGTGCCGTGCGGCCGGGCCGCCTGCCGGTGCTCATCTCCATCACCGACCCCGAGTGGGCCAAGTATCAGGTGATCGCCGGGGCCAGCGGCCAAGCCGCCATCTACACCAAGCACTTCCACCATGTCTCGGTGATGCGCAAGGTGCTGCTGCGCATGGCCAGCTGGATGAACTACGTCTTCCCCTTCCACTAAGCGAAGACGTCATCGCCAGCGGGCCGGCACCATGCCGGCCCGCTGTTTTTTGGCGCCAGGATCCCTATAATGGCGCCATCCTGCACCACCCCATATCGATACCCCAAGCCTGCATGTTCGTTCTCAGACCCTATCAGACCGACGCCGTCAACGCCGTGATCAGCCACTTTCGTCAGCACCCGGATCCCGCCGTGGTGGTGCTGCCCACCGGGGCTGGCAAGAGTCTGGTGATCGCCGAACTGGCCCGCAAGGCGCGCGGCCGGGTGCTGGTGCTGGCCCACGTCAAGGAGCTGGTAGAGCAGAACCACGCCAAGTACGAAGCATGGGGACTCAAGGCCGACATCTTCGCCGCTGGGCTCGCTCGCAAGGAGGCGAGCGCCCAGGTGGTGTTTGGCTCGGTGCAGTCGGTGGCGCGCAATCTGGCTGCCTTCGACGGGGCGTTTTCGCTGCTCATCATCGATGAGTGCCACCGGGTCTCGCTTGATGACGACAGCCAGTACCATCAGGTGATCGAGCATCTCAAGGCCGCCAATCCAGCCCTCAAGATCCTCGGCCTCACCGCCACCCCCTATCGGCTGGGGCTGGGCTGGATCTATCGGCGCCACTACCACGGCATGGTCAAGAGCCACGGTGAGCGCCTGTTCGGCGACTGCGTGTTCGAGCTGCCGCTGCGCTTCATGGTCAAAAACGGCTATCTGACCCCGCCCAGGCTGGTGGATGCCCCCATCGTCCACTACGACTTCAGCAAGCTGGTGGCGCGGGAGAACGGCCTGTTCAGCGAGGCGGATCTCAACGGCGAACTCAAGCGTCAGCAGCGGGTTACCCCCCATATCCTGAGCCAGGTGCTGGAGTATGCGGCCGATCGGCAGGGGGTGATGATCTTCGCCGCCACCGTCGAGCATGCCCGCGAAATTCACGGCCTGCTGGGTGCCAGAGGTCAGCAGGCCGCCCTCATCACCGGCGAGACGCCGGGGCCGGAGCGCGATGCCCTCATCAACGCCTTCAAGGCGCGCGAGCTCAAGTTTCTGGTCAACGTGGCGGTGCTCACCACCGGCTTCGACGCCCCCCACGTGGATCTCATCGTGATGCTCAGACCCACCGAATCGGTGTCGCTCTACCAGCAGATCGTGGGGCGCGGCCTGCGCCTCTCTCCCGGCAAGACGGACTGTCTGGTGCTCGACTACGCCGGCAACAACTTCAACCTGTTCGCCCCCGAGGTGGGGGAGCCTCGCCCCCACGCTGGCACCGAGCCGGTGCAGGTGCCCTGCCCCGCCTGCGGCTTTGCCAACACTTTTTGGGGCAAGACCGACGAGGATGGCAAGGTGATCGAGCACTACGGTCGCCGCTGTCAGGGGCTGTTTGAAGATGACGAGGGCCATCGCGAGGAGTGCGACTACCGCTTTCGCGCCAAGATCTGCCCCGCCTGCGGCAGCGAAAACGACATCGCCGCCCGCCGCTGCCAGAGCTGCGATCAGCTGCTGGTGGATCCTGACGACAAACTCAAAGAGGCGCTCAATCTCAAGGATTGCATGGTCATTCGCTGCGCCGGGCTGACGCTGAGTGCCGGACGTGGCAAACAGGGGGAGCGGCTGGAGGTGGTTTATCACGATGAGGATGGTCTCACCCTCAATGAGTACTTCGGATTTCACTCCCAGGGCGCACGGCGCTTGTTTCAACAGGTCTTTGTGCGTCATCATTGGCCCGCTCCGGGTCTGGAACCCGAATTTGCCACCCTGGCGAGCGTGCTGGCGGCGCAAAGCCAGTTTCGCCACCCCGATTTCGTCATCGCCCGCAAAGCGGGGCGGTTCTGGCAGATAAAAGAGAAGATTTTTGATTATGAGGGTCGCTATCGCACCGCCAACTCGCTGGCGTGATGGCCAGTGGCGACCGGCATAAATCGTATGAATGGCTTTGCCACGGTCGATCCCGCATCGGCGGGTGAAACAAGGTTGAATTGTCAGGGCCGGCACCACTGCCGGGCCCCTTCGTCACGTTTAGAGGATGTTATGCAGCGGCTGTTGATTGGTTTTTGTGCTCTCTTTTCCCTGGCGGCCCAGGCCGCCCCGCTGACGCCCCCTCAGGGTGGCCAGTACGCCATCATAGTGCAGGGCAACAACGGGGTTGAATTTGCCCGCCATGCGGATCAGATGATCGCCCCCGCCTCCACCATGAAGGTACTCACCGCGCTGGCGGCCCGTCTCGAGCTCGGTGCCGACTTCCGCTTTGCCACCGACATTCAGGCTCAGCCCGGCGCCAAACAGGGTGATGCCATCAATGGCGACATCTGGATCAACTTCGTCGGCGACCCCACCCTCTCCCGCATGGATCTGCTGGCCCTGTTCAAGCAGCTTGGCGTGAACCGCATCAAGGGCAACGTCTACGTCAACACCGGCGCCTACAACGGCTACGAGCGCGGCAACGGCTGGTCGTGGGGGGATCAGACTCTCTGCTTCGCCGCCCCGGTCTCGTCGGTGATCATCGACAAGAACTGCGCCTACGGCACCATCACCGCCACCCAGATCGGCAAACCGGCCACCGGCAACGTGGCCACCGGCGTGCCCATCGGCATCGGTGCCGACAACGTGGAGGTGATGAGCTATGGCGACATGGCGCGCCAGTTCTGCGCACTGGAAGTGGACATGGCCAAGGGTAACTTCTACGAGCTCAAGGGCTGCATCACCCCGAACAAGGAGCCGCAGGGGCTGCGTTTCGCCATCCACGACGTGGAGGCTTGGGGTTGGGACAACATCCGCTGGGCGATGGACAGAGCCGGCATCAAGCATGACGGCCTGCTGCGGGTCACCCACAAGTCGCCGGACAATGCCGAGACGCTGGGCACCCACTACTCGGTCTCATTGCCGGTGATGCTGGCCAAGATGCTGAAAAAATCCGACAACCTCTATGCCGATACCTTCCTCAAGACCGTGGGCCGCCACTACTACAACAAGCCGGGCAGCTATCGCAGCGGCACCATGGCGGTGCGCGCCATCCTGACCAAGAACGGCATCGATCTGGGCAACGCTACCCTGGCCGACGGCTCGGGCCTCTCTGCCCACAACCTCATCAGCGCCCGCCAGATGCTGTCGGTGCTGAACTTCATCCAGAAAAATGATGCCGAGCTTGGCCTCATCAAGCTGCTGCCAAGCTCCCAGGTGGACGGCACCCTGGCCTGGCGGCGCAGCGTCACCGCCCCCATGATGAAAAACAAGGTGCATGCCAAGACCGGCACCATCACCGGCACCTCCAACCTGGTGGGCTTCATCGACACCGCCGGCGGCCAGCGCAAGGCCTTCGTGATGTTCCAGCGCGGCCTGTCGCAGGATCCGGCGACCCACGAGCGCTACCGCGCCAGCAAGGCCGCCTGGCCCTGGACCGTGTTCGAGAAGGGAGTGCTGGAGAGCATCTATCAGCAACAGCCGATCCAGATCGCCGATCAGGGCTGAGCTGCCGCAAGGTGATTGATGATGACGGCCGGCGAAGCGCGCCTTATCGAAGATGACGAACGGCTGTATCGACAATTTCCACTTTGACTAGTCACGAGGCGGGGCTATTCTGTCCCCAGCCTCATATGAATGGAGAGAGAACATGTTTGCAGTGATTTTTGGTCGTCCCGGTTGCCCCTATTGTGTCCGTGCCAAGCAGATCGCCGAGCAGCTGGTTGAACAGCGTGACGATTTCAAATTCCGCTACGTGGACATTCACGCCGAAGGCATCACCAAGGAAGATCTGGCCAAGAGCGCCGGCAAGCCGGTCAATACCGTGCCGCAAATCTTCCTGGACGAGCAGCACATCGGTGGCTGCACCGATTTCGAAGCCTATGCCAAAGAGAACCTGGGTCTCTACCAGTAAGCTCACCTTGTGAAAAAGGCGCCATCAGGCGCCTTTTTCATGGTCAATGGTCTGCCTTAGCCGACAACCGGGGTGAAACGGCTCACCACGTCTCCCTGATGCTCGATCCACTCCATGAACATGGCCACCGGGCGGGCGTAGACGGCGCCATCCTGCTCGCTCTGGTAGATCACCAGCTGCTCCCCGGTTTCGGTGTGCAGGGCCAGGGTCAACACCTGATAATACCCACCCTTGAAATGGCGGTAGCGACCAACTGCGGGGGCTTGCATGGGAACTCCTTCGATATCGACACCAGGCGGCGCCAGCATGGCGCGCAGACCACATGCTCTGCTTTTTGGGCTGGCGCCGACAAAAATAATGACATTTTTCACGCAAGCCAATCGTGCCAGCGAGAGTGAATATTTCAACACAGTCGGGTAGCTTTGTTAATCAGCCCCTCATCTTTCACTGGTGAAACTCGGTTACCACAAACGATCGTGCTGAATTTAACGTTTTAGCAACCCTGTTTTAGGGCTAAAAATCAGGGAATTCTACTAAAAAGAGGATTGTTCTAGCATTCAATTCTGTGAAGAATAGGGGAAAAGAAATTTGATACTAAAAAACGCCTTTTTCGCCAACGCGCCCCCAGGGGAAGGAATCACAGTCACCATGTTCACTATCGACAAGTCGCACAAGCTCGACGATGTCTGCTATGACATCCGCGGCCCGGTGCATAAAGAAGCTCGCCGTCTCGAAGACGAAGGCCACCGCATCATCAAGCTCAACATCGGCAACCCGGCCCCGTTCGGTTTCGATGCGCCGGAAGAGATCATCAAGGATGTGATCCTCAACATGCCGCTCAGCCAGGGCTACTGCGACTCCAAGGGGCTGTTCTCGGCCCGCAAGGCGGTGATGCAGTACTACCAGCAGAAAGGGATGCGCAAGGTCGACATCGACGACATCTACATCGGCAACGGTGCCAGCGAGCTCATCGTGATGGCGATGCAGGCGCTGCTCAACAACGGCGACGAGATGCTGGTGCCCTCCCCCGACTATCCACTCTGGACGGCGGCAGTGACCCTCTCCGGCGGCCATGCGGTGCACTATCGCTGCGACGAAGGGGCCGACTGGTATCCGGATCTCGACGACATCCGTGCCCGCATCACCCCGCGCACCCGCGGCCTGGTGCTGATCAACCCCAACAACCCGACTGGCGCCGTCTACGGCAGCGAGTTCCTGCTGGAAGTGATCGAGATCGCCCGCCAGCACAACCTCATCATCTTCGCCGACGAGATCTACGACAAGATCCTCTACGACGACATCTCCCACACCAGCGTCTGCACCCTGTGCGACGATGTGATGGTGGTGACCTTCAACGGCCTCTCCAAGGCCTACCGTGCCTGCGGCTTCCGTCAGGGCTGGATGGTCATTACCGGTCCCAAGGGCCGTGCCAAGGGCTACATCGAGGGGCTGGAGATGCTGGCCTCCATGCGGCTCTGTGCCAACGTACCGATGCAGCACGCCATCCAGACCGCCCTGGGTGGCTACCAGAGCATCAACGAGCTGATCCTGCCGGGCGGCCGTCTGCGCCGCCAGCGCGACAAGGCGTGGGAGCTGCTCAACGACATCCCTGGCGTCTCCTGCGTCAAGCCCAAGGGGGCGCTCTACATGTTCCCGCGCCTCGACCCCAAGGTGTATGACATTCGCGACGACCAGAAGATGGTGTTCGATCTGCTGCAGCAGGAAAAATTGCTGCTGGTGCAGGGCACCGGCTTCAACTGGCCGGCGCCGGATCACTTCCGGCTGGTGTTCCTGCCCCGGGAAGAGGAGCTGGAAGAAGCCATCGGCCGTCTCGCCCGCTTCCTCAAGGGCTACAAGCAGTAAACAAGGCTCATGAAAAAGGCTCCCGCGGGAGCCTTTTTGGTGTCTGTCGTTTTCTAGCCGCGCCATCAGCCGTGCAGCAGGGCACCGGCCACCAGCACCGCCATGGTGATGAGGGCCACCCCGATGATGAAGGGCAGCACCCAGCGCACGAAGCGATCGTAGGGGATCTTGGCCAGCGCCAGCCCCGCCACCAGATGGGCGGCGGTGGGGGCAAACAGGTTGATCCAGCCGGAGGCGGACTGATAGGCGGTGATCACCAAATCCCGCGAGATCCCGGAGAAGTCCGCCAGCGGCCCCATCAGCGGCATGGAGACGGTCGCCAGCCCCGAGGTGGAGGGGATGAAGAAGCTCAGGATGATGTGCACCAGATAGGCCATCAGGATGAACACCGACGACGACAGCCCGCTCACCAGCCCCTCGGCCCAGTGCAGTATGGTGTCGATGATGACGCCATGCTCCATCACCACATAGATGCCGCGAGCCACCGCCACCACCAGCGCCACCCCGATGAGGTCCCGAGCGCCGCTCAGGAAGGTCGCCACGTAGTTGGACTCCGGCATCCGGTTGATCAGCGCAATCAAAATGGAAGCGCTGAAGAACAGGGTGGAGAGCTCGTCAAACCACCAGCCCAGGGTGGGCAGCAGGTCGATACCCAGATCTGACCAGGGCACCACCGCATAGATCATCAACAGGAAGGTGCCGAAGAAGACCAGCATGGTGAGCTTCTGCTTGCCGCTGAAGGCGAGGTTGCCGCTCTTCATCTGGGAGAACTCGTCGTCATAGGCGATGTCGGCCAGCACGGAGCAGGACTTGTCCTGCTGCACCTGCTTGGCGTAGCGCATCACGAACCAGGAGGCGAAGATCACCAGCAGCAGCCACTGCACAACCCTAAGGCCAATCCCCTCACCGATGGGGATGCCGGCAAAACCGGAGGCGATGCCGGTGGCAAACGGGTTGACGGTGGAAGCGAGCACCCCGACCCCGGAGCCGAGCAATATGATCCCTGCCGCCACCATGCGATCGAAGCCCGCCGCCATCATCACCGGCACGATCAGTGCCCAGAAGGCCACCGTCTCCTCCGCCATGCCGAAGGTGGAGCCGCCGAGGGCAAACAGGGCGATCAGCACCGGGATCAGCAGCCGCTCGCGCCCGGCAAAGCCGCGCACTATGGCCCCTACCCCGGCATCCAGTGCGCCGCTCTGCATGGTCACCGCCAGAAAACCGCCGATGATGAGCACGAACAGCGCCACGTCGGCCGCCTTGTGAAAGCCCTGGATCGGCGCCTTGAGCACATCGAATACCCCCTGCGGTTGGGAGGGGAGCTCGGTGTAGCTGCCGGGCACCGGCAACAGCCGCTCGTCGCCGCTGTAGTCGGCCACGGCCGCCGCAGCAATCGGCTGCTGGGTCTTGGCCGTCACGTAGTTGTATTTGCCCGCCGGCAGCACCCAGGTCAGGGCCGCCATCAGGGCGATGATGATGAAAAGCAGGGTATAGACAGTGGGGAGTTGGCGCTTTTTGGGCGCCTCATGTGGAGTGGTCATAGCTTCCGTACCTCGGCAATGCCGTCATGTGATCCGATCACCGCCAGACTAGCGGGTTTGATATGGGAAAAAGGTGATCGCGGATAATAAAATTCCGCAACTTAGCGGGATTTTTGCCAAAAAAACAGGGCCCCGCGGGGCCCTGTTTTCACTTGGGTCAGACTCAGAGCTCGACCACATCGAATTTCACGTCCGGATTCACATCCGCATCGTAATCCACTTCGTCCAGCCCGAAACCGAACAGACGCAGGAACTCCTGCTTGTAACCGGTGTAGTCGGTCAGTTCGGAGAGGTTCTCGCTGGTGATGGACGGCCACAGGTCGCGGCAGGTCTGCTGCACGTCTTCGCGCAGTTCCCAGTCATCCATCCGGATGCGAGCCTGATCGTCCAGCGCCATGTCGGCAGCGTAGAGACGGGTGCGCATCATGCGGTCCACCTGCTCCATGCAGCCTTCGTGAATGCCCTTCTCCTTCATGATCTTGAAGGCCATAGAGATGTAGAGCGGCATCACCGGAATGGCGGAGGAGGCCTGGGTCACCACGGATTTCAGCACGGCCACGTGGGCGGTGCCGCCCTTGGCAGCCAGATCGCCACGGATGGCGGCGGCGGCGCGGTCCAGATCTTCCTTGGCGCGGCCCAGAGTACCGTGCCAGTAGATTGGCCAGGTCAGGTCGGTGCCGATGTAGGAGTAGGCCACGGACTTGGCGCCGTCGGCCAGCACGCCTGCATCGCGCAGGGCCGCCATCCACAGCTCCCAATCCTGACCGCCCATGACGGTGATGGTGTTCTGGATCTCTTCCTCATTCGCCGGCTCGACGGTGGCGGTGATGATCTGATCCTTGTTGGTATCGATGGCGGTGGTGGTGTAGACCTCGCCGATGGGTTTCAGGGCTGAGCGCACCACTTCGCCGGTATCCGGCAACTTGCGCACCGGTGAGGCCAGGGAGTAGACCACCAGATCAATCTGACCCAGATCCTGCTTGATGAGCTCGATCACCTTGGCGCGGCACTCGTTGGAGAAGGCATCGCCGTTGATGCTCTTGGCGTAGAGGCCCGCCTCTTTGGCGGCCTTGTCGAAGGCAGCGGAGTTGTACCAGCCGGCGGTGGCAGTCTTGGTCTCACTGCCGGCTTTTTCGAAGAAGACACCGAGGGTGGCAGCGCCAGAGCCGAAGGCGGCGGCAATGCGGGAAGCCAGGCCATAACCGGTGGAAGCGCCGATCACCAGCACCTTCTTGGGACCATTCTCGATGGTGCCCTTGGCCTTGGTATAAGCGATCTGGCGACGAACATTGGCTTCACAACCGACCGGGTGAGTGGTGGTGCAGATAAAGCCGCGAACCTTGGGTTTGATGATCATATAGGGTCTCGGATCCGTTTAATGGATGAAATCGGGGCATAAGATACCTCATCTTGCCGCGATAAGGTGCTCTGATGTGTTGAATCGCAGGGAAAATGAGCAAAGCGTGGGACAAATGCCGCCCAAGGAGCCTGCCGTCAGCCTGCCGGAGCGGGACCGACCTCCCCGCCCCTCTGTACGGCTTGCCAACATGGCAATATCGATAATGACAAAACAAACAATTAACCCTGATGGCTGAGGCGACGACCAAACAACCTGTACTAGTATTCAGCCGGTCGGGTATTGTCATGAAAGGCCTCACCAGGGTCTTAACAAGGAGCTCCGCCATGTTTTGGAATCGCACGGGTAAAAATGAACAGAGTGAACAAGCGGCACAGATCGCAGAACTTGGCGCCTTTGAGCAGGCCATCCAGTCACGGGTTCCCTATATCGAGTTCACCCCGGAGGGGGTGGTCACCTTCGTCAACGATCGCTTTCTCGCCATCGTGGGCTACACCCGGGAGGAGGTGATCGGCAAGCACCACAGCGCCCTCTGCTTTCCCGAGGACGTGAAAACCCGCGAATATGAGCTGCTGTGGCAGGATCTGCGCAGGGGGGAGTCGCGCAACGGCCGTTTCATCCGGCAGGCCAAATCGGGCAAGGCGGTCTGGCTCGAAGCCAGCTACTTCCCGATCCTCCTCGATGGCAAGGTGATCAAGGTGGCCAAGGTCGCCTCCAACGTCACCGAGCAGCAATCCACCTTGGAACGCAGCCAGGCCCTGCTGGCGGCACTGGACAAATCCCTGGCCGTCATCGACTTCCAGCCCGATGGCACCGTCATCACCGCCAACCAGAATTTCCTGCACTGCTTCGGCTACCGGCTGGACGAGGTGGTGGGCCAGTCCCACCGCATGTTCTGTGACGAGGAGTTCTATCAGCAGAATCCCAACTTCTGGCGGGATCTGGGGACAGGCTCCATCCAGTCGGGGCTCTTCATGCGCCGTGGTCGCCACGGCGAGAAGATCTGGCTGGAGGCCACCTACAACCCCATCTTCAACCACGAGGGCAAGGTGATCAAAATCATCAAGCTGGCGAGCAACATCAGCGAGCGGGTGGAGAAGTCCATCTCGGTGCGCGAAGCGGCCCAGAAGGCCTGCGCCATCGCCGGAGAGACGGTGCTGAGCGCCGCCAGGGGACGGGAGGTGATCGACAAGGTGCTGGAAACCTCGGCCCACATCAACAGCTCGGTCAGTGAAGTCAGCCGGCAGATAGAGAACCTCAACCAGCAATCCAGAAGCATAGAGTCCATCATCTCGACCATCAGCAGCATCGCGGATCAGACCAATCTGCTGGCGCTCAACGCCGCCATCGAGGCGGCCCGCGCCGGCGAGCAGGGCCGCGGGTTTGCGGTGGTGGCCGATGAAGTGCGCCAGCTAGCGGCCAGAACCTCCACCTCCACCGGCGAGATAGTCTCCGTCATCCGACTCAACTCCGACATCACCTCGAGGATCACCCAGACCGTCTCGGTGGTGTCGGACAAGGCGATGGCGGGCCAGGCCCAGGCCGACATCATCGCCGGTGTCATTCAGGAGATCATCGAGGACGCCAACTCGGTGTCGGACACCGTCAAAGGCCTCTCCATCTAGAACACCTCGCCATCACAACACACGGGGCCAGGCCCCGTGTTTTTTATCTTCCGATCAAAGGTCAATCCAGCCCCGACAGATAGTGCCTGGCCTCCTCATCGGCCTGCAGCAGGGCACTCTCCCACAGCTCGGCGATGCAGAGCCCCTCCTCGCCCACCGCTTCCTCTTCCAGCGCCTCCAGTGCCTGTGCATCGGCCAGGGTGAAGGGATGGTGGCCAAGCAGCAGTCGCGCCTGCGCCAGTAACCTCATGTCACTCATGATCCCGCTCCTCGCTGCTACCTGCTCTGACTGTAGTCAATTTGCGGCCATCACAGGCCTGTGGTGGCCGCCGGCATCCGCACACGCCTGGCCGGCAGTTGCCCCACCGCGATCCCCAGCAGCACGGCGCCACAGGCCACCCATTGCAAGGCGTTGAGGGTTTCTCCCAGCAGCAGATAGGCCAGCAGCAGAGTGAACACCGGGATGAGATTGACGTAGGCCGCCGCCAGCGTCACCTTCACCTGGGTCACCGACCAGTTGTAGAGCAGGTAGGCCCCCAGGGTCACGCAGGCACCGAGAAAGACGATGACCGCCATGTCCTGCCAGACCCAGGCCGTCGGCCAGGGTTCGCCAAAGGCAAAGGGGGCGAAGAAGAGGGTGCCGACGAAGGCCTGCAACGCGGTCAGGGTCAACACGCTGTAGCGGCTGCAGAGCTTCTTGAACACCACCGAGTAGGTGGCGGCGCAGAACATGGCCGCCATCTCCAGGCTGTTGCCAAGCAGGGCATTGGGGGCAAATTCATCCGTCCCGCTGCCAAAACCGAGCAGCGCGATGCCGAAGATGGCGATGGCAAAGCCGAGCAACTGGCGGCGGCTAACCCGCTCGCGGATCAGCACGAAGGCCACCAGCGCCACGATGAGCGGCAACAGGGCACAGACCATGCCGGCCTGGCCGGCACTGGTGTAGCGCAGGGCGTTGACCTCCAGCAGGAAATAGAGACAAGGCTCCAGCGCCCCCATCAACGCCAGCCAGCGCCAGTCCCCTTTCTGATAGCGAAAATTGCCGAGATAGCGGTAGCAGCACAGCCAGCAGAGCGCCGCCACGCTCATGCGCATGAACAGCACCTGACCGAAACCCCAGACCCCCAGCACGTGCTTGAGCGCGATGAAGGAGCTGGACCAGAGCAGCATCGCCAGGGTCAGGGTAAAAATGGGTAAAGGGCGCACGTTTCCTCCATGAAATTGGCCATTTGAATAATAACCATGCGGCCTTGCGGTTGTTAAAAGGCACCTAAAATCAGATAATACCGCCGCCTTCACACCGGATAACCAACCTGCAATGACTGAGTACCTGCTTTTATTGGTCGGCACTGTGCTGATTAACAACTTCGTGCTGGTGAAATTCCTCGGCCTGTGCCCCTTCATGGGCGTCTCCGGCAAGCTGGAAACCGCCATCGGCATGGGGCTGGCGACCACCTTCGTGATGACCCTGGCCAGCGCCTGTTCCTATCTGATGGAACACTATATCCTGATCCCGCTGAACATCGCCTACCTGCGCACGCTTGCCTTCATTCTTGTGATCGCCGTCGTGGTTCAGTTTACCGAGATGGTTATCCGCAAAAGCAGCCCCACCCTCTATCGTCTGCTGGGCATCTTCCTGCCGCTCATCACCACCAACTGCGCCGTGCTGGGGGTAGCCCTGCTCAGCATCAACGAGCACCACAATTTCATCCAGAGCATCATCTACGGCTTCGGCGCCGCCACCGGTTTCTCGCTGGTGCTGATCCTGTTTGCCGCCATGCGCGAACGTCTGGTGGCCGCCGACGTCCCAACCCCGTTTCGCGGCGTCTCCATCGCCATGATCACCGCCGGCCTGATGTCGCTGGCCTTTATGGGCTTTACCGGCCTCATCAAGATATAGCGCTATGACTCACATACTCTTTGCCGTTCTGGTGTTGGCTCTGCTGGCTCTGGCCTTCGGCATCATCCTGGGCTTTGCCGCCGTCAAATTTCATGTGGAAGCCGACCCCATCGTCGATCAGCTCGACGCCCTGCTGCCGCAAACCCAGTGCGGCCAGTGCGGCTACCCGGGCTGCAAGCCCTACGCCGAGGCGCTGGCCAATGGCGACCAGATCAACAAGTGCGTGCCAGGTGGCGATGCCACCATGCGCAAGATCGCAGACCTGATGGGGGTCGAACCCCAGCCGCTTGGCGGCGCCGAGGCCGCCGCCCCCATCAAGAAAGTCGCCTTCATTCATGAAGATCAATGCATCGGCTGCACCAAGTGCATCCAGGCCTGTCCGGTCGATGCCATCGTCGGCGCCACCAAGGCGATGCACACCGTCATTGCAGACGAGTGCACCGGCTGCGATCTCTGTGTCGATCCCTGCCCGACCGACTGTATCGAAATGATCCCGGTGCCGACCACGGTCGACAACTGGAAGTGGGATCTGGCCAACGTCGCCATTCCGGTCAAGATAGTGGAATAAGTAACCATGCAGTCCTTACTCGAACGCATCAAAGCCGGCACTCTGTGGGATTTTCACGGCGGCATTCACCCTCCCGAGAACAAAGACCAATCCAGTCTCACCCCGGTGGTGGACGCCGGTCTGCCGCCCCAGCTCATCATCCCGGTACGCCAGCACGCGGGCCCGGCCGGCGACCTGCTGGTGCGGGTCGGCGACAAGGTCAAGAAAGGCCAGCCGCTCACTCGCCATGACAAGGGGCGTTTCGTGCCGGTGCACGCCTCCACCTCCGGCACCATCACCGCCATCGGTCACCACACGGTGGCCCACCCCTCCGGTCTCGACGATCTCTGCATCACCCTCACCCCGGATGGCGAAGATGCCTGGGGCGAGCGTCAGGGCCGCAGCGACTACTGGAATCTGGAGCGGGGCGAGCTGCTCGAACGCATCCAGCAGGCCGGCATCGCGGGTCTCGGCGGCGCCGTGTTCCCGACCCACAGCAAGCTCGATGGCCGCGGTCAGCTGACCGAGATCCTGATCGTCAACGGGCTGGAGTGCGAGCCCTACATCACCACCGATGACCGGCTGATGCAGGAGTATGCCGACGAGATCATGGACGGCATCCGGGTGCTCAAGCACCTGCTCAAGCCCAAGCTGACCCTGATCGGAGTGGAAGACAACAAGCCGGCCGCCATCGGTGAGCTGACTCGTCATGCCACAGACGAAGACGTACTGGTCAAGACAGTGCCCACCAAGTATCCCTCTGGCGGCGCCAAGCAGACCATCGAGCTGCTCACCGGCCGCCAGGTTCCCAAGGGGGGCCGCGCCGTGGACATGGGCATCATGGTGCTCAACGTGGCCACTGTGTTTGCCATCAAGCGCGCCATCATCGACGGCGAGCCGCTCATCTCCCGCATCGTCACCCTCACCGGCGACGCCTTCAAGAAACCGGGCAACGCCTGGGTACTGCTGGGCACCCCGGTGCGCTGGCTGCTGCAGCGTTTCGAGCTGCAGCCCGAGGCGGATCAGCGAGTGATCATGGGCGGCCCCATGATGGGCTTCACCCTGCCCCATGCCATGGTGCCGGTGGTCAAGGCCACCAACTGCCTGCTCTCCCCCACCCGGGCCGAGCTGCCGCCGCCCGGCCCGGAGCAGGCCTGCATTCGCTGCAGCGCCTGTGCCGACGCCTGTCCGGCCAACCTGTTGCCCCAAGAGCTCTACTGGTACAGCCGGGCCAAGGAGTACGACAAGGCCGAGGGGCTCAACCTGTTCGACTGCATCGAGTGCGGCGCCTGTGCCTGGGTCTGCCCGAGCGAGATCCCGCTGGTGCAGTACTACAAGATTGCCAAGGATGACATCCGCGAGGCGCGTGCCGAGGCCGAGAAGGCCGAACGCGCCAAGCAGCGCTTCGAGGCCAAGCAGGCCCGCTTCGAGCGGGAAAAAGCCGCCCGCGAAGCCCGCCATGCCGAGGCTGCCGCCCAGCGTCGCCAGGCCATGACGGCGGCCGGCGGAGAAGATCCGGTAGCCGCGGCACTGGCCCGCATCAAGGCCAAGCAGGACGCAGCACCCGTTGGTGCCAGCGAACTCGCACCGGACAACAGCGCCATGATTGCCGCCCGCGAGGCGCGCAAGCAGGAGGCCATCGCCCGCCGCGCCGCCAAGGCGGCCGCCGGCGAGCCCGGTTCTGCCCAACCCAATGCACCGGCAGCGGATGGGCAGGATGCCAAGAAAGCGGCGATTGCGGCGGCACTGGCGCGTGCCAAGGCCAAAAAAGCGGCTCAGGAGCCAAGCGAAGCAGCGGCTGTGGATAGCCCTGCTGCTGCGCCGCAGCCTGACTCAGCTGCCGACACGGATCCCAAGAAGGCAGCCATTGCTGCCGCCATCGCCCGTGCCAAGGCCAAGAAGGCCGCGCAGGCGCAAGGGGACGCAGCCGTGACCGAAGGTGAAGAGGCCGCCGTGGCAGCCCCTGCAACGGCGCCGCAGCCTGACCCCGCTGCCGATGCGGATCCCAAGAAGGCGGCCATCGCTGCCGCCATCGCCCGTGCCAAGGCCAAGAAGGCCGCTCAGGCGCAAGGGGACGCAGCCGTGGTCGAAAGTGAAGAGGCTGCCGTGGCAGCCCCTGCAACAGCGCCGCAGCCTGACTCAGCCGCCGACGCGGATCCCAAGAAGGCGGCCATCGCTGCTGCCATCGCCCGCGCCAAGGCCAAGAAGGCTGCTCAGGCACAAGGGGACGCAGCCGTGACCGAAGGTGAAGAGGCCGCCGTGGCCGTCCCTGCAACAGCGCCGCAGCCTGACTCAGCTGCCGACGCAGATCCCAAGAAGGCCGCCATTGCTGCCGCCATCGCCCGTGCCAAGGCCAAGAAGGCCGCTCAGGCGCAAGGTGAGGAGGCCGTTGCCAAGCCCGCAGAGGTGCATGACGAGGAGGCCACTGCCAAACCCGAGGTGACCACAGTGGCGGCACCGGCTGCCGATGCGTCGCAGCCAGCCGCCGATGCGGATCCCAAGAAAGCGGCCATTGCCGCCGCCGTGGCCCGTGCCAAGGCCCGCAAACTGGCGGCCGAGGCAGCAGCCCAGGCCTCTCCTTCTCCATCGACCGACAAGAGCCACTGATCCATGTTCAATATCGCGAGTGCGCCGTTTGCCCACAACCGCAAACAGACCCAAACCCTGATGTTGCTGGTGATCCTGGCCTGCCTGCCCGGTTTTCTGGCGCAGAGCTGGTTCTTTGGCTGGGGCACCCTGATCCAGATCCTGCTGGCGCTGGTCACGGCGCTGGCCTCGGAGGCGCTGGTGCTGCGCCTGCGCGGACGCCCCGTCAAACCGGCCCTGCTGGATGGCAGCGCGGCCCTGACCGCCGTGCTGATTGGTCTCTCCCTGCCGCCGCTGCTGCCCTGGTGGATGCTGGTGCTGGGCACGGCGTTTGCCATCATCATCGCCAAGCACCTCTACGGCGGGCTGGGTCAAAACCTGTTCAACCCCGCCATGGTGGCCTATGTGCTGCTGCTGGTCTCCTTCCCGGTACAGATGACCAGCTGGCTGCCGCCCTCCAGCATCGCCGCCTATGACATCGGCTTTGGCGATGCGGCCTCGGTGATCTTCACCGGCTTCAGCCTCGACGGTTACAGCATGGCGCAGCTCAAGCAGGGGGTGGATGGGTTGACCATGGCCACGCCGCTCGACACCCTGAAAACCGGGCTGACTCAGGGCCTCACCGCTGGCGAGGTGATGACCCACACCGTCTTCGAAGGCTGGGGCGGTATCGGCTGGAGCTGGGTCAATCTCGGCTACCTGCTGGGCGGCCTGTTCCTGCTGCAGCAGAAGGTGATCAACTGGCGCATTCCGGGGGCTATCCTCGGTTCCTTGCTGCTGGCGGCCACCCTGGGTTATCTGATCACCCCGGATGCCACCGCCACCCCCATGTTCCACCTGTTCAGCGGCGCCACCATGCTGGGGGCCTTCTTCATCGCCACCGATCCGGTGAGTGCCAGTACCACCCCGCGCGGCCGCCTGGTCTATGGCGTGCTCATCGGCGTGCTGGTCTATGTCATCCGCCGCTTTGGCGGCTACCCGGATGCCTTCGCCTTTGCCGTGCTGCTGGCCAACCTGTGCGTACCGCTGATCGACAGCCTGACCCGCCCGAAAGTCTACGGAGCCCGTCGCAAATGACCCTCGCGCACACCTCACCCTCAGGAATGATGCAATGTTAAAGAGCATGCGCAAAAACGGCGTCACTCTCGCCCTGTTTGCCCTCGCCTGCACCGCCGTGGTGGTGCTGACCAACGAGCTGACCCAGGGGCGGATCGCCCATCAGCAGCAGCTGGAGAAGCTGCGCACCCTCTCAGCCCTGCTGCCGGAGGGGAGCTATGACAACGATCTGGTCGCCAGCTGCAAGCGGGTGCAGAGCCGACGCTATCTGGGCAGCGATCAAGCCATGCCGCTCTACACCGCCACCAAGCAGGGCGAAATCACCGGTTACGCGCTGGAAACCGTCGCCCCCGACGGCTACAGTGGGGCCATTCGCCTCATCGTGGGCACCGATGCCAAGGGCGCCGTGAGCGCGGTGCGGGTGTTGGCCCACAAGGAAACCCCCGGCCTTGGCGACAAGATCGAGCTGAAGAAGTCGGACTGGATCAACAGCTTCGTCGGCAAGTTTCTCAGCCACGACAACGAGGCCAGCTGGGCCGTGAAGAAAGACGGCGGCGAGTTCGACGCCTTCACCGGCGCCACCATCACCCCCCGGGCGGTGGTCAAGGCGGTGAAGAACCTGTTGCTGCTGCAACAGGAGCACCCAGAGTTGCTGCGCGACGCCCCCGCCTGTGACGCCACCCCCTAACGCCGGAGCACAAGCTATGGAACAAGTCGATGTGATTGACGGGCAGAGCCCGCTCAGCGAGAGCAATGGCCGCCGCGAAGAGCTCAAGGAGCTGATGCTGCAGGGGCTGTGGAAGAACAACCCCTCCCTGGTACAGGTGCTGGGCCTCTGCCCCACCCTGGCGGTCTCCTCCACCTTCACCAATGCGCTGGGGCTCGGCCTTGCCACCATGGCGGTGCTGGTCAGTTCCAACCTCGCCATCTCGCTGGTGCGCAACCTGGTGCCCAAGGATATCCGCATCCCGGTCTACGTGATGATCATCGCGGCGCTGGTGACCAGCGTGCAGTTGCTGATGAACGCCTACACCTACGGCCTCTATCAGGCGCTCGGCATCTTCATCGCCCTCATCGTCACCAACTGTGTCATCATCGGCCGGGCCGAGGCCTATGCATCCAAGAACCCGCCGCTGCTGGCGGCCCTCGACGGCTTCATGATGGGGCTGGGCTTTACTCTGGTGCTGCTGGTGCTGGGTGGGCTGCGCGAGATCATCGGCATGGGCACTTTGTTCGACGGTGCCGACCTGCTGCTGGGAGAGTGGGCCAAGTCATTGCGCATCGAGCTGTTCCACGCCGATGCCAGCCTGCTGCTGGCAATCCTGCCCCCTGGCGGCTTCATCGGCCTCGGTCTGATGATCGCCGGCAAGAACGCCATCAACGACTGGATGGGTCGCAAGCAGAGCGCCGAGAAGGCCCACTGCAGCGTGCCGGCCGCGGGTGCCCGCGCGACCCAGCTCTGAGCCAAGAGAGAGCCATGAACAATCAGAAACGTAGGCAGATACTGGAGCGACTGCGGGACGACAACCCCCACCCCACCACCGAGCTCAACTTCAAGACGCCGTTCGAGCTGCTAATCGCCGTGCTGCTGTCGGCCCAGGCCACCGATGTCAGCGTCAACAAGGCCACCGACAAGCTCTACCCGGTGGCCAACACCCCCCAGGCCATGCTGGAACTGGGGGTGGACGGGGTCAAGGAGTACATCAAGACCATTGGCCTGTTCAACACCAAGGCCGAGAACGTCATCAAGACCTGCGCCATCCTGCTGGAGCGTCACGGTGGCGAGGTGCCGGAGAACCGCGAGGCCCTCGAAGCCCTGCCCGGGGTCGGCCGCAAGACCGCCAACGTGGTGCTAAACACCGCCTTCGGCTGGCCCACCATCGCCGTCGATACCCATATCTTCCGGGTTTCCAACCGTACCGGCTTTGCGGTGGGCAAGAACGTCGATCAGGTGGAGGAGAAGCTGCTCAAGGTAGTCCCCGCCGAGTTCAAGCTGGACGTGCACCACTGGCTGATCCTGCACGGGCGCTACACCTGTCTGGCTCGCAAACCGCGCTGCGGTTCCTGTATCATAGAGGACTTGTGCGAGTACAAGGAGAAGGTCTACCCGGAGAGCTGAACACGGCTGCCGGCTCGCATGCGGCGCAGCCATGGCGCCGCTCCTGGCGAGCACGGGCTTGAGCCAAGCGCCGGTATCCGCCACCCTGAGCGGCACCAATACCACAAGAACCACTACCCGGAGAATTGAGCAATGAGAATCCTGCATACCATGTTGCGCGTCGGCGATCTGCAACGCTCCATCGACTTCTATACCCGAGTGCTGGGGATGAAACTGCTGCGCAAGAGCGAGAACAGCGAATACAAGTACACCCTGGCCTTCGTCGGCTACGGTGACGAGAAAGATGAAGCGGTGATCGAGCTCACCTACAACTGGGGTGTCAGCGAGTACGAGCTGGGCTCGGCCTACGGTCACATCGCGCTGGAAGCGGACGACATCTATGCCACCTGCGAGGCGCTGCGCGCCGCCGGCGCCAAGATCACCCGCGAGCCGGGCCCGGTCAAGGGCGGCACCACCGTCATCGCCTTCGTGGAAGATCCGGACGGTTACAAGATTGAGCTGATCGCCAAGAAGGATGCTGGCAGCGGCCTCGGCGACAGCGTCTAAACTAGCCTGATCCCCAGAAAAACCAAAAGAGCGCCAAGGCGCTCTTTTTTATGGATTCGTTTTCCTCAGATGGCGCCGTTACGGCCCATGTTGATCACCACCCGCCGGTTCTTGGCACGACCATCTTCGGTTTCGTTGGAGGCGACGTGCTGCTTCTCGCCGTGCCCCTCCACCGAAATCTTGCCGGGTTCGATGCCCAGATCCACAAACACCTTCTTGATGGCATCGGCCCGTTTCTCGGAGAGCTTCTGGTTCGGCCAGCGGCCGCCATAACTGTCGCTGTAGGCGTCGATCACCACCACGTCGATGCTCTTGTCCACCTTCACATACTCGCCGATCATCGCCAGCCGCCGCTTGGAGGCCAGCGACAGCTCGTCACTGTTCTTGTCATAGGTGAGCACGCTGAAGGCGATGTCGTTGAAACTGTAGGGCAGCAGGCCATTGAGGCAATCCACGAAGGCCTGATACTTGACCCGGAAGTTGACCGAGGAGAGCGAGACCCGCACCGGTCGATTCTGCCGATACCAGTCGCGGTACTGGAAGGTCGGCATGCGACCCCCTTCCAGCTCGTCCAGCATGGTCCAGGCGGTCTGTCCCTCCACCAGCCCGTCAAACTGCTGGTAAAAGCGCAGTTGGCTCACTTCCCGCCCGGCGATGCCGGGGCGCCAGACCGGCGGCATGATGCCCAGGCTGACCGTCTGGGTCTGGGCCTGCTGGCGCAGCCCCTTGAGCTCGAAATCCAGGTTGATCTTGCGACCGGCGCGGCTGACGAATGCCCCCGTTCCCCAGTTGGGGATGGGGTGCTCGAGCCGGCACTCCACCTGGGTGTCGGAGGTCAAGCGCCAGACGGATTGATCCAGGCCGGCACCGAATTCGGTGACTCCCGCCTGTAACTGCATACTCACGGATATGCTGACCAACCCCAACATCCAAGCGTTCAACTGCCTGCCCTCCACACGATCTCAGGTTAGATATCGGCAGGGGCAGGACAAGCTTTAGGGCAAACCGATCAGTGGGTCGAGGCGGCGTCCATCAGTTTGAAGCGAGCGATACGCCCCGCCAGCTCCCGCGCCAGCTGATCCAGCTCGGCGCTGTTTTGCTGCAGGGTTTCCGAGTGCTGGCGATGCGCCTCGTACACCTCGCGAATGGTCATCACGTTGTGCTGAATGTCGTCGGTGACATAGCGCTGCTCCTCGGTGGCGGTGGCCACCTGAGCGGTCATGTCGCTCACCTTGCGCACCTCGTTGACGATGTCGGTCAGCTCGCTGCCCGCCCGCTTGGCCTCGGTCACGCTCAGCCCCGCCTGCTCAGTCCCCAGGTGCATGGCGGTCACCGCCTGATTGGCCCCCTGTCGCAGCCGCACCAGCATCCGCTCTATGTCGTCGGCGGCCTGCTGGGTGCGCGACGCCAGCGCCCGCACCTCTTCCGCCACCACCGCAAAACCGCGGCCGGATTCGCCGGCGCGAGCCGCCTCGATGGCGGCGTTGAGGGCCAGCAGGTTGGTGCGATCCGAGATCTGTTTGATGAGGTTGAGCGCCTCGCCCACCGATTCGGTGTCCTGATGCAGGCTGTCCACCAGCTGCTGGGTATCACTCAAGGTACCCGCGACCTGCTGGATGGCATCGATGGTCTGATCCACCTCTTTGTCACCCTGCCGGGCCCGGCCGATGGCCTGTTGGGTCGCCAGCGAGGTCTGAGTCGCGTTGCGCGCGATCTCGGCCACCGTCGAGGCCATCTCGGTGGCGGCCGTCGCCACCAGATCCACCTGGCCAAACCCCTTGGCCACCCCGGCGTTGACTTCGGCAATGACGTTGGCCGAGGCGGCGGCACTGCGGGCCAGCACCTCGCAGGAGCGGCGCACCGCCAGCATCAGCCCCTCCAGATGTTCGAGGAAGTGGTTCAGATCCCGCGACAGCGCACCCAGCTCATCACCGGAGTGCCAGTTGACCCGCACCGTCAGATCGTTCTCCTGCACCAGCCGCTTGAAGGTATGGTGCAGGGCCATGAAGCCCAGGTGCAGATCTCGCACCACCCGCCAGCAGACGAAGCTGGTGAGCAGCACGCACAGCAGAACCCCGGTGGCAGCCCACCAGAAGTCGCTGGCACTCTTCGCCCGCATCTGATCCACCCGCTCGGACAACTGCTGATAGAGGCGGTCTTCGCTCTCCTTGAGCAGGCTGATCTTGTCGGTGCTCAAGGCAAACCAGGCCTCGGCATCCACCCCGAAGCCGCCGCTGGCCGCCTTGTCCAGCGCCAGCTTCTCCATGGCGGCCACCTTGCTCACCACCGGCGAGGCCAGGCTGTCGGCCAGCAGCTGGCGCTGGGAGGGGCTCGCCACCGCCTGGAAACGCTCGAGATAGGTATTCTGGGCCGCCAACAGGGAGATGAACTGCTGCAACAGCACCGGCGTGAAGCTGTCGCGGCCGAACACGTTGCTTAAGGTTGCCCGCTCCAACCCCATCCGCTCCTTGCTCTGCAGGAAGGCGGCATAGGCATTGGTCTGCAGCGCTATGGTGGCATCCCGGCTATTGATGCTGATCTGATCCACCACCGCCAGCAACTGGGTGATCATCCGGGTATAGAAGCTGACCTGCTCCGCCACCTCGACCCCCAGCGCACTGACCCGCTCGCGCATGGCGGTGAGCCCGGCCAGCTCCTGCTGCACCTCTTTGAGCGCCAGCAGGGCGGGATCCTCACGAAAGCGCTGCAGCAGGGTATCGACCTGCTTGCGCTGCACCGGCAGGGCATCGCGAAACTTGTTGCCACCGGAACCCAGGAAGCCGGCCGACATGCCACGCTCCTTTTGCAGCTCGTGGGCCAGCTGCGCTGCTTCCCGTACCACCGCCAGTGCGGCCTGAGCCTGACTCATCTCCTGCTCGACCCGATAACGCTCATAGACGTATCGACCGGAGAAGAACAGCAAGGCCAGCAGTGGCAGGCAGACCACCAGCAACATCTTGTGCGCCAATCCCAGCTTCTTCATCGTTGCTCCCCATTCCATTGTTGAAGTGGTCAATTATAAGCCCGCGTGTCGATAATAGAATCGGCCACCGTGCCGATGGCGGCCGATGAGGGACAAAGGCCGGCTTTTTTGCCATAATACCGCCTCATTTCACGCCGACCGAGATACCATGACCGACGCTGTTCACACCCTCAAGGGCCGTTTTCGTGGCTTTTACCCCGTCGTCATCGATGTTGAAACCGCCGGGTTCAATGCCAGAACCGACGCCTTGCTGGAAATCGCCGCCTATACCCTCAAGATGGACGAGCAGGGCTGGCTCGTGCCCGACCAGATCTTCCATTTTCATGTCGAGCCGTTTGAAGGGGCCAATCTGGAAAAAGCGGCGCTGGAGTTCACCGGCATCGACCCCTTCAATCCGCTGCGCGGCGCCGTCAGCGAGAAAGAGGCGCTGACCGAGATCTTCAAGGGCATCCGCAAGGGGATGAAGGAGCAGGATTGCGGCCGCGCCATCATAGTGGCCCACAACGCCACCTTCGATCACGGCTTCGTCATGGCCGCCGCCGAGCGGGCCGGCCTCAAGCGCAATCCGTTCCATCCGTTTGCCACCTTCGACACCGCCGCCCTCTCCGGCCTGGCGCTGGGCCAGACGGTGCTGGCCAAGGCGTGCCAGAGCGCGCGCATTCCGTTTGACAATAAAGAGGCGCACTCCGCCCTCTACGACACCGAGCGCACCACCGAGCTGTTCTGTCATATCGTCAACCGCTGGAAGAGCCTGGGTGGCTGGCCCCCGGCCCACCCGGACGAGGTGGCCAACGACGCCAGCGAGTAACGACGCCCCCTTCCCAAGAGGCTGCCACGGCAGCCTCTTTTCTTGCGCCATTTGGCAAGCCATCTGGTTTGACCAGAATGTCGAAAAAAGGCCCATCCAGCACCGTTTTTTACCTCTCAAGACTCATCACCTGGGTTGAACCGCCGGGAATGCTGTAGATAGGCCATTCACCTGATTTTTTACTCGACATTTGTCACATTTTTCGCAAACTAACTGCCTTTCACACGACAGACAGCAACACAAACTATAAGGAAAGCAAATGAATCCTGTTGTTATCGCGGTGGCGCTGATGCTGGTGCTCAGCCTGCTGCGGATCAATGTGGTGGTCTCTCTCGCCATCGGCGCCATCGTCGGCGGCCTGATCGGCGGTCTCTCCCTCGAGCAGACCCTCAGCACCTTCAGCGGTGGCCTGGGTGGCGGCGCCGAGATCGCCCTCTCCTACGCCATGCTGGGGGCCTTCGCAGTCGCCATCTCCCGCTCCGGCATCACGGATCTGCTGGCGCGCAAAGTGATCAGCCAACTCGGCAAGGATGCCAGCAGCTCGCGCATCCTCTGGGTCAAGGCCCTGCTGCTCAGCTCGGTGCTGGGGGTCTCCATCTCTTCCCAGAACCTGATCCCGGTCCATATCGCCTTCATTCCCATCCTGATCCCGCCGCTGTTGCACGTCATGGCCCAGATGCAGATCGACCGCCGTCAGGTGGCCTGCGTCATCACCTTTGGCCTGACCGCGACCTATATGCTGCTGCCGGTGGGCTTTGGCGGCATCTTCCTCAACAACATCCTGGCCAAGAACCTGATCGACAACGGCGTGCCGGTCGAGCACAGCCAGCTGCCGCTGGCCATGGCCATCCCGGTGCTGGGCATGTTCGTCGGCCTGCTGATCGCCGTCTTCTTCAGCTACCGCAAGCCACGCCAGTATGATCTGGAGAAGATCCTGGCCGCCGAGCCGGAGACGGTCGATCTCAACCTCAACCACATCTGGGTCGCCCTGCTGGCCATCGCCGTGGCGCTGGGACTGCAGCTGATGACCAACAGCATCGTGCTGGGGGCACTGGCCGGCTTCGTCATCTTCACCTGTGGCGGCGTCATCAAGTTCCGCGAGAGCCAGGATGCCTTCACCCAGGGGGTGCGCATGATGTCCCTTATCGGCTTCATCATGATCTCCGCCGCCGGCTTCGCCGCCGTGATGAAAGAGACCCATGGGGTGGAGAGCCTGGTACAGGCCGTCTCCGGCATGATGGCAGGCCACAAGGGGCTGGCCGCCTTCCTGATGCTGCTGGTGGGCCTGCTCATCACCATGGGGATCGGCTCCTCCTTCTCCACCGTGCCCATCATCGCCACCATCTATGTACCGCTGTGCCTGCACCTCGGCTTCTCCCCCCTGGCGACCATCTCTCTGGTCGGCACCGCCGGTGCACTGGGGGATGCGGGCTCTCCCGCCTCCGACTCGACCCTGGGCCCCACCTCGGGCCTCAACGCCGACGGCCAGCACGACCATATCTGGGACAGCGTGGTGCCCACCTTCATCCACTACAACATCCCACTCATCATCTTCGGCTGGATTGCCGCCATGGTGCTCTAAGCCCCCCAAGATGCATAAACATAAAAGGCGACCCCAGGGTCGCCTTTTTGCTGCCTTCATCGCGATGGCATAGACCGGGACAAACCAGCCCGGGCGACCCTCTCAACCTGCTCTTGCTGCTGCATCCTTCCCTTTTATGCAGACGTGACTCGCAGCCCCCCGCTACCCTGCGTTTACCCGTCTCTTCCCTGCCCCATCCCCACACTACCAGGACGATGTCAGGCAACTCACCTGCGATATCCACGGTGTGCCATAAACTTACCCGTCCACATCCCCCCATGCAGCGCGGCGGCATCGCCTGGGTGAACGACGGGCAACAAAAAGGCCGCTCGATGAGCGGCCTTTTTAGCTAGCAGTCAGGGTTTAGCTGTCGCGGCGCTTGCCACCGAATTTGCGACCCTTGTCGAAACCGCCTTCACGGCGATCCTTGTTGAAGGGACGGTCACCCTGCGGACGGCGATCCTTGTTGAAAGGACGGTCGCCACGGAACGGACGATCACCACGGGGCGGACGGGGAGCAGTGTTGCTGCCAGCCGGCACTTCGGTGTAGCGGCTGATCTGCAGCGGACGCTGGCAGACACGGGCCTTCTTGATCACTTCCAGCACTTCGGCGCTCATGCCCTTGGGCAGATCGACGGTGGAGAAGTCATCGGCGATGTCGATGTTGCCGATGAAGCGGCTCTCGATGTTCGCTTCGTTGGCGATGGCACCCACGATCTGGCCAGGCTTGACACCGTGATGGGCACCCACGTCGACGCGGTAGCGCTCCATCTCCACGTCCGGGTTGTCCTTGAGCGGACGAGGCTCCAGGGACGGCATGCGACGAGCCGGGCGATCGCCACGGTCGGCGAAATCACGGCCACCACGGTCGTTGAAGTCACGACGCTCGAAACCACCGCGATCGTTGCCGGCGTTGAACACCGGATCCGGAATGGAGTCATCCAGCAGCAGCGGTTGGTCGCCCTGTACCAGCTTGGCCAGCGCGGCAGCCAGCTCCAGCGGATCGGCAGAGTCTTCTTCGATCAGCTCGTTCACCAGGTTCACGTAGATCTCGAGCTCTTCGCCCATCATGGTTTCGCGGATGCGCTCCTTGAACTTGGCCAGACGGTGCTGGTTGATGTCCTCGGTGCTCGGCATCTTCATCGGCTCGATGGCCTGACGGGTTGCGTGCTCGATAGCGCGCAGCATGCGACGCTCGCGCGGTGCCACGAACAGGATGGCTTCACCCTTGCGACCGGCACGGCCGGTACGGCCGATACGGTGAACGTAGGATTCGGTGTCGTAGGGGATGTCGTAGTTCACCACGTGGGTGATGCGCTCAACGTCCAGACCACGGGCGACCACGTCGGTGGCGATCAGGATGTCCAGCTGGCCTTGGCGCAGCTTGTCAACGGTACGCTCACGCAGCTTCTGCGGGATGTCACCGTGCAGCGCTTCACAGGCGTGACCACGAGCGGCCAGCTTGCCGGCCAGTTCTTCGGCGGCGTTCTTGGTACGCACGAACACCAGCAGGGCTTCGTAGGGCTCGACTTCCAGCAGACGGGTCATGGCGTCCAGCTTGTGCAGACCGGTCACCTGCCAGTAACGCTGGCGGATAGTGGTAGCGGTCGCAGTCTTGGAGGCGATCTTGATCTCTTTGGGCTGCTTCAGGTGCTTCTGGGCCACACGACGGATCTGCTCCGGCATGGTGGCGGAGAACAGGGCAACCTGACGACCGGCCGGGCACTGTTCCATGATCCAGTCCACGTCGTCGATGAAGCCCATGCGCAGCATCTCGTCCGCTTCGTCCAGCACCAGAGCTTTCAGGCCGGAGAGGTCCAGGTTCTTGCGACGGATCAGGTCCATCACGCGACCCGGGGTACCCACGACAACCTGAGCACCGCGGCGCAGGGCGCGGGTCTGGGTTTCGTAGGAGGCGCCGCCGTAGATGGGCAGCACGTGGAAATCAGGCATGTGGTGGGCATAGCGTTGGCACGCTTCAGCCACCTGCAGAGCCAGTTCACGAGTCGGTGCCAGCACCAGGATCTGGGTGTTGCGGTTACCAGCTTCCAGACGAGACAACAGAGGCAAGGCAAAAGCAGCGGTCTTCCCTGTACCGGTTTGCGCCTGCCCCAGCAGATCGTGGCCCGCCATCAGGTGGGGAATTGCTGCGGCCTGGATGGGGGACGGGCGCTCATAGCCCACGTCCTGCAGCGCTTTCAGTACAGGCGCGGCCAGTCCAAGCTCACTAAAAAGGGGCAGTTGTTCGGTATCAGACATAGATTCTTCCAGATTAAGGCAGGCGGCTAACACCGCGGAATAGCAAAAAGGCGGCGATTATAGCGCCACTTTGTTCTGCTGTCTTGAAAAATGTGATAAGCCTCTCAAGACGTTGGCAATTATAGAGGGATCTTGCGACTATGGCTTGCTTATTTTTCACTCATGGTGCGTTATTGCAGATCACGCTTCGCCAGAGTCCTTGTCCCGCTTGTGTTTGAGCACCGCCATGGTCAACCGGCTGGTGCACAATAAACGACCACGTTCATCGCGAATTTCTATCTGCCACACCTGAGTCGTCGCCCCCAGATGCAGTGGCGTGCAACGCCCCGTCACCACCCCTTCCCGCTTGGTTCTCAGGTGGTTGGCATTGACCTCCAGCCCCACGCAATAACTATCAGGCCCGACCGCCATGTTGGCCGCGAGCGATCCCAGCGTCTCCGCCAGCACCACGGAGGCGCCGCCGTGCAGCATGCCGAGCGGCTGATGGGTGCGGTGATCCACCGGCATGGTGGCCTCCAGCCAGTCGGGACCAAAGGCGGTATAGACGATGTCGAGGTGGGCCATCAGGGTGTTGCGAGAGCTGGCGTTGAGCCCTTCAAGGCTCATGGGCTTGCGCCAGATAGGGCTGCTTTCTTGACTCATGGTGCGCGGACTCCTTGCGTGATCAACGGGTTATCGCTGTGCCGTAGCGGCAAACCAGCAGTGTCGGCGAAAAAGGAGCAAAAAAAAAGATGCCCACGCTGGGGCATCTTGCATCGAGGTTGACTCTCACCAGGGATAGGTCACCCCTGGCCACTCGGCCCAGGGCTGGTCGCGCCCCGGCAGGCGCGGCGCGGGCCACTGCCATACCTTGCCGAGCCAGGCGCGCAGTTCGGCCTCCAGTTCGGCATCGGTGAGCGGCGCCTCGGCCACCTTCCAGAAGAAGAGCTCCACCACCACCTCCGGCAACACCGAGGGGTAGAGGTAAACCCCGCCCCAGAACTCGGGCTCCCGCGCCGGGCTCCAGAGGCCATAGGCAAAGGAGCGTTTGGCCAGAAATTCGGAGTGCTGCCACTCCAGATCGGCCTCGTGCTGGCTCAGGCTGAAATTGGCGGAGGGCCACACATCGTCCGGGCGAAACAGCTGATGAAGCTGCTCGCGCTCGCGCAGCATGGCGACGAACTCCACCACCGCCTGGGTCGGATTGACCGGCAGCAGCAGGAAGTGTGGGTGCCGATAGGCTTGCGGCACCCGAAACCGCTTGGGCAGGGTCAGCATCAGAGCAGTTCCAGCAGGGCCTGCAGCGGATGCTTGAGTTTCTCCCCCTCCATCCGCTTGACCTGGCTGCGGCACGAATATCCGGTGGCCAGACAACGGGCTTGCGGCAGGCGAGCCAGGGGCTCGGCCCAGCTCAGGCCATAGATGCCCTTGGAGTTCTCCACCTGTTTGGCATCGTGACCATAGGTACCGGCCATACCGCAGCAGCCCACCGACACCGGTTGCAGGGTGGCACCGAAGCGGCGGAACAGGGAACTCCAGTCACCGTGAGTCGACGGCTTGGCGGTCTTCTCGGTGCAGTGGGCGAACAGATACCAGGGCTCGGCGCCGGCGTGCGCTTCTCGCACCGGCAACACTTCTGCCGGCAAGGAGAGCAGCCACTCCTGGGGCAGCAGCACCTGGAAGTCACCGCGGGCGGGACCGAGCGCCTTCACGTATTCGTCCCGATAGCAGAGCACCAGGGAGGGATCGACCCCCACCATGGGGATGCCGAGCGCCGCCACCTTGTTGAGGAACTGGGCGCTGCTGGCGGCGGTACGGGCAAAGGCGCGCAGGAAGCCCTTCACGTGTTGGGGCTTGCCGTTGGGCTTGAACGGCAGCAGATAGGGCTGCAGGCCGAGCTTGCTGGCGAGCTTCACCAGGTCACGCACCACGGGGGCGTCGTAGTAGCTGGTGAAGGGATCCTGCACGATGAGCACCACTTTTTGACGCTGCTCGGGGCTCATGGCCTCCAGGCCCGGCAGATCGAAATAGCGGGCGCGATGGTCACGCAGCTCCTCGGCCAGGGTCGGCACGCTCAATAGCGGCACGTCCACCATGCCGATGCTCTTCTCGGTCGCCTTCTGGGCCCACTCCTTCTCGAGGAAGAAGTTGACCAGTTTCGGCGCCTTGGCCAGCAAGGGGGCATAGCTTTCCACCGTGCCGACGAAGTAATCCTTGGGTCCACGCAGATAGCGGCTGTGATAGAGCTGCATGAAGCGAGCGCGGAAGGTGGGCACATCCACCTTGATGGGGCACTGGCTAGTGCAGGCTTTACACGCCAGGCACCCCTCCATCGCCTCCATCACCTCGTGGGAGAAGTCATACTCGCCGCGGGCGCGGGCCACCGTGTTGCGAAACTTGTCGACAATCTGCTTGAAGCGCAGACCACCGCTTTGCAGCGCCACCTCCTCACTCAGCGGATCGAAGCCCTGCTCTGCCAGCTGGCGCAGCCATTCGCGCATCAGGCCGGCTCGCCCCTTGGGAGAGTGACGGCGATCGCGGCTGATCTTGACCGAGGGGCACATGGGGGAGTCGGTCTCGAAGGTGAAGCACAGACCGTTGCCGTTGCAATCGAGGGCCCGGGTATAGCTGGTGCGCACCGCCAGCGGGATCTGGCGGTCGAACTTGCCGCGCTTGGGCCCGTCCACCGACACCAGCTCGGCGCCGCTGCCATAAGGCATGCAGATCTTGCCCGGGTTGATACGGTTGGCCGGGTCGAACGCCCCCTTGACCCGTTGCAGCTCCTCCCACAGCTCGCCGAAGAAGGCGGGGCTGTATTCGGAGCGAAAACCCTTGCCGTGCTCGCCCCACATCAGGCCACCATATTTGGCGGTGAGCGCCACCACCTGATCGGAGATGCGCCGCAGCAGCACCTCCTGCTCGGGATCGCACAAGTCCAGCGCCGGGCGCACGTGCAGCACCCCGGCATCGACGTGGCCGAACATGCCATAGTCAAGGCCGTGGGCATCCAGCAAGGCACGAAACTCCATGATGAAGTCCGCCAGGGATTCCGGCGGCACGGCGGTGTCTTCGGTGAAGGCCACCGGCTTCTTGCGCCCTTCGGCGTTGCCAAGCAGCCCCACCGACTTCTTGCGCATGGCGTAGATGGTCTCGATGCTGGCCAGGTGGTTGCACACCTGATAGCCGATGATCCCCGCCTCCCCCTTGGCCAGCAGGGCGTCGATGCGCCGGCACAGCTCGGCCACCTTGGCCTTGTGCTCATCCTCGTCGGTATCGGCAAACTCGACGATGTTGAGCCCCTGCAGATCCTTGCCCGGCACCTCCTGAATGAACTCTTTGACCGAATGCCAGATGATGTCGGCGCGAGCCAGCCCCAGCACCCGGGAGTCCACCGTCTCTACCGACAGCGCCTGGGCCTCGACCATAAAGGGGGCATTGCGCAGGGCCGACGGGAAGCTGTCGTACTTGACGTTGACCAGGGTGCGGTAGCGCGGGATGGGAGTGATGTTGAGCCTGGCTTCGGTGATAAAGCCCAAGGAGCCTTCCGAGCCGCACAGCACCCGGCTGACGTCCAGGGTATCGGTATCGGGCTGATAGAGATGCTTGAGATCGTAACCGGTCAGAAAGCGGTTGAGCCTGGGGAAGGTGGCCTCGATGTCGGCGCGGCGCTCGCGGCCGATGCGATAGAGGGTGCGATAGATCTCCCCTTCACGGTTATCCAGCGCCAGCTTGTCCGCCAGACGCTGACCGGTCACCGGCTCGGTGGCCATGAGATCGCCGTTTTCCAGCACGGCCTTGAGGCCGAGCACATGATCCGAGGTCTTGCCGTACACCAGCGACCCCTGTCCCGAGGCGTCGGTGTTGACCATGCCGCCCAAGGTGGCGCGGTTGGAAGTGGAGAGATCCGGCGAGAAGAAGTAGCCGTGGGGCTTCAAATAGGCGTTGAGCTGATCTTTAACCACCCCGGCCTGGGCCCGCACCCACCCCTCTTCCAGATTAATTTCCATGATCTGGTTCATATGGCGCGAGAGATCGACGATAATGCCGCCGCCCAAGGATTGACCATTGGTGCCGGTACCGCCGCCGCGAGGGAAGAAACTCAAGGTCGCGTACTCGGGCCCCTGAGCCAGCTTGAGCATCACCGCAATATCGTCCGCACTGCGCGGATAGAGAACCGCCTGAGGTACTACCTGATAGACGCTGTTATCCGTCGCCATCGCCAACCGGCTTGCATAAGACTTTTCGATATCACCACGAAATGCTGATCGCGCCAGCAACTCAAGAAACTGCAGGGTTGTAGGTGACAAACTGTCCTGGTAATCGAGTCTCGGGATCATGAATCCTTGTTCCCTTCCTTTGCTTGATGCCGGAACTCCGGCGACAACGACCGTTCGGGCCAGCCTCTTCGCGGGCCCCCGAACCAGTCCGCTCACATGTGAGCGGGCAGTATATCAGCTAGAAAACCGCTTGCGCGCGCAATCTTCACCATTTGAAAGGAGGACTTTTATGGCTCATTACAGCCATGTTATCAGTACGCTTATTCGCACCGAAAAACAGGCGCTGACCCTGTCGCTGTTTGGTTGCATCACCTTTGCCATTTTCGGGATCGGCTATGGCCTGTTCGTCGGTTCCAACGCCATCATGCTGGACGGCATCTTCACCCTGTTCAGCATGGGCATGACGGGGCTGGGGCTCATCACCGCCTACCTGGTTACCCGCCCTTCCGATGCCCGCTTTCAATACGGCTACGCCCACTTCGAGCCCATCGCCAACGTCATCAACGGCACCATCATTCTGCTGCTCTGCCTGGCGGCACTCTACAACGGCCTAACCACCCTGCTGGCGGGCGGACGGGAGATCGATCTCGGCCACGCCCTCATCTATGCCGTCGTCTCCACCTTCTTCTGCGGCATCATCTACCGGGTCGAGGCCGACGTGGCCGAGCGGGTCAACTCCGAGCTGGTGCGGGTGGACTCCAAGGAGTGGCTGGTCGACACCCTGCTCAGCACCACCCTGCTCATCGGCTTCGTGGTCGCCATCGGCCTCGATGCCATCGGCTACGGCCACTACAACCGCTACATAGACCCGGTGCTGGTCTCGCTGCTGGCCCTGTGCGCCACCCTCATTCCCATCAAGGTGCTCGGTCGCAACCTGCGAGAAGTGCTGAAGATCGCCCCCAAGGGGGATGTCTCCCGGCTGGTGGCCAGCGAAGTCGAGGCCCTGCGCCTGCGCCATGGCATCGAGTGCTACAGCCATCTGGCGAAAAGCGGTCGCCGCTTCGATCTCGAACTCAACATTCTGGTAGCACCCGGCCAGGAGTGGCCCGTCGAGCGCCAGGATGCCCTGCGCCAGGAGCTCTGGTCTCGCCTCGGCGATACCCTGGGGGATGCCTGGCTCTCGGTCTGCTTCACCCGCGAGAAACGCTGGCTGTAAGCCGCACGGCGGGGCTTGCCTGGCAAGCTCCGCCCGCTCCTGTCGCCCCGCTGGGCGAGCGCGCCTTTCCCGGAGCTTCCCGCCCCCTCTTGCCAAATACGGGATTCCCGTTATCATCAGGGCTCACTTTTAACCCGAGGTTTTATTGCCCATCATGGACAATCCCCGAAGTTGCCCTTCGTTTCTTCCCGTCAAAGCCTATCTTTATCTGCTTAATCAGCGCCTCTGAATAACGCCATTGCCTTGCTGTCACTGCGGCCATCGTACGCCGTGCTCACTCTCTGCTCTGTCTGTTTTTATTGAGGTCACTACATGGAATTGCTGCTGGATCCCCACATCTGGATCGGTCTGTTTACTCTGATCGTCCTGGAAATCGTGCTGGGGATCGACAACCTGGTCTTCATCGCCATCCTGGTGAAAAAGCTGCCCCCCGCCCAGCGAGACAAGGCCCGCGTCATCGGTCTGTCACTGGCCTTGCTGATGCGCCTGGGGCTCTTGAGCGTGATGTCCTGGCTGGTCACCCTGACCACCCCCATTTTGCACCTGTGGGATCACCCCTTCTCCGGTCGGGACCTGATCCTGATGGGGGGCGGCCTGTTCCTGCTGTTCAAGGCCACCTCCGAGCTGCATGAGCGGCTGGAAGCCAAGCCGCCCGAAGACGGGCCGGTCGGCGTCTACGCCAGCTTCGGCGTGGTGATCACCCAGATCCTGGTGCTGGATGCCATCTTCTCGCTGGACTCCATCATCACCGCCGTCGGCATGGTGGAACACCTGGGCGTCATGATGGCGGCAGTGACCATCGCCATGGTGGTGATGGTGCTCGCCTCCAAGCCGCTGACCCGCTTCGTCAACGCCCACCCCACCGTCGTGGTGCTCTGTCTGAGCTTCCTGCTGATGATCGGTTTTAGCCTGGTGGCGGAAGGGTTCGGCTTCCATATTCCGAAGGGTTACCTCTACGCGGCCATCGGCTTCTCGGTGCTGATCGAATTCTTCAATCAGCTCTCCCAGCGCAGTGCCGAACGCCACGAAGCCAAGCAGCCCCTGCGCGAGCGCACCACCGCCGCCATCTTCAAGCTGATGGGCAGCAAGGCGTATCAGGACCGGCCGGACGACGATCTGGACGCCCCCGCCGCCGAGCCGGTGAGCTTTGGCGAGGAGGAGCGCTACATGGTGACCGGGGTGCTGTCGCTGGCCGAACGCTCCATCCGCACCATCATGACCCCGCGCTCCGAGATGGCCTGGATCGACGTCAACGACTCCAATGACGAGATCCGCGCCCTGCTGCAGCAGGAGCCCCACAGCCTGTTCCCGGTCTGTGACGGCGATCTGGACGAGGTGATCGGGGTGGTCAAGGCGCGCGACCTGCTGTTTGCCCTCAACGAAGGGCAATCCTTGAGCGAGCTGGCCAAACAGAACGACCCCATCATAGTGCCGCAGACCATCAACGTGATTAAGCTGCTGGCGGAGCTGCGCCAGGCCAAGGGCAGCCTCATCCTGGTGGCCGACGAGTTCGGCGTGATCCAGGGGCTGGTGACCACCCACGACCTGCTGGAGGCCATCGTCGGCGAACTGCCCGATGAAGATGAAACGCCGGACATCGTCCGCGATGGAGAAGGCTGGCTCATCAACGGCAGCACCAACATCCACCACGTGGAGCAGGTGCTGGAACACGAAGGGCTGGTGAGCGAGAGCGACGAGTACGTGACCCTGGCCGGCATGCTGCTCTCCCACTTCGGCACCCTGCCCGCCCCGGGCCAGCAGCTGCAACTGCAGCAGCTCGGCTTCGAAGTGGTCGAGGTGAGCGAGCGGCGCATCGAGCGGGTGCGCGTCATGCCGCTGGAGGCCTGACGCCATTGCTTGAACCATGCTGAAAAAGGGGGCCTTGCGGGCCCCCTTTTTTATTCAGGCGCCTCCCCCCTGCCCCTCTCTCTTTTCACCATTGCTGCCATCAGCGCAATTCTTTTGTGCAATTACCCCTCTTTTTCGCAAGGGATGCCGGCACTAGAGTGAGCCCATCATCACCATGAGGAATTCACCATGCACCACGATCACCTGTTCTGCCCCCTGCGCCTCGGCCAGTTGCACCTCAACAATCGCATCGTCATGCCCCCCATGACCCGCTCCCGCGCCAGCCAGCCCGGTGACGTGGCCAATGCCATGATGGCCACCTATTACGCCCAGCGCGCCGGGGCCGGTCTCATCATCAGTGAAGGCACCCAGATTGACCCCATGGGCAAGGGCTACGCCTGGACGCCGGGGATCCACAGCGCCGAACAAGTGGCCGGCTGGAAGCAGGTGACCGACGCCGTGCACGCCAAGGGCGGCACCATGTTCGCCCAGCTCTGGCACGTGGGCCGGGTCACTCACCCTGACAACCTCGGCGGTGCCCAGCCCATCTCCTCCTCCGCCATTCAGGCAAAAGGGGTGCGGGTATTCGTCGACAACGGCAGCGATGCCCCCGGGTTCGTCGAAACCGTCACCCCGCGCGCCATGACCCAGGCCGATATCGACGCGGTAGTGGAGCAGTTCCGTCAGGCGGCTCGCAACGCCATGCTGGCCGGCTTTGACGGCATCGAGCTGCACGCCGCCAACGGCTACCTCATCAACCAGTTCCTCGACTCCGAGTCCAATACCCGCACCGACGGCTACGGCGGTTCCTTGGAGAACCGGCTGCGTTTCCTCAAAGAGGTGACCGAGGCAGTCTGCAGCGAGATCGGGGCCGACCGGGTCGGGGTGCGCCTCGCGCCGCTCACCACCCTCAACGGCACCGTGGATGCCAACCCGCAGGAGACCTACCTGGCCGCCGCCCGCCTGCTGGGCCGGCTCGACGTGGTCTACCTGCACATCGCCGAGGCGGACTGGGACGATGCCCCGCTGATGGCGGAAGGCTTCAAGCAGGGGCTGCGCGACGCCTTCCCCAACACCCTCATCTATGCCGGCAAGTACGACGGCGAACGTGCCCGGGCGGCGCTCGAGGCGGGCTGGGCCGACATGATAGGCTTCGGCCGCCCCTTCGTGGCCAACCCCGACCTGCCCGAGCGGCTGCGTCACGGCTATCCACTGGCCCCTCACGATCCGGCCACCCTGTTCGGTGGCGGCGAAAAAGGCTTGATTGACTACCCGACCTATCAGGCGGCCCCCCAGCCCCACACGGCCTGAGTCAAACCCGCCTAGTCATAACGAGACGCGCCCACCATCACTGGTGGGCGCGTTTTTTTGCCTGTCATGCTTGCCGGCGCCGCAGGCTAATGGAGGCTGACCCCGTAGCAGGCGGCGTAGCTTCTGATCTCCCGGGTCAGCCGCGCCTTGTCGGCCAGGCTAAGCCAGCTCGCCTCCACCGCGTTCAGTGACAAGCGGCAGAGCTGGTTCATGCTGGCCCCCAGCTCATGGGCCAGGGCGTGGAAGTTGGCATTCATGTAGCCGCCGAAATAGGCGGGATCGTCGGAGTTGATGGTGACGCACAGCCCCTGCTCCAGCAGCGCCAGCACGTTGTGGTGGGCCATCTTGTCAAACACCTTGAGGCGGGTGTTGGAGAGGGGGCAGACGGTGAGCGGCAGCCGGGTATCGGCCAGATAGCGCAGCAGATCGGGATCGTCGACGCAGCGCACCCCGTGATCGATGCGTCGCACCTCAAGCTCCCGGATGGCCTGCCAGATATACTGCGCCGGCCCCTCTTCGCCGGCGTGGGCCACCACCGGCAACCCCAGCTCGCGGCAGCGGGCAAAGACCCGGGCAAACTTGCTGGGCGGGTTGCCCTTCTCCCCCGAGTCGAGGCCGATGCCGTGAATGCGCGACAGGAAGGGAGTGGCCTCTGCCAACGTGGCAAAGGCATCCTCCTCGCTCAGGTGGCGCAGGAAGCTCATGATGAGCCGCCAGCTGATGCCAAACTCCCGCTCTCCGCGCTGCAGCGCCCGCTCGATGCCGCCCAGCACGGTGGCAAAGGGCACGCCGCGGGCGGTGTGGGTCTGGGGGTCGAAGAAGATCTCCACGTGCACCACCTTGTCGGCGGCGCAGCGTTCCAGATAGGCCCAGGTGAGGTCGAAGAAATCCTGCTCGGTGATGAGCACGCTGGCCCCCAGGTAGTAGAGATCGAGGAAAGATTGCAGACAATCGAACTCATAGGCGGCGCGCACGCTGGCCACGTCGGGCCAGGGCAGGGCCACGCCGTTACGCTGGCCCAGGGCAAACATCAGTTCCGGCTCGAGCGAGCCTTCGATATGGAGGTGCAACTCCAGCTTGGGCAGACCGGCAATAAAGTTATCCATGATGATGGCTCCATCGGTTCACAGACAGCGGGACCAGCCAGTGGCGGAGCGGATCCCTCCCCTCTGTCGTTCATTGTGCACCTATCTCTGTTTATGGGGGAGACTTGTCATCAAACAGACTTATAATGGCGTCACAAAAACAACATAACTATTTGAAGATCTTGAGAGTTGGCGCAACTTTCCGCCGCCTCTTGCGCCTACACAAGGAGTCCCCATGAAGAAAAACGTCATCTGCGACATCGACGGCGTCATCCTGCACAACAACGATCTGGTGCCCGGTGCCGACCGCTTCGTCCACCGCCTGCTGGAGCAGGGCAGCAAGCTGCTGTTTCTGACCAACTACCCGGCCCAGACCCAGAAAGATCTGCAAAACCGCTTCCGCTCCGCCGGGATCGAGGTGCCGGAGGAGTGCTTCTACACCTCCGCCATGGGCACCGCCGACTTTCTCAAGCGCCAGGACGGCAAGAAGGCCTATGTGATCGGCGAAGGGGCGCTGACCCACGAGCTCTACAAGGCCGGCTTCACCATCACCGACATCGACCCCGACTTCGTGGTGGTGGGCGAGACCCGCAACTACAACTGGACCATGATGCAGCTGGGGGCCAAGTTCGTCGATCAGGGGGCCCGCTTCATCGCCACCAACCCCGATACCCACGGCCCCATGATGCACCCGGCCTGCGGCGCCCTGTGCGCCCCCATCGAGCGGATGACCGGCAAGAAGCCGTTCTACGTCGGCAAGCCGAGCGCCTGGATCATCCGCGCGGCGCTCAACCGGATGGAGGCCCACTCCGACGACACCATCATCATCGGCGACAACCTGCGCACCGACATTCTGGCGGGCTTCCAGGCTGGCCTCGAGACAGTGCTGGTGCTCTCCGGGGTGAGCAAGGTGGCCGACATCGACCGCATGCCGTTTCGGCCGAACCACATCTTCGACTCAGTGGTGGATATCGACATCGTCTGATCCCTGCCGGCTGACGGGCCGGCCTGGCGCACGGCCCAGGTCGGCCTCGTTACCCCTGAAGGACGCGCAATGGAACCTGTCATGATCGCCGTGGCCTTTGGCTGCGGCATGCTGGTCAACCTCATCGGCCTGCCGCCCCTGCTGGGCTTTCTGGCGGCCGGTTTTCTGCTCAACGGCATGGGCTATCAGAACACCCCGGCCCTGAACGAAATTGCCGATCTGGGCGTCACCCTGCTGCTGTTCACCATCGGCCTCAAGCTCAACGTCAAGATCCTGATGCGGCGCGACGTCTGGGGCACCACCAGTTTGCACCTGCTGCTCTCCACCCTGCTGTTCACCGTGGTGCTGCTGGTGTGCAAGGGGCTCGGGCTGGCGCTGGCCATGTCGCTGGACTGGCGGCTGGCGCTGCTGCTGGGTTTTGCCCTCTCCTTCTCCAGTACCGTGTTTGCGGTCAAGGTGCTGGAGGAGCGCAGCGACATGAACGCCCTCTATGCCCGCCTCGCCGTCGGCGTGCTGGTGATGCAGGATCTGTTCGCGGTGGCCTTCCTGGCGGCCTCCAGCGGCCAGTGGCCCAGCATCTGGGCGCTCTGGATCCTGGGCCTGCCCCTGCTGCGCCCCTTGCTGCTGAAACTGCTGGAGCGGGCCGGTCACGGCGAGTTGCAGGTGCTGTTCGGGATCTTCCTGGCGCTGGTGGTGGGGGCCGCCGGCTTCGAGGTAGTGGGGCTCAAGCCCGATCTCGGGGCGCTGGTCATCGGCATGCTGATCGCCTCCCACCCCGCCTCTGCGGGGCTGGCCAAGTCGCTGTTCAACCTCAAAGATCTGTTTCTCATCTGCTTTTTTCTTACCATCGGCCTCAACGGCCTGCCGACCCACGACACCATGCTGCTGGCGCTGGCGTTGGTGCTGGCCCTGCCGCTCAAAAGTGCGCTCTACTATCTGGTCTACAGCGGCGCCCACCTGCGGGTGCGCACCGCCCTGCTCTCCACCCTGGCGCTCACCAACTTCTCGGAGTTCGGTCTCATCGTCGCGGCCATCGCCGCCAAGGCGGGCTGGATCTCCCACGAGTGGCTGGTCGCGCTCTCCCTGGCGCTGGCAGCCAGCTTCATGATCTCGGCCCCCCTCAACGGCCAGAGCGAGCGCATTTACCATCGGCTCGGCAACTGGCTGCGCGGCATGCAGGCCACCACCCTGCACCCGGAGGACAGGCCCATCGAGCTCGGCGATGCCGAGGTGATCATCCTCGGCATGGGGCGGATCGGTCAAGGCGCCTACTTCGAGCTGGAGAACAAGTACGGCACCGTGATCCTCGGGGTGGAGAACGACAGCGAGAAGCTGCCCACCCTGCGCGCCCAGGGCATGAACGTTATCGAGGGGGATGCCACCGATACCGACTTCTGGGACAAGGTGCTGCTCTCCAACCAGGTCAACCTGGTGCTGCTGGCCATGCCTCACCACTCGGGCAACCTCTACGCCATCGAGAAACTGCGCAGCCACGGCTTTGCCGGCAAGATTGCCGCCATCGTCCGCTTCGAGGACGACATCGCCTCCCTGAAAGAGCAAGGGGTGGATGCGGTGTTCAACGTCTACGACGAAGCGGGCAGCGGCTTCGCCCGCCACGTCATCAAACGGCTGCAGCCACGCTGACGGGGGGCTGCGGTCCCCTTGGCAAGGGAGGCGCTATCGTTTACGTTATGCGCAACCTCGTTTAATAAAACGAACAATCAAGGGGCCTGGATGGCCCCGTTTTTTTACCCTTGTGTGGGATCTCATTCCAAATGAAATGACGTCTCATATAGGTGCAATGACGTCTCATTGAGACTGCAACTGCACTTTACTTGTAAGCCGTAAATAAGGGGGCATATTGCCCACCTTTCTTATCAACCAGCACTTATTCGTCTGCAGTGAGTAGTTCAGCTTTTATCCATGTGTCCAAAGCATTTACTCGAATAAATTTAGTTGGGATTGAGTAAGGTGGGTGAATCATCCAGTAATACACATCACGGCTCACGTAGAGCTCTACATCTCTTGATATTGGTTGCTTTGATTGAGGCCAGCCGAGTAGGTCAAGCAACTTAGTGCGATGTTTCTCTAGAAATTTCCTACGCCGCTGGATTTTACTGAACTGTCCTGCTTTGTCATTCTCAGCTTTGCCAAATATCCGATCTCTTAGGCGACGACCATCCTTGAGTGTATATGTTGGTTGATTGTATTTACACTCTATCGTCACAATTATATTTTTATCTGGCCAGTATGCAAAAACATCAAAGTCGCCTACATCCTCGAATTTTTCACCCTTAAAGCGCCTAAAGAAATCAATGCCACGTATGACGAATGGGGTATGGCGAAGAAATATTTCTTCAGTTCGAAGTTCGAGTCTTTTCTCAATACTCTCTTTGATCTTGCGGATAACTGGTTCAACATTTGGCCAATTAAAATCAGCAGGGAGGTAGCCATCTCGTACAGCCGACATCCACAAATTCATTGCCCGGCTAGCTGTTTCAGCTCCCCAACGTAAATTTATTCCATGGCATATTAGAGGTCTAATAGTATATCTATGAATTCGCTTATTACGTTCCCAATATGGTATATCACCCTCATCAACTTCTCGGCCGGAAAGCCTGCGTACACCGATTTCAGATAGTGTGAGAAAGGAAACAATTCTTTCCGCTTCTGTAAGCTCAATACCTTCTATATTGCTAGCTATACTTTTGGCAATATCAGCTGGCGTCGCTGTGTAAGATAATGAAAGTTTATCACTGAAACCATGTCGCTGAGCTTGCGATAAAAAGGCTAGTGATGTTAGCATATTATATAAATCAAATCCTAAATCTGTTTTGAAAGCATTTTTTAGCGTTTCTGAAGACAGTAAATAATCCGATTCTCCTTCTACAGCATCCTCATCATTATCATCCACACCTAACCTTGACTTAGCATATTCCCGTGCAAATAATGCGTTCTTCTCATCGAAATCTCCGGAGTAAAAAACCTCGGGAACATAGGTTTCATCTATCTCAACGCCGCCAACATCAATACCATTGTGCAGAATATCGCTTGCACCGGCCAGTACCATGTACCAATCAACTAAACCAATTAACTGACGTAAGATATTATCTGTGATTTCATCTGCACCATTCGTTTTTGAGTTAACGGTCTTTTCTAGTAGATATCGATAGTGACGAGCTGTAGTGCCGAACTCTTTACGGGCATCTTCAACCGCATCTAACCGATCATATTCGACAGAATGAGCAAGGCTTTGACGAGCTCGTTGGATTTTCATTCTTTCCGCGATTAACAGAGCATCATGTTGTTCTATCAAGACTTTAATAAGTTGATTTCTGTCGAGTGACCCGAGACGATTTTCTATATGAAGCCGGAGACGAGTAGCCGCAGGATCAATCCTGGCCTTGGCTTCTGATAATTCATAGCGTCCAGGGATTAACCCAAGAGCCATAATTTCTGTAGCTAATTGTTTACGAGCCAGCTTGTTATCGGTAGGTGAAGGAATAATTGGATCTACATGCTCAGGGACATCAACATTGCGAGCCATGACTCTTAAATGAAATCGAGCAGGTTTGGATTCTAAGTGAGACAACCGGTTAGGTAAATCTCTAGGTAGATCAAGGCCACAAGTGGCATGGCATATTGTTAGCGTCTCTAGTAAACAACGAACTTCAAATGACCCATTTTTAGCTGAATTTAACCCAGAGAGCAATGCCTGGGCATTAACTCTCAAATGAAATGCATTTTTTTCTAGTTTTTTTACCGCAGTTACTATATGCGGAAATCCATCTAATGGAAGTGGCTCACTTTCCATATCAATCGTGCTTGATGGATCTAAGCTGCATATAAAGAGAACATGTGACTTTAATAAAAGAGGTATGTCTAAAAATAAATCTCTACAACGATAACTACAATCTGCAATAATTTGAATGAAGAGATCAATAAGACGAGCATCTTCAACAGATAAATTTTTGGAAAGCGTCATCAAAGATTGAAATGTACAAGAACCAATGGATGTTGAATATGCAATGGTTTTAGAATGTCTGGATAAAAGTCTTATTACACCTTCTGTCGAAGGCTCCAATCTCCAGCCAGAAGAGTTATCTGGAAATATTTTAGGGGCTTTTGACCAGAAGTCTGATAGTGTTTTGAAGCGCCAAGATGTTCCCCAGTGTGGATCTAGTCCAATAATTGTAGGAGATATAGCTCCATCAATAAGCACACCATGTGTATCTTTGAATGATGCGAATAGATCTGCAGCTCCACGAGAAAAGGGTGTGATAGAGCGTCCTTGTGCATCAACAAACTTCCAGTAACGATTTAATTCTTCGAGATCATCTAGGCTATCAAAAATGGTGATGAAATCTGCTAATGGCAACAACCGAGTAGGTTTAGATGGTGTTAGAATTGAGCCAAATGCAGTTCCTGCTTGGGTAACAACAAATATGATGTGAATTTCATCTGCTCTTGGTCCAGCCTCACCGCCTGATCGTCTTAGTGTTGGGCCATTGAAAAGGCGAAAATTTATTGGTGCACCAAGCTTCATATTTGCGTATGCGCTGTCTGCAACATCTGATAAACGATCAATCGATTCGTGATCGCATGCACAGATAAGGTATATCCCTGACTCGGCAGAGATTATGCAACTTATCGGAAGATCTGTGTAATCGGTATTACCAACTAATAGAGTTAAAGGACCCATTATTGTGTATTCAAACCGCTCTGCAATATACTGAGCAAGCTTTTTATGTGTGTGGGTAGTTACTCCGGTAATATTCTTCTTTGCCCAATGATCAATTATTAGCCCAGGGGCGCTACGGATTGACATTGGGAGCCAGTAACCCTCACATTCGACAGCAAGGAAGGGAAGCGCTTCTCCTTGCATAACTTGATCTGTAAATGAATCCCATGTCGGTGAGTTTTTAAGAATACCAAAGTGGGCATCTAACTCATTTCCCGCTTTAGCTCGCCATTCCGCAATGTCTTCACCAATTTGTTGAGCTGTGGCACTGAAGGCTAACCAGAAGTCTTGGGGGGGTGTCTCGACATGAGCACACTGAGCTTCAGCTATAGTGGTTAGGCCAATGGTTGGCATTGATTTTATGAGCTGAGCTTGCTGAGCTACAGCGAGATCCATGTGAGCTTGAGCTTTAGAGGATTGAGCATAAGTGATACGAAATGCTTCCACAAAATCGGGGGTACGTTCAATGCAACTTCCATAAAACATTGGAACGAATTCTTGGGAAAGAAAAGTTTTGGTTTGACCCCAGTCAGCCTCAGGGTGGAAATCCTCAAGCATTGGGAATTCTGGCCATACAGCATAGAGTTCCTCTGTAAAGGACTTGAATGCTTTGTAATTTTCTATCGGGATTCCTTCTTGAGGATCTTTTTTTATCTCTAGCAGAACACGCCAAGCAAAAATATGCTTTATAGGGCTGCCTGTATTAGCCGGCCAATTTTCTGAAGTGCTCAATGCGATAGCGACATCAAGAAGCTTATATTTAAGAAATAGCTCCCGTGTGTCTTCAAGGCACTGATTGAACGAGCGTCCATTATCCATTTCACCAGCTATCATTCCATAGAGTTTGGGAATATCACGCAGAAATAAATTATTTTCATCAACAAGACGTGATAGTCTGCGCTCCTTCTTTTCCCTAGATTTTTTCCCCACTTAATTTATTCCTTCTATATGGTCGTTAATGCCATCTTGCCAAAAAGCGCATGTACTGGGCTTTTAACGTCTGGGAATGGCATGACTTCTGTATTCGTTGGAGATTGTGTCACACCTATTGAAACATATTTTCATGTGTTAGTTCATCTAACAGAGAGGTTTAAAACCAATAGGAATATCAATCAAAGCATGCAATATTGATTGTCGATTTGCATAACATTGATTTCATTGGTTTTACTTGAAAAATAGAGAATTTCTTGTTTTGTGAGGTTTTTTTAAGTTCATCCCAACGTCTACGAGATTTCTCGTGTACACCAGTCCTCTGTAAGTGACTGTTTTTGCTTAGATAAGTGATCTCAATAGTTGTGAGATCCGACACCTTGCCAAGGAGGCACCATGAAGACCCTCAACGACTGGATCCTGCTCGACCGCCACGAGGCGGCCCCCACCCCGCTGATGCCCGCCCCCGAGCTCCTGCGCGCCGGCAATCCGCGCCAGACGGTATGGAACCACTACTCCGACCCGAGCCAGCAGTTTCACGTCGGCTTCTGGGCTTGCGAGCCCGGCCGCTGGGCCATCCACTACACCGAGCACGAATACTGCCAGCTGCTGGAGGGCGAGGCGGTGATCCACGACGGCCAGGGCGGCAGGCTGCCCCTCAAGCCCGGCGATCAGTTCGTCATCCCGGCCGGCTTTGTCGGGGAGTGGGAGACTCTCACCCCCTGCCGCAAGCTCTACGTGATCTTCGAGCCCGCCGCGGCTTGACGTCTGCGTCAACCTGGGCCCCTGCAACCCTCTTTTTTCAGGCCGACCGGGTTGACGTATACGGCATGATTTTCTGCGGTTTTCCCGCTTGCAAAAGGTTTTTGCACTAGGCATTGTGATTGGCGAGGAATGTAAATGGAATTTCGAGCCCGAACGTGGGGGGCTCATATAAAAATCAAGAGGATTACCGCCAATGTGTTCTATTTTCGGCATTCTGGACATCAAATCCGATGCGGCCGCGCTGCGCAAATCGGCGCTGGAGATGTCCAAGCGATTGCGCCACCGCGGTCCTGACTGGTCCGGCGTCTACAGCTCCGACAAAGCCATTCTGGTGCACGAGCGCCTGGCCATCGTCGATCCGGGCAACGGCGCCCAGCCGCTCTACAACCCCGAGCGCACCCACGTGCTGGCCGTCAACGGCGAGATCTACAACCACAAGGAGCTGGAGAAGAACCTCAAGGTCGACTTCCAGTTCCAGACCCACTCCGACTGTGAGGTGCTGCTGGCCCTCTACAAGGAGAAGGGCCCGGCGTTTCTGGATGATCTGAACGGCATCTTCGCCTTCATCCTCTATGACGCCGAGCAGGATGCCTACCTGATTGGTCGCGACCACATGGGGATCATCCCCCTCTATACCGGCCGCGACGAGCACGGCAACTTCTACGTCGCCTCCGAGATGAAAGCGCTGGTACCGGTCTGCAAGAGCGTCGAAACCTTCCCACCGGGACACTACCTGTGGAGCAAGGATGGTGAGCTTAAAACTTGGTACAAACGCGACTGGATGGAGTACGGCGCGGTCGAGCACAACGTCAGCGACAAGGCCGAGCTCAAAGCCGCGCTGGAAGCGGCGGTCAAGCGCCAGCTGATGTGCGACGTGCCCTACGGCGTGCTGCTCTCCGGCGGGCTGGATTCGTCCGTCATCTCCGCCATCACCAAGCTCTATGCCGCCCGTCGGGTTGAAGACGATGGCAAGAGCGAAGCCTGGTGGCCCCAGCTGCACTCCTTCGCCGTCGGCCTGGAAGGCTCGCCGGATCTCGCCGCCGCCCGCAAGGTGGCCGATCACCTCGGCACCATCCACCACCAGATCCACTTCACCGTGCAGGAGGGACTGGATGCCCTGCGGGACGTCATCTATCACCTCGAGACCTATGACGTCACCACCATCCGCGCCTCCACGCCCATGTACCTGATGGCCCGCTACATCAAGGCAATGGGGATCAAGATGGTGCTCTCCGGCGAAGGCTCCGACGAGCTGTTCGGCGGCTACCTCTACTTCCACAAGGCACCCAACGCTCGCGAGTTCCACGAAGAGAACGTGCGCAAGCTCGCCTCTTTGCACCTCTATGACTGCCTGCGCGCCAACAAGTCGATGGCCGCCTGGGGGGTGGAGGGTCGTGTGCCCTTCCTCGACAAGGAGTTCATGGACGTGGCTATGCGCCTGCAGCCTGCCGACAAGATGTGCGGCAAGGGCAAGATCGAGAAGCACATCCTGCGCGAAGCGTTCGAGGATCTGCTGCCCCACGAAGTGGCGTGGCGCCAGAAGGAGCAGTTCTCCGACGGCGTGGGCTATTCGTGGATCGACAGCCTCAAAGCCATGGTCGAGGAAGAGGTGACGGATCAGATGTTCGAGGCGGCGGCCTTCCGCTTCCCCATCAACACCCCGCTCACCAAGGAGGCCTACTTCTACCGCGCCATCTTTGACGAGCACTTCCCGCTGGAGTCCGCCGCCCGCACCGTGCCCTACGGCAAGTCGGTCGCCTGCTCCACCCCGACCGCGCTGGAGTGGGATGCCAAGTTCAAGGAGATGGCCGACCCCTCCGGCCGCGCCGTGATGGACGTCCACCAGCAGGGTTACTGATCTGCCGGCGACCTTCCTTGCCTGAATACCAAGCCCCTCCTGCGAGGGGCTTGGTTTTTTCCCGCCGACCCATTCCCGCTTTTTGCATAACAAGGGCCCATCTCGCCCTTGGCGGCCAGGCTCGCTCGTGTCACATTGTTGCGGCTTGGAAGCAACCACAACAACACAAGGAGCACGTGATGAACCGACTGCTATTGCCGCTGGTGCTTGGCACCGCCCTGTTTCATGGCGAGGCGTACAGCGCCGGCCACCTCTGGAGCCAGACCCTGCCCGATTACAGCCAGGGCTATGACGAGCAGCGGGACCCGGCACGCGATCTCGCCGCCGCCACCGCCAAGGCCAGTGCCGAGGGCAAGAAAGTCCTGCTGCTGGTGGGCGGCGAGTGGTGCAGTTGGTGCCAGGAGATGAACCACTTTCTGGACCAAAAACCCGATCTTGCCGGCCAGCTCAACCGCACCTTCGTGGTAGTCAAGGTAAACGTCAGCAAGCAGAACAAGAACGAATCCTTCCTCAACGGTTATCCCGAGTATCTGGGGGTGCCCCACTTCTACGTGCTGGATGCCAAGGGCAAGCTGCTGGAATCCTTCAACACCGGGCTGCTGGAGAAGGGTGACAGCTACGACGGGGAGAAATTCGGCAAGTTCATTGCCTTCTTCCAGCCCAAGACCACCCACGGCTGACTCGCCAATCGATGCAATCAGGGCTCAGCACGGCGGTGACGGTGCTGGGCCTCGATGGCCGTGCAAGCAGGGGGTGTAGGCCTGCGGCAAGCCGGCCATCCCCCCGACAAGGACGACAAGATGTTACGGATACTGGGCAAAGCCTCCTCCATCAATGTGCGCAAGGTGCTGTGGACCTGCGCCGAGCTGGATCTCCCGTTCGAGCTGGAGGAGTGGGGTGCCGGCTTCAAGCCGACGGACACCCCGGCGTTTCTTGCGCTCAACCCCAATGCCATGGTGCCGGTCATTCAGGATGACGACTTCACCCTGTGGGAGTCGAACACCATCATCCGCTATCTGGCGGCGCGCTACGGCGACAACGCGCTCTATCCCGTCGAGGCGAGAGCAAGGGCCCGGGTCGATCAATGGATTGACTGGCAGGCATCGGACTTGAACAGCGCCTGGCGCTACGCCTTCCTGTCGCTGGTGCGGCGCTCCCCCCAGCATCAAGACCATCAGGCCCTTCACGCAACTTGCCTGCAGTGGTCTCACTGCATGGGGATCCTGGAGAGACAGCTTCAAGCAGCGGGGGGATATGTGGCCGGCCCCCACTTCTCGCTGGCTGACATTCCCATCGGGCTGTCGGTCAACCGCTGGCTGGAGACGCCCTATGATCGTCCGCTGCTGCCGGCCGTGAACGACTACTACCAGCGCCTGGGCGAGCGGCCCGGCTTTCGGCGCCATGGATGCAACGGAACGCCCTGAGGCGAACGGGAAGGGAGGGTGTTGGCAGAGTGAACACGGCAGGCCGGGCCGGGATGACCGGGCCCGACCTGCCGTATGTCAGGGCTGGGCGTCCGGCTGCTGCTCTGGCGCGGCCTTGATAAACGCCTGCAGCTGCTCGCAGTTGGCGACGATGCGATTGATGGTGGGGTAGTCTTCCAGCGACATGTCGTAGCGGCGAGCGTTGTAGACCTGGGGCACCAGCATGCAGTCCGCCAGGGTCACCTCGTTGCCGACGCAATAGATGCCGGCGGTGGTCATCAGCAGTTGCTCCAGCGCGGCGAAGGTCTCGTCAATCCAGTGGCGATACCACTCGTCGCGGTGTGCCTTGCCCTGCCCCAGCGACTGCTCCAGATAGTTGAGCACCCGCAGGTTGTTGAGGGGGTGGATGTCGCAGGCGATCATGTTGACGATCTGGCGTACCCGGGCCCGCTCCTGCGGGGCCGATGGCATCAGCGGGTGGGCGGGATAGGTTTCGTCGAGGTACTCCATGATGGCCACCGACTGACCCACCTGCACCTCGCCATCCACCAGAAACGGCACCAGCCCCTGGGGGTTGAGCCGACGGTAGGCCTTCTCGCGCTGCTCGCCCTGCCGCAGATTGACCGGATGCTGCTCATAATCGAGCCCCTTGAGCTGCATCACGATCCGTACCCGATAACTTGCCGATGAACGCCAATATCCAAACAACTGCAACATAATCTGTCCCTGTGTTGGCAGGTGCAAGGGCACCTGCCGCTCACCAGCCGGCCTCGTATCCATGCTGGCCCCTCACTTCGTCTGACTGGCCCCCGCCGGCGTGACCCGCTGCAAAATGGTGCCAAACAGACTCATCCCGTTGCGATCCTGCATCGCGATGGACACTGTATCACCAAAGCGCAGAAAGGGTGTAGTGGCTTGACCTGACTCGATAATTTCCAGCATTCGCAGCTCGGCGAGGCAGGATGAGCCGCGGCTTCTGTCGTAGTTGGAGACGGTACCCGAACCGATGATGCAGCCCGCCCCGAGCGGCCGGGTCTTGGCGGCGTGGGCGATCAGCTCATAAAAGTTGAAGGTCATGTCCACCCCGGCATCGGGGGCCCCGAACAGGGCGCCGTTGAGGTGGGTTTCGAGGGGCAGATGCACTTTGCCGTCGCGCCAGTCATCCCCCAGCTCGTCCGGGGTGATGGCCAGCGGCGAGAAGCTGCTGGAGGGCTTGGACTGGAAGAAGCCAAAGCCCTTGGCCAGCTCCCCCGGGATGAGGTTGCGCAGGCTCACGTCGTTGACCAGCATCAGCAGCTTGATGTGGCCAGCGGCCGCCTGCGGGCTGGTGCCCATCGGCACGTCGTCGGTGATGACGGCGATCTCCGACTCGAAATCGATGCCCCACTCCTCCGACCCCATCGGGATGGTGCCACGGGGCGGCAGGAAGCTGTCCGAGCCCCCCTGATAGATCAGGGGATCGTGCCAGAAGCTCTCTGGCATCTCGGCGCCGCGGGCCTTGCGCACCAGCTCCACGTGGTTGACATAGGCGCTGCCGTCGGCCCACTGGTAGGCGCGCGGCAGCGGGGAGAGACAGGCCGTCTCGTCGAACGGGAAGGCGTCGGCGCAGGCACCATCGTTGAGCTGCTGATAGACGGCGGTCAGTTTGGGCGCAAGCTCGGCCCACTCGTCGAGGGCCGCCTGCAGGGTGGCGGCCAGCTGCGGCACGCGCACCGCGCGGCTCAGATCGCGACTCACCACCACCAGGGCGCCGTCCCGTTTGCCATTGTTCAGGGTTGCCAGTTTCATAGGGATTCCTCTTATTTGCCGTTCGTGGCTGGCGTGAGTTCCGGGCGCAACCAGCTGGTGACGTAACGCGGGTTCTCCACCCCGTCACACAGGCTGCCGACGTTGAGCGCATCGCGGGTATCGAGCATCACCGCCACCTCGTCGGTGAACTTCTTGGCGTAGGCCTGACCCGCCGCAAACGCCTTGGGATGGGGGCCGTGGGTAAAACCGGCGGGGTGGAAGGTGACCATGCCCCGCTCGATGTTGTCCCGACTGAAGAAATCCCCGGCGTGGTAGAAGAGCACCTCGTCGTAGTCGTCGTTGCTGTGGTAGAAGGGCACCTTGAGGGCGCCGGGATCGCTCTCGATGGGGCGCGGCACGAAGGTGCAGACCACGAACCGGCTCGCCACAAAGGTGGAGTGCGCCGACGGCGGCAGGTGGTAGCGGTGGCTCATCAGCGGGCGGATATCCCGCCAGTTGAGGCGTACCACGCACAAGTCCCCGTGCCACCCTTGCGCATCCAGCGGGTTGAACGGCCAGGTGATGACCGACACCTGGTTGTGACGCTTGACCTGCAGCGACCAGGGATTCTCATCCTGCTGGGCCAGGAAGCGCTCGTTGATGGCCGGCACGTCCAACGCCGCCGGATCGAAGATGGCGTGATTGCCCACCAACCCCTTGTCCGGCAGCTGGTAGCTGTCGTTGGTCGCCTCGATCATCAGGATGAACAGGGGCGCCGTCGGCTCGATGCGCCACATGGTGCCGCGGGGGATCACCAGGTAGTCGCCATCGCGCAAGGTTAGGTGACCGTAATCGCAGTAGAACTCACCGCTTCCCTCGTGGATGAACAGGAGCTCGTCGCCATCGGCGTTGCGCACCAGAAACGGCATGGGCTCATGCAGGCGCCAGATGCGGTAGCGGCAGTGGGGGTTGCTGAGAATATCCGGCATCACCCAGGGGGAGAGGGAGCTCACCTCCTCGCCGAGGGCGTTGAGATCAAACAGGCGTGGGCGCAGCGGCCCCTCCCAGTTGACCCAGTCGGTGGGGGCATGCTTGTGGTGCATGTGAGTGGCCGGCCCGAAAAAGCCGGAGCGGCCCAGTTCGCGCTCATAGATGGCCTGCTCGGGCAGGTCGGCATGAGCCTGGCGGGAGTGTGTCCCCTCCCGGTGGGGAAAGTTAATCCAGTTGCGCATCACCAACCTCCCTTGCTTGACAACCAACCCGCCCGTGGCGGTTCCCGTTACGCATCATTGAGCACCCCGCGGCGGATCTGATCCAGCTCGATGGATTCGAAGAGTGCCTGGAAGTTGCCCTCACCAAAGCCTTCGTTGCCCTTGCGCTGGATGATCTCGAAGAACACCGGGCCAATGACGGTGTCGGTGAAGATCTGCAGCAGGATGCCGTCCTTGGTGGGGGAGCCGTCGATGAGGATGCGCAGCTCTTTGAGCGCCGCCAGATCCTCCTGGTGCCCCTCGACCCGGCTGTCCACCTTCTCGTAGTAGGTGTCCGGGGTCGGCATAAAGCCGGTGCCACGGCCACGCAGGGTACGGATGGTGTGGTAGATGTCGCTCGACGCCATGGCGATGTGCTGGATCCCCTCCCCCTTGTACTGACGCAGGTACTCCTCGATCTGGGACTTGTCGTCGGAGGATTCATTGATGGGAATGCGAATTTTGCCACAGGGGGCCGTCATGGCACGGGAATGGAGCCCGGTCAGCTTGCCCTCGATGTCGAAGTAGCGGATCTCGCGAAAGTTGCCGATCCGCTCGTAGAAATTGGACCAGACATCCATGTTGCCGCGCTGCACGTTGTGGGTCAGGTGGTCAATCTCGTACAGCCCGGCATCCACCTCGGCCATGCGTGCCTGCCAGTCGGGATAGAAGACGAAGTCCACGTCATAGATGGAGCCCTTGTCGCCGTAGCGATCGACAAAGGAGAGGGTGCTCTCGCCGATGCCGTAGATGGCGGGGATGTTGAGCTCCATGGGGCCAATCTTGCCGACGAAAGGCTTGGCACCCTTGCCGATGGCGTACTGCTGGGCCTTGCCTGCATCGCTCACCCGAAACGCCATGCCGCAGACGCTCGGCCCGTGCAGGCTGGCAAACTGCTCGGCCTGGGAGTGGGGCTCAGCATTGACCACGAAGTTGATGTCCCCCTGGCGGTAGAGCCAGCACTGCTTGTGTTTGTGCTGCGCCACCTCGGCAAAGCCCAGTGAGACGAACAGCGCCTTGAGGGCAGCAATCCCTTTGGCATCCGGCGCCGTGTACTCGACGAATTCGAAACCATCGGTGCCGAGCGGATTGATGGTGTGAGTACGGGCAGAAGAAGTGGTCGTCATGATGCGCTCCTTGCGATTGACTGATAACGAAGAGGGTCATACCGGGGGCTGCGGGCAGCCGCACCAGCATTGTTAACAACTTGTTTCATTAGAGGTGGCGGCGCGGCGGAAGAGAAGAGGCGGCGTTCAGATAGTTTGCCGGGGGGGATGGCCAAAAAATGTAAATAGATTGTGACATTCAGGCCGCAGCCTTGTGGCGCGCTCGGTGGCGCCCCGCAAGGCTGTCAGCTTTGCCTTACAGGGACCAGTATCTGGGCTCGATGCGGGGCAATGCCTGCCGCGCCTGTTGCAGCCGCGCCGGGGTGGGATTGATGAGCCAGGCCGCCTGCCCCTCTGCCAGCAGCGGCAAGTCGTGCAGGCTGTCGCTCAGGGCCAGGGTGGCGCCGAGGGCGTGGCTCCCGGGCAGGATCTTGTGGCGGCCGTGGCAGTAAAAACGCGGCATCAGGCCGCCGAGGCGATAGTGCATCCGCGACCCCAGAATGCGATGGGGCAGATGGCCGGGCAGTTGCTGATGCAGCTGGCCCCGCACCAGGGCGCGAGGGCTGGCGGAGAGCACCCAGCAGCGCTGCCCTTCGGCCAGCAGCAGGGCGCGCGCCTCACGAAACAGTCCAGGCCGGGTACGGCAATAGGCCCGCACCAGGCGTCGCCACCCCAGCGGCGACAGCCCGAGGGTGATGGCCCACCAGATCAGTGAAATGCCGCGCCGGCGCTGGCTTGGCAGCAGATAGACCAGCCCGCCCAGCGCCATCACCGGCCACAGCAGCAGCGGCCAGATGCGACGACGCAGGATGAAACGCAGCAGCCCGGCATGGCTGTCATCCGGCGCCAGGGTGTCGTCAAAATCCGCCAGGATCCAGCCGCTGGCGGGCAGATCCGGCACGCCTGGTACTGTTGCCCCCTTCATTCGGCCAGCCCCGCGATGGCGGCGTGCAACTCAGGCAGCACAAACAGCGTGCCTTCGTCCGGCGGGCAGACGAAGTCGAACGCCTCCCCCGCCAGGGTGAACGCGAGGCGCCAGGCGTGCAGATAGCCGCGATCGGCCGCCGTGCCGCCGTAGCGCTCATCGCCGAGGATCGGCGCCCCAACGCTTTTGAGGGCGACCCGGATCTGGTGGGTCTTGCCGGTTCTGGGCTTGATCCGGTAGAGCCGCAAGCCCTCGCGCACCGAGACGGAGTCGAACCAGCTGATGGCCGGGTTGTCCTGGCTGCGCGCCAGCATCCAGCTGCCACCCCGTCCCTTCTGCATGTCCCCCTTCACCCAACCCTGCTTCTTCTTGGGCTTGCGATCGGAGAGGGCCAGATACTGCTTGCTCACTTCCCGCGCGGCAAAGGCCATGCTGAGGGCCCGGTTGGCCTCGGTGGTGCGCGCCAAGAGCACCAGCCCGGAGGTCATCTTGTCGAGCCGATGCACCGGATAGAGCAGCAGACCGGTGTCGGCCTTGACCCGACTGACCAGGCCCGGATGGAGCAGGCCGGCCTCGTCGGTCTCGTCATGCATGCCGAGCCCGGGCCCCTTGTTGATAACCATGAAATCTTTGTGCTGCGCTAGTATCCGGTACATCAATAACCCTTTAGAATGTTTTTAATTACAAGAACATGACCCTGCGGGGTCGCACCCCATGAACACTCAAAACAAGACTCGCACGGATGAAGAGATACCTGCTTTGGCTGCTGCTGATTGGCATCAGTCATGCTGTTCCCCTGCGGGCCAGCGAATCCACCCTTGAAGCGCCGGAGCGGGTCGTACTCCAGCTGCGCTGGCTGCATCAGCCCCAGTTCGTTGGCTATCACATGGCCAAGGCCAAGGGCTTTTATGCCAGTGCCGGGCTGGACGTCGAGATACGGCCCGGCGGCAAGGACATCAGCCCGGTAGAAGAGGTGCTGAGCGGGCGGGCCGACTTCGGGGTCGGCAACACCGAGGTGCTCACCAGCTACGCCAGCGGCCAGCCGCTGTTGGCGCTTGCCAGCGTCTATCAGCACTCCCCGTCCATCTTTCTCGCTCGCCGTGACAGCGGCATTCTCACCGTTGACGACATGCGTGGCAAACGGATCATGATGTTTTCGGCCCATCAGGACGCCGAACTGCTGGCCACTCTCTTCTATCAGGGGCTCAATGAGCACCAGCTCATTCCGCTGCCCACCTCGGTCAACATCGAGGATCTCATCGAGGGCCGGGTCGATATCTTCAACGCCTACCTCAGCAACGAGCCCTTCTATCTGGAGGAGCGCGGCATCCCCGTCTCCGTCATCAATCCGCGCAACTACGGCATCGATTTCTACAGCGACATCCTGTTCACCACCCAGGCACAGGAGCGCGCCCATCCGGATCGAGTAGCCCGGTTTCGGGCCGCAAGCCTGGCGGGCTGGCGCTACGCCCTCGCCCACCCGCAGGAGGCCATCGCCCTGCTGCGCAAGGAGTATGGCGTCAACCGCAGTCAGGCCCACATGGAGTACGAGCTGCAGGTGAGCAAGGAGATGATCCAGCCGCTCTATGTGGAGATCGGGTATATGAATTCCGATCGCATGGCCCACATCATGCAACAGCTGGTCGAGATCGGGCTGGTGTCCAAACCGGTCTCCTTGCACGAGTTTCTCTATCAGGCCCCTTCCGAGCAGTGGATCTTCTGGCGTCCCTGGTTCCTGCTGAGCCTGGCGGCCTGCGTGCTGATCCTGCTGCTGGCCCTCTATCTATTGATGTGCAATCAGCGGCTCAATCGCGAAATCGCCCTGCGCCGCCAGCGGGAGGAGGAGATCTGGCAGCTCGCCCGCCGCGACCCCCTCACCGGCCTGCCCAACCGGCTGAGCCTGATGGAGCGGCTCGATGCCCAAATCAAGGGCCCGGCCCCCGGCTGCCTGCTGTTTTGCGATCTCGACGACTTCAAGCAGGTCAACGACAACTTCGGCCACAGCCACGGCGATGCCCTCCTCTGCCAGCTGGCTGAGCGGATCAGCCGCAGCCTCGGGCCACAGCACTTCTTCGCCAGGCTGGCCGGCGACGAATTCGTGCTGCTGTTGCCGGGCCATGATCAGGCGCAGGCCGACGCCATCGCCGAGCAGATCAGGGTCACCATGCAGTCGCCATTCGAGGTGGAAGGAGTTCCGCTGGCGGTCGGCATCAGCGTCGGCATCAGCCAGTACCAGCCGGGCTGGCGCCCCGAGCAGTGGCTGATCCAGGCCGATCGCGCCATGTACCAGGACAAGGGGGCTCCGCTGGCAGCGCCCCCAGGCTGACCCCAAGCCCCATACAACAACAAGGCCACCCGCGGGTGGCCTTGTTGTTGTATGGATGGCAGCGGCGACTAGCCGAAGGTCTGCCCCAGGGACTTGAGCTGTCTGGCCTTGGTCAGCAGGATCTCGCTCGACTCGTCCACATCGTGCATCTTGCTGCTGTTGGCATGGGAGTGCTGAGAGATGAGGTTGACGTTCTGGCTGATGTTCTCCACCACCGCCTGCTGCTCCTCCGCCGCCGCCGAGATCTGGGCCGAGAAGTCCATCACCAGCTCGATCTCCGTCAATACCTGATGCAGGCTGTCTGACCCCATCCGGGTCATCGCTACGCAGGCCTGAGTCTGTTGCAGGTTGTTCTGCATCATCCCCTTCCAGCCGTTCAGGGTGCGCTGGATCTGGCCGATGCTGCTCTGGATCTGTTCGGTCGCCTTGTGGGTGCGGGTAGACAGGGTGCGTACCTCGTCCGCCACCACCGCAAAGCCGCGCCCCTGTTCGCCGGCCCGGGCCGCCTCGATGGCGGCGTTGAGTGCCAGCAGGTTGGTCTGATCGGCAATGCCCTGAATTTCCCCCATCAACACCCCGATTCGATCCGACTCGCTGGCCAGCGCCACCGCCGAGGCAAAGGCGTGCTCCGCCTCCTTCGCCAGATCGGTGATCTTGTGCTCGGTCTCGATCAACTGCTGATCCGTGTGCTGGCAGTGGGCCTTGGCCTCGGCAATCTGGCTGTTGGTATCCTGGATGTTGCGGGCGATCTCCTGGGCCGTGCTCGCCATCTCGGTGATGGCGGCCGCCATCTGCTGGGTCTGGGCATCCTGCTCGGCGATGTCCGAGCTCGCCTCGCTGGAGGCGCTCTTCAGGTGCACCGCCAGATCCTGCAGGGCGTGAGTGGCATCATCCACCCGGCCGAGCACGGTGCGGATGCGGGCCTGCAGCAGCTTGATGTGAAAGTCGGCAATGGCACTTGGCTCCTGGCCAGAGTAGATGAGCCGGGTCAGGCTGTCGTACTCGCCGGCCAGTTGCTGCAGGTAACGGGGAGTGGTGATGAGCTCGTGGCGATAGAGCAGCCCCAGCAAGATCAGCGGCAGCGCCATGTAAAGCGCGGCCCAGCCACCCAGTTGCACGGTGCCGAGCCAGCCCAGCGCCAGCAACCCGGCCACCGCGACCCCGTGGCGCAGCCGCGCCAGCGAAATCCTGGGCTTGCCACCGCCCTGCTCCGCCGCCCGCAGCCGCGCATAGGTGCGGGCTGCGATCTGCTTCATCTGCGGATCGGCACGGCAGCGCACCGACTGATAGCCGCTGATCTTGCCCTGCTCGAAGATGGGGGTGACGTAGGCATCCACCCAGTAATAACGACCATCCTGGCAACGGTTCTTCACCATGCCGCGCCATGGCTGGCCCTGCTTGAGTTTGCCCCACAAGTCGGCAAATGCCGCCTTGGGCATGTCGGGATGGCGCACCATGTTGTGGTGCTGCCCCACCAGCTCGGCCTGGCTGTAACCGGCGACCCGGCAGAAGTTGTCATTGGCGTAGGTGATCACGCCCCGCAGATCCGTGGTGGACACCAGCTGTTCATCAGCTGCGAAATCCACTTCCTGATCAACAAGATGGCCTTTTTGTTCGCGCATGTAGCCCCCACTCTTACGTTGTTGCTCAGTAGAGTGTTGGGAAGCAATCAGCACCTGTAAAGGTCAATGCAAAAAGATTCTGACGGGGCGAAAACGGATCGGGTCGGCAGGAAATAATCATTGATTTAAATCAATATTTCCTGCCGACCCGCGATATTTATTACAGTGAAAGATGGCTGGCAATGGTCTTGAACAGCACCGGATAGTCATCCTCGAAATGGTGTGAACCGGGCAGGGTCACCGTGGTCACGTTGGGCTGCTGCAGACGGGGACAGAGCCGCACCGGTGAATCGTCATCCGCCCCCTGCACGCAGAGCATCGGCAGGGTGTGGATGGCGTTGACCTCGGGCTGGGTGGGATAGCTGCCCGCCTTGTCGTGGGTCACCATGTCGCTGACGTGGATCTCGAAGTCGGAGGCGGTCGAGGGTGAGAGCATCACGGCCCCGATCAGGCTCTTGCGATAAGGCTCGGGCAACCGGTTGATGACGAAGGGCACGATTTCGGCACCAAAGGAGAAGCCCACCAACAGCCAGCGCTGACGCCCCCAGCGGGACTGGTAATCATCCAGGATCCGCACCAGATCGGCGGTGACCTGCTGTGGATCCTTCTTCTTCCAGTAGTAGGTGAGCGAGCTCCAGCCCACCACCGGCATGCCGTGCTGCTGCAGCTGGGCGCTGAGCCCCTTGTCCAGCGCGGCCCAGCCGCCATCACCGCTCATGAACACCACCATGGGGGCACTTGAGGCTTGCGCCACCGGCAGCTCCACCAGCCCCAACTCCTCTTTCACCGGCGCGGCAGAGAGCGAAAAGGCGCAGCACGCCAGCAGCAATAACAGGATTTTCATGGCCGACTCCTATTTTTTGATGAGCCCGAACGGGCCTCGACTGATCAGAGATATCAGGTTGGTCAGCACCCTCGGCAGCACCAGCTTGCTGGTACAGAGCAGGTAGCGCGGCTCCCAGTCCGGCGAGAACTTCTCCTTGTAGCGTCTGAGCCCCTGGAAATTGTAGAAACGGCTGCCCCGGGTGAAGATGGTGTTGCCAAGCCGGGTCCAGTAGCCGCTCAGGGGGTGATCGTTGAAACCGGACATGGGCGCCATGCCGAGGTTGAAGCTGGCGTAGCCCTCGGCCTTGCCCCACAGCAGCAGCTCGACGAACAGGAAGTCCATGATGGGCGCCGTGCCCGTGTCCAGGCTGTAGCGCATCAGATCGATGGAGAGGCTCTCCTTGTTATGGCTGACCCAGAGGTTGGCAAAACCGACGATCTGCCCCTCGTGACGCACCAGCGCAGCCGGGCTCAGGCTGAGGTAGGCGGGCTCAAAGCTGCCCACCGAGAAGCCCTTCTCCTTGCCCTGTTTGCTCTGCAGCCAGGTGTCCGACACCTCTTTGAGGCGCGGCAACAGTGCAGGCACGCATTCAGGCGCCACCACCTCGAACGACAACCCCTCCCGCTTGCCCTTGGCATGGCTCTGGCGCAGGTTGCGCAGCCGGCTGCCGGCCAGCTCGAAGGCTGCCAGATCGACAATGGCCTCCTCCCCCAACTTGAACGGGATCAGGCCCAGCTCCAGATAGAGCGGCAGATAGCGGGCCGACACCTGGTAGAACACCGGGCTGGCATCGTGCTGATCGCACAGCTCACGAAACTGCCAGAGCAGCTCCTCGATAAGCTCAGGCTGACCGATGGGATCCCCCATCACGATCCAGCCATTGCCCTCAACGCCGTACATCAAAAACGCCTCGCCGCCGGGATGAAACAGCAGCGACTTGTCGCCAAGCTGGGCCAGGTAGCCATGACCACCTCCCTCCCGCAGCACCAGGGCATGGGCGCGAGCCAGCTCCTCTGTTTCCGGCTTGCGCCCGGAGACCCGCAGCGGTGCCAGCAGCTGGGCTACCCCGACCACGGCCAGCACGGCCACCACGCTGCCCATGGCCCGCAGCCCGCGGGAGGCGGCGCCATGGGGCGAGAAGTGGAACCAGAGGGCGTGGTCATACTCCACCTGGCGGTAGGAGAAGAGCAGCAGCCAGAGCGCCCCCAGCAGCACGGCCCCCACCGAGATGAGCCAGCCCGGGGTGAACTGGGCGTGCAGCAGGGAGCCCTTGCGATAGAACAGTGAGCGGCAGGGAGTGATGATGAGCAGGAACAGCCCGAGCAGCAGGGCCGACTCCCAGTCGAACCCCTTGAGCAGGGAGAAGATCATCCCCAGCCCCAGCAGCAGCTGGGTGATGCGAAACGCCGCATCGTGGCGCCGGTAGAGGCTGCGGGCCAGCAGGATCAGCAGCACGCCGCTGACGCTGCCAAGCACATGGGAGAGCTCCAGCAGGTGCAACGGCAATACCTGCAGGAACATCTCGATGCGCCCGCGCATGGTGGGGATCATCCCCGAGCAAAGCAGCAGGCTGCCCGCCGCGAACGCCCCCAGACTGATCAGCGCCGGCAGGAACTCGCGTACCGCGGTCATGATGCCCTGCAACCGGCTCCAGCGCGCCTTCTGCTGCAGCAGCTCCTGGCTGGTGAACAGCAGCAGGGCGCACAGGAAAGGCAGCACATAGTAGATGCAGCGATAGAGCAGCAGGGAGGCCAAGAGCTTGTCCACCGGCAGGTATTTGGCCAGCAGCAGGCTCATGCTCGCCTCGAACACCCCGATCCCGCCGGGCACATGGGCCAGCACCCCGAGGAAGCTGGCCAGCACGAAGGCACTGAGCAGCACCGGATAGGAGACGCTGTCCGCCGGCAACAGCACATAGAGCACGGCGGCAGCAGCCATCCAGTCCAGCAGCGCCACCAGCAGTTGCAGCAGCCGGGTTCTGAATACCGGCAACACCAGCTCGTGGCCGCGCCAGACCAGCGCGGGCTTTGGCCAGAACAGGTAGCCAAGCACCGCCAAGAGTGCCAGAGCGCCCGCCACGTTGAGCAGCTGATCGGCCCACAGCGGCCAGTCCGGCAGCAAGGTGGTGGCCTGCCCCACCAGCAGGGCCGTGCCCCCCCATGCCAGCAGGCCGAGGAAGAAGGTCACCGAGCAGAAGACGATGATCCTGGCCACCTCCCCGGTGCCGAGCCCCAGCGACGAGTAGATGCGATAGCGCACCGACGAGCCGGTCAGCAGGGCGAAACCCAGGGTGTTGGAGAAGGTGTAGGCGATGAACGAGGTGACCCCCACCTGCTGCCAGGGCAGCCGCTTGCCGAGGGCGTGCACCGCCAGCATGTCGTAGCAGCAGAGGCAGGCATAGCTGAGCAGGGTCAGCAACAGGGCCCCACCCAGCAGCGGCAGCGGCAAAGACCAGATGGCCAGCCGAATGTCGTGCCAGTGCCAGAGGTGAGTCAGACGATAGAGCACGGCCAGCGCCGCCCCCAACAACAACAAGCTACATAACGGGCCTAACCAGATAAACAGATGACGCCGCATTGCCGATCCCTACCGACGCGAGGCCATGGCCATGCGCGTCACGTTGCTGAACATGGCCACCCGCAGCGAGAAACGCAGACTGCACTCCTTCGCGCCTTGGCCTTCAAATAGATGTTTTATGGGCCGTGGGCGGCGAACGGTCGGCACTGATGACATGGCCAATTTGGCCCTGGCTGCCCGGAAAATGCCCCCGCCCAGCATGGCATCCCACTTTATATCGACTTTTTTGCAAAAGACGAGCCTTGCCCCCGAAATAAAATTACTCAGCTGCCGGCAGATTAATTCGCCGCTTACCCTGGCGGTCAGCTCCGCCACATCCCGCTGGCGCGCAGCACAATTAATGAGCAGTGACATCATACACCAGATAACGGGGTTTACCCGACCCATCTGGTCAGGCTGGCAAGCCGCTCACGGGTCATCATCAGGCTACGCCCAAATAAAAAGGGGAGCCAGGCTCCCCTTTATCTCAATATGGCGTTACTGCACGCTGCGACACTGGCTGAAGATATCCAGCTGCTGGTCATATACCGCCGTATTCACATCCCAGATCCCCAGCATGGACGAGAACAGGTTGTCGTGGGAATAACGGGTATTGGCTGCCTTCTGCTGCAGACAATCGAGATTCATTCCCTTCTCTTTGGAGAAACCGGGCGACATCCACACCTGCATGGGCACCCGGGTCTGATCATCCGGCGCAAACTTGTAAGGGGTACCGTGCAGATAGAGCCCCAATGCCCCCAGTGACTCGCCATGGTCGGAAATATAGATCAGCGCCGTGTTGTATTTGTCTTCATATTTTTTCAGCCGTTCGATCATGCTGGCAATCACAAAATCGGTGTAGCGAATAGTGTTGTCGTAGGTATTCTCCAACTCCTGATCGGTGCAGTTTTCGATATCGCTGCGCTGGCAATCCGGCAGGAAATGGCGATGCGACCCCGGATAACGCTTGTAATAGGTCGGGCCATGGCTGCCGATGAGGTGGAAGCCCACCAGCTTGTCCCCCTTCATGCCGGCCAGCTCGTCGTCCAGCCCCTCCAGCACCACCTCGTCATAGCAGGTGTTCTTGTCGCAGAACTTGGGGTGATCCTTGGGCTTGACCACCATGTTCGGTACCCGATCGCACACGCCCTTGCAGCCGCCGTCATTCTCCTTCCAGAAGATGGAGATACCGCTCTTTTGCAGCACATCCAGCAGCCCTTCGCTGTTGCGGGCCTGGTTGCCGTCGAACTGGTTGCGCCCCATGTTGGAGAACATGCAGGGTACCGAGACCGCCGTTGCCGTACCGCAGGAGCGCACGTCGTTGAAGGAGATGATCCCCGCCTGCTTGCTGGTGAAGGGGTTGGTCTCCTTGTGATAGCCGTTCATGGAGAAGTTCTTGCCGCGCGCCGTCTCCCCCACCACCAGGAACATCATGGTCGGCTTCTCCTTGCCGGCCACCCGCTTGGCGTCATCGCCCATGCGCTGGAACGGTACCGGCTCCGCCAGATAGCGTTTGTAGAGATACTTGGTGGTGCTGTACATGTAGTTGGCCGGCGTGATCTCACGGTTCAGGGTCTGGTTGTTGCGCCCGACCGAGGCATAGTCCTGATAGTAGACTGCGGCGATGAGCCCCAATACCGCCAGCGAGGCCAGCATGGAGAGCCCGCGCTGCAACAGGCCCTGATACCATTTGGCCGGATACTCTATCTTGACGAAAAACAGCAGTACTGCCGGCAGCACTCCGGCCAGCAATACCCAGACCACGATGGGTACGCTCAGGTAGGAGTAAGCCTCGCTCTGGTTGGTCTCAAAGATGTTCTGGATCATGTCGCCATCAAACAGCACCTTGTATTTCATCATGGTGTAGCTGGCAATGGCACCGGTGATAAACAGAAAAGCAAAGAAAGGCTTGATGAAATAACGCACAGAAAATGGCATGAATACAAAGTTCAATGCCGCTACCAATACGATGGGAATGGAGATGGCAAACCCGATTTTAAAATGCTCAAGCTGCGTCAATATCTCATAAAAATGCAGCAGGACTGGCCAGTTGAGCAAGAAGGCAAAGATAAATGCCAACAACAAAATAAATGGAACAATTCTTATTCTAAGAAAAGAAGGCATGCATATCTCCCTGTTACGCTTCTTTATTACACGTCGAAATAGCCGAACCAGAGTCGACACGCCGATATTTGGCGCCGGATAGTAACAGCGTGCTGAAAACACCAAATATACTATTTTCAAATATCTTCAATAATGTGATGTATATCAACAATCATCAGCAAACTGACAGCCTAGCCGACGATACTTAAGGAAAAATTAAGATACCCGTGTTATGCAGTCGCTCAAAAAACAGCCATTAATATACGACTCACCTCCCCGCCTGGCGCTCGCACCACTCTTTTTCAAGACGGCCGCTCGTCCTTAAGTTTTGCTTAAGACTGCTCGGCGAGGCTGTTCCCTGACGAGTCCTCGTCACACGACAGATGCGAGAGAGGGTTAACATGCACAACAGCAACAGCGCAGCAATCAGCAAGGTGCCAGAGATCACCCTGGCGTTCTGGGTCATCAAGATTCTGGCGACCACCCTGGGGGAGACGGGGGGTGACGCCGTCTCCATGTCGATGGAACTCGGTTATCTGGTGAGCACGGCCATCTTTGCCGTGATCTTTTTCGTGTCGGTCAGCGCGCAGATCGCGGCAACCTCCTATAACCCCCTCCTTTACTGGACCACCATCATCGCCACCACCACGGTCGGCACCACCCTGGCAGACTTTGCCGATCGCTCGCTCGGGCTGGGCTATGCCGGTGGTTCCACCCTGCTGCTGGCCTTGCTGATGGGCTCCTTCCTGCTCTGGTATCGGCTGCAGGGCAGCATCTCCACCGGCAGCATTACCACCCCGCGCACCGAGCTGTTCTACTGGGTCACCATCATGTTCTCCCAGACGCTGGGCACCGCACTGGGTGACTGGACCGCAGACGAGGCCGGCTTTGGTTATGCAGGCAGCGCCGTGCTGTTCGGCGGCATGCTGGCCGCCATCGTCGCTACCTACTACCTGACCCGGGTGTCGCGGACCCTGCTGTTCTGGGCCGCCTTCATTCTGACCAGGCCGCTGGGAGCCGTGGTGGGGGATTTTCTGGACAAGCCGCTCAGCAAGGGCGGGCTGGAGCTGAGTCGTTACTCCGCCTCCTTCACCCTGCTGGCCGCCATCGCAGCGCTGGTGCTGATCTCGACCCTGCGCAACCGGCAACCGGTTCGGGCTGAGCTCGATATTGAACAGTAATCACGTAGCCAGCCAGCCCGGCCGCCTCTGGGTCGCCGGGCTGACTATGCTCTGTGGGAATTGATGCAAGGCAAGGCTCCCCCCGATGACGACAGGCAACAGACAAGACCCGGCCCCCCCCTCCCGCCAGATCCCGCGCGGGGTCTGGGTGCTGGGCTTCGTCAGCCTGCTGATGGACATCTCGTCCGAGATGATCCACAGCCTGCTGCCCCTGTTCATGGTGACGGTGCTCGGCAGCAGCGCCCTCACCATCGGGCTCATCGAAGGGATGGCGGAGGCCACGGCACTGATGGTCAAGGTCTTCTCCGGCACCTTGAGCGACTATCTGGGGAGACGAAAGGGGCTGGCTTTGCTGGGTTACGGGCTGGGAGCCCTGACCAAGCCGCTGTTCGCCATCGCCACTGGCAGCGGGTTGATACTGACCGCCCGCCTGCTGGACAGAATTGGCAAAGGCATTCGGGGCGCCCCCCGCGATGCCCTGGTGGCCGACCTCACCCCCCTTGAGCTGCGCGGCGCCGCCTTTGGCCTGCGCCAGTCCCTCGACACGGTCGGTGCCCTGCTGGGGCCACTGCTGGCCGTCGGATTGATGCTGCTCTGGCACGATGATTTTCGCGCCATCTTCTGGCTGGCGGTCATTCCCGGGCTGGCCTCGGTCACCCTGCTCGCCATCGGCCTGCGTGAACCCAAAGAGAGCGATGGGCGCGAGCGCCGCAACCCCCTGCGACGCGACAACCTGCGCCGGCTGGGTAAACCCTATCGCTGGGCGCTGCTGATCGGCGCCCTGTTTACCCTGGCCCGCTTCAGCGAAGCCTTTCTGGTGCTGCGTGCCCAGCAAAGCGGCATGGCGCTGGCACTGGTACCGCTGGTCATGGTGGCGATGAATCTGATCTATGCCCTCAGCGCCTACCCGTTCGGCCGCCTCTCGGATCGCATGAGTCACCGCACCCTGCTGATCTGGGGGTTGCTGGTGCTGATTGCCGCCGATCTGGTGCTGGCGGCCAGCACCCACTGGAGCGTGCTGCTGGCAGGGATGATGCTGTGGGGCATTCACATGGGAATGACCCAGGGGCTGCTGGCTGCCATGGTGGCCGCCACGGCCCCGGCGGATCTGCGCGGCAGCGCGTTTGGCTTCTTCAACCTCGTCTGCGGCCTCGCCATGTTGCTGGCCAGCCTGCTGGCCGGCCTGCTATGGGACAATCTGGGCCCCGCCTTCACCTTCTACGCCGGCGCCGCCTGCTGCCTGCTCACCCTGCTGGTACTCAGCAAATACCAGCCGCCGCCATCCACCACGACGCCATGACCCGAAAACACCGGCGGCCGGATAGCAAAAAGCCCCCGGCAACCAAGTTGGTTGCCGGGGGCTTTTCTGAAGATGGCGGAGGAGGTGGGATTTGAACCCACGGATGGTCGCCCATCGCCGGTTTTCAAGACCGGTGCATTCAGCCGCTCTGCCACCCCTCCGAACGGCGTGCATACTACGTCAGCCCCTTGTTCATATGCAATACATATTTGATTTGGGATAGTAGGGGGCAACAGGCTGGGGTGGGGCTTGAAATCAGCGCTCGTCATCCCGACATTCAGTGCATACAATGCGTTAACGAGGCGGATTGCCGCCTCACCCCGGAAATCAAGAGGACACCCAAGATGGATACCCGTTCTATCTATACCGGCACCCAGAGTGCCGCGCGCGATACCAACAAGGTACTGCGCAACACCTATATGCTGCTCTCCCTCACTCTTGGCTTCTCTGCCGTGGTGGCCGGGGTAGCCACCGTGATGAACATGCCGCCCCTGCACTGGGCCATCTTCCTCATCGGCGTCTACGGTCTGATGTTCCTGACCGAGAAGAATCGCGAAAACGGCATGGGGCTGGTGTTCACCTTCGCCCTGACCGGTCTGCTGGGCTACAGCCTGGGCCCCATCATCAACATGTACATGAACAACGGCGGCGGCGAGATCGTGATGACCGCCCTTGGCGGCACCGCGCTCACCTTCTTCGGTTTGTCGGCCTATGCCCTGACCACCAAGCGTGACCTCTCCTTCATCGGCGGCATGCTGTTCGTCGGTTTCTGGGTCCTGCTGGTGGCCATGATCGCCAACATCTTCCTGCAGATGAGCGCCCTGAGCCTGGCCCTGTCCGCCATGTTCATGCTGTTCTCCTCCGGCGCCATCCTGCTGACCACCCAGCAGATCGTGCGCGGCGGCGAGACCAACTATATCTCCGCCACCGTCACCCTGTACGTCTCCATCTACAACATCTTCCTGAGCCTGCTGAGTCTGCTTGGCGGCAACCGCAACTAATCAAACACCCCGCTTCGGCGGGGTTTTTATTGGCGCCTGTTTCTGTCAGGATAAGTTGTAAATCAAGGATATGAAGCGAAGTGGCCCTGATCCAAATCAGGGCCGTTTCGTTGTTGACCGGTTATGCTCTGGTTTTCGTTTCGCTCAAGGGTTGCGTTCTCCCATGCCCACGGATTTCTCTGGCCTGTTGCGCCGTTTGCTGACTGACAGTCATATCTATTTCGCCCTCAAGGTACTGCTGGCCATCATGGGGCTGCTTGCCTTCACTCTGGCGACCGGCGACATCCAGCTCACCGTGCTGCTCTCCCTTGGAGTGGTGGCCGGTGCCATCGCCGAGACCGACGACAGTCTGTGGGGCCGGGTCAAGAACCTCGCCATGACCCTGCTCTGCTTCCTGTTTGCCTCCCTGTGCGTGCAGTACCTCTTCCCCACACCTTGGCTGTTTGCCCTGGGACTGGCAGGTTCCACCTTTATCTTCGTGATGGTGGGGGCGCTCGGTCAGCGCTACGCCACCATCAGCTTCGGCTCCCTGCTCATCGCCATCTACACCATGCTGGGGGCCGCCAAGGCACCGGATCTCTTCTATCAGCCGCTGGCCCTCGGCGCCGGGGCACTCTGGTATGGCCTGGTGTCGCTGATCTGGCTCTGGCTGCTGCCCTACAAGACCCTGCACGAGCAGCTGGCCCAGAGCTACTTTGCCCTCTCCCGCTATCTGCTGGAAAAATCCCGCTTCTTCCCGGCCGACGAGCACGGCGCCCAGGCCATTCGTCACAACCTGGCCCAGCTCAACATCAACCTGGTCAACGCCCTGACGCTCACCAAGTCGGCACTCAACGCCCGCCTCAGCACCCGTCACCGGGCCTCCCCCGAGCTGGCCAGCCTGCTGCGCCTCTACCTGCTGGCTCTGGAGATCCACGAGCGGGCCACTTCCAGCCACTACCCCTACAGCAAGCTGGAGGCCGAGCTTAAACAGGGCATCGTGCTTGACGGCTTTCAGGAGGTGTTCCTGCAGCTCTCCGAGGCGTGTCAGCGGCTCGGCTACGCCATCCTGGTGCACAAGCCCTATGCCCACAACAAGCGCATCCACTGGACGCTGGAGGCCCTCGGCGATCAGCTGGAGTTCACCCACCTCAAGCAGCACTACCCGAAAACCCTGCTGACGCCGATGAAGTTCCTGCGCCGCAATCTGGCCAGCATCAACCAGCTGCTGCAAAGCGCCGAGGAGCTGCAAAATCCCGAGCAGGCGCCGCAGAACCTGCCCCCCCTGGCCCGCCCTGCCCGCCTGCCGTTGCTGACCCAGCTCAAACAGCATCTCACCCCCAACTCCATGGTGTTTCGCCATGCCCTGCGGCTGTCGCTCGGGCTGGTGGTGGGCTATGGCATCCTGCAGGCGTTCCACCTGGACAAGGGCTACTGGATCCTGCTGACCGTGCTGTTCGTCTGTCAGCCGAGCTACAGCGCCACCCGCCGCCGGCTGGTGCAGCGCATGCTCGGCACCTTCGCCGGCCTGCTGGTGGGGATCCCGGTGCTCTGGCTCTTCCCCGAATTGCACGTGCAGCTGGTGGTGATGGGGCTGGCCGCCTTCCTCTTTTTCACCCAGGTGCGCAGCAACTACAGCGCCGCGGTCTGCTTCATCACCCTCTACGTGTTGATGGCATTCAACCTGCTGGACGGTATCGGTTTCGCCATCCTGGGGCCGCGCATGCTCGATACCTTCCTCGGCTGCCTGCTCTCCTACGCCCTGGTGGCTTGGCTGTGGCCGGACTGGCAGTACAAGCGGCTGCCAACCCTGATCGCCAACTCGCTTTCGGCCAACGCCCGCTATCTCTCGGCGGTGCTCGCCAGCCTGCAGCAGCAGCGGGATGAGTCCATCGACTACCGAGTAGCGCGCAAGAGCGCCCATCTGGCGGACAGCGAGCTGGCCATGGCCTGGCAGAGCATGCTGGTGGAGCCGCAAAAGCGCCGTCGTTTTCTCGACCTCTGCTTCACCCTCACCTGGCGCAACCACGCCCTGCTCTCCTACATCTCGGCGCTGGGCGCCCATCGCGACAAGCTGGAGGCCATCGGCGAGCTGGACGAGATCAGCCGTCATCTGAGCCACACTCTGGAGCGGGCTGCCGGCCATCTGGCGGGAGAGATGCCGGAGCAGATCGAGGGGCAGTGCCCGGTCATCACCCCCGACAGCAGCGAGGAGCAGCTGATGCTGACCCAGCAGCTCAACCTCATCAGCCAGCTGGCCGATGAGTTGCTCACCCTGGCCAACGAGAGCCGGTTGCTCACCCGGGAACAAGGCGCTACCATGCCCGCCCAATCCTGACAGGCCACAAGGAGCCCACCATGTCCGAGCATCACCAGCTGGAATTCAACGGCCAACTCATCGACACCGATGCCAAGGGTTATCTGCTCAACAGCAACGACTGGAGCGAAGCGCTGGCACTGGTACTGGCCGAGCAGGAAGGCATCGTGCTGGAGGAGCCACACTGGGAAGTGGTGCGCTTTGTGCGCGCCTTCTATCTGGAGTTCAATACCTCTCCCGCCATCCGCGCCCTGGTCAAGGCGATGGAGAAGCAGTACGGCCCCGAAAAGGGCAACAGCCGCTACCTCTACAAGCTGTTCCCGGAAGGCCCCGCAAAGCAGGCCACCAAGATTGGCGGCCTGCCCAAACCGGTGAAATGCATCTAAAAAAATACCGCGCCCATCCAAGATGCAGCGCGGTATTTTTTTATCTTGTCGACCCTCTTAGGGGTTGTAAGCCACAACGGAACCACTCAAGCCGGTCATCTGGCCGATGCGGCTCTGCATGCCCTGCAGCTTGGCCTTGGAGACATCCGGCCCGATGAAGACCCGGTTGAGCTGACCCTGGACAGGCGTACGCGGCGAGGTGTGCGCCGAGTAGCCCGCAGCCCGCAGCTTGCCCACCAGCGCATTGACGCTGTCGACGTTCTTGAAGGCGCCGAGCTGCAGGATCCAGCTGCCCTGGGCCGGTGCAGCAGCGGCAGGAGCCGGGGCTGTTGTCGCGGTCGGTTGTCCCATCTTGCTGGCGATGAGATCGTCCATCGACTTGATCTGGCCCGCCTGTGGCTTGTTCTCAACCGGTTTTTGCACCTCGACCGGCTTGGGTGGCACCACCTTGGGTTTGGGCTGCTCCACCGGTTTCTTGGCGATCACCTCAGGCTTGGGCTGGGGCTTGACCACAGGCGGAGTGACGGGCTGGGTCACCGGCTTGGCGGCCGGTTGTTGCACCGGCGGCTGGCCCTGCTTGGCCCCCAGGGTTACCGGCTCAGATACCTCTTCCACCTGCCACTGCTCGGCAGCAGAGGCCTGCTGCTGGCTGGCCAGGTGCTCCGCTGGCAGGGTACTGGCGGCCGATACCTGTAAGGCGGGCTTGGCGGGCTCCAGCTCAGGGCGCAGCGGGATCTTGGCAAACGCCTCTTCCTTCTGCTCCAGCTTGTGGCCGTCCATCAAATCCGGCAGAAAAATGACAACCAGGGCCACCAGGATGACGGTGCCCACCAGACGGTTTTGAAACTTAGAGGCCAAGTTGAATCCTACCTTTACGTAACTCAATATGCGATTCGGCTCCCCGCCAGAGGGCCGGGGAGACGGGGTGTGGCCTATACGGCGGCACCCGCCAGAATGTCGGCAACAGTGTAAAACGAACCAAACACAATGACCATATCATCAGGACTCGATGCGGCCAACGCCGCAGCATAAGCCTGCCCCACGCTGTCAAAGGTGGTCGCCGGCCCCCGCTTGCTGCCAAGGGCGGTCGCCAGCTGGGCCGCGCTCGCCGCCCGCGGGCCGGTCAGGCTGGCCAGATACCATTCGCCGATGAGACCATCGAGCTCGGCGAGCGATCCCGCCATGTCCTTGTCCTTGAGCATGCCCACCACGGCGCGGCGCACGCCGGTGCAGGGCATTTTGCGCAGCTGGGCTGCCAGATAGGCGGCCGAATGGGGATTGTGGGCCACATCGACGATGACCAGCGGCGCGCTTTGCAGTTGCTGCATCCTCCCAGCCAACCGGGCATTGGCCAGCCCTTGCCGAATAGCCTCTTCCGGCAGCGGCAGGCCGAGGGACTCCAGCGCCGCCAGCACGGTGACCGCGTTCATCAGCGGCAGGGCCGGCTTGGGCAGGTCGCGCCACTGATGAAGACCGTGATAATCCCAACCGGTGGCGTGCTCATCGCCACGAAAATCAATGCCGACCTGACGCAGGCAGGCACCGAGGCGGGCAGCCTCGCTGGCGATGGTGACGGGCGGATTGGGCTCACCGCTGATGGCGGGTTTGCCGGCGCGATACACCCCCGCCTTCTCCACTGCCACCGCCTCGCGGGTATCCCCGAGCCAGTCGCAGTGATCGAGCGCAATGGAGGTGATCATGGCGACATCGGATTTCACCACATTGGTGGCATCGAGCCGACCACCCAGCCCCACTTCCAGCAGCAGCACATCCGGCGCGGCGCGCCGGAACAGCCACAAGCCCGCCAGGGTGGCGAACTCGAAGAAGGTAAGGGCAATCTCGCCGCGGGCCGCTTCCACCTCGGCAAAGGCGGTACAGTGATCGCTGTCGGCCAGTTCGGCCCCGTTGATCCGCACCCGCTCGGTGAAGCGCAGCAGATGGGGAGAGGAGTAGACGCCGACCTGGTAGCCTGCTTCCATCAGTATGCTGGCCGCCATGGCGCAGCTGGAGCCCTTGCCGTTAGTGCCCGCCACAGTGATCACCTTGAACGGCAGTTGGGTTAAGCCCATGCGGCGGGCCACGGCGCCGACCCGATCCAGCCCCATATCGATGTTGACCGGGTGGATCTGCTCCAAATAAGAAAGCCAGTCGACCAGCGACCGGCTTTGGGATTGTTGCATGTTGGAACTCATCTTCACTCTTCGATGACGTGAGTATTCAGCATTTTGGCGAGCAGGCTGGCCAGACGGTTGCGCATCTCGCGGCGATCGATGATGAGGTCGATGGCGCCCTTCTCCAGCAGGAACTCGGAGCGCTGGAAACCTTCCGGCAGCTTCTCGCGCACGGTCTGCTCGATGACGCGCGGGCCGGCAAAGCCGATCAGTGCCTTGGGCTCGCCCACGTTGATGTCACCCAGCATGGCCAGACTGGCGGAAACGCCACCCATGGTGGGGTCGGTCAGCACGGAGATATAGGGCAGGCCGGCCTTGGAGAGTCGGTCCAGCGCCGCACTGGTCTTGGCCATCTGCATCAGGGAGAACAACGCCTCCTGCATGCGGGCACCACCCGAGGTGGAGAAACAGACCAGACCGCGACCTTCCTTGATGCTCTCCTCGACGGCACGCACGAAGCGGGCACCCACCACGGAGGACATGGAGCCACCGATGAAGGAGAACTCGAATGAACAGGCGACGACCGGCACCCCCTTGAGGGTCCCCTTCATCACCACCAGCGCATCTTTTTCTCCCGTCTCTTTCTGGGCGGCAGACAAACGATCCTTGTAGCGCTTGGAATCCTTGAATTTCAAGACATCCTGCGGCTCCAGCTCGGCACCGATCTCGGTGCGGCCCTGCTCGTCGAGAAAACTCTCGAGACGGGCACGGGCGCTGATGCGCATATGATGATCACACTTGGGGCACACTTCGAGATTGCGCTCCAACTCTGCCCGGTAGAGCACCTGTTCACAAGCACTGCACTTGGTCCACACCCCTTCCGGAATGTTGTGACGACGAGGTGTAGTGATCTTGCTCTTGGGAAGGATCTTCTCAAGCCAGCTCATGGAATTCCTTAATGCTTTTGTGCCTGACAAAACGCATCGAGCCTAGATTGTTCAATGACTTAATAGCTCGATGGCAATAAATGACGGATCATTAAACCACAAATTTTCGGGGCCAGTTACTAAAAACTGGTCGTACCCGGTGCCGAGTCCGGCAGCCACAACGGCCCCAGCGGCATCCGCGGCAACCCCAGCTCCGCCGGGTAATCCACGTCCACCAGATAGAGTCCCCCCGCCTTGGCGGTCGGGCCCGCCAGGTTGCGATCCCGGGCTGCCAGCACCTCGGCAATCCACTCCACCGACTGGAGCCCCTGCCCCACCAGCAGCAAGGAGCCGGTGATGTTGCGCACCATGTGGTGCAGGAAGGCGTTGGCCTTGATGTCGAGCACGATGTAGGGGCCGGAGCGGCTGACACAGAGGTGAGTCACATTGCGCCACGGGGTGTTGGACTGGCAGGCGACGGCCCGGAAGGTACTGAAGTCGTGCTCCCCGAGCAGGCTCTGGCCCGCCTGGTGCATCAGCGTCGCGTCGATGGTTTCGTGGTAGTGACTGACGCCGCTGCCGAGGATGGCCGGCCGGTAGTTGTGGTTGTAGATGACGTAGCGGTAGCGACGGGCGGTGGCGCTGAAGCGGGCATGAAACCCCTCGTCCACCTGCTTGACCCAGCGCACGGCGATGTCCGGCGGCAGGTTGGAGTTGAGGCCCAGGGTCCAGGCCCCTTCGGCGCGGTTCGCATCGGTATCGAAGTGGATCACCTGGCCGGTGGCGTGGACACCGGCATCGGTGCGCCCTGCGCACTGGATGGAGACGGGGTGATTGGCGATCCGGCTTAGGGCCTTTTCCAGCTCCTCCTGTACGCTGATCACTTCGCGCTGACGCTGCCAGCCGAAATACCGGCTGCCGTCGTATTCAATACCTAGGGCAATTCGCATGGATAAACTTGTCTTCTGATGAAAAGGGGCGGTAAACGAAACGGGGCGGATTATACGCGTCTCGCCTCAAAAATCCCAAATAGCAACGTCCAGGCCGGACCAGGCGCCAAAACACAGGAGCCAAAAACAAGGGGCAGCCCATCGGCTGCCCCTGCTTTCACCACTATGCGCTGGCTCTCTAGCCAAGGCGCTTGAGCAGCTTCTCGGCTTCGGCCCGTTGATGCTCTGAGCCCTGCTCCGCCGCTTCTTGCAGCAGTTCGCGGGCGCTATCCTTGTCGTCGATCTCGAGGTAGGCACGAGCCAGATCCAGCTTGGCCCCGACCCCGCCATCGTCGGCATCCACGTCAAACCCGGTGGACTCCGGCAGCACCTCGGGGAAGCCATCCAGCCCCACGTCCAGCGAGAAGCCCTGATAGGGTTCCTGCTCGGTGGTGGTGGCGTCTGCCTCGGCCAGCAGCTTGTCGATCTCCACATAGCCGCTCTCCTGGGCCTGTTCCCGTGGCTTCACCTCGCCCGGATGGGACTCCACCTCGGCGAAGGCATCCTCGAAATCGGCCAGTGCCAGCTCGTTGGGATCCCACTCCAGATCCGCAGCGGCCTCCTGTTTCCCCTTGCTCGGCTCGGGCTCCAGCCCCAGCTCCGCCAGCAACTCATCAGCGCTGGCGTCGGCCGGGGCACTGGCCGCCTTGTCGGCGTCAGGCTCAGCAAAGGCGGTCTCAAAGTCGCTCAAATCGAAGGAGGCGAGATCCTCGTCGCTGACCATGGGGTCGGCATCGGGCTCGTCCAGCGCCAGATCGGCTTCCAGGTCTGCGTCCAGCTCAGCGAACAGGGCTGCCTGCAGCTCCTCTTCGCTCATGATCTCGTTGTCAGCCTTGGGCTTGGGATTGAATTCGCTGGCAAGATCCAGATCCGGCTCGGTGTCGAGGGTGATGGACTCGTCATGGGCCAGATCCAGCTCGGGCACCAGATCCGGATCCCGGATGGCGGCCTTGGCGGACGGGGCCGGCTCGGCATCGAAGCTGGCCAGGTCCATCTCGCCATCGTCGCTGAACACCAGGTCGGCCGGCGCGGCAGGCTCTTCCACCGCCATGTAGCCATCCGGCGTATTGAGATCCGGACGCGGTCGTACCGGCTCGTCGTCGGTGATGCCGACCGTCATCAGCTCGTCAAATTCGCTGCTCTCCTGATCCATCACCATGGCGGTGGATTCGGACAGGCTCTTCTCCTGCTCTTCCAGCTCGCGGCGAGCACGCGCCCGCAGCCACAGGGTCACCAGCGCCAGCACCAGCAGCACCGGCAACAGGATGATCATGGCCAGGTTGAGCGGCGAGGAGAGCAGGTCCATCAGCCAGTTCTGCTTGGGCTCGGGGGCCGGCGCCACCGGCGGAACCGGCTTGGCCTTGAGCTCGGCAATCTCTTTTTGCAGCGCGGTCTGATCCTGCAGCTGGGCCTTGAGGGTCTCCACCTCTTCGGTCAGTGATTGCAGCCGCAGTTTGAGCCTGTGGTTCATCTCGGTGACCTGGCCGAGCTGGGCGTTGGCATCTTCCAGCGCTAGCGCCATCTCGGTGGAAGGCTTGCCGACCGGTTGATTGACATCGGCCGGCAACGGCGCCGGTGCGCTGGCCGTGGCGGCGCTGGTGGCAGCCGCCTGGCTGGCTACCGACTCGGGAGCCTTGGCAACCGCCTTCACCTCGGTGGCCGGCTGGGGTGTCTCCACCTTGGGTGCCGGGGCCGGAATGGGCGCCGCCTTGGCGGGCGCGGCCTTGGCTACCTCGGGTTTGGCCGGCTCGGCCGCCTTGGTCGGGGCCGCTTTAACGGCCACCGGCTTGGCCGGCTGGGTATGCTTGCTCGCCAGGTATTTCGGGCTCAGCCCTTTCCAGCTGGCGTTGTCACTGCGGAATTTGGCGCGGGCCTCGGCATCGGTGATGACGCTGGCCTCGGCGGTGGTGGGCAGCTGGATGCGCGAGCCCACCAGAATGTGGTTGATGTTGCCATCGGCGAAACTGCGGGGGTTTTTCTCGTAGATCGCCACCATGGTCTGGTAGACGCTGACACTGCTGGAGGGACGGTACTTGCTCGCCAGGCTCCAGAGGGTATCGGTGGGACGAATGGGGCCATAACTGCCGGCATTGCTCGCAACCTGCCGCACGATCGGCTGGGCCGTGGCTCGGCTGGGTTGGGACGTGGCGCGGGGAGCGGCGACGGGTTGTGCCAGCGGCTGGGAATTGACGGCGGGTGGAGCCGGCTCGTCCGGGCCTTTGAGCTCAACAAAAAAAGGCTCCCGCGCCGAGTCTTCAGCCTGGGCCGTGCCCAGCAGACCCAATGCGAGTAGCGTTGCCAATGTTATGCGGGAATGTCCCATATTCGTTCCTTCGTATGACGGCCCTATCACATTGAAAAATCTGGATAGTTACCCCAAAACAGTCGGTTCAATATAAATCAGGCTCAGGTTGCAAGCCAGCAGTCCGACACATTTAGCACCCAACTTGCCCCTGAGTGTAGGAAAAAACTTAATCAGTTGATATCGCGAAAAATTCTCGGGGCTGCAGAGTGCGCCCCCGGTCACATCCACCCCATGGGTTCACAGGCTGGAAGCCTGGCGGATTTCCTTCCCCGCCAGACCAATGGACCCGGCGATCAGAGGTAATCGCGCACCAGCAGTTCGGCAATCTGCACGCTGTTGGTCGCCGCGCCCTTACGAACGTTATCGGCCACGATCCACATATTTATACCGCAGGGGTGAGAAATATCCTGGCGAACCCGGCCCACCAGAACCGCATCCTTGCCGGTTGCGTCGCGCACCGGGGTCGGATAGTCGTTCTCGTCGTCAAACAGGGTGACCCCCGGCGCATTGCGCAGCAGCTCTTTTACCTGTTCGGCGTCGAGCGGCTGGTGCAGCTCGACGTGGACCGCCTCGGCATGACCGTAGAACACCGGCACCCGCACGCAGGTGGGGTTCACGGCGATGCTGGCATCCCCCAGGATCTTCTGGGTCTCCCACACCATCTTCATCTCTTCCCGGGTGTAGCCGTTGTCGGTGAAGCTGTCGATCTGCGGGATCAGGTTGAAGGCGATCTGCTGCGGGTAGAGGCTCGGCTCCACCGGACGACCGTTGAGCAGATGGGCGGTCTGGCCAGCCAGCTCGCTCACCCCCTCCTTGCCGGAGCCGGAGACGGACTGATAGGTCGCCACGTTGATGCGGGAGATACCTACTTCATCATGCAACGGCTTGAGCGCCACCAGCATCTGGATGGTGGAGCAGTTGGGGTTGGCGATGATGTTGCGGTTGCGAAAATCGGCCAGCGCATCCGGGTTCACTTCCGGAATGACCAGCGGGATGTCTTCGTCGTAACGGAAGCAGGAGGTGTTGTCGATGACGATGCAGCCGTGCTCGGCGGCAATCGGCGCCCACTTGGCAGAGACCTCGGCCCCGGCGGAGAAGAGGGCGATCTGCACCTGGCTCCAGTCAAACTCCTCCACATCCAGGATCTCGACGTTCTTGCCGGCAAAACGCACCGTGTCGCCGGCGCTGCGGCTGGAGGCCAGCGGATAGAGGGTGGCGATCGGGAAGGCACGCTCTTCCAGGATCTCGATCATCGCCTCGCCCACGGCGCCGCTGGCGCCCAATACCGCTACGTTGAATTGCTGACTCACTGCTGTTCTCTCCTATGATGGTGCCGGTGACGCGCGCTGGCATCACCGCTGGCAGGCGGACCTGCCTGATAGCGGGTCTGGCGTCGGCCAGACCGGGTGTGGGCGGGACAAGGCTCCCGCCCCTTCAAGTATGTAAAGTGTTCAGTCTGGCTGGCAGACAAACCCGAGCCTGGCCAGGGCATCGCTGGCAAACGGCCCTTTCAGCTGCAGGGAAGAGAGCTCGCGCCGCTCAGGATAGTGTTTGCGCTGCTCATCGAAGCTGCCCGCCACACCGAGTCGGTTGCGAAAACGGGCGTCATCGCGGCGCACGTCATAAATAAGGTGGACCAGTTGCTTGATCAAGGCCTGATCCGCCGGCTGGCCCGGCATCACCTCGCGCACCTCGGGGATGGGCAGCAAGCTTTGCAGATCCTGGCGCGGCGTGCGCCCCAGTTGCCGGCAGAGTGCCTCATAGAGCATCCAGGTGCCACGGGCCTTGCCTTCTAGGCTGTAACCCGCGATGTGCGGGGTCGCTAGCTCAGTGTGGGGCACCAGGGCCTGCAGCGGCTCCGGCTCCCCTTCCCACACGTCCATCACCAGCCGCAGCGGCGCCTGGCTCTGCTGGCGCGCCAGCAAGGCCTGGTTGTCCCACACCTCGCCACGGGAGGCGTTGATGAGGATCTGCCCGGCCGGGCGGGCGGCAATCAGCGCCGCATCCAGCAGGTGGAAGGTGGCGTCCGGCCCCTGGTGGGTGATGGGAACGTGGAAGCTGACGATGTCGGCCTCAAGGGCCTGCTGGTAGTCGACAAACTGCGCCACCTCGTTGGCCTCGGTGGCGCGAGCACGGGGCGGATCGCAGCGCAGCACCCGCATGCCGAGCGCCTCGGCCTTGCCTGCCACACACTCGCCGGTGTTGCCGGCACCGATGACCGCGAGGCTCATCTCGCTCAAGTTGAGCTCATGACGCTCGGCCAGCACCAGCAGGGCGGAGAGCACATAGTCGCCGACCGAATATTTGTTGCAGCCGGGGGCGCTGAAGAAAGGAATGCCCCGCTCGGCCAGCAACCCCTTGTCCACGTGATCGGTGCCGATGGTGGCGGTGCCGACGAAGCTCAGTCGTGGGCTGCTGGCCAGCAGCGCGGCGTCCACCCGGGTAACGGAGCGCACCAGCAGCACGTCGGCCTCTTGCAGATCCGCCGCCTGCATCTGCCTGCCGGGCAGCGGGATGACCTCGCCAAATTCGGCAAACAGCTCACGGGCATGGGGCATATTTTCATCAACGACGATCTTCATCGGGCTCTCTCACTTCGCTAGCGGCCACAAGCGCGCCATTCTAGCCCAAACAGACCGAAGTTTCAGATGCTTATTCATCCATGAGCGGCGGCCGCTGCGACTTTCTGGCGGGAACCTGCGCGCTGCTGATTCATCTCTGCTCAACCGAGTGGTGCAACCTGCACAAGCAACCTCGGGTGTTCCCCCTCGCCACCAGCCGGATTGCACTCGGCAGGTCGGCCATCACCACACTCATTTGTAACCCCGTGTTACAGCGAGCAGGGCGCGACTTGACCGACCGGACTGGGCTGGCACAATGGCGCCTCTTTTTTTGCTGCCCATGAATGGGCACCTTGCCGAGCCCCGTTATGCCGACTCACGCCTCTTCCCTGCCGCGCCGCCAGGTGCTGTGTTTCAGTGCCGCCCTGATCCTGCCGCTGCTCCTGCTGGCCTGCCTGCCCTGGCAACCGTTCATGAGCCAGGCCCTGCACTCGGACTGGCTCTGGTGGCCCTACGCCCTCACCCGCATGGTGGATGTGCCCGGCATCGGCGTCAGCATCCTGGCCCTGCTGCTGCTGACCCGACACAAGCTGACGCTGAGCCTGCCGGCGCTGCTGGCCCTCGGCGGCGCCCTGTTTGCCGTGCTTGCCGGCGACTGGCTCATCAAGAGCCTGATCAAGCATCTGACCGAGGAGCCCCGCCCCTACCTGCTCTGGCTGGAGAGCCAGCAGCTGATCCCCGCCATCCAGCAGTTCTACGACGGCAAGGTGGAGGTGCGCAGCGAGCAGGTCCATGCCGCCAGCCAGCTGCTGGCGCTGCCCGAGTGGCTCGCCAACCACTGGCAGGCGGAGGTGAACTACGCCTTCCCCTCCGGCCACAGCATCGCCGCCATGAGCCTGGCCCAGTTCTTCGGCCTGATCTGGCTGGCGCGCGCCCCAGCCGGCGCCTGGCTGCTGCCGCTGTGGGCCATCGGTGTCGGCCTGTCGCGCATGCTGATCGGCATGCACTGGCCGCTGGATGTGCTGGCAAGCGCCCTGCTCGGCAGCCTCACCGCGCTGTTCGCCGCCCGCTGGTGGCTGCGCCATTACTGACATCTGTACGACACAAAAAACGGGCACCCGCAGGTGCCCGTTTTTGTTCAAAGCCTGTGACGCTGGCCACTCAGTTGCTGGCACTCGCTCCCTGCCACCCTTCTGGGTATTTGTAATCGACGAAGCGCTTGGCGGCATAAGCCTTGAAGGCAGCCGAGTTGTAGGCCGCAGCCACGTCTTTGGCAAAGGGCTTGTCCGCATCGGCACTTTTTACCACCACCCAGTTGATGAAGTCGTAGCTGCGCTCAAGGAACAGGCCTGAGCTAAAGGGAATGCCGCTTGAGGCGGCAAAGTTGCCGTTGATGACCGAGAAGTCCACGTCTTCGCGCGAGCGGGGCAGCTGGGCCGCCTCCAGCAGCACCAGCTTGAGGTTGTGCGGGTTTTTCACCACGTCGAACTCGCTCGCCTTGAGTGGGTTGATCCCCTCCTTCAGGGTCAGCCAGCCCAGATCCTGCAGCATCAGCAGCGCCCGCGCCTGATTGGTGGGGTCGTTCGGAATGGCCACCGTGCTCCCCTCCTTCACCGCCTTCAGATCTCCCAGCTTGCCGGCATAGAGGCCCATGGGGCCGGTCGGTACCTGGGTGATGGGGGCGAGCGACAGCCCCCGATCCTTGGCAAAGCTCTCCAGGTATGGCTTGTGCTGGAAACAGTTCACATCGAGCGAGCCGTCGGCCAGCGCGATATTGGGGGTCACGTAGTCGGTGAACTCCACCAGTTTGACCTGATAGCCCTTGGCTTCGAGCTGCGGCTTGATGGAGTCGGTCACCATGTCGGCAAAATCCCCTACCGTGGTACCGATGACGATCTCCTGTTTGGCCGGATCGGCAGCCAGCGCGGCCAATGGCAGAGTACCGGCCAGCAGGGCCAGGGCGGAAAGGGCGGAAAGGGCGGAAAGGGCAAAGAAGGAACGACGCTGCATAAAAACTCCCTGTAAACATCTCAACGGCTGGCGCGATGGCAGAGTCGTGCTTGAACCACTGCAACCATCTAGCCATCCAAACGGCTAATTAACCACACCATAACAGAGCCGTTTCGCTTCGCCAAGCAACAAAACCGGGCAAGCTTTACCGGATGGCAGTGAAGCCCGGCTCTCAACTCTGCCGGGTACCCATGACAAGAAATCTTTGATAAACCACACAGTTATTGCTTGACCCCCTCCCCAAGCGGGCCTCAAGTGACTTATTGTGGTTATTCGGTACCATTTTGCGTCAGGGTGCCAGGTTCGCTTTGTCAGGCTCACCCTATGGAAGAAGGCGCGCACTGACAGCGTCATTCAGGCACGGCAGCGGCGATGTGAACACCAGCCCCTTATGCTCGCAGTTAAACAGAGGAGAACAAAGGAGATAGTTTTATTCAGCCAGCCAAGGAGTTGCCGTGATCGATCACGTTGAAATCAAGACAATGCATTTTGACGACTGCAAGCACTTCTACCAAACCGTGCTCCACCCACTGCATATGGAACTCAAGTGGGCAGATGACACCGCTGCCGGTTTTGGCCTGATCGGTCGTGACAAGGTGAGCTTTTTGATCGAGAAATTCGACCGACCCCCCCCCTGCCATCTTGCCTTCAGCGCCACGACATCAGCACAAGTCGATGCTTTTCACTTGGCAGGTATTCAAGCGGGCTTTCGCTGTAACGGACAACCGGGACCTCGCGTTCACTATTCCCCTGATTATTACGCCGCATTTTTGCTTGACCCAGATGGGAACAATGTAGAGGCCGTGGTACATATTTAATTATTATAAATGTCGATGTTGCGCAGACCTAAGTAGCTTAACCAGAAGATAACGTTATAAATAGGGACAAGGAATATGTCAAAAGCGATTCAAGGATTTGAGTATTCAATTAAAGATGCCGAAGAGCTGCTAGCCCATTTCGATGGTATTAATGCCAATCCCCCACCACCCAGCAGTGAAGTTTTAAAACGCGCAGGTCTGGTAATGGCGCTCACTGCTTGGGAAACCTATGTGGAAGATCGGCTGGTTGAGGAAATGCATAAAAAATTAGCCATAGTACAGGGCAGTTACTTGGGTGATTTTATCCTGAAGAAACTGCATGCAGATTTAAAGTCATTTCATAATCCAACCTCAGATAAAACGAAAAAAATATTTATGGATTATCTTGGATTTGATGTCACAGAGGGGTGGCGCTGGTCGAACTACGAGCCAGATAAAGCGCGCTCAACACTCAATCAATGGATTAAAAAACGTGGTGAAGCTGCGCATCGTTCAAAGCCTATCAGCACTGGCGTACTAGCTCCCCATCTTATAAAACGCGACGAGTTGGAAAAAGTTATCCGATTTATCAGAGACCTGGTTAAATCTACCGACTGTTATATAAATGAAAAAATTGATCTGCACCACGCTGCAGTTTTTGAACGCCAAAACCAGCTATCAACCTGATTGAGGAGCCAATGAATGGAGTGGCTAGTTGCATTAATTATTTTTGTCGTGATAGGTGCCATTTTTGGAAAGCCATCATCTTGCAGTATCTGTGGTCAGTCTATAAAAAAGACATATTATAAATGGACTATCAGTGGAAAAAAGCAAACTCTTTGCCCTAAATGCAATTCACAGATGGAGCGGAAAGTTAGCAAAGAGGCGTTTAACCGTCGCTTTGGTTAATGTTCCGCCTCCGGTTAACGGGCCGATGTTGAGTATTTCAACTGGTGGCCCAGCGGGTTTAACTGTCACAACATTTACAATTTGAATTACTTTATTTTTGACCAGTGCCGGTATCGCCGGTAGGTTTAGACCCTATCGACAGAGCACTGTGACTCATGTTTTATGCGTCACCTTGTCAGTCGCGAACGACATGGAGAGTTCGCTAAATCACCAGCAGGGAGCAAGACCACGCCATATTCAAGGAGTATTCATGACCCCCAAACAACATCTGCTCGCCAAGGCCATCTTTGTCGTTGCGACCATGCTCTCCCTCGCCATGATTGCGTTCGTTGCCTGGGCCGTCGTCACGGTCAGCCCGCTCCATCCGGCTGACATGGCACCATCGCAGAGTCTCAGCCTTGGCCTGGCAACAGCCATCGCCCTGTTTGTGCTCGCCTTCAACTATGTGGCCTACCGCGGGCTCACCGAACAGGTGACGGCCTTCAAGGTGGTCTTCTGGTGCTTCGTCGCCCTGCAGTTGTTCGCCTTTCCGATCGGTACCGTCATCGCGCTGACCCTCATCTATCTGTGGAACCAGTCGCGCGCATCCCTCGCCCGCCCACTCGGCGCCACTGTCTCACTCTGATACGGGAGAGTATCCATGCTGACCACCACGAACACCGGCCTGCTGGTCGTCGATATTCAGGGCAAACTGGCCCGTCTGGTCGAGGGGAGCGACGCCCTGATCGCCCACACCGCCAGACTGGTGGCGGGGGCCAGACTGCTGGGCCTGCCGGTTGTCTGGCTGGAGCAGAACCCGGACAAGCTCGGGGCCACCGTGCCCGAGCTGCAGTTGATGCAGGCAGGCGATCTTGTGCTGCCCAAGCACAGCTTCGGCGCCCTGGGGGAACCGGCGCTGGCCGACGCCCTCGCCCGCCAGGGCGTCAGCCACTGGCTGGTGTGCGGCATCGAGGCCCATATCTGCGTCTACCAGACGGTGCAGGGACTGCTGGACGCGGGCAGCCAGGTGTCGCTGGTGGTGGATGTGGTGTCGTCGCGCAGCGCCGCCAACCGGGAGCTCGCCATCCACAAGCTGGCGGCGCACGGGGCCGAACTCACCTCGGTGGAGATGTGCCTCTACGAGCTGCTGGGTGACTGCCGCCATCCGGCGTTTCGCGCCATTCTGGCGTTGATCAAATAGCTCTCCTGCCGACCGGCTACTCCATTCGACACGGCGCCATTACTAGCGCTGATCAAATAGCCTCCCCCTGTCGACCAGCGACTTCATCCCACACGGCGCCAGTGGCGCCCTGTGGCTTGCCTGTAGTCACCCTCACTCTGCTTTCGATCTCGGCGGCCCCCCGCCAGCGTGGTACGCCTCCCATTTCGCACCACTCCGCCCGCCCCCTTTCGCACCTGCTTGTCCCGCCAAACGTTAACGAACAGTTACTAATAGGTTGATCTACAAAGATAAATATCAACACCAGCCAGCTGAGAAAAGTTCTCAATACACCACACAAAAGGATTCACAGGAACCCCAAGATGGTCTGTAAAATATTTGTTGTGGGATTTTTTTGAGCCTTATCTCAGAATCAAAACGAGTGCTTTTTGACTCTGTTTTTCCCGTGTATAGATGCCAGTCGCACCCAGGACGGTGCGATATAAGATGGAGTTTATTAATGAGAAAAACATCGTTAGCGTTGGCAATCTCGGCCCTGCTCTCGGCCCTGCCCATCGCTTCAGTTCAGGCGAGTGAGAGTTGCACCCCATTGACCGGCAAGGAAGCCGGCCTCGATACCGGCCGCAGCAGCGCAGCGCGCTGCCTGCCCGGCATCAACCCGCTGCAGGATCAGCAGTGGCACCTGCTCAACAGCGGCCAGAATGCCTTCAGCCCCCGCGGCGGCGTGGCAGGCAACGACCTCAACCTCTGGTGGGCACACCGTACCGGCGTGCAGGGTCAGGGCATCAACGTGGCCGTGGTGGATGACGGCCTAGCCATCGCCCACCCGGACTTGGCCGACAATGTGCGCCCCGGCTCGAAAAACGTGGTGACCGGCAGCAGCGACCCCACTCCGACCGATCCGGACAGTGCCCATGGCACCTCCGTCTCTGGCCTGATCGGGGCGGTCGACAACCACATCGGCACCCTGGGGGTGGCCCCCCGCGTCCAGCTGCAGGGGTTCAACCTGCTGGATGAGCGCAGCAAGCAGCTGCAGAAAGACTGGATCTATGCGCTGGGCGGCAGCACCGCCACCGCCGACAACCGGGTCTTCAACCAGAGCTACGGCATGAGCCTGGTGGATCCGCAAAGCGCCAGCGGGCTGGATCAGGTTCAGCTCGATCGCCTGTTCGAGCAGCAAACCCAGCAGGCACAGGGCGCAGCCTATATCAAGGCGGCAGGCAACGGCTTCAACCGCATCGCCGCGGGTGACTACATGTTCAGCCGCACCGGCGCCCTGCCCAAGCTGCCGTTCGAGAACAGCAACATAGACCCCTCCAACAGCAACTTCTGGAACCTGGTGGTGAGCGCCATCAACGCCGATGGAGTGCGTTCCTCCTACTCCAGCGTCGGCAGCAACGTCTTCCTGAGCGCCCCCGGCGGGGAGTACGGTACCGATGCGCCGGCCATGGTGACCACGGATCTGCCCGGCTGCGACATGGGCTACAACCGCACCGACGATCCCAGCACCAACCTGTTGCACAACAACCCGCAACTGGATGCCACCTGCGACTACAACGGCGTGATGAACGGCACCTCCTCGGCCACCCCCAACACCTCGGGCGCCATGGCGCTGCTGATGTCCGCCTACCCGGATCTGTCGGTGCGGGATCTGCGCGATCTGCTGGCCCGCAACGCCACCCGCATTGATGCCGGCCAGCAGCCGGTCCAGGTCAGTGTATAGGCTCTAGTGGATTGATCATTAAGACAGACCCCGGAAATAAGTGGAATCGCTAGGGCATAAGTGGAATCGGGATCTGAGGAGTGGCGCGGCTTTGGTGGCGATCGCAGCCTGGAAAATGGCGGGCTTGTCGGCGAGTATATTAGAAATCACTGAAATGATCACTGTTCCTAAAAGTGGCCGAAAATCGCTACCGAAGTGATCACGCGCTGTTTTTTAAATTGGCCTTTAAACCGGCTTTAAACTCCCCTCTCAGAACGGCGCGGCCCCTGCTGCCATCTGGCCTTGATAGAGCAGCTCTGAACGCCAGCAAAGCCGTCTGTGGCAAGGCGGGATGGTCTTTTATGGTGCGCAGAAAAAACCGCAGCGGTCTTTTTGGTAATGGCATGGGATTATTGCAAGTAACTATATGTTTTTAAACACATAATATCACGCCATAAAGCCGTGGTGCGGCTCGAAGAAAAATTCGCAAGATGGCGTGATTGCGAATTTTTCTATCAACCTGTTGGCTCGATTTTAGTTCCTTTGTTATGACCATGAATGGGAACTGAGTTTCCATTCATGGCAATCATGTTCCTTTTGGTGTAAAAGCCATATAAATCAATTACTTTAACATCGTTTTTGCTTTTGATTTGCTCGTAGCCAAAGGAACTGAGGAGACCTCATGAGTTTCCTTTCCAGCTTTTCGCATGAGCACTTATATTTTCCGATTGCACTTACACCACGTCCGTTTTATTGATGGCGAATCGGAAATCATTTCCGATTCAATCTTGCGATTTCCGAATCAAGTTATCATGCTGATTTTACTTGATTTTACAAGCAAGTCACTTAATGCAAGATTATATTAAATCGGACGTAAGTGTTGATGTGGATTTCCGATTTGGTGGACTCGCATGGGTGGCAAATTCTAGTGAATTGATCATTGTGGTTGACAGGTAAAACCGCTCAAGATAGCCTTGAAATGTGCCAGCAAAAAACTGGTGCCGGGACTACGACCCCCGTATAATCAGAGGCGCACAACACGCCTATAGCGTGTTTTTTTGTGCAAAATTCTAGCCTTGTTATGGTGGGCTGGATGGGGCCAGCGCAAGCTGGGCCGTTTCCTTTGAGCGGTGGTCGTAACCCTGTTCAGCTCACCACCAGCGAGATTACGACCCTCCTGATGGTGATAGTCCTACTATCAAAGGAGGCCCGCCATGGCCGGATCATCATCTGATCTCCATTCTGTTAGCCAAATCTGGTTGACTGCTAGCAAAGTTCTGGAACTAAACTTTTCCCATTTCCCCAAGACTAGGATGGGTGTTCAAAAGTATTTCAAACGTCAGCTTCGCAATAAACCCAGTGCAGTACGTTGCAAAGGGTCTGGAAAGGGTGGCCCTCTCGAATACAGAGCTGATCTGCTGCCTATCCATGCTCAGAAAGCGCTGCTTGATCTGCTACCTGACAGCCCTATCGAATCACCAGCCCAATCCCCTGTCGATTTCTTCGAACAATTGCGAGAAGCCTCTGGTTTCAAACTGTTTTCATCCCCTGCCGAAATGGCCGAAGATGGCCTTAATCTGTTGTCTGTTCTGAGTCGGTTACTTGCCTCTGATAGTCATTACCTACGGGCTGAACTGAGCGAAGCATTGTTCTTGGCCGAGGGCCTGATCCGCGCTGGCCATGCCCTGAGCAAGACTGAGGGAGGTGCCGCATGATGGCCCGTCACGCTACCGCCGTTTCG